>NZ_JBNKVP010000004.1:0-140132 GCF_050299255.1 Vibrio sp.
CGCCATGCCGCTACCACCGGACCAGCATGGCGCCATAAGTGAATCCGGCACCGAAAGCATCCAGCAAGAGCAACTGCCCCTCTTGAATGCGGCCGTCTCGGACGGCTTCATCCATGACCGTCGGAATGGTGGCCGCTGACGTATTGCCATGACGATCCAGTGTGACGACCACTTGCTCCATAGACATAGAGAGCTTTTTCGCCGTGGCTGAAATAATGCGCAGGTTGGCCTGGTGCGGAACCAGCCAGTCAAGCTCTGACTTATCCATACCATTTTCTTTCAACGTCTCAGTAACGAGACGAGAAAGTTGAGTCACCGCGACTTTGAAGACCTCATTACCGGCCATGTGTAACCAGCAGTTGATATCTTCACTATGCTCGAACTCACCGGTAACTTCGTCACGTCGGTGCGGATGCTTAAGGCTTAATAAATCACCAAAGCGGCCGTCTGCGTTAATAGTAGTAGAAAGAATACCCGGCTCTTCACTCGCGCCTACGACCACGGCTCCTGCGGCATCACCGAACAAAATGATGGTAGAGCGGTCATTGGGATCGCAGGTCTTAGACAGCGCATCCGCGCCGATAACCAGAATATTTTTGCAATGGCCGGTTTTGATATATTGATCGGCAACCGAAAGCGCATACACAAAACCTGAACAGGCCGCTGCCATATCGAAAGCTGGGCAATGCTTAATACCAAGCAGTGCTTGCACCTGACAGGCTGCTGATGGGAAAGCGTGAGATCCGCTGGTTGTTGCAACCAAGATCAAATCGATATCGTTTTTGTCGATACCCGCCATCTCAATTGCATTTTTCGCGGCAAGATAGCCCATGTCGGCAACTGTCTCATTCTCGGCAGCGATGCGGCGTTCTTTAATCCCCGTACGGGCAACGATCCATTCATCACTAGTGTCTACCATTTTCTCTAAGTCTGCGTTAGAACGCACTTGAGATGGCAGGTAGCTGCCAGTACCTAATATTTTGCTATACATGAAGACTAATAATGCCTCTCGAGTAAAACCGCTTCCAAACGATCGCTAATACGGCTTGGTACCTGTCGTTTGACCTCGTGTACTGCTTCGCCAATCGCATTGATGACTGCAGTTACATCAGCACTTCCATGGCTTTTAATGACAATGCCGCGCAATCCTAGCAAACTTGCACCGTTATACTGGTCGGGGTTCAATGTTTTTAGTTCATCAAATAACCCGGAAAACAATTTTCTTGCAATCCAACTCTTTATAGATGAGGCCGTCATTTTTTCACGTAACTTATCTATAAAAAGCTGCGCCGTCCCTTCACAGGTTTTTAAACATACATTACCGACAAAGCCGTCACACACTACCACGTCGGCGACATCGTGTAATAACTGATTCCCCTCAATATAGCCGATATAATTGAGCGACTGGGTTTGACTCAGCATTTCTGCGCAGCGCTTCACTAGATCATTACCTTTTATCTCTTCTGCACCAATATTGAGAATCGCCACCCTTGGTTGTTGGCCAAGATGCTGCTCAGCTAACGCACTGCCCATGACAGCAAACTGGAACAGCGAATCAGCATCACTGGATACGTTGGCACCCAGATCCAGCATCCAGGTTTTGTTGCCGGCTGCGGTCGGCATGGCGGAGACCAACGCCGGACGATCGATGCCGGGAAGTAACTTGAGACGGAAGCGGGAAATGGCCATCAGAGCGCCGGTATTTCCGCCGCTGACACAGGCATCAGCCTGATGGTCCGAGACCAGATCAATGGCGGTTGCCATGGAACTGCCAGCGCAGCTACGCAGGGCCAGGGAAGGTTTTTCGGTATTTGAAATCACCCGGTCACAATGTACAACGCGCAATCGTGCCTCGTTGTGGTAACCAAGTTCGTATAATTGAGAGGTGATCGCTTGTTGATCACCGGTCAGAATCACTTTCAGCTCTGGGAAATGCAACAGTGCCTGCACTGCGGCAGGCACTGTGACGCGGGGACCGAAATCTCCGCCCATTGCATCAAGTGCAACGGTTATATTCTGCAAAGGTCAACCTTACTTGTTGATAACCTTTTTGCCGCGGTAGTAACCTTCAGCAGTAACGTTGTGACGCAGGTGAGTTTCACCTGAAGTTGCGTCAACAGATAGTGCTGCGGTAGACAGGGCATCGTGTGAACGACGCATACCACGCTTAGAACGTGTTTTACGGTTTTGTTGTACGGCCATGGACCCTACTCCTATGTTAATGCGTAAAGAATTACTTCTTTAGGCTCTTTAAAACATCGAATGGATTCGGCTTCTCTTCCTCAACTTCTTCAGGAAGTTCACCAAACACCAAATTGTCTGAATTAACGCTACAATCCGCTTCGTCGTGCATCGCAACTTGGGGTAAGTTCAAGATGAACTCGTCTTCAACCAACTGTATCAAATCAACTTCACCGTACTCGTTCAGATCTACCAAATCGTACTCTTCCGGTGCGTCTTGCTCACTCTTTTCACCGTAATACGGTGTATAAGTGAATTCGACATCTAACTGATGTGCGAAATTTTCGTTACAGCGTTGACACTCTAAATCGACTTCGATGTTAGCTTTACCAGAGATAACAACGAGCCGCTGCTCATCTAACCCAAATGACAGTGACACTTGAGCGTCGCGTTTAACGCCTTCGACCGATTCCTCTAAGCGCTTAAAAAGGCTGACCTGGATGATGCCATCGTAGTCGAGTCTTTTTTGTGCCGCTTTTGCCGGATCAACCGTTCGCGGTATTTTTACCTTTTGCATAGGGCGCGAATTCTATCTTCCAAATCGTTTTGAGTCAAAGAAAAAGGCAAAAAAGTTATCGTTTTTTTCCTTTCCGCTAGAGAACCAATTTAAGCAAGGCTATCCTACGGATAACTTGGTTCAAATGTCGGATAAATTGTAATTTAAAATGAAAAAATACCAACTGGTTTTAGCTTCCACGTCGCCTTACCGGCGGGCTTTATTAGAAAAACTCGCGCTAGCGTTCGAAACCGCCGAACCAGACTGCGACGAAACACCGTTAAGCGGTGAAATGCCCCAGCAGCTGGTGCTCAGACTGGCTGAGCGCAAAGCCCGCTCCTGCCCTGTTTCCAATCCCAGCCTGGTGATCGGCAGCGACCAGGTCTGTGTGATAGACGGAGAAATTGTCGGTAAGCCGCTGAGCCGGGATAAGGCGATTGAACAACTGAAACGACAAAGCGGTCGAAGCATCGATTTCTATACCGGATTGGCGCTGTACAACAGTGAGCAGGACAGCGTCGAGACGGTATTGGACCGGTTCACGGTTCACTTTCGCCACCTGAGTGATGAGCAGATAGCCCGGTATGTCGACCTCGAACAGCCTTATTACTGTGCAGGCAGCTTTAAAAGTGAAGGGCTGGGAATCGCGCTGTTCGAACGTCTGGAAGGCAAAGATCCGAACAGCCTGATAGGCCTGCCGCTGATTGAGCTGGTGACCCTGTTGGCAAAACAGGGAATGCCGGTATTGTAATTGGCTCGTTGACCACATAACGATGCTCGCTCAGACATGTACGATGAAAAACGGTAGCTGAGCGCTACCGTTTGTTGTGTGTCACCAACGAGTCTGGATCAGTCAGCCTGTTGTCTCAGCCCTGCCAGCGTTGTCTCTAACTGGGTATCCATAGGCGCGTTGATCTCTTGCCACTGCTCGGTGGCCGGATGGATAAAACGGATGTTAGCCGCATGCAGAAACAGCCGGTCGAGACCGAAACGGCCGGTGTAAGCATCAAAGCGGCGATCACCATAGCGATCATCCCAGGCAATTGGGTGACCGGTATACTGGCAGTGAACCCGGATCTGGTGAGTTCGCCCGGTGATCGGGCTGGCCTGAACTAAGGTCGCCTGGGCAAATTTTTCCAACACTTTAAAACGGGTCTCTGAAGGCTTGCCATTCGGGTTGACCCGGACAATGCTGTTAACCTCATTCTTCAGTAGCGGTGCCGTGACTTTATTGCAGCTGTTTTTCCACTGCCCCATCACCAGAGCAAAATAGAATTTCTTGACGGTCTTTTCTCTGAACTGGGCCTGCAGATGACGCAGTGCCGAGCGTTTTTTCGCCACCAACAGTATGCCTGAGGTATCTCTGTCAATCCGGTGCACTAGCTCCAGAAAACGTGCCTGTGGCCGCAGTGCCCTGAGCGCTTCAATCGCACCGAACTTGAGCCCGCTGCCCCCGTGAACGGCAGTGCCTGAGGGTTTATTCAGTACCAACAGGTGATCGTCTTCATACAGTATGTTCTGTTCCAACTCGGCCACCCTCTCCAGCTTGGTACTCGGGGCTTTGTTGTCGGCCTGCGGTTCAATAGTCAGGGGCGGAATACGAATCACGTCTTCCGCCTGGAGTTTATATTCAGCCTTGACCCGCTTTTTATTCACCCGCACTTCACCCTTGCGCAAAATCCGATAAATCATGCTCTTTGGGATGCTTTTCAGGTGGTTACGTAAAAAGTTGTCAATTCGCTGGCCAGCCATATCTGCGTCGATTTCGACGAACTGGACTTGAGTTCTTACAGCAGTCATGGCGCTATTGTATCACCGCATTTGGCTGCGATAGAGAGTTTGTTGAAAAGAAAATGGTGAATAACGGCATTTTTATCTCTACTCAGCTGCTTCTCCGTCGGTTAAGACGCGATTTTTTCAGCCAAAATTAAAAGTTTTCAGCAACGGCAGGAATTAATATTTATTTACAGCAAGTTAACGATCCTAAAATTGACAAATAATCTACCTTTGTTCCCGAATTACCACAAAGCAGATTGCTGTGTTCATAAGGGACTGCTATAGTTCACACCTGCAAGAAGTGCAATGGCTACATTTTAATCAAGCCGAGCATTTTTGAGCATAATTTGAGTAATTTCCGCTAAATACCGTATGCAGCAACTGGCGTAAGACATTACTGGGTTTAGCACGTTTGTTGTCCACTCACGCCCGTTCATGTTGAGTATATACCGCCCAATTGCGGATCATAAGATCAACTTGTGATGACTGAAGTGCCCTCAGAGCATCCCTCCAGCCGGGAGGCTGCACCACTATAGCCATGGGATCAGGCACCATGAATCAGGCGACCAGCAACAACCATGCGTTATGCAATAAAAGAAAGAAAACGAGATTTTATTAAATGAAAAGAATGTTAATTAACGCAACTCAAAAAGAAGAGTTGCGTGTTGCTTTGGTCGATGGCCAACGCCTGTTCGATCTCGACATCGAGAGTCCGGGGCATGAATCGAAAAAAGCAAATATCTACAAAGGACGTATCACCCGTATCGAACCTAGTCTTGAAGCTGCTTTCGTAGATTACGGTGCCGAAAGACACGGTTTCCTTCCTCTCAAAGAAATCGCCCGCGAATATTTCCCTGAAGGTTACACCTATCAAGGTCGCCCAAGTATCAAAGAAGTCCTGAAAGAAGGTCAGGAAGTCATTGTACAGGTCGAAAAAGAAGAACGCGGCAGCAAAGGTGCGGCACTGACCACCTTTATTTCACTGGCAGGAAGCTACCTGGTATTGATGCCGAACAACCCTCGTGCCGGTGGTATTTCCCGCCGTATCGAAGGTGATGAACGTACTCAACTCAAAGCTGCTTTAAGTACTCTGGAACTGCCACAAGGCATGGGCCTGATTGTCCGCACTGCTGGTGTAGGCAAAAGTGCTGAAGAGCTGGAGTGGGACTTAAACGTTCTGCTTAATCACTGGCAGGCGATCAAGGGTGCATCCGATTCTAATCCAGCGCCTTTCCTGATCCATCAGGAGAGTAATGTCATCGTCCGTGCGATTCGTGACTACTTGCGCCGCGATATCGGTGAAATCCTGATCGACAGCAATACCATTTACGAGCGTGCTCTGGAGCATATTCGCCTGGTACGTCCGGATTTCATTAACCGGGTTAAAAAATACGAAGGCGAAGTTCCGCTGTTCAGTCACTACCAGATTGAAAGTCAGATCGAATCTGCGTTCCAGCGCGAAGTGCGTCTGCCATCCGGTGGCTCGATCGTTATCGACCCGACTGAAGCGCTGACCTCCATCGACATCAACTCTGCCCGGGCCACCAAAGGCGGCGATATCGAAGAAACCGCACTGAACACTAACCTGGAAGCTGCCGATGAAATTGCCCGCCAATTACGTCTGCGCGACATAGGTGGTCTGGTGGTGATCGACTTTATCGATATGACCCCAGTTCGTCACCAGCGTGAAGTCGAAAATCGTCTGCGCGATGCAGTGCGTATTGACCGTGCCCGTGTTCAGATTGGCCGAATTTCCCGTTTTGGCCTGCTGGAAATGTCACGTCAGCGCCTCAGCCCATCGTTGGCGGAAGCCAGCCACCATATCTGTCCGCGTTGTACCGGTACCGGTGTAGTTCGTGATAACGAATCACTGGCACTGTCTGTACTGCGTCTGATTGAAGAAGAAGCACTCAAAGACAACACCGCCCAGGTACTGGCCGTGGTTCCGGTTCCTATCGCCTCTTACTTGCTGAACGAAAAACGCCGCTCGGTCAATCACATTGAGCGAATCCAGGAAGTTAAAATTACTGTCGTGCCAAATGCCGACATGGAAACCCCGCACTTCGAAGTGATTCGTGTCCGTGAAGGGGAAGAGTTTGATCTTCTTTCTTACCTGCTGCCGAAAAAACTGGATGCCATGAAAGAGGCTGAAGGTCGTGAAGGTACTGAAGTAGAAGCTAAACCACGCAGGATTGAAGAGCCAGCATTGAAAGGCTTTGCGGCGCCAGCTCAGTCAGCCCCGGCGCCTGCACCAGCACCAGCACCAGTTGCAGCCAAACCGGCCGCGGCTAAGGTTCAGGAAGCACCTCAGCCTGGTCTGATTAGCCGTTTCTTTACTGCTCTTGGCAAACTGTTTAGCGGTTCTGCCGAAGAAGAAACCAAAGTAGTAGAAGAAGTCGAAAGCAAGCCGCAGGGTGACAGAGGCAATCGCCAACGCCGTCGTCCGGACCAGCGCAAGCGTCAGTCTCGTGATAAACGCCGTGACGGTGGTGCCGCTCGCCCGGCTACTCGCGATGAAAAGCCAGCTGAAAAAGCCAGCAGCGACAAGCCGGCAGCCAAAGAGCAGGCTAAAGGTAAAGGTCGTAAAGGCAGACAGGATCGCCGTCCTAAGCGTGACGAAGTCAAGAGCACTCAGCTGGTTGAAGAAGGCCAGAAACTGGCAGCCGAAGCCGCCCGCGATGAAGACAGTGCTAAAGCAGCCAAGTCTGAAACGAAAACGGCTCAGGTTAAAGAGCGTCGCCAGCGCCGTAAACTGAACAAACGGGTTCGCGTTCAGGACCAGAATGCCGCAGCAGAAGCGGAAGTTGTCGAGCAACCGGCGGGAGGACAGGCTGAACCACAGCCACAAGCCGTTGAAACCAGCGCGGCTGACAACAGCGAAGGCGAACAGCCAAAACAACGCCGTAATCGCCGTTCTCCACGTCACCTGCGTGCCAATGGTCAACGCCGTCGTCGCGGTCGCGATCGTCGTCCGAATCCATTCAGATTGCGTAAAGGCGGTGTTGCGTCACCGGAAATGGCAATGGGTAAAGTGATGCCACGTTACGACCTGGCCAAACCTAAAGCTAAGTCAGCGCCACAGCAGGCTGCCGCTGAGCAGACTGTAAACGAAGCACTGCCAGTTTCAGCCAGCGCCGTGTTCGGCGGTGTCGCTTGTCCGGAAATGGCGATGGGCAAAGTGATCATTGCCACTCAAGCAGTGGTTCAGGATATTCCTGCACCAGCTGAACCAAAACAGGTAGCAGTTGCAGAGACTAAAGAAAGCAAGCCAGAAGTAGTCATTGCAGCAGAAGCTGCAACGCAAGCACCTGCAGCTCAAGAAGTCGCTGAAAGCAGTCAACCTGCAGCCGTGGTGGAGTCCACTCAGCCAGCGCCGCAGGAAGCCAGCCAGCCTGAGCTTCCGGTAGAGCCGGCCGACGCGCCTGCAGTTGAAGCTGTCGAAAAGTCGCCTGCTACTGAATCAGGAGCAGATGCCGTTGAGCCACGGATGAAAGCCCATGCGTCATCACCGATGACCAAAGCGCCAGGTTCAAATACGCTGAGCGAGATTACCATCAATGCGGCGCCGTTCCGCACCGAGCGCTACGAAATGCGTGGAGCAGGTAGTCAGTCTGCTCGCGATCAGGCGGGTGCCGCGATGAGTAAACCTAGCAGTTACTGAGATTGGCATAAATAGAAAGGGCAGCTTCGGCTGCCCTTTTCGTTCACTATGAGCCACCACTTATGCCCATTTGCCTTATTTATCGGCTAAATCCGCTTTATTATTGAACTTAATCACACTTTTCGGTAGCATTCGTCGGCTCAATCTATTCTTCATCTGATTCTAAACCGCACACGCAGTGTCTGGAGTCAGCCATCAGAAACTTAAAACTAAAGCAGCCAAAAACCTACTCATGTTCGAATTTCCGCAGTTTTCCAAACACAGTGTAAAAAATGATGTTTTATCAGGCCTGACTGTTGCCCTGGCTTTAGTGCCAGAAGCGGTCGCCTTTGCCTTCGTGGCCGGCGTTGACCCTATGGTCGGCCTGTACGCCGCCTTTATCGTCGGCCTGGTTACCTCCATCTTTGGCGGCCGTCCAGGCATGATTTCCGGAGCAACCGGTGCCATGGCGGTGGTCATGGTCAGTCTGGTGGCCAGTCATGGCGTCCAATACCTGTTTGCCGCGATTCTGTTTGCCGGCTTTCTGCAAATCGCCGCCGGCCTGTTCAAGCTGGGCAAATTTATTCGCATGGTGCCACACCCGGTAATGATAGGGTTTGTTAACGGCCTGGCAATCGTGATTTTCCTGGCCCAACTCGGCCAGTTTAAAGCACCGGACCTGAGCGGTATGCTGACCTGGCTACCTCAGGACCAGATGCTGCTGATGCTGGGCCTGGTCGCCTTAACCATGGCTATCATTCACTTCCTGCCAAAGATCACCACTGCGGTCCCATCTTCACTGGCTGCTATCGTCACCATTACCCTGCTGGTTCAAGGGCTGGGACTGGAAACCCGTACCGTGGTGGACTTCCTGCGTGCGATGTCAGGCAATGAGGCTGCTACCCTGGCAGGTACGCTACCAACGTTCTCAATTCCAGCCGTACCGATGACAATGGAAACGCTGCAGATCATTCTGCCTTATGCGGTGATTCTGGCGGCGATTGGTCTGATCGAATCGCTGTTGACCCTGACCGTGCTGGATGAAATGACCAACAGCCGTGGCCAGTCTAACCGGGAATGTATGGGCCAGGGTCTGGCCAACGTGACCTGCTCCATGTTTGGCGCTATGGGTGGCTGTGCGATGATCGGTCAGTCGATGATTAACGTCAATTCCGGCGGCCGTGGCCGCTTGTCTGGCATTGTCGCCGCGCTGATGCTGCTGTTCTTTATCCTGTTTGCGTCGTCACTGATTGAGATGATTCCACTGGCAGCGCTGGTAGGTGTGATGTTTATGGTGGTTATCGGGACCTTTGAATGGGCAACATTCAAGCTGGCGCGCCGGGTACCTAAACAAGACTTCTTCGTTATTGTCCTGGTGACGATCGTGACCGTGTTTACCGATCTGGCGATTGCGGTCGCCGTGGGCGTGATCGTATCTGCGCTGATGTTTGCCTGGGAACACGCTAAACATATCTACGCCAGCAGTCACATTAATGAAGAAGGGTCCAAAGTGTACCAAATCAACGGACCGATTTTCTTTGGTTCCGCAGCCAACTTCCTGGAGCTGTTCGACTCACAAGGCGACCCACAGGATGTGATTGTTGACTTTGCCCAGTCTCGGGTAGCGGACCATTCCGCCATTGAAGCGATCGAAACCATCGCAGAACGCTACGCCAGCGTCGGTAAGACTCTGCACCTGCGCCATTTAAGTCAGGATTGCCGCGCGCTGCTACATAAAGCCGGCAGCCTGGTGGAAATCAATGTTAAAGAAGATCCAAGCTACAAAGTTGCAACGGATGTTCTGGCTGGTTAAACCAGCCAGACCGAACAAATTAAAAGGGCGTGCAATGCACGCCCTTTTAATTCCTACCACCCAACTACTGTTACTTGATCAGGCGGTCGAGTTTTTCACCCAGTAAGTCCAGTCGCCAGCCCTGCATTAAGTCGGGCAATTCCGCCGGACTGCGCTGCTTTTTCCATACCCAGCTAATCAATTGATTAAGCTGTTTTTTAGAAGCGAGAAATTCGCTCGCCAGGCCTGTCGCCTGCGCAACATGTTTTACTTCATCTTTTAACTGTTTGAACAGCTGCTTGTAACCCTGTTGGTCCATCAGGCGCTCAATCGCTTCCGGATACTCGTCGGCCGGAATCTGCTGGGCGGCTTTGACCAGCGCGATGATACGGTTACCGTGACGACGTATTGCTCTTGGATCAAAGCCCGCCTGCTCCATTTGCTTCATTGAGCTGATGCCCAACCTGGCGACGGTTAGCAGATCGTTCTCTTTCCAGACAAAGTTCAGCGCCAGGTCACGCTTCACCGCCTCTTTGTAACGCCAGGTTGCCAGCACTTTCAGTATCGCCAGCTCTTTGCGTTTCAGTTGCCACGCCCCTTTGATGTCCAGGTATGCCTGGTCCGGGTCGGTGCTGCGGATACGTTTACTGACCAGCAGATCGCTTTCCTGTTGCAGCGCATCCCACCAACCTGCCTGCTGAACTTTTTGCTGCAACTGATGGTAGAGCGGCCAGAGATAGAAGACGTCAGCGGCGGCATAGTCAAGCTGATTCTGGCTCAGTGGTCGCGCCGTCCAGTCTGTGCGGGATTCACTTTTATCCAGCTCCACCCCCAACTCTTCGCTCACCAAAGTGGCAAAGCCGGTCGAGAGGCCGTGGCCCAGAAAAGCCGCCATCAGTTGCGAGTCGACCATTGGCTGTGGAACACAGTTCATGGCATTGTTGAACACTTCCAAATCTTCACCGCAGGCATGCAGCACTTTTAACACCGAGGCATCGGTCAGCAGGTGAACCAGCGGGGTCATATCCGAAATTTGCTGAGGGTCGATCAGGGATAGTCGTTCGCCATCGTATAACTGGATCAGGCCCAATTGGGGATAGAAACTGCGAATCCGGACAAATTCGGTATCGAGCATAACAACGTCAGCTTCCCTCGCCTGCTGGCAAATCTGAGCTAACTCCTGGTCTTGATCTATGATTTGGTAATCCACAAATATCTCGCTGTTGCTGTGGCTGAAAAAAATGCCGACTCTCTGAGCCGGCATCTTAGCACTATTTGATTGAATTTGCGCTGTTATGGCTAGCTGGCCTTAGCCATGTTAGCGTCATTTTCTTCGCGCAGTACCCGGCGAAGTATCTTTCCGACGTTGGTTTTTGGCAGCTCATCACGAAACTCGATCAGTTTTGGCACTTTGTAACCGGTTAGATGCTGTCGGCAGTGAGCAATCAACTCTTCTTTAGTCAGGCTCGGATCTCGTTTCACCACGTAGATTTTGACCACTTCGCCGGACACATCATGCGGCTGACCGATTGCGGCCACTTCCAACACTTTACCATGCAGCGCAACCACGTCTTCGATCTCGTTCGGGTAGACGTTAAAGCCGGACACCAGAATCATATCTTTCTTACGATCAACAATATGGATCAGCCCCTGCTGATCGAATTTGACGATATCACCGGTCGACAGCCAGCCGTCCGGGTCGATCACTTCCTTGGTTGCCTCAGGGCGCTGCCAGTAACCCTGCATTACTTGCGGTCCGCGCACCTGCAGTTCGCCCACTTCCGTCAGCGGCAGCGGCCGGCCCTCGTCGTCAACAATACGGACTTCCGTCGACGGCACCGGCAAACCTATCGCGCCGGTATATTCGGTCAGGTCATGCGGGTTGCCCGTCACCAAAGGAGAGCACTCCGTCAGACCGTAGCCTTCCAGCAAATGGACACCCGTGTACTTTTTCCATTGCTCGGCCACCGCACGTTGCACGGCCATACCACCGCCCACGGACAATTTCAGATGGCTGAAATCCAGCTCATGGAAATCTTCATTTGCCACCAGAGCATTGAACAGGGTGTTAACACCGGTGATCGCGGTAAAGGGATACTTTTGCAGCTCTTTAATAAAGCCTGGAATGTCTCTCGGGTTAGTGATCAGCAAGTTTGCACCACCCAGTTCAACAAACAGCAGGCAGTTTACCGTCAATGCAAACACGTGATAAAGCGGCAGTGCGGTGACCACCATTTCCCGCCCCGGAGTCAGGACAGGTCCATACGCACCTTTTGCCTGCATCACGTTGGCGACCATATTGCGATGGGTCAGTATTGCGCCTTTGGCTACCCCGGTGGTTCCACCGGTATACTGCAGAAACGCAATATCATCACCGGTCATAAACGGTTTGACATACTGCTGCCGGCGCCCCTGCTGCAAGGCTTTACGCATGGAAATGGCCCCGGGCAAATCATATTTGGGCACCATACCTTTCACGTATTTGACCACAAAGTCCACCAGGGTACCTTTGGCGCGCGGCAGCATCTGGCCCAGACTGGTGAGGACCACATGTTTAACCGGGGTGTTATCGACAATCTGTTCCAGAGTGCTGGCAAAGTTAGACACGATCACAATCGCCCTGGTATCGGCGTCATTGAGCTGATGTTCCAGTTCTCGCGGGGTGTAGAGCGGGTTAACGTTGACAGCAATCATACCGGCCCGCAGGATGCCAAACAACGCAACCGGATACTGCAGCAGATTCGGCATCATCAATGCGACACGATCACCCTTTTTCAGTTTGAGGTCATTTTGCAGATAGGCCGCAAACGCCCGGCTGCGCTCTTCCAGTTTGCGGAAAGTCATCACCACGCCCATGTTCATAAAGGCAGGCTGGTCGGCATATTTTTGTACCGACTGTTCGAACATTTCCACCAGGGATGGGTATTGGTCTGGATTGATGGTCTCAGGTACATCGCTCGGATAGCGTGCAAGCCAAGGTTTATCCACGTTGTTACTCCTCGTTATTGACCAGCAACGCTGTGCCAGTGACACAGCAAAATTGTTACCTATTTATTATCGGCACTATTACAGCACAGCAATCGGCACTGAGCACGAACCACTTAAACAGATGTTTTAATTTTGTTAACTAAATCAGAAATTAGTGCATTTACTCTATCCGGATGCTGCAGATGACAGTGGTGGCCGCCGGGGATTTGCAAAAATTGCGCGTGTGGCGGTTCATTCTTCAGCATGTTGGATTTGAGGTGGGAATAGCCATCCTGACCCAGAATGACCAGCTGTGGACAGCGGACCGATTGAATAAACTGTTCGGCATGTTGAAAGTCCATGCGATACAGCGATGCGCTCTGCAACCGGATATCATGACGCCACCACCAGCGCTGTTCACGCTGCGCCAAACCACGCAGGACAATCGGTGCGATCTGCTGTTCGCTAACCTGGTTGATCCCTGCCCGGCGCATTATGGCCTGCTCAGGCGAATCAAAGCCACGTACCGGCTTACGGCGCAAGCGCTGACGGTCGATCACCCCCTGTCGCAACCGGTCCACACACAACTGCGGTTCCTCGGCCAGCGGGCCATAACCTTCAATCTGCACCAGCCCGGATACCTGCTCCGGGAAGGCGGCACTGTAGCAGCTGGTGATCAGAGCGCCGAGAGAATGCCCCACCAGCACCACCTGACTGGCCGGCAGTGCACTCAGAAACTGGTGCAGGTCATCAATATAATCGTGAAACGGGTAGAAGCTGCCGCCCGGTTTATGGCTTGAAAGACCATGGCCGGGCAGGTCGATGGCGCACAGGTGCCAGTCTGGTAACTGCTGATGCAGTTGCGGCATTAATTGTTCGAAGCTGGCAGCATTGTCTAACCAACCGTGGACAAACACCATCGAGTGCTCTGCACTCCCGGCGTCGCCAAGTTCCAAAGTGGTAATATGACCATCTGCTATCGGGTACTGTTTTTGTCTCATTTTTATTTTACTTGTTGAATGATGCGTCCTTCGCGCTGGCGTGGACCAAAATCGTAGCCCCAATCGCAAAACTCATCCCAGCACTGAAACGGAGCACCGTAATCGTTAATGATCATACGTTGCTCTATCCGCCATACATGGCTGCCGGTTGCTTGCATCACTGGTAGCTGATGCTCAGATTCCCCCACTTTAACCGTTTCCCTTTCCCCTGTAGATTGGCCTAACACGGTAATCAAGCGACCTCTGGCATAAGTGACCGGCTCCAGATAACCATCGACGTAAGCGATAAAACGGCCCTGAGGTTCGACGTCAATATCCGGCCGACCGGCCGAGTCTATCGGCAGGCTGACGATTTCAATGCGGGTTTTGTCTTGTAAATTTTCCAACCGGTCAATAACCCCGCCTAACCGGACTTCAACGGATTGTTCTGGTTGTCCGGTCCAGACAGTATAACTGGTGACAACATCGGGATTTTCCGAACTCAATTCAGCCGGCAATGACGCACAGGCGGAGAGCATCATCGACAGCAGCACCGCTAACAATGAGCCTAAAATGGGTGTGTTTACTGGTCGTGTATTTAACATGGCAGCCTCTCTTTAACAAGAAGACAGAATTTCATTATATATAGATATCGACGCCCAGCAGATGCGCAAGTTCCTCTCGCCGGGCCTGATTCATCACATCCATATACTCTTCTAATGCCTTACGGCCACGACCTTCCGGCAGATCATACTGCAGCTGCGCCCGATGGATATCTGCCGGGTCGGCCGACCGGATCGAGTTGGCTACCGCATTGGCGACTTTACTCGGTTGAGTCACCGCCGCCTGCTGATCGTTTGGCTTCACCTCATCTTTACGCTTAGCCTTGTTGGCTCGCTGGACTCGGGAAGGATGCGACGGCGGTAAACCGTTAATTGATACCATAGTAGACCCGTTCTCTGTGACGCATCAATTCAGAGCGCACTCGACACTGTTGTTATTCGCGACCCGGCAGCTTTTTCCAGGCAACCTTATCGCGCAGGTAGACAGGGCTGGCTTGTTCAGCGCTCACCGTAGCACCGTCAGCCAGTGCAAACTGGGCCAGAAAGGCAATATCTTCGGCTTCAGGGAACTGGACGTCACCCTGAACCAGTGGCAGCGTCAACTGCGCCAACTCCTCAGCATAACTTTGCCATCCTGTGCCGGCCGTGTGCCAGTGGAACTGATTGTCCGCTTCGCTCAGCAGGGTGTTCAGTTCAGCCGGCGGAATGACACATTCCGGCTCTGCTTCAGACCAGTCGCCATTTGCTAACCGGCTAAAACGCCCCCAATAGACCTCATTCATCCGGGCATCAATGGCACAAGCAACATGTTCGGCCTGATGACGTCTAAAACTGCCCTGCGCCATGGCTTTCAGGGTGGAAACGCCGATCATAGGCAGATCTGCGCCAAAGGCCAGCCCCTGGGCGATACCAATACCGATGCGGACTCCGGTGAAACTGCCCGGCCCACGGCCAAACGCCAGTGCATCCAGCTCTCCGAGAGTCAGGCCGGCCTCTTTAAGTACGTCATCCACCATTGGCAGAATTTTCTTAGTGTGGTCGCGCGGCGCCACTTCACTGCGGACGAAAGTCTGGTCACCTACTCGCAGAGCAACGGAACAGTTCTCTGTGGCGGTATCTAGAGCAAGAATTTTTGCACTCATGTATATCTCTGGTATTAGTTTTCAGTTAAAGCTTTCTGTTGTCGGTTACCGCTATCACTCATCGCTCTTGGCAATCTGCTGCAAGAACTGCTGGATGTTAGCCAAATCCCGGGTTCTGGGTATTGCCGGCAGGCTGGCCAGAAATACCCCGCCGTAATCACGGGTGACCAGTCGATTATCGCAGATGATCAAGGCTCCCTGATCGTTCTGGTCCCGAATCAGCCGGCCTACACCCTGCTTAAGCGTTATCACGGCGTCAGGCAACTGAACTTCGGCAAATGCTTCACCGCCGCGCAGTCGGCAATCTTCAATCCGCGCTTTAAGCAGCGGATCATCCGGGGCGGTAAACGGAAGTTTGTCGATGATAACACAGCTCAGGGTATTGCCTCTAACGTCAATCCCCTCCCAGAATGCGCCGGTTGCCACCAGCAAAGCGTTGCCCAGCTCCATGAATTCAGACAGGGTTTTCTGTTTGCTGGTTTCCCCTTGCATTAGAACCGGCAGTGACAGGCGGGCACGAAATAACTCACCCAATTCACGCATCATACTGTGCGAAGTACAGAGAAAGAAACAACGCCCCTGGTTCTGCTCTATCACCGGTGCCAGCATAGTGACCAGTTTCTGGGCTAAACCCGGGCTGTTGGGCTCAGGCAAGTATCGCGGTACACATAATCGAGCCTGTTGCTGATAGTCGAACGGGCTGGGCAGAGAAAATTGCTGGCTCGGCTTAAGGCCCAGGCGGCGGGTAAAATGACTAAAGTCATCATTGACCGCCAGCGTGGCCGAAGTAAAGATCCAGGCGCCCTGCTTAAGCTCTATCTGCTCATGAAATTTGTCTGCCACCGACAACGGTGTGATATGCAGGCTGAAATGGCGCGGGGTGGTGTCAAACCAGTAGGAATAGCCGGTTATGGAAATATCGCACACCCGGTCAAGGCGGCCTTTGATGGTATTGGCCCGCTCAAATGCAGTGTCCAGCAACTGGCTTCGACCGATCGCGAGCTTGAGCACTTCGATAGCGAAATCCACCGCCTCAATCAGTCTGGCCATTTCCCGGGCGACGGCAGGCGAATTGAGCGCCTCACGCCAGTTGCCGCGATACCCCGGTTCGCCGAGGATTATCCGTACGTCCATGGCAGACTGCTGCAGCTTTTGTGCTACTTTTTGCAGCTGGCGCATATCTTTGGCCTCGGTCCGGTAGCCAATTTCAATGTCTTTCGCCAACTCCTGAACCTGACGGCTGGATACCGACTGGCCAAAATACTGGCTGGCAATATCCGGCAACTGGTGTGCTTCATCGAATATGAACACTTCCGCTTCCGGGATCAGCTCGCCAAAGCCGGTTTCTTTGATCGCCAGGTCCGCCAGGAACAGGTGGTGGTTCACCACCACCACATCGGCATCCATTGCCCGCTTACGCGCTTTCAGCACAAAGCAGTCACTGTAACTCGGGCACTCTTTGCCCAGGCAGTTATCATTGGTGGAAGTAATGGTAGGGATCACCGGGCTGTCTTCGGCAATAGCTTCACATTCTCCCAGGTCGCCGGTCTGGGTTTCTGAACTCCAGCTGCGCACTTTGACCAGTTGCGACAACAAACTCGGATCGGCAGCGGCGTTATGGCTCTCCAGCATCTGCCGGCTGAGCCGGTCCAGACAGAGATAGTTGGCCCGCCCTTTGAGCAACGCGGTGACACCAAAAAAACCCAGCGCATTGACCATCTGCGGCAAATCGCGATGAAAAAGCTGTTCCTGGAGGTTTTTTGAGCCGGTACTGATGATGGTTTTCTTGCCGCTCTGCAGCGCTGGCACCAGATAAGCAAAGGTTTTGCCGGTTCCGGTGCCGGCTTCTACCACCAGCTGCCCTGACTGGCTGATGGTGCTGGCTACCGCATTGGCCATATCTAGCTGTGCCTGTCTGGGCTGAAAACCTGGGATCACTTTCCCCAGCGCCCCTTGAGCAGAAAAGGTTTTGTTTATCATAGTCTCGGCTGAGCGGAAATTCGTTAGCCGGATTATGGCAAATTTACCGCTTAGGTGCGACTCGCTTTCCCCTCACGGCAACCGCAGATTTCATTATTAAGAGAAAACTTGGAATAATCACACCGCAGGTGGGAGAATTGGTTGAAACCGACCAAATAATAGTTTAATTGTTACTGTCATATTGCGACTCGGCTTTTCGGGTGCGCCCAGGAAAAATTTACGATTCTAAAAATACTCACGGAAGTAGCAACACAATGGAAAAGAAAACCTTGTTGACCCACTGCACTGACGCACCGGGCCTTATTTCAAAAATTACCAACATCTGTTACAAGCATCAGCTGAATATCATTCACAACAACGAATTCGTGGATAATATCAGCGGCCATTTTTTCATGCGCACCGAGCTGGAAGGCTATTTCAACGACCAGACGTTACTGGCCGATCTGGATCAGGCGCTGCCTGAGAAAGCCAAACGTAAACTGATCAGCTCCCGCCGCAAGCGAATTGTCATTCTGGTCACCAAGGAAGCACACTGTCTTGGCGATATCCTGATGAAGACTTATGACGGTAGCCTGGACGTTGAAATTTCGGCGGTGATCGGCAACTACGACAAACTGCAAGGCCTGACCGAGAAGTTCGATATCCCTTACCACTGCGTCTCTCATGAAGGCTTAAACCGTGAAGAACATGAGCAGAAAGTGATGGAAGTACTGGATCAATACCAGGCTGACTACGTGGTTCTGGCCAAGTATATGCGGGTACTGACACCGAACTTCGTTGAAAAGTACCGTAACCGGATAATTAATATCCACCACAGTTTCTTACCGGCCTTCATCGGTGCCAAACCGTATCAGCAGGCCTATGAACGCGGTGTGAAAATCATCGGTGCGACCGCGCACTTCGTAACCAATGATCTGGATGAGGGGCCGATCATCAAACAGGACGTTATTCCAGTTGATCACAACTTCAGCGCCAGCGATATGGCGCAGGCCGGTCGCGACGTAGAAAAGAATGTTCTTAGTAAAGCACTCAATAAAGTTCTGAATGACCACGTGTTTGTCTACGGCAACAGAACGGTTATTCTGTAATCTTGCTAACACGATGTTGAGCGACGATTAAACTGAAAATGGCGCCCGTTGGCGCCATTTTTATTGCTAAGTGTCAGTCGTGGATGTTGCTGCGCTAGGTTACAACTTCACCGCCAGCTCAACGCCCTGGCGAATTGCCCGCACCGCGTCCAGTTCACCAGCATGATCTGCGCCACCGATAACATGCAACTTGCTGCCAAACAGGTGCCATTTGTTTTCAAATGGTCGAACCGACTCCTGGCCTGCACAGATCACCACTTTATCTGCGTCCAGCAGCCTTGGCTGTTCATCAACTTCAATCTGCAGACCGGCGTCACTGATTTTGTTATAGGTCACGCCGCCGATCAGGTTTACCCCCCGTTTTTCCAGCGTGCGCCGGTGGATCCAGCCGGTGGTTTTGCCCGGACCTTTACCAACTTTGCCTTTACGACGCTGAAGCAACCAGACGGTTTTATCACTGACGGAATCCGGGTAAGGGTATAAGCCGCCCGGGTGGGTGAGTTCTTTGTCTATTCCCCACTCATGTAACCAGTCGTCCAGTTGATGATCGTGCGGCTCGGTTACCATAGTGGCAACATCCACACCGATACCACCAGCACCAACGATCGCAACTTTCTCACCTAGCGGGGTCTTTTCCCGAATCAAGGTCTGGTAATCGACCACTTTTTCCGCATTATCGACCCCTTCAATCGCCACTTTACGCGGCTCAACTCCGGAAGCCATCACCACTTCATCATACTCAGCCAACAGGTCAAAATTCGCTTCGGTGTCCAGATGCAGATTCACGCCGGTGATGTCGATCTGATTGGCGAAATAGCGGATCGTCTCCCGGAATTCTTCTTTGCCGGGGATCTGCATCGCCAGACGGAACTGGCCACCAATACGGTCATTTTTCTCAAACAGATCGACATGGTGACCGCGTCTGGCCAGGGTGGTGGCACAAGCCAGCCCAGCCGGACCAGCACCGACGACGGCGATCGACTTTTTCTGCTCAGCAGGTGTGATCCGCAGTTCAGTTTCCCGGCAGGCAATCGGGTTGACCAGACAGCTGGCCCGCTGCCCTTTAAAAACGTTATCCAGACAAGCCTGGTTACAACCGATGCAGGTGTTGATCAGTTGTGCCTGACCTTTTTCCGCTTTGGCGACAAAATAGGGGTCGGCGAGGAATGGTCTGGCCATGGAGACCATATCAGCCTGACCATGGGAAATGATGTGTTCAGCATCCGCCGGGTTGTTGATGCGGTTGCAGGTCACGATCGGAACATTGACATGCGGTTTGACTTTCTCGGTTACCCAGGTAAACGCTGCGCGCGGCACCTGGGTCGCTATGGTCGGAATCCTTGCTTCATGCCAGCCGATACCGGTATTGAGGATGGTAACTCCGGCTTTTTCCAACTCTTGAGCCAACAGTACCACTTCGTCCAGCGTACTGCCCTGCTCCACCAGATCCAGCATCGACAAGCGGAAAATGATGATAAATTCTTCGCCCACCGCCTGGCGAATCGCTTTTACTATCTGCAGCGGGAAACGGATACGGTTTTCGTAACTGCCACCCCACTCGTCATAACGCATATTGGTGCGCTTACAAATAAACTGGTTGATCAGATACCCTTCCGAGCCCATCACTTCCACCCCATCGTAACCCGCTTGCTGAGCCAGTTGCGCACTGTTGGCAAAAGCGTCGATGGTATTGTTGATCTGGCGACAGCTCATTTCACTGGGGGCAAATTTGGCAATCGGCGCTCGGATATTTGAGGCACTCTGGGCAAACGGATGCATGGCGTAGCGACCGGCATGTAGGATTTGTAGTGCGATTTTGCCTCCGTGACGATGCACCGCTTCAGTGATCACCCGGTGAGCACGGGCATGTTTCGGTTTGCTGAATTCGGCGCTGAAAGGATGCAGACGGCCGCGTAAATTGGGTGAAAAGCCGCCGGTGACAATCAAACCGACCCCACCCTTAGCGCGCTCTTCGTAAAAAGCGGCCAGTTTGTCGAGTCCTTCCTTATGTTCTTCCAGACCAGTATGCATTGAGCCCATCAGGACACGGTTGCGCAACTGAGTAAAGCCCAAATCCAATGGCTGTAGTAAATGTGGGTACATAGCAGACATCACTTTTGTTGTTTTCATCGTTATGGTCTGACCAGAGTATTCCTGGTGAGATCAAAAATCAAACACCCGTTTACATTTTTTTAACAGCGATCAAGATTGTCAGGATATGCAACTTTTTGTCACACCACTCAGATTGTCATTGTTTGCCTATACTAGTTAACATATGATGAACAACTCATATGTAACTCTTTCATTCTTTTAGGTAATTACCCTATCGTTACCCTCAAAGCCAGCTTTTGAAGCTAAAGCGGAGACATGATGAAACAAGTATTCAAGTTTATTGGTATGGTTTTTAAGGGAATTTGGAAACTGATCTCCTTTATCAGGCTCGCGCTGACCAACCTGTTTTTTATCCTTACCTTAGTGATCCTCTACTACCTGTTCACCAGTACTGAATCACCAATCCCACAAGTGGAGAAAAAATCGGCTCTGGTACTGAACCTGTCCGGTCCGATCGTCGAACAGGCGACCTACATCAATCCAATGGATTCATTCACCGGCTCGCTGATTGGCAAAGAGTTACCGAAAGAAAACGTGCTGTACGACCTGGTCAAAACCATTCGCTACGCCAAAAATGACGACAAAATCTCCGGCTTGGTGTTATCGCTGAGTGACCTGTCTGAAACCCACCTCACCAAACTGCGCTATATTGCCAAGGCGCTGAATGAGTTTAAAGCGGCCGGAAAACCCATTTACGCCGTCGGTGATGTCTACAACCAGAGTCAGTACTACCTGGCCAGTTACGCAGATAAAGTGTTCCTGTCGCCAGACGGCTTGATTCTGCTAAAGGGCTACAGCCGTTATTCCCTCTATTACAAGAGCCTGCTGGAAAATCTCGAAGTCAATACTCACGTATTCCGAGTCGGTACCTATAAATCGGCGATTGAACCCTTTATTCGTGATGACATGTCTGATGCCGCTAAGCAATCAGCGTCAGTATGGCTTGGCCAGATGTGGGGGGCCTATGTCGATGACGTGGCCACTAACCGTCAAGTTGACCCTGCCGTGCTGAGCCCGAGCATGGATTCATTCCTCGAACAGCTGCAGTCGACTGGCGGCGATCTGGCCGCTCTGATGCTGAAAGTGGGCCTGGTTGATGAACTGGCGAACCGCTTGCAGGTACGCAGCAAGCTGGTTGATGCTTTTGGTAGCGACGGTGAAGACAGCTATAACGCGATTGGTTACTACGATTACCTGGACACCATCGTACCTGACTCCAACCAGCCTAATCAGGATGAAATTGCAATAGTGGTTGCCAGCGGCGCGATTATGGATGGCAGCCAACCTCGGGGGGCCATCGGGGGCGATTCCACTGCGGCACTGCTGCGCCAGGCGCGCAACGACGACCAGGTGAAAGCCGTGGTATTGCGGGTGGACAGTCCGGGAGGCAGCGCATTTGCTTCGGAAGTGATCCGCAACGAAATCGACGCCATCAAGGCTGCCGGTAAGCCGGTGGTGGTCTCAATGTCCAGTCTGGCCGCATCCGGCGGCTACTGGATCTCGATGAGTGCCGATCAGATTATTGCCCAGCCAACCACCCTGACCGGCTCCATCGGCATTTTCAGCGTGATCACCACATTTGAAAAAGGCCTCAATAAAATGGGGATCTATACCGACGGTATTGGCACGTCACCGTTCTCCGGCTCAGGGGTCACTACCGGCCTTAGTGACGGTGTCAAACAGGTGATGCAACTGGGAATTGAGCACGGCTATCAGCGATTTACCGGACTGGTCAGCGAAAGTCGCCGCATTGACCCGGCACAAATGGACGATGTTGCCCAAGGCCGGGTGTGGACCGGGCAGGATGCATTAAGGCTGGGACTGGTCGACCGAATCGGTGATTTTGACGATGCGATCAAAGTCGCCGCTGAGCTGGCCAAACTGGACCAGTATCAGTTAATGTGGGTCAGCGAACCGCTCTCCCCGGCTGAGCAGTTCATGCAGAATCTGATGAAACAGGTTCAGGTTTCACTCGGGATTGAACTTAACACTTGGCTGCCTGCCAGCTTCATTCCGGTGAGCGAGCAGCTGGTAAAAGATGCCGCTATGCTCAATTCTTTCAATGACCCGAAAGGCCAGTACGCCTTCTGCCTTAACTGTCAGATGCTGTAACACACCCCGGCAATAAAAAACCGCGGCCTGGCCGCGGTTTTTTATTGGTCTCTATTGCAGAAAGCGGTGCAATAGAATTATCTTACCAATTGAAATGAATGAGTTTATCTCCACTCATTAATTTAAGTTATATATCTGCAACGGGCATGGAATCCGAACTCGCTGGAGGGTGCCATAACGTGACCAAACTAAACCGCTTTAAATCCTGGTTTGACTTAAAGGATAAACATAACCGTATTTTTTTCGGTTTTTTTGTGCTGGGTTTGGCTATGTTCGTCATCGGTACCTTTGGCTGGGTTACCGTGTCCAATCTGTTTAAAACCATTGACCGCTACAACAGTGCGACCTCTCTGGCCCGGTTACATGACGATGCCAGAATCAACGAACTGATTTATACCCGCGACCTCGATATCTATTCTGCCAACACCGCACTGGAAGGCATAGAACAAGCGCTTAAACTGGTTGAGCAAGGACGTATCGAACAGATTGCCAGCCCGGAAATCCTCAATGAGCTGGCTGAAAGGCTGACGACTTTTAAAACCACCTTCTCCAAATTTATTGAGTTAACCCAGTCGGAAAGAGATATCCACGACCAGATGGTCCGTTCTGCCCGCAAAGTGACCTCAACAACCTCCACACTGCAGTACCTGCAAGGCCGCTATATCGATAAAGACAAAGCGGAGATCCAGTCACTGCGCAATAAAATGGGCCAGGTGTCCGTCAGCGTAAATCAGGCCTACGAACTGCTGCTGCTGTCGCAGATCTTGCAGACGATGGAAACCAGTTACCTGGTTGGACAGAGTGATATCAACCTGACCCAGTTGTTTGCCCATCAGAACTTACTGGCGGAAAACCTGGCGGCACTGCGTTCAGCAACAAACTCCGAGTTCAGTTTGGCCTTGATCGACGATATGGGTCAGGCGATAGAGAAACATTTCCTCCAGTTAAAAGCCGCGCTACTGACCCAGCGCAGCCGACCTTTGAACCAGGCAGAGCGCCAGGCTCTGGAGCTGAGTCTGGTCAACCTCAGTTCGCTGGCTTATCAGCTTCGTGATGATGAACAGATGATCTTTGAACGATCCCGCCAACAAATCATTCAAATACAAGAAACTCTGGAACGCAGGCTGGACCTGTCAGAAGAAGTGACCCAACTGCGGAATAACATCAGTGATGCGCGCCAATTGGATCGGGATTTTCTTGCGGCCCGTACCCATGATTCACGGCTAGTGATCGCCAATCAGGTCAATGAACTGCTGTCCCAGGCAAAGTCTCGTGCCAACCATGTTAAAAACAAGCTGATTGAAGCTGACGAAACGCTGGCATTCACCACAGTGGCCCAGGAGATCGACTTGTATCAGCGTAACTTCGAAGCCATGGTGACCGTTAAACAAGATTCAACAGCCATAGCAGAACAGATGGTGTCCAACATAGTGGCCACTGAACAGACGCTGCATAATATTCGAACCGCCAGAGTACAGCTGATGAAGGACGCCCGGGTCTACTCGCAGTTTGTTGCCCTGGGCGGCGTAGCATTTTTGGCCAGTCTGTTTTTCCTCGCCTTCCTGGTAAGAACATCGCAACAGGCGTTACTGGCCATCAATGCGGAACTGATTCAAGCGCGTGACCGGGCTGAACAGGCCGACCAGAGCAAATCGGATTTTCTTGCCAACATGAGTCACGAGATCCGCACGCCGATGAACGCCATCATAGGTATGAGTCATCTGGTATTGGAGTCTGATCTCAGTCGGCAACAGCGCAAATATGTCGAGATGGCTCATCGCAGTGCCAAGTCCCTGCTGGGGATCCTGAATGATATCCTCGACTTTTCCAAAATTGAGTCAGGCAAACTGAATATCGAACTGGTCGAGTTCGATATCCGCGACTGCATCCTGGACATTCTGGAAATGCTCAAACTGCAAGCCCAGGAGAAAGGGCTGAAACTTGAAGTCAAGCTGGATGATAAGTTACCCGAAGTATTGATCAGCGATCCACTGAGACTGGCGCAAATTGTACGTAACCTGACCAACAATGCGGTCAAGTTCACCCGCCAGGGACAGATCGACCTGGAGATCAAAGTGGTCGAGCAACACCAGCAACAACTTACCCTGCAGATTGTGGTCGCTGATACCGGCATCGGCATGAGCGAACAGCAAATCGCCGGTTTATTCCGGCCATTTGAACAGGCCGACAGCTCAACAACCCGTAAGTTTGGCGGTACCGGACTGGGCCTGGCGATAACCAAACAGCTCTGTAACCTGATGGGCGGTGATATAGACGTGTACAGCCAGCAAGAGCGAGGCTCAACCTTTACCGTTACGCTACCAGCTAAACTGCCAAACAATTCTTCTCGAACCTCTGAGAAAACAGCCATTGCGGACCCACAGCTGGTTCGGACAAACAGCGATCGTTTACAACAATTCGATTTCTCCGGCTGCCGGGCATTATTGGTCGAAGACAACGAAATCAACCGCTTGCTGGCGGCAGACCTGCTTACCTCACGCCAATTTTCCGTAGTGGAAGCCCATGATGGTCAACAAGCGGTCGAGCATTTGAAAAATGACAGCCAATTTGATGTGGTGTTGATGGACTGTCAGATGCCGGTCCTGGATGGCTACAAAGCCACCAGGGTTATACGTGACCAACTGGCGCTGAAAGAGCTCCCCATCCTGGCTATGACGGCTAACTCAATGGAGGCTGATCGCAGTCGAGCGTTTGAAGCCGGAATGAACGATTTTGTCTCTAAACCCATAGACGTACCGAGCTTTTTTGCCACACTGGGCAAGTGGATCCCGGATGCTGGTAAAAATACCGCAGAGATGGATGGGCCCACCAAGTCAACGGAAATCAATGTCCCGGTCGGCAGCGAAGCCATTCTACCGGAGCTGATCGATCACCAGTTGCTTGCCGAGGTCCTGGAGTTGCTGGAGCAGTCAGACATTGCGGTCATCGAACTAATTGAGTCAGTCGACTCGCCCAGTAAGCTAGGCATCAATCAAGAAACCTATTCCAGACTGTGCTTGACCGTCGCCAATTATGAATTTGATTTGGCTATAGCGTTATTGCATCGACATTCGCAGGATTAATTAGCCCCAAGGCATTAAATAGCGATATACTCTGCCACCATGGCAATACCTACTATTATCTGATAAGACCATGGCAAGAAAACACATTTATATCGCCTACACTGGCGGTACTATCGGTATGCAAAAATCCGCGCACGGATATATACCAGTCGCCGGCTTTATGGAAAAGCAACTGGCCAGCATGCCAGAATTCCATCGCCCTGAAATGCCGCTGTTTACGATTCATGAATACGATCCTTTGATCGACTCTTCGGATATGACACCTAAAGACTGGCAGCAGATCGCCGACGATATACGCGATAATTACGACAAGTACGATGGTTTTGTGATTCTGCATGGTACCGACACCATGGCCTATACGGCATCCGCGCTCTCTTTCATGCTGGAAAATCTGGCCAAGCCGGTGATTGTAACCGGGTCACAGATCCCACTGGCGGAACTGCGTTCAGATGGTCAGGCTAACTTGCTTAACGCCCTGCACATTGCGGCGAATTATCCGATCAACGAAGTGACACTGTTTTTCAACAACCAGCTGATGCGCGGCAACCGTAGTACTAAATCTCACGCTGATGGATTCAATGCCTTTACTTCACCCAATTTGCCGGCTTTGCTGGAAGCGGGCATCAACATTCAGGTGAGTAGTAATGTTACCGTTAATCAGCAGCCAACTGGCCCGTTCAAAGTACACAATATTACTCCGCAACCTATTGGGGTAATTACCATGTATCCGGGCATCTCACACGAGGTGATTCGCAACACATTACGTCAACCAGTTAATGCCATGATTTTGTTAACTTTTGGCGTAGGTAATGCACCACAGAACCCGGAGTTGTTAGGCCATCTGAAAGAGGCCTCCGAACGGGGCGTTATCGTGGTAAACCTTACCCAGTGCCTGGCTGGTAAAGTCAATATGGGTGGCTATGCGACCGGCTGTGCCCTGGCGGATGCCGGCGTGATCAGCGGCTATGATATGACTCCGGAAGCGGCATTGGCGAAATTGCACTATCTGCTGAGCCAGAATCTGAGCTATGACGAAATTAAGCAGCAGATGCAACAGGTACTGAGGGGCGAAATGAGCCTGTAGCTGAGCCGATTCAGTTCCCTCTGAACGGAAACCAAGCAAAAGAGGTTGCCTGTTGGCAACCTCTTTCTATTTCACTGCATTAATTGCGATTTGGATTGACCCGCAGAATATCTTCCTGGTCAGACTGGAACTGCTTTTTCAGCTCTGATTTCGACTTAAAGCAGATTTCGCCACCCTGGGCCACCGACATGTGCTGTGCGTCAGTGTTATGCTTACTTTGATATAACATCACAGCTTGCATACATGAGTCTCGCTGCTGCTGCGTAAGTGTTGTACCCTCAGGCCACTTACCCGTTTCAACGGCAAACAGTAAACGCTCGTAAACTTCCGGTGTCATTGCACTTAGCAATTGTTCTGCGTCCATGATGTATCCTTTGTGTTACTTTTGTCGCAACAACATAACCCGCTGGCACCTTGAGTCAAGACGAGCACTAAGAATAAGTGTAATGGATCACATGCTATCGCCTATGAAAACTATCCGTATTTTATCACTGCTTTCTCTGGTGGTTTTGCTCAACGGCTGCTTTGAAAACCGCAAGAATACCAATAAACTCTGTAGCGACAATCCGGCGCTTCGTTGCGAACTGCTGAATATCGACGATGGACAGTGCCGAGTACCGCGCACCGATCTGATCTGGCATCGCCTGGAAGTGTTACGTAACCCTAGCGACACTCAAGTGATTGAGGAATACCACTTAGTTTCAGATTACCGTAAATGCCTGGAACTGGCATCGCAAATCCAACCTATCGATCAGACCGAACTCAAACAGGCACGTTTCAATGCCCTGGTCCACGCCGGTGATGAACAACAGCGAATAGTATCGCAGTTGAAACAGTCCGATTCGCCCGAAGCGCTGTATTTCCTCTGGAGTCAGATCGGCGATGACCAGGCACGGCGCCGGTTCCTGCAGAAAGAAGGCAGCCGAGAACTTGATACGGCAGAGATGCAGTTCGCGCTGGCAACCTTTTACACCAACCGCAACCCAGAAAAAACCATCGACCTGCTCAACCGGGCACTGGAATTGACCGGCAACAACGAAGTCAACACCGAGATACTTAAAACGCTCGCCAGTACCTACTATCAGTTGAACAGAAAAGAGTTAGCGTACATCTGGACTCAAGTCGCCAGTCGGTACAATGTCCCACTGGTTTCAGCGCGCGAAATGCAGTTGTTGTATGGATTCAGTGAACAGAAATACCAGCAGCTGGATCAAGTGGCAGAAGACATTGAAAGCGCCGTCGAGTCCGGACACTATCAATCCAGTCAGGTGCCAAATTTCTGATTGGCAACTTTTCTAAACTCAGATCAACTTTGGTCACTGAATTGATATAAAGCGACGCCTCAGGCGTCGCTTTTATCATTTTTGTTGAAAATTAACGACACCGAATTTACACAATAACGCTCTCCTGTCGTGACAGGGCCATCGGGAAAGACGTGACCAAGGTGGCTGTCGCACGCGGCGCAGCGAATTTCTGTACGCACCATACCATGACTGCGATCTTCGACATAACGTATTGATTCAATTGATATTGGTGCATCAAAACTGGGCCAGCCACAGCCAGAATCATACTTGTTTGCCGAATCAAACAACGGTGCATGACAGCAAGTACAGTGATATATCCCGGTGTCCCGGTTATGTAACAGAGTACCAGTGAAAGGTGCCTCGGTGCCCTTTTGCCGACAAACCTGGTACTGCTCATCGTTTAACAGCTCTCGCCACTCCTGATCGGATTTGACAACTGATAGGTCTTTCTTTTCCAACTTATTGTTTCTCCTTATTTTTCATACCATTCATGGACTTTTTCAGTGAAAAACTTGCGCCGTTAATAATATGTAGCACATACTTTCTAGCATGTTCGTTTCATCGCGTTGAAGCAAGTTTTCACCGTGATGACGTTATTTTATGTTATCTGGTAACAAGAAAAACCAGCAATTGGGTTAAAAAACAACCCATTGTGACTGATTGTGAAAAAAAGCGACGCTTTTTTTTGACTTTAAGCAAGTTAAGTCCGATTATCTGTTGCACAATTTCGCTGGATTTTGTAATTTTACTACCAGTTATCTTTCATCAGAAATTAAGTTGTGGAGCAACTATAATGACTATCAAAGTAGGTATTAACGGTTTTGGCCGTATCGGCCGTTTCGTTTTCCGTGCAGCACAAGAGCGCAACGACATTGAAGTCGTAGGTATCAACGACCTTATCGACGTAGATTACATGGCATACATGCTGAAGTACGACTCAACTCACGGCCGTTTCAACGGTACCGTTGAAGTTGAAGGTGGTAACCTGATCGTTAACGGCAAAACTGTACGTGTAACTGCAGAACGTAACCCAGCTGACCTGAAATGGGATGCAATCGGTGTTGACGTTGTTGCTGAAGCAACTGGTCTGTTCCTGACTGACGAAACTGCTCGTAAACACATCGAAGCTGGTGCGAAGAAAGTTGTACTGACTGGTCCTTCTAAAGACGCAACTCCAATGTTCGTTAACGGCGTAAACTTCGACACTTACGCAGGTCAAGACATCGTTTCTAACGCTTCTTGTACTACTAACTGTCTGGCTCCTATCGCTAAAGTTCTTAACGACAATTTCGGTATCGAATCTGGCCTGATGACTACAGTTCACGCAACTACTGCGACTCAAAAAACTGTAGACGGTCCTTCTGCTAAAGACTGGCGCGGTGGCCGTGGTGCTTCTCAGAACATCATCCCATCTTCTACTGGTGCAGCTAAAGCAGTAGGCGTTGTACTTCCAGAAGTAAACGGCAAACTGACTGGCATGGCTTTCCGCGTACCAACTGCTAACGTTTCTGTAGTTGACCTGACTGTTAACCTGGTAAACGGTGCTTCTTACGAAGCCATCTGTGCAGCAATGAAAGAAGCGTCTGAAGGCGCACTGAAAGGCGTTCTGGGTTACACTGAAGATGCAGTAGTTTCTCAAGACTTCATCGGTGAAGTTTGCACTTCTGTATTCGATGCTAAAGCTGGTATCGCACTGACTGACAAATTCGTTAAAGTTGTATCTTGGTACGACAACGAAATCGGTTACTCAAACAAAGTTCTGGACCTGATTGCTCACATCTCTAAATAATGTAAGCTACAGCAATAGAATACAAAAGGCGACGATTGAGTCGCCTTTTTTGTACCTGCCATCCCCGCAGGTGCTCCTGGCTCACGCTCCCAGGTTAAACGGCCCGGAAGCAAAGATTAGGAATTGAAGAAGATGGATTTAACCACTCTCCCCGCTCAAAGCGTACTGTCAGACAGTATTCGTGTCGTTAAGTTAGATAACGTCAACGTGCTATGTATCAACCACGCCAAAGCCCGTGCGGCCATTTCACTGTTTGGTGGTCACCTGCTCTCCTATCAACCGGCAGATAAAGCCGAACTGATCTGGATGAGTCAACAGGCTAAATTTGACGGCCAGACTGCCCTGCGTGGCGGCATTCCGATTTGTTGGCCCTGGTTTGGCCGTATCGCGGCTCCCGCACACGGCTTTGCCCGTACCAGTGAGTGGCAACTGAGCCAGCACCGGGAAAATGAACACGGTGTGATAATCGAACTGTCACTACAGCAGTCAGCCGAAACTCTGAAGCTGTGGCCGTTTCAGTTTGACGCGCGGCTACAGATTGAAGTGGCAGATACACTGACAGTCACACTGGTCGTGACCAATACCGACCAGCAGGTGTGGCGTTTTTCCGGTGCGCTACACAGTTACCTCAATGTCGCCGATATCCACCAGGTCGAAGTTACCGGTATGGGTAGCCAATATATCGATAGCCTGCAAGACGCTAAATTGTGTCAGGGTGGCGATATCTTAACTATCGACCAGAGTGTCGACCGGGTCTATACCCAGCCGGAAGACCTTATTACCGTGCGCGACAAGCAGCTGGAGCGAGAAGTTCAGGTTCGTAACCACGGCGATAACTGCGCGGTGATCTGGAACCCCTGGCAGCAAGGCGCCAGAGCGATGGCCGATATGCCGGACGATGGCTACCTGACCATGTTGTGTGTCGAATCCACTCTGCACGCGGCATCGCTGGAACAAGGCAAACTGTTGGCCCCCGGCGAATCTTATCAGCTGGCCACTACCCTGTCGGCCGATTAATTCTGCCAGTAACGAGCGGCTACGGGTCGCTCGATTCCCTCCGCCTGAGACTGGCGAGCCCTGCGGGTTCCTGCTAGACTCACGACCCCATTTGAGCATATCGAGATCGCCATGGCTTACCTCTGCCCCCTGTGCCAACAACCTCTTACCCTGTCGGATCGTTCCTACCAATGCAGTAACCGCCACCAGTTCGATCTGGCCAAAGAAGGCTATGTGAACCTGATGCCCGCTCACCATAAACGTTCCAAAGATCCGGGTGACAATAAAGAGATGATGCAGGCGCGGCGACGCTTTCTGGAAGCCGGACACTACCAACCGATGCGTCAGGCCGTTGCCCAGCTGTGTGATGAGTATCTGAGCGGCCCAGCCCCGGTACTGCTGGATATCGGCTGTGGTGAAGGCTACTACACCGATTTGGTTGCCAGCACGCTGCAGGGTAAAAACCAGGATGCGCAAATATTTGGCCTGGACATCTCCAAGGTCGCGATTCGTTACGCCGCCAAACGTTACCCGAATTGTCGGTTCAGTGTCGCCTCCAGTCACCGGCTGCCATTTGCCGACCAGTCTCTGGATGGGGTACTGCGTATCTACGCTCCTTGCCGTGATGAAGAACTGCAACGCACCATCAAACCTGGCGGCGTTCTGATCACAGTCACACCAGCAGGCCGGCATCTTTATCAGTTGCGCGAACGAATTTATCAGCAGGTACGATTGCACGATGAACAGCAGGAGCAATTCGACAGCTTTAAACTGGTCAAACAACAACAACTTAACTATTCTATGAGTCTGACTGACGGCATCGCGTTTGACCTGCTGCAAATGACACCATTCGCCTGGCGGGCCACTGATGAACTGCGCCAGTGGCTCAAATCTGCCCAGTTGTTCGAATGTGAAGCAGACTTTATGCTGCGGGTCTACCAGCGTCAGCTCGCAGACTAACACGTACTGACAACGCGATGGCACCATATCTACCCGGCTGACATCGCGTACCCACGGAGACCATTCGATGAAGAGATCGCTCTGGCTGATGTTACTGATGACCACTTTGGCCGGCTGTAGTTCAGCGCCTGAATCCACCATTTCCCGCTCCGATCTCAAAACCTACTACGACTACCAGCTATTTGATGCGCAGGGTACGCCTCTCGACCAGGAGCAGTGGCCGCTGCAAGTGGCTAACTATGACGTGATACTGGTCGGCGAATGGCATACCCATGCCGGTATTCACCGATTTCAAACCGATCTGCTGCGCCAGCTGTTGACCTCGGCCCAGCCGCTTGCACTGTCGATGGAGCAGTTCAATCGTGACAGCCAGTCACACCTGGACGACTACCTGTCCGGTCAAATTGGCGAGCAGATATTGACCCAGCGGGCCAAGGCCTGGCCAAACTACGACAGCGACTATCGCCCGTTGATTGAACTGGCTAAAGCCAGCCATACTCCTGTGATTGCCGCCAACGCACCGAAAGATATTGTTCAGTGTATCGGTCGGGAAGGGATTGGCTATCTCGACAGACTTCCTCAATCTGAGCGTGAATACGTTGCCCGGCAAGTGGATACCAGTGATTCAGAGTATAAACGGACCTTTATGGGATCGATGCACCACGGTGAAAGTGATTCGACCGAGCGTCACTTTGCCGCTCAGGTAACCTGGGACGAAACCATGGCCGAGAGCATTACCGACTACATCGCCGATCATCCCGGGGCGAAAGTACTGCATATTGCCGGTAAATTCCATGTCCAGCAGGGAGAAGGTATCAAAGCGTCGATCCTCCGCCGTAACCCAGCCCTTAAGGTACTGACCATTACCCCTGTCGATGAGATTGATAGCAACGGGACGGATTATCAGTTGCAGGTACTGGCTCCACCTGCACTGTATGTTCAGGAAGCCAACCGGAAACAAGCTTTTGAGCAGTTAAGTCACCGCAATGCAGAGCTGAACTGTATTGAAAACCCAGCCGCCACCCAGCCGAAATAGGTTTATTTTTCGCCACCTGGCAAATTATGGGCCTGGTTTTTGCTTAATGTATTGAGTCAAAAAATAGCAAAATTTAATTCAGTTAATTGCTAAATGGTCGATACAAGATTAGTAGCGACGGGAAGGAGACGAGCATGACACCAGTAGGTATGGCGCCAGTGAAAGTGGCACCAGGCCAGCAGGTCCAGCCGAACGGCAACTCAGTCAATACTCAGCCACAGGCGGCACCGCTCGAAGTGAGCCAGAACACGGTGACGTTATCAGCAGAAGGAAAAGCGCTGCTGGCAGCGCTGCAGCAGATTGAGCAAGACGGCAAAACGACCGAGGCCAAGGCCGACAAAACTGTAGGGGACAAGGTCGAATCTTTCGCCCATGGTGCCCTGGGAATGGAACATCCGGACAAACTCAAAGAGGAAGAGGACGACTCATACTCTGCCGGTCAGTACATGTCAGCTGCGCTGACCATTGGCGGTATTCTGCTGGCTCTGGCCTAACCTGAGTGGACCCAGATCATCAGCTAGCGGCAAACATTCGCCGCTAGCTATTTTGCTGCCTGTTCCCCGCAAACAGAGCAATACCCGCCGCCCACAGAGGCTAAACATTGCCGTTTCAACGGTACCGTTAGCTTATCGCTACAACACATCAACATCATCGTTATCGCCCTGGACATAACTGCCGAGATGGTGGCTGTAATCCCCTTGTGCCAGACGCTCGACCAGCTGAACAATATTGGCCGGATAGGTACGCCGCCCGGCCAGTTGTGCCAGGCTGACCCACTCGACAGTTTGAATAAACTGCTGGTCATTTAACCCCTGCAGATTGTTAGTATGTGGAGTGCCGCGGTAACCGGTGACATGGTAGAAGAATTCGGCGTTATAGCGTTCAGCGCTGGTTTCCAGAAACTCCCGAACGGCCAGCAGACGGCCGATGTCGACGTCCAATCCCGTCTCTTCCCAAAACTCCCGCTTCAGGCACGCTTTGCTGCTTTTGTCATCCGGCTCCAGACCGCCACCGGGAGGAATCCAGTATTCTCCGCTGAAGTCTTTCACTTTGACCATCAGGATATGATCTCCTTCGACCAGTAATCCTGCCGCCCTGATCCGGTGTTGTATCGTCATCTGTTTATCCTTATCGTTGCAGCTGCGATGAAAGCTGGACACGCCCGTATTAATTGCCAGCCGATTCCAGGGTATAAGCCGCTTGCAGCAATTGCCAGTGCGGTTCAACCAGGTCGATATGGTTGGTACGATACCCCCCCCCCACCACACAAGCTAGCGGGATCTGCCGCTGTCGGGCCATCTCCAGCATAAAGGTGTCACGCTGTAAAATCGCCTCGGTTGAAATGTTGAAATACCCCAGCTCATCGTCCTGATGAATATCCACACCGGCATCGTACAGGATCAGATCAGGTTGATAGAGATTGATCGCCATCGGCACCACAGAAGTAAAGTGGGCCAGAAATTGCCCATCTTCCGTCCCGCGCGGCAGGCTGATATCCAGTGTAGAGTCGGGTTTTCGGGCCGGGAAATTTTTGTCACAGTGGAACGAGAGACTGATGATATCATCACGCCCCGCGGTTAAGGTGGCCGTACCGTCGCCGTGATGAACGTCGCTGTCGATGATCAGCACTCGATCAATCTCCGGGTGACGCAATGCCCGATTGGCGGCCAGCACCAGATCGTTAAACAGACAAAAACCGCTGCCAAAATCGTGGTGAGCATGATGGTAACCACCACTGAGATGGATCGCCAGACCGTGTTCTATTGCCAACTCTGCCGTCAGGCAACTGCCTCCAGCCGAGGTTAAAGTACGGTCGATCAAGCGTTCACTCCAGGGAAACCCTATCCGGCGCATTTTAGCAGCCGGTAACTGTCCGCTCACCAGTTGCTCGACATAATCCGTATCGTGCACCAATTTCACTTCATCCACGGCCAGTGGATTGGGTTCAACGAATTGAAAAACATCTCGCCAGCCCGGCTGTGACTGCATCTGCTCCATTACCGTTTGATACAGCAGTTGATACTTATTGATTGGATAGCGATGCTTAGCAGGCAACAGCAACGCAGAATAAATTGGGTGATAGACCAGCGGCGTCATAATTTACTTCACTCATGATAACTGTGCCGATGCTATCAGATTGGCTCGGGTTGGCAAAACTTGTCCCAGGCAGGCTACACTAGCAAAAAAGCTGGCTCTCGCTTAACTCAAGCGGACCGAGATAAAAGGAACATTGAGATGAAACGCGTTTTTATTACCGGAGCCAATCGCGGCATTGGTCTGTGCCTGGTCCGAGGATATCTGGCGGCCAATTGGAGTGTGCATGCCACTTACCGCACCCCCGACGATTCACAGCAACTGTTGCAGTTGGCCGAGCAGTATCCTGAGCTAAAATGCCACCAGTTGGACGTGACCGATTATCAGCGAGTCAAGCAGCTGGCGGATTGCCTGCCGGCGCTGGATTTGCTGATCAACAATGCCGGCTATTATGGCCCGAAAAGTACCAGTTTTGGCCAAACCGATGTGGAACAGTGGCGTAAGGTGCTGGAAATCAACACTATCGCTCCGTTGAAACTGGTCGAGGCACTCTATCCCCGCCTTAACGAGGGGCAACTGAAAAAAATCGCCTGCCTGTCATCTAAGGTGGGCAGCATGACAGAAAACAGTGCCGGCGGCGGTTACATCTATCGCTCATCAAAAGCGGCGCTGAATTCTGTGGTGAAAAGCCTCAGCAATGACTTGATGCCCTACGGTTTTACCGTGCTGGCCTTGCATCCGGGTTGGGTTCAGACCGACATGGGCGGGCCTAATGCGCTGATTAGCCCTGAACAGTCCGCCAGCAGCCTGATGCAGCTCATCGATGCTAGCGACCAGTCCCAGAGCGGCCAGTTTTTCAACTACGACGGCAGCCCTATCCCATGGTAATCAGTTCGATGACGCAGAACCCTGGCGTTTTTTGCCACTATAACGGCGCTTTTTCTTAAATGCCCCGGCCGCCTTTTTGGCCGGAGGCAGCTCACTGAGCGAGGCCGGAACCGGGGCCGTTTTCACCTGCTCGATCAGCTGACCAATATTTTGCTCTAGCGCCTGCATAAACGGGGCGTAAGCCTGATTGCGTTCTGCCATCCCTTGCAGCTGATGCTCCCAATGGGCGGTCATATCGGGATGGGTAGACTGATCCGGAAGAGCGTGAATCAGCCCCCGACCCGCTGCTGTGCTGAGGATCTGCTTACCCTGTCGTTGCAATAACTGGCGCTTAAACAGGGTATCTAAAATGCCAGCCCGGGTGGCTTCGGTGCCGAGACCATCGGTATCCCGTAAGATTTTTTTCAGCGATTTGTCCTGCACGAAACGGGCGATGCCGGTCATCGCCTGCAGCAGAGTGGCTTCGGTAAAATGTCGCGGCGGTTCGGTCTGGCGCTGTTTTATTTCACCTTCACGACAAACCAGCACCTCACCTTTAGCCAGAGGCGGGACAGTGTCGACTGCATTGACTTCATCCTGTTCCTGCTTGCCGGTGAGTTGCTTCCAGCCCGGTGATATCAGCTGCTTACCCTTGGCGATAAAGCAGCCTCCCGCAATATCGAACACCAGCTTAGCTTCGGCATATACAGCCGCAGGATAGAACTGCATCAGGTACTGACGGGCGATCAGCGTATACAGTTTTGCTTCATCACCAGACAAACTGGCCGCCATTCCCCCCTTCGGCGTGGGAATAATCGCGTGGTGCGCGTCGACTTTGCTGTCATTCCAGGCTTTCGATTTCAGGTTCAGATCACAGCCTTGCACACCCACCTGGAGCGACTTGTCATTACTGGCTATCGCATCCAGCACAGACTTGGCCTGCCGGTAGTGGTCATTGGGAAGATGGCGACTGTCGGAGCGCGGATAAGTGATCAACTTGTGTTTTTCGTACAGAGCCTGACACACATCCAGTACCCGCTGCGCACTCATGGTATAGCGTTTGGCGGCATCGATTTGCAACGCGGATAAAGAATAAGGTAACGGCGGCGCTTGCTTACTCTGTTTGTTTTCGGATTCCACCACCGTAGCAGGCTGATTGGCAATGCGACTGGCAACATTCTCCACCAGCTTGTGATGCAGCACCCGGCCTTCTTCATCCTGCCAGGGCTGGCAGGCGTCACTCGGTTGCCAGCGCGCGCGGATATCAAACACTTGATCGCCGTTCTGATAGGGAATAAGTGCATCCAGGGTGAAATAATCTTTCGGCACAAAACGTTCAATTTCTTCATCCCGGCGCACCACCAGCCCCAATACCGGTGTCTGAACCCGGCCGACGGACAACACTCCCTGATAGCCGGCTTTTTGCCCCAGCAAGGTATAGGCGCGCGACATATTCATGCCGTACAGCCAGTCTGCCCTGGAGCGAGCCAGCGCCGATACCGATAGCGGCACAAACTCCCGGTTGCTGCGCATCTGCTGCAGTGCCCGCTTGACCGCCGGCAAGTTCAAATCACTGATCAGAAGCCGCTGAGCCGCGGACTTTTTGCCGGCGCTGACTTTACAGTAATCGAGCACTTCATCGACCAACAGCTGTCCTTCTCGGTCCGGGTCACCGGCATGGATGATCTCGTCAGCCTGTTTGAGTAGTTTTCGCACCACACTCAGCTGCTTGCTGGCAGACTTTCTTGGTCTTAACTGCCACTGCTCGGGCACAATCGGCAGATCCGCCAACTGCCATTTTTTGTAGCGTTCGTCATAGCCATCCGGTTCAATCTGCTCGAGCAGGTGTCCGATACACCAGGTGACCACATCACCGTTACCACAGTGAATATAACCCTGGGCGTTTTTTTTTGGTCCGGGTAGTGCCGCAGCAATCGCGCGACCAAGACTGGGTTTTTCAGCAATAAACAAACGTGTCATAACAGGCGGAAAAATAGCAAAAAATTAGGGCCACATTAACCAATGTGACCCTAATAAATCAAGCAAAACTGTAATTATATACAGTATTACTCACTATCTTCTGCTGCACGGGCTGCCGCTTCTTTGATCAGCGGTTGCAGTTCACCTTTCTGGAACATTTCGATGATAATGTCACAACCACCGATCAGCTCGCCTTCTACCCACAGTTGTGGGAAAGTTGGCCACTGAGCGTACGCAGGCAATTCGGCGCGAATATCCGGGTTCTGCAGGATATCCACGTAGGCGAACTTCTCGCCACACGCCATCAGTGCTTGTGCAGCCTGAGAGGAAAAACCGCAGCTTGGAAGTTTTGGTGAACCCTTCATGTAGAGAAGGATCGAGTTTTCTGCGATTTGCTGTTTAATTTTGTCGATAGTTTCCATTGCTTCCTCGTATTGGGCTTTCTTGCTGGTATCCGCACATTTTAAACCATTGGGCAAGAATAAAAAGCACACATTATATAAGGTTATAGAGTGCGATAATTTTCAACGATATTTGCCAATTTCGCCTTTTAATAAAGTAAAAACTTGCTAAAATAAGTCGAAAGTCAGTCGTAAAGACAAATCAACTAATAACATTGGAAGCAATCGAAAGAGGTAACTCTTTCATATAAATGGAGAATCCCGCAATGGCATTTGAACTACCCGCTCTTCCTTACGCAAAAGATGCTCTAGAACCACACATCTCTGCAGAAACTCTGGATTACCACCACGGTAAACACCACAACACTTACGTGGTTAAGCTGAACGGCCTGATCCCAGGTACTGAATTTGAAGGTAAGACTCTGGAAGAGATCATCAAAACTTCTACTGGCGGCGTATTCAACAACGCAGCTCAGATCTGGAACCACACTTTCTACTGGCACTGTCTGTCTCCAAACGGCGGCGGCGAACCTACTGGTGCAGTAGCTGACGCAATCAACGCGGCATTCGGTTCTTTTGCTGATTTTAAAGCGAAATTTACTGATTCAGCGATCAACAACTTTGGTTCTTCATGGACTTGGTTGGTGAAAAAAGCAGACGGTTCTCTGGATATCGTCAACACTTCTAACGCCGGTACTCCACTGACTGAAGAAGGCACCACTCCTCTGCTCACTGTAGACCTGTGGGAACACGCTTACTACATCGACTACCGCAACCTGCGTCCAGACTACATGAATGCATTCTGGGCACTGGTTAACTGGGAATTCGTTGCCGATAACCTGGCAAAATAATCTCCGGTCTGTAACCGATTGAAACAAAGCCTGCCACTGTGCAGGCTTTTTTATTTGCCCCTTTAAAAAGACCTCAAGTTTGCCCTGCTGATGCCGTTAACAGATTGTATTCAGGGGGAATCATGCAAATCCACACGTTAGATAAAGCCGCGATCATTAACGAACTTCAATTCGGCACGGGTATCAACCGGGCGGTTTATGAAGGTCGCCGGGCCGACTTCGCCCTGACTCTGGCGCTGTTTTCCGACGATGTGCGTGACAACACACCGGTAGAACAGGTCGAACAACCGGACAACAGCGAACAGCGCCTCAGGCAACAATTTGGCTTGCAGGAGTTACAGCCTTTGCGCTCCAGTCAGGACTCCTACCCGCAATCGGCCAAACAGGCGCAGTTATTCCACTCCGCAGGCCTGGCCAGTGCCAAGCTGTGCCACTATTTGGTCCCTGAGCCGCTGACTTATCTGCCGGAAGCGACCCATGACCTGGATGAAGCGGTATACCACAATTTATCCGGCCACCAGCGCCGCCATCTGTCCCAGCCACCGCAAAGCCAGTGGATGCCTGCCACCTTGTACAACCAACTGGTTAGCGCCCAGCGTCAATTCCAGATCATGAGAAGTGGCCATTAATCATAAAGATTAAACGTCCATACATTACTCTCAACGCTAAATGTGAAATCCTGCTCAAACTGAAGCAAATGTACTGAACTCAAAGCGGTTATTTGATGTCTTTCACACATAGCCCACAGCTTATCTACCATGCTTTGTGGACAACTTTTAACCCGATCACTTTAGTGCGAGCGCAAAATGGACATTAAAAATGCTGTAATTTTAATCACTTCTGCGGGATCTTTGCTCGGTAGTACCCAGGCAATGCACTTTGCATCCTTGGGCGCAACCGTGATTTTATGTGATCAGGAAATCCAGGCTTTGCACAACAGTTATCAGAAATGCCTCTCCATAACCGGTCGGGTACACTGCTTTCAGTTGCCGAACCGCTCGATGAATTCTATCCAGCAGATGTATGACGCCATTTATCAGCAGTGTAATACCTGCCCTGACGTGCTGGTGAATATATTGCCGACTCAACCTTTTCCACGTTTAATCAGTGACAGTTCCACCGATGTATTTAGTCAGAACCTCACTTCGATGATCTCGGCGATGTTCAGTTTTGGCCGGGCCAGCGCTGAGCGTATGCGCAAGGAAAACAAAAAAGGCGTGATTGTGAATATCATCTCCAGGGAGGGGTATGACGATCTGCTTGGCTTTGAAAGTGCCGCATCCATGGTGACCGGTTTAACCCAGAGCTGGGCAAAAGAACTGACACCATTTCATATTCGCGTTGGCGGCGTGGTTCCCAGCCTGGATGCACCAAATGGCGTTCCCCACTGGGGTGAGGTCTATCACGAACTGATTCGCAACACAGAATATATCGTCACTAACGACTACTTCAGTGGCCGGGTGATGGCGGCATAGTGGCCATCGGTCAAAAAGGTAGTTTGGCGCCTGCTGGTGTCAAACCATTACAGTTTGGCCAGTACCCTCTCGGCAGCATTTTCAATCAGATCTAAAACCAGCTCAAAACCCTCTTCGCCGCCATAATAGGGATCCGGAATTTCCAGCATACCGGAGTCGCCATGGCTCAAAAACAGCGACAATTTATGTTGTAAGTCTGCAGGACAGATCGATTGCAAATCCGCCAGGTTTTGCATATCGGCCGCCAGAATCAAGTCAAAATAGTCAAAATCCCGCCCTTCGACCTGGCGGGCCCGAATGCCTTCAAAAGAATATCCCCGCCGCTGACCCACCTGCATGGCCCGCAGATCGGGCCGGCAGCCCTGGTGGTAATCTATGGTACCGGCGGAATCAATTTCAACGGCGATCCCTAACTCGCGAGCTTTGGTTCTCAAGATGGCTTCTCCGGTCGGAGATCGGCAAATATTGCCCATGCAGACCACCAGAATTCGTTTGATTGCTTTGTTTGGTTCGCTTTGATTGGCCATACCTTGACTCCACTTTTTCCGTGCCATCTAAAAATTATACATTGGCCAACAGACAGTTACTGGATTAATTTTCAACACCGCAGTTGTCTGACCAATCAATAGCCCTGCAGATTAGCCGTATTTAACCGCGGGCTTTTTGGGTATCATGCCAGTAAATATTTCGTGATCAGGACTGACAATGACAGACAAGGAACAGGCTGAAAACCGCCACAAGGCCCGCCAGCAAAAAGTAAAACAGCAGGTAGATGCCAAAATCGCCGCAGCTCAACAAGAGAAAGGCTTACTGCTGGTTATCACCGGCAATGGTAAAGGGAAATCGACCTCAGGATTTGGCACTATTGCCCGCGCCGTCGGTCACGGCCTCAATTGCGCCGTGGCGCAGTTTATCAAAGGTACCTGGGATAACGGCGAACGGAACTTACTGGAAAAACTTGGGGTCGAGTTTCAGGTGATGGCCACTGGTTTTACCTGGGAAACGCAAAATCGCGCCGCGGACACCGAAGCCGCCCAACAGGTATGGCAACATTGCAAGCGTATGTTGCAAGACGAATCGCTGGACGTAATCCTGTTCGACGAGCTGACCTATATGGTGAGCTATGGCTATATCGATCTGGACGAGGTCGTGGAAGCGTTAGCCAACCGTCCGGCGATGCAGTCGGTGGTGATCACAGGACGTGGGGCGCATCGGCAGCTGATTGAAATGGCCGATACCGTTTCTGAAGTACGTAATGTAAAGCACGCCTTCGAGGCCGGGGTCAAAGCATTAAAAGGGGTAGACTGGTAACTGTCTGCCGCGGAAGTAAAACAGGTTGGCACTATGGCCAACCTGTTTGGTTTCAAGCGTCAGTTAAACAAGCCCTTAAGCAGGCTATCAACCGCCTCTTTGGTTTTTTCATCTTTGATCTTGTCGCCGAGCTTGTCATCGAGCTTTTTCAAACCGCGATCAATCTCTTTTTGCGCTTTCTGCTTCAGCACTTCATCAAATACCAGCCGGAACTTAGGATCGCTCCAGTTACCGGTGACATTGATTGGAATCGTCACATCACGCAGTTCATCGATATCTTTACCGCCCTGCCCCTCCAGGCTGCCGACTACGGAAGTGCTGATAGTGGCATCTACCGTCTGGCTCAGGTAATTGGCCGTTCCTTTACCGCGAACCCGCAACAAGGGTGACTGCATTTGCAGATCATCGGTCTGCAACTGACCTTTGTTGAGGTTAATGGTCGCTTTCATGGCGCTGAAATCGGTTTTTTGCACCTGCTGGGAATCATCGTAACTCTGGCCTTTGAATTTAGCGTAGTTTTCACGGATCAGCTGCGCAACATTGATACCGTTGAATGCACCATCGGCGAAATTCACCAGAATCTGACCGACCAAATTACGTTGGATCCCCGCAGGAGTCAGGCTTGAACCGTTCAGGTTGGCGCTGATCGCACCGGTGCCTTCCAGCATATCTTTACCGGCAACGTCCATCAGAAGTGGCTGAATTTTTACTCCGCTCAGTTGCTTGCTGACGGTGTAACTGGCTGGCGATTTACGTCCATCCAGCGTCGCTGTCGCTTTTACGCTGCCCTGATACAGGTTGGCGGAAAAGGCATCCAGCTTGGCAAACCCTTTGGCGATCGATACATCGGCAACCACGTTCTGCATCCGGGCATTACTGGCTTTGAACTTGTCGATGGTGACTTTACCCGCTACGTCCACCGTCTTGAGTACGCTCAGGTCCGGCTCTTGCTCCTCGGCGGGTTTGGCCGGTGAAGTCGATTGCGGCTGCTGGTCCGGCTTAGCCTCTGATTGGCCATCTTGAGCCGTATTCAGGCCGAGAAATTCATCCAGGTCGATATTCGGGCTGTGCAGAGTAAAACGTACCCGGGGGATATCCGCCAGAGTCACGTCGGCTTTGCCGTCCAGTGCGATGGCATTGGCGGTCAACGACCTGATAACCAGCGCTAACTGACTGCTGGCGAGATCAAAACTCAGGTCGGAGTCCAGTCCCAGCTCCAATGGCGATTGCGGTAATCCAGCCCCGCTGACCTGGCCTTTTAACGTCAGACCATTCAGCATCAGTTTGGATATCGCCTGATCGACCGTCAACTGACCATGGCCATTGATGTCCAGAGTCATGTCCGCCGCCTGGCCTTTTACTGCGTAACTGAACATATTGGCTTTATCGAAGGCAAAGCTGTCCAGTTCCAGGCTGGCAGAATCGATCTGGGTCGCAGGGTCGCTGAAGCTGCTGTCGAGTTTCACTTCGCGAAGGGCATAATCTTTCAGATTAGCGCTAACTGTAAACTCAGCGCTGCCTTCTGCGGCAAATCGTTGCTGGTTGTTTTCCCCTTTAGCGGCGAATTCCGCCGTGGTCCACTGGTCAAATGCAAACTCAGACACGGTCAGGCCGACATCATACAGTTTGGTCAGGGTGCCAGCCTGCTTGTCTTCGATCTGCAACAATGCATCGCTGATGGTGATACCCGCCAGGTTAATTGACCAGTCACTGCCGCTCGCTGGTTCAGATGGCGCTTGAGTCTCTTCGGCTGGCTTAGCTTCCTCGGAATCAGCCGCCTGCGGTTCAGTTCGACTCAAAGCGTCGATATTTTTGCGCCCGTCCGCTAGCGTCTCCAGGTAAATCTCCGCCCCATCAAGGCGAACATTACCGATTTCCAACTGCTGGCTCAGCAAAGGCATAACGGACACTTCTACCCCAACCTGCTCAACTTTAAACAGGTTAGGCTGACTGAAACCTGCAGGGTTTCTCAGCTCGGTGTGCCCCAGCTGTAAACCGACCGCCGGAAAAAATTGCCAGCTCAACTCGCCGTCAATCACCAGCTCTAAGCCAGTCTGAGCTTTGACCTGTTCGATGATCATTGGCTTAAACTGGTTAGGATTGACCAATAACACCAGTGCCAGCATCGCGATCAGCACCAGACCAACGGGAATTGCAACTATCAACCACAGTTTTTTCATCGCTTTGTTCCTTGCATAACTCTTCCTCCTAGTATACGCAACTCTGCGCATCCCGGAGACAAAAAAAGTGGCACATAAGGTGCCACTTCTCAAACAAAAAAGAAAGCCAGAATACTGTTAAGCTTTTAAGTTCTAAGTAATTTTGCAATGTGTGCTTTGAGAACATCAATCGCTATGCGGTTTTTACCGCCACGTGGCACTATGATGTCCGCGTACTGCTTTGACGGTTCAATAAATTGCATAAACATAGGCCGCACGGTTTCCTGATACTGTTTCAGTACCGAATCCATAGTACGGCCACGCTCTTCAACATCGCGCTTAACCCGGCGCAACAGACAAATATCCAGTGGCGTATCCATAAATACCGTCGCGTGCATTAATTCACGCAAGCGAGGTTCCGTCAGCAACAGGATACCTTCCAGAATGATGACTTTCTTTGGTGTCATGGTGTTGACGTTGCTGGTGCGGGTGTGCTCAGAGTAACTGTATTCCGGTACATCCACCGCCTGGCCCTGAGTCAGTTGCAACAAGTGTTCGCAAAGCAAATCGTGGTCGAGCGCATTCGGGTGGTCATAATTGGTTTTGACTCTTTCATCCATGCTTAGGTGGCTTTGATCTTTGTAATAGCAATCTTCCGTGATTACCCCGATTTGATGATCGCCGACTTTGGCTTTGAGCTCGCTATAAATAGTCGAGGCGATCAAACTTTTACCGGAAGCAGACGCGCCCGCGATACCGACAATGACGCATTGATTGTTATCAGACATTATGGATTCACCCGATGAATTGTGGTGGAAAAGGAAATCGGCCTGATTATAGGGAGAACAAGGGGTAGATACCAGTCACTGGGAGAGGAATTTGCCCAGAGCGGCCATTTTGGAATAACACGCTCTAAGGCAATCGTTTACATTGAATAACAGTGTTACTCAACCAGGGTGAAACTGATGGCGTCCGGTTTGGCTTGCCCCTGCCAGAACATTCGGCTGCACACTTTCTCAGCCAGTTGCAGGTAACATTGACTGTGCGGCGAGTCCGGCCGTGACACTACCGTCGGAGCGCCTCTGTCGACATCTTCCCGCATCTCAATATGCAACGGGATTTGAGCCAGTAACGCCAGACCGCTCTCTTGTGCCATGCGTCCGGCTCCACCGACACCGAAGATATGCTCTTTCTCGCCACAATGGCTGCAAATGTGGTAGCTCATATTTTCCACGATACCGATCACCGGCACGTCGACCTTATCAAACATTGCCGCACCTTTACGGGCATCTGCCAGAGCCAGGTCTTGTGGCGTGGTCACTATGATGGCGCCAGTGACCGGGATCTGCTGTGACAAGGTTAGTTGAATGTCTCCGGTACCTGGCGGCATATCGATCACCAGATAGTCCAGATCGGGCCATTCCGTTTCATTCAGCAGCTGGCTTAACGCTTTCGAGGCCATCGGTCCGCGCCATATTGCCGCATCCGCCTGGTCCACCAGGTAGCCAATCGAATGAGTAACGATGCCGTGGGCCGGGATCGGCTGCATCCATTTGTTATCGCGAATCGCCGGTTTGGCTTGCTGCTGACCCATCATCAGCGGTACAGACGGACCGTAAATATCTGCATCCAACAGCCCGACCCGGGCCCCTGAACGGGCGATAGCCAGCGCCAGATTCACCGCGGTGGTCGATTTCCCCACCCCGCCTTTGGCCGACGTAACGGCGATGATGTTTTTAACCCCATTGACTCTATGGTCAACGTGGCTTTGCAGCGATTTGACCTGGCAGTGAACCTGAACAGCAAACGGTGCCACAGATTGAGATGCGATGCCCCGCTCAATCCACGCGGTCAGTTGCTCAATAACTTCATTAGCGGCAAACGGCAGGTTTACCGTCACTTGCTGCTGGGCGTTTAAGGCGACGACGCCTGGAGTATTGGCCCAGCCTTCAATCAGGTTGGGATGGTGAAATTCGTTTAACCAATCGCTGTAATCTTGTTGTGATAATAATTGACGCATAGGCCCTCCTTGATATGCTCCATGCTATCACCGCCCATCCCTAGACAGAACCCCGAAAAAACTAAGGCTTTGCCGTTGCGGATACCTTGGAGTCATGCGGTGGATCGGGTAGTATTAGTCTCTATTTTTTATACCTATCGAGAAAAGCGAATATTAAGTATGGCAAACGATCCAAGAAAACTTCTGGTAACTTGTGCCCTTCCGTACGCGAATGGATCGATCCACCTGGGTCATATGCTTGAGCATATCCAAGCGGACATCTGGGTTCGTTACCAACGCCTGCGTGGCAATATTGTAAACTTCATCTGTGCAGACGACGCCCATGGCACCCCGATCATGCTTAAAGCGCAACAGATGGGTATTACACCAGAAGAGATGATTGCCGCCGTCAGTGAAGAACACCAGAAAGATTTCGCTGGCTTTGATATCAGCTTTGACAATTACCATAGCACTCACTCGGAAGAGAACCGCGAACTGGCGTCACATATCTACCTGCAACTGAAAAAGAATGGCTTTATCTCCAGCCGTACCATTTCTCAGCTGTATGACCCAGAAAAAGAGATGTTCCTGCCGGATCGCTTTGTGAAAGGCACCTGTCCGAAATGTAAATCCGAAGATCAGTACGGCGATAACTGCGATGCCTGTGGCGAAACGTACAGCCCGACAGAGCTGATCAACCCGAAATCGGCCGTTTCCGGTGCCACACCGGTAATGAAAGATTCAGAACACTTTTTCTTTGACCTGCCGCAGTTTGAAAGCATGCTGAAAGAGTGGACCCGCTCTGGCTCGCTGCAGTCTGAAACCGCAAACAAAATGCAGGAATGGTTTGAATCCGGCCTGCAACAGTGGGACATCTCCCGCGATGCGCCGTACTTCGGTTTTGAAATCCCAGGCGAAAAAGACAAGTTCTTCTACGTCTGGCTGGATGCGCCGATCGGTTACATGGGCTCATTTAAGAACCTGTGCAGCAAGCGTGATGACCTGGATTTTGACGAGTACTGGCAGCAGGACAGCAGCGCCGAGCTGTACCACTTTATCGGCAAAGACATTGTCTACTTCCACAGCCTGTTCTGGCCTGCCATGCTGGATGGCGCCGGTTACCGCAAGCCAAACAACGTTTTTGTCCATGGTTACGTCACCGTCAACGGTGCCAAGATGTCTAAGTCTAAAGGGACTTTCGTTAAAGCAAGTACTTACTTGAATCACCTGGATCCAGAATGCCTGCGTTACTACTACGCTGCCAAGCTGAACAGCCGAATTGATGACCTGGACCTGAATCTGGAAGACTTTACCCAGCGTGTTAACGCTGATGTGGTGAATAAAATCGTCAACCTGGCATCACGTAATGCTGGCTTTATCAGTAAACGTTTTGACGGCCAACTGGCACAAAACTGTGTAGAGCCAGTGCTGTATGCAGAATTTGCGGCGGCCGCAGAGCGGATTGCCGAGCTGTACGAATCCCGTGAGTTTGGCCGTGCCATTCGTGAAATTACCGCACTGGCCGACAAAGCCAACCAGTATGTGGATGAAAAAGCGCCTTGGGTAGTGGCCAAGCAGGAAGGCAAAGATCAGGAGCTGCAGGATATCTGTTCTGTCGGTATCAACCTGTTCCGCGTGCTGATGACCTACCTGAAGCCTGTTATGCCGGCGCTGGCTGCCCGCTCAGAAGCGTTCCTGAACCAGGAACTGACCTGGGACGGCGTTGCTGCGCCACTAACCGGCCATGAAGTCACTAAGTTTAAAGCGCTGTTTAACCGTATCGATCCTAAGCACGTCGAAGCCATGGTAGAAGCGTCTAAAGAAGAAGCGGCAGCGGAAAAAGCAGCCAGTGAACAAGCGCAGGCAGCGGCGACCGAAACCGAGCTGAGCAAAGATCCAATCGCGGATGAAATCGAATTCGACGATTTCGCCAAAGTCGATCTGCGCATTGCCAAGATCGTATCATGTGAAGAAGTTCCGAAAGCGAACAAGCTACTGAAATTCCAGTTGGATATCGGTGGTGAAATGCGTCAGGTCTTCTCTGGTATTAAAGCCGCTTACAAACCGGAAGATCTGGTTGGTAAATACACTGTTGTAGTGGCCAACCTTAAACCGCGTAAAATGAAATTCGGCATGTCGGAAGGCATGATCCTGGCCGCCGGCCCCGGCGGCAGCGAATTGTGGATCCTGGAACCTCATGAAGGTGCCCAGCCGGGTATGCGGGTAATGTAAATTCCGCTTTCACCTCACTCAATCCCCGCCTTAACGCGGGGATTTTTATTTGAACCACATCACAATTTTGGGTCAATTTGCACCACTACAATGCAATGGCTCAGCAGCAAACCTCCTATATTATTGATTTATAAGTAAATTTAAATCTGGCATTTAAACTGCTAACTCTAAAGTAGTAATACTAATAACAAGGAGTTGGTTATGTTCGTTTTTGTCTCAATGTTAATTTCTATCGGCATACTGGCAGCAATGCTGTTCTTTTCTCGTCAGAAGCAGACCGGCCTGCAGCGCAAATATGAACTGTTGGTAGATTTAAGAAAGCTACTCAATCTTTGTCGACAACATCGCAGCGCCACTCATTATGCTCTCACCAGTCAGTACGATCCGAAATCGGAACTGGTGCGAATAGAAGACCAGTTGATCGAACAGAGTAACCACTTGGTGGCGACCGCCCAGTTTGAAAACCGGCCCATGTATCGCATCTTGCAACTGAAGCTGAAGGAACTCAGCAAAGATTGGCGAGACAGAACCGTCGCCCGCAACCAAATGATGCACGGTAAGGTGATTCGCCAGTGCATGTTTCTGATGGATGAAATTGCTCTGGCCTGGTTGGTGGAATCCGGACGCGAAGACCTAAGCGATGAGTACCACACCAACTGGCAGCAAGTGATCGACGCCATGGAAGCGCTGACTCAATTGCGTATCGCAATTCAGGATCTGGACAACGATGAGGGCCGGCTACGTCTCAACTACTACTGTGATCGTATGCGTCGCAAGCTAAACCAGCTGGCGCTGATCAGCCCACTGTCGATCGCGTCACCAACCTGTTCAAAAGCAATGCATGTCCTGAGCGAAATGCACGACAACAGTCACATGGACATCAGCTCCGAGGAAATGTACCGGGTCAGTAGCGATATCTCGCTGTCCATCTGCCAGGTGTACGACCAGGTTCTGTCGGACATTACCGAGTCACTCTATCTGCCTTTGCCAAAGATGGCACTGGTATAGCCCGCAATCAATAAAAAAGGCCATCATCCGATGGCCCTTATTATCGAATAATTCCGTCATTTTGACCCACCACATTGCCAAGATTAGCGCTATCCTTCCACTTGACCAGACAGCTGCTGCAACAGACTCGCCAGCGCCTCTCTTTGCCGGGCGGGAAAATCAGCCAGAATTCGCTCCATATTGGCCACATGACTCTCTAAGGCAGCGTCGATAAGTTGCAGACCTTGCTCGGTTAACTGCACCCGGCAGCTACGTCTGTCGCCTTCGCCAGCCAGGCGCTCAATTAACCCTCTTTGCACCAACTGCTCTAACCGGGTACTCATTGCGCCACTGGATAACAACAACGCCTGATACAGTTCAGTCGGTGTCTGTGGGTTACCGCTTCGGCGCAGCGTCGCCAGAATATCAAACTCGACGGCGCTCAGTTGATGAGCCTTAAAAACCTCGGCAAGTTGCTTGTTGAGCAAGCTCGACAAACGGTTGATCCGGCCGATAATGGCCATTGATGAGCAGTCCAAATCCGGCCGTTGCTGCTGCCACTGCTGCAATATAACGTCGACGTGATCAGTTGCCATAACACCTCCTAATTTACCTTTTAAAAAAGATACTTGATCAAAAGACTTAATACCATTATTTTATAAAAAGTATCTTTTTATAAAGTTACTTAAACTTAAGATAATGGAGGTAAATATGGCTAATCAAACCGGTATTCCCCTTTTGCTGACCACCGCCCTGGCACCGCTGGTCTGGGGCAGTACCTATCTGGTCAGTACCCAGTTGCTGCCAGACACACACGCCCTGTTTGCCGCGATGGTCCGGGCCTTGCCTGCCGGAGTGATCCTGCTATTAATTACTCGCAATCGTCCGCAGGGCCAATGGTGGCTGAAACTGACTGTGCTGGCCACCCTGAATATCGGGCTGTTTTTCTACTGCCTGTTTAGTGCCGCATATTTGCTGCCCGGCGGTATGGCGGCACTACTGATGTCAGGACAGCCTCTGCTGGTGCTGGTATTAAGCCGACTGCTGTTTGCTACCCGTTTTACCCGCCGCTACACATTGGCACTACTACTTGGCGTGTTGGGGATGGCGATGCTGGTGCTGAACGACGATGCCGCGCTCAATGGTGAAGGCGTACTAATTGGTTTGCTTGGCACCTTTAGCATGGCGACCGGACTGGTACTGACCAAGTATTGGGGAAGGCCTGACAATATGTCACTGCTGGGCTTTACCGGCTGGCAGCTGACTCTGGGAGGGCTGTTACTGTTACCGCTAGTCTGGCAAATGAATTTATGGCCAAGTTCATTTACTGTCCGCGATGCGCTCGGTTATGGCCACCTCTGTTTTGTCGCCAGCCTGTTCGGTTATCTGATCTGGTTTCGCGGCATTGAACGGTTACCCGCCGTCACGATATCGTTCCTCGGTTTTCTCAGCAGTGTCTCCGCCTGCCTGCTCGGTTATCTGGTGTTAGGCGAGCAACTGTCGTTACTGCAGTTTGCAGGTGGGGCGACCATCTTAGTGGCTATCTATCTCAGCGTCAGCCAATCCAGCGCTAAGCAGTCGGCCAAGCTGGCAACTGAAAACCCATGACGACGAAAAGAGAACAGGCCACCATGAGTGGTGGCCTGTTGATTCGCGAAGCAAATAAATTACAGCAATTTACGCGCGGCATTGACCACGATTTGAATTGAGCGGCTTTCCGCCTGCTTCAGGGTATCATGATCAGGTATTTCTACCTGAGTACGGTTAACGATAACCCCGGCCACACAGCCGGCGCGCAGGCCGGAGCTGGCACACATGGTCAGTAGCGTAGCCGACTCCATCTCGTAGTTCAGCACGCCCATCGACTGCCACTCTTCCATAGAGCCCTGGAAGCGTTTCACCACTCGGCCGGTATAGGTATCGTAGCGCTCCTGACCCGGATAGAAGGTATCGCTCGACGCAGTAATCCCCATATGTACCGCACTGCCACTCTCTTCTACCGCCTGTTTCATTGCGGTGGCGACGTCAAAATCGGCCACAGCCGGAAATTCCATCGGTGCAAAGTGGCTGCTGGCCCCATCCAGGCGCACCGAACCGGTTGTAACGATCATATCGCCAACCTGAACGTGGGGTTGAATCGCACCAGTAGTCCCGACGCGAAGAAACGTTCTTACGCCTAGCTGCGCCAGTTCTTCGACTGCAATTGAGGTTGAAGGACCGCCGATACCCGTCGAGCAGACCACCACCGGCTTACCATCTAACTCTGCGCGGTACAACGTGTATTCACGGTGACTGGCCAGAAATACTGGGTTATCCATCAGTTCGGCAATTTTCTGCACACGAGCAGGATCGCCAGGAATAATCGCCAGTGTGGCACCGTTTAGGTCAGCTTGGTCAACACCAAGGTGGAAAACCGCTTGAGACATAAGAAGCTCCTTGTTTGGAATAGGTGGTCAATTGCATCAATCGACTGGAATTGCTGTAACTCTAGCCAACTCCCCCTACACATATAGTGATAACCGTCACATCAAAATGAATAGCAAACACATTACTTACATAGAAAATCGTTTGGCATCACATTTAATTGCGACAATAATGCAACAACATGCCCATCACTGGTCACGACCACCAACTTGCAGTGATGGAAGTTTCGACTTGAACTTAAGCAATCGCAGTGCATTCAGCGTCACCAGAGCGGTGGCGCCACTATCAGCTAATACCGCGACCCATAAACCGGTGATGCCAAACAGGCTGGTGACCAGAAAAACCCCTTTCAACCCTAACGCCAGGGTAATATTTTGCCTGATATTCTGTAAGGTGGCCCGGGAAAGCTCAATCATCCCCGCCAGCTCCAGCAAACGGTTATGCGTAATCGCCGCATCGGCGGTTTCCAACGCGACGTCGGTTCCGCCGCCCATCGCAATACCGACCCCCGCCGCTTTCATCGCCGGCGCATCATTGATACCGTCCCCAACCATAGCGACATGGCACTGCTGCGACATTTGCTCAATATGGGCCACTTTGTCTTCTGGCAGCAGATTCGCTTCAAAATCGATACCTATGCTCAGGCCGATATGTTCAGCACTGCGAGGATTATCACCGGTGAGCATCAGTGCCTGAATACCCAGGTAATCCAAGGCCTGGATAGCGTGCCTGGCATCCTCTCTTACGGTATCCTGCCAGGCGATCAGGCCCATGAGCTGGTCTCGGCGGCGCGTCGCCACGACCACCGTCTTACCCTCCCGTTCTAGCTGGGTTACCTGTTGCGCCAGTTGTTCTGGCATCGGGATGGCCAGCTTTGATGGTGCGATGGCCTGATATAAGCAACCATTGATCTCGCCTTCAACACCACTGCCGATCAGCGCCCGCTTATTGTCAGCTTCCGCCAAACTAAGCTGCTGCTGCGCAGCCCTGTCCACCAGTGAAACGGCCAAAGGATGGCTGGAGCCGACTTCAATCGCAGCAATAGACGCCAGTATTTCATCACGACTAAACTCACCGTGGCCAATAATGTCGGTCACCCCAGGTTTACCCAGCGTGAGCGTGCCGGTCTTATCGAACGCCATCAGTTCAACTTTACCCAGCCGCTCCAGAGCCGCGCCACCTTTGATCAGCGCCCCGCGTCTGGCCGCAGCGGCCAGGCCGGAAGTAATCGCCGCCGGGGTGGAAATCACCAGGGCGCACGGACAAGCGATCAACAACAGAGCCAGTCCGCGATAGATCCAGGTTTGCCACTCTTGGCCGAACATCAGCGGTGGCAGAATAATCACCAACAGCGCCAGCAGCATCATCGTGGGGGTATACCAGCGGCTGAACTGATCGAGGAATCGCTCCAGCGGGGCTTTCCGCGCTTCGGCCTGTTCGATCAGGTGCAGTATTCGGTCAATTGCGTTCTGGCCTTGTTTCGAAGTCACTTTCAGCCTGACAACCCGGTCAACTACGACGGCTCCGGCCATAACCGCTTCACCAGCCAAACGCTCGACCGGTAACGGTTCTCCCGTCAGTGCGCTTTCATCCAGACTGGTCGCGTCCTCAAGCAGACCGTCAGCGGGCAACCGACCACCAGGCGAGATTTCAATCAGGTCTCCCGGCACCAGATCGCTGGCCGGGACGGTGATTCGAATGCCATCAACCAGTTTGACGGCATTTTCCGGCACCAGCTTCATCAGACTCTGCACACCACTACGGGCCCGGGATGCCGCATAGGCTTCCAGTCGCTCGCCAATCAAAAACAGCAGCAGCACCATGGTCGCTTCCACGGTTTCGCCCAGATACAAGGCACCGAGAGCTGCGACACTCATCAGAGTTTCAATCGAAAACGGGCTGCCGGTACGTGCCAGGGTGACCGCTTTTTTCACAATCGGCAATAAGCCACTAATACAGGTAAGGAAAAACAGCCCGCGGCCAATTTGCGGGTAAAACGGTTGAATCGATGCGGCCACGACAATCGCCAGCGAAATCAGCACCACTTGCAGATTGTTCGACAACCATAAGCGCCAGGCAGACAATTCCGGTTGGTCGGACGGCAATTCATAACTGTCGTGCCCCTCAGCGCGGCGAAAACGAAAACCCGCCCGAGTGACGGCCTGTTCCACCTGTTCTATCAGGTGGGCGGAACCGGTCTCCACCAATAACTTCTCGGTGGCAAAAGTGACCTTAACCTGCTCGATACCGTCGAGCTGCTTAACCGCCGTTTCGATTTTGCGCGCGCAGGACGGACAGTCCATCCCTTCAATGTACCAACTGAACTGCGTATTCGAGTCGCTGAATCCGGACGAACCGGATTCGTCGTCTTCGCCAACGGAATCGCTACCGCTAGCCGCTGAACATTGATCTGAATGTCCGGAACTGACTCTATCTACAGCGACAGTGCCGCTTGCCAGATTATCGGCGCAGCAGCTCTGTTGCTTTCCTTGCACAGAGGTGTGTTTTGACTGACAGGCTTTATGTTTGGTGCACATAGGCTTTCCTCTTGTAGTGAATACGGTAAGGATAAACCTTGGAGTCTACTTCAGGGTCAAGCAGAAATTGCACAATGGATGAGAAAAAATGGCTGCCACGAAAGAGCAACAAAAAAGCGCCGGGCGGCGCCTTTTCCTTGATGACATTCAGTCTGAACAATTTATGTAACAGGGAGAATCAAACCGGATGACGCAAATTGGACATCAGCGTTTTGCCAATCGCTTTCAGTACATCCCGACGGGTAATAATACCTACCAGTTTGCCTTCATCGATTACCGGATACACTTTCGGCCGGCCAACTTTCATCATTTCAGCCAACTCAATGATGCTGGTTTCAGGCGACACCGACAGCACTTCTTTGTGCATACATTCTCTAACCAGATTGGTGTCCTGGCTGAAATAGCTGGCCTTGACCAGTTTATCCAACAAATCCTGTTCGGATAAGAAACCGATAACTTCTTCTTGTTCGTTAATGACCGGGCCACCGAGATGAACAGACCGAATGACTTTTTCCAAAGCGGCACTTAACGACATATCCGGTTTAAACGTCACGGCCTGCAAGGTCATATAATCTTTGACTTTTAGAGATTCCATATCCCGCTCCTTAATGCAACTCCTACTGCCTACTAGATAATTGTCGTCTAATTTCTTGTTTTTACTAAATGGAATCGAACAATTTTTGTAATTGGCGCATCCTATCACGGCTGGATCTGCAGTCAGTTGCAATCAGAACGATCGACGCTATCCTTTAGACCAGCGCTCAGCCGCCTGATGATCTGATTGGCGCGACTCAACCCACCGTGTCTGTTCACCGGTGCGTTCTTTTTTCCAGAACGGAGCTCGGGTCTTCAGGTAATCCATGATAAATTCGCAGGCGGCAAAAGCCGCATCACGATGGGCACTGGTAACACCGACAAACACGATCTGATCACCAATATCGAGGTCACCGATACGGTGAATAACCCGAACTTTCTGTAATGGCCAGCGTTGCTCAGCCTGATCGCAGATCTGCCCCAGTGATTTTTCAGTCATACCCGGGTAGTGTTCAAGCGACAATCCGGTCACGTTATCCCCCAGATTCATGTCTCTTACCTTGCCGACGAAAGTCACCACCGCGCCAGCCGCCGTGCCTTCTGACAACATCTGGTATTCATCGGCCAGGCTGAAATCCTGCCGCTGAACCGATACACGCATCGTCATATCAGCCTCCGGTTACCGGTGGGAAAAACGCCACTTCATCGCCGTCTTGAACCGGATGAGTCAAGGGTACAATCGCTTGATTCACTGCAGCCAGCAACTTACCCGGTTCCAGAGCCAGGTCCCACTTACCTGGCTGCTCGGCCAAGTGTTGGCGAACGGCCTCGACCGAAGTAAAAGATTGTTCCAGGGTCAGCTGATCGGTGCCGACCAGTTCCCGGGTCTGAGCAAAAAACAAAACTGTAATCATGACTCCGCCTTAAAATGACCCGATTTGCCGCCGGACTTTTCCAACAGACGTACCGGGCCTATTACCATGTCTTTCTGTACTGCTTTACACATGTCATAGATGGTCAGTGCCGCCACTGAAGCGGCCGTGAGCGCTTCCATTTCCACGCCGGTTTTCCCCGCCAGCTTACACACTGATTCAATCCGTACCTGATTCTGCTCCGGTAACGCCTCCAGCTGCACTTCCACTTTCGACAGCAAAAGAGGATGGCAGAGCGGGATCAGGTCCCAGGTTTTTTTGGCCGCCTGAATACCGGCGATACGGGCAGTGGCAAACACATCTCCCTTGTGGTGCTGACCAGAGATGATCAGCTCCAGGGTAGATTCCGCCATAGTGACGAACGCTTCCGCGCGAGCTTCACGCACCGTATCGGCTTTAGCAGACACATCCACCATGTTCGCCTCGCCAGAAGCATTGATGTGGGTAAGTTCACTCATCGCGCTGCCCTTATACTGCCAGGTGAGGCATAAAGTTACATGGGCGGTGGCTGGCATCCAGTTGCTGGCGAATAATTTTAGTCCAGCCGGTACGACAGGCACCGGTTGATCCCGGCATAGCAAAGATCACGGTATGATTGGCAAACCCGGCAACCGCACGTGACTGAATGGTTGAAGTACCGATCTCTTCATAAGAGACCATCCGGAACAGCTCACCAAACCCTTCGACTTCTTTATCAAACAGCGGCAATAGTGCTTCTGGTGTACTATCACGAGAAGTAAAACCTGTGCCTCCTGTGATCAGGACCGCCTGAACGTTTTCATCGGCAATCCACTGCGACACAATGGCGCGAATCTTATACTTATCGTCAATGACGATCTGCTTATCAACCACATTGTGGCCCGCATCAATGGCGCCTTCAGCCAGAAATCGTCCCGAGGTGTCATTCTCCTCGGTTCGGGTATCTGAAACGGTTAGTACTGCGATATTAGCGGGTTGGAATTTGCTTTCTGCGTGACCCATTAGTCCACCTACCTTGAATAATACGGATGTAATCACCGGACTTTGCCGGTGAGCTTGAATAAATTGAATTAGCCGCCGATTGACGCCAGATGTGGCGTAGCGCCTGGATTACCATCATGCAGGAAATGGCTGACCGACTTCGTTTGCAACTGCGCCTGAATACGCTCAATCAGAGCATCGTGCTGCTGATCCTGTTGCAGCAGGTCGCGCAGTTCCACGCCATGCTCGCCGAATAGGCAAAGATGCAGCTTGCCGGTTGAGGAGACCCGCAGTCGGTTGCAGCTCTTACAGAAATCTTTCTCATAAGGCATGATCAAACCGATTTCGCCCTGATATTCGGCATGCACAAATACCTGAGCGGGACCATCGTTGTTGGCGCGCGCTTTGAGTACCCAGCCGTTGGCGATCAGTTGATTGCGGATGGCCACTCCGGAAACATGGTGGCGATTGAATAGGTCATCCATTTCGCCGGTCTGCATCAGCTCGATAAAACGCAGTTGTATCGGACGATGTTTGATCCAATCGAGAAACGCAGGAAGCTGTTGGTGATTGAGGTCTTTCATCAATACTACGTTGACTTTGATCTGTTCGTAGCCGACTTCGAAAGCACGGTCAATGCCCTCCATCACCTGATGAAATTTGTTTTCACCGGTAATCTGGTGAAACAGCCGGGGATCCAAACTGTCCACGCTGACATTGATGTGGGTTAATCCTGCTTGCCGCCAGTCTTCAACCTGCTTTGCCATCCGGTAACCGTTAGTGGTCATGGCCACTTTATCGATCCCTTCGCAGGATGAAACCGTGTGTATGATGTCGGTGAAATCTTTTCTCAGGCTTGGCTCACCACCGGTGATGCGCACCTTGCTGGTGCCGCAATCAGCAAAAGCAGTCACGACACGCTTGATTTCTGCAACCGATAAAAAGGATGAATTTTTCTGTCCCGAAGGCTTATAGCCATCAGGCAGACAATATGTACATTTGAAATTACAGACATCTGTCACCGACAGACGTAAGTAATAGAATTTACGATGAAATCTATCTTCGAATTGTTGCGCCACGGAACACCTTTCCAAATACGGGAGGCCAAACCATTTCCAGTCAGACCTTCGTGACCAAATGTCACTGGCTTACCAAGCATATCTATTAGAAGACTTAGCTTAATAAACTCGGAGTTATGGCAACTGTTAGTAACAGTAGCTGCTTGGTAAAATACTTAATAACAGTGAGGGTTTCCAGCGCCAAAATCAAAAAAACTATGCTGGTGCTCAAAAATACCCATTATTGAGTAACTCAATCTGTTTGATATCCATTAAAGTGTAGCTGCAAATTAACCAAACACGAATCACATCATGAGTCTTTACCATAACAAGAAAGTGGTCGCGATCGGCGGAGGCCACGGGCTGGGACGTATGCTCGCCGCCCTGAAAGATTTCGGAAACAACGCTACCGGCATCGTTACGACAACCGACAACGGAGGCTCAACCGGGCGTATTCGACATTGTCAGGGTGGCATCGCCTGGGGTGACACGCGCAACTGCATCAATCAGTTGATCACCTCCCCTTCGATCAGCTCAATGATGTTCGAATATCGTTTTAAAGGCGCCGGCGAGCTAAACGGCCATAATTTAGGCAACCTGATGCTCACCGCTCTGGATAATCTGTCAGTGCGCCCTCTGGACGCGATTAACCTAATTCGCAATATGTTAAAAGTCGACGTAAACATCGTACCGATGACAGAACACCCGTCAGATTTAACCGCCCTGTCAGTTAATGGCAATTGGGTAACCGGCGAAACCAGCGTCGATGAAATGGAAGAAGATCTGCGCCGACTGGATTTGTCACCGGAAGTGCCGGCCACTCGTGAAGCGGTAATGGCCGTAGAACAAGCCGACTGCATTATTCTGGGACCTGGCAGCTTTTTGACCAGTATCATGCCGCCGTTACTGCTGCCAGAGTTGGCCCAGGCGATTGCCAACAACCGCAAGGCTAAGTTGATATTTGTCGAAAACTTGTCGCCAGAATATGGCCCTGCCGGACGCATGTCGCTGCAAACTAAGCTGGAATGGTGTGAACGCGCCTGTCAGGCGCGTCGTATTGATGTGCTGCTGGGAGATAAACCTCATCCAGACCTGGCGGAACACTGGCGCTGTGTGACAACGGAACTGGCCTCACCCAATCGCGACTGGCGCCATGACCGACTCAAGTTAACTCAGGCGATAGAAGAGCTAATCTCGGAGTAACTTACTGACTGGCCAATTGTTGATAGGCCTGCTCTGTACTGCGTAATAGTTCCAGCATAGGTTGCAGGTCATCGGTTAACGTCAGGGTGATCCCCGCTTTCGCCCGGGCATCGATGTCTCGCGCCTGCTGGCAGAGCTGATCTGCACCAAAACTGGCAGCACTGCTTTTTAACGCATGGCTGATTTCACTCAGGTAAACGTACTTATCGACCGATTCCGGCTGCGATAAGTTGGAGATATAGGTGTTCAGCTCTCCTAAGAAAATTTCCAGCAGCACCGGAACATTCTCCTCACCAATCTCCTCTGCCAGCCGGGTGATTTGCTGTTGATTCTTGATGTCCATGATCAGTTACTTTTTTCCTTATCATTCCAGGCCTGCAATTTGCGATAGATGGTCGAAGGGCTGACATCTAAGTAGCCGGCAGCTTTAGGAATATTACCATCACAGGCTTCGATTGCCTGCTCGATCGCCTGCTTTTCTGTGAGCCACAGAGGGAAAATTTCATGGACACTCAGAGGCTGATCCGACGCCTCACGCTGGACCCGAATCTGACCGGTATCCGGACGGTTCAACGGCGGCGGTAACATATCCAGGGTAATCACCTGGCCATGGTTGAGTACCACCACATTTCTCAATACGTTCTGCAATTGACGGACATTGCCAGGCCATTCATAGCGAATAAAGCGCTCTACCACTTCTGGCGCCAGACGGATAAAGCCTTTCCCCTCTTCTTTTGACATAAAGCCCAGCAGTGAATAGGCAATTTCAATCACATCTTCACCCCGCTCGCGCAGTGGCGGCAAATGCAAGGGGATCACATACAAACGGTAATACAGGTCTTCACGGAAACGGCCCTCTTGCACTTCGCGCCAAGGATCCCGGTTGGTCGCGCAGACAAACCGGACATCGACACTTTTCATTTTGGACGATCCCACTTTCTGAAAAGTACCGGTCTGGATAAAGCGCAACAGTTTGGTCTGCAGGTCCAGATCCATTTCGCACAACTCATCAAGAAACAGGGTGCCACCATCGGCCAGCTCTGCCGCCCCCTGGCGATCGGTCGCGGCCCCGGTAAACGCCCCTTTGACGTGACCGAACAGCTCACTCTCAATTAAGTCTTTGGGGATCGCGGCACAGTTGATGGCGATAAATGGTTTGTCGCCGCGCTTGCTGGCCGCATGGATCGCTTCAGCACACACTTCTTTACCGGTACCACTTTCGCCGGTAATAAAAATACTCGCCTTACTGCTGGCGGCTGAGTCTATGGTCCGGTATACCGCCTGCATATTGTGGCTGCTACCGATAAAGCCCTGATAGTTCTGATTATTTGAATGGCCAGGCTCATTTTTCAGCTTGGTGGCCTTACGAATGGCGTTGTTGACCGTGACCCGAAGCCGATCCGCCTCACAGGGTTTAATCAAAAAGTCCTGGGCGCCGTGACGCATCGCTTCGACGGCGGTATCGATCGAGCCGTGTGCCGTCATAAAGATTACCGGCACATCCGGGCAACGCTCTCTAACCTCGTACAGTACATCCATACCGGTCATATCCGGCAGACGCAGATCGAGCAAAATCAGGTCAGGAGTACGAAATTTCAGGCTTTCGATCGCATCGCGACCGTTACCGACAATATTGATATCGATACCGAGCGGTGTCAGGTAGGAGCGGTACAAGGCTGCGACAGAGGCCGTATCTTCTACCATCAGCAAATACTTGGATTTTTGCTGCTGTTGATTTTGTTGCATAACCTAGCCAGTTGTAATTGCATTTTGTCTAAATAATTGCATTACGAATTGCATTTTGCAAATAATTAACAGTTCTTTGCTGCAAACTAGTAGATTTAACTCATATTTTTGATCTATGAAAATGGCACAAAACCTGCTGTTTACCGTATGACCCTCATGGGTCACCTAGCCAACTGACGTTGTTAGTGAACATAGTATTCACAAAATACAGCCAATAGCGGATTACTATTGGCTATTTTTTTGCGTGCAGTTTAACAGTAATCTCGTCGTTACTTCGCCTCTCAGGTTGATCTCATCAGCACAGAACGGCCAACCCACTCAACTATTTACGATAAATTGCGTCCGAAGCTGTTCGATTTTATCGCGTTTTTCTGCTGCCAGTTCAAATTCCAAATCTTGTGCATGTTGATACATTTGCGCTTCTAAACGACTGATCTCTTTATCCAACTGCTGTGGCGTCATGCTGTGATAACTGTTGGACGGCTCGGCCACTTTGGACAGGCTGACCAACTTGGGCTTGGTCTGTTTGTTTTTGCTTTTGGCGATATCGCCCAGTTCCATAATATCTTTGACATTCCGTTTCAGGGCCTGCGGCTGGATGCCTTTTTCTTCATTGTAGGCTTGCTGCTTCTCGCGGCGGCGGTTGGTTTCATCCATCGCCAATTTCATTGAACGGGTGATGCGGTCGGCATACAGAATCGCGGTTCCGTCCAGGTTACGCGCAGCACGCCCGATGGTCTGGATTAACGAACGCTCAGAGCGCAAGAAGCCTTCTTTATCCGCATCCAGAATCGCTACCAGCGACACTTCCGGCATATCCAGCCCCTCTCGCAGCAGGTTGATACCGACCAGGACATCGAACTCACCCAGACGCAGGTCACGAATGATCTCGACCCGCTCGACGGTATCAATGTCAGAGTGCAGGTAGCGAACCCGCACGTCGTGCTCGGTCAGATATTCGGTCAGATCTTCCGCCATCCGCTTGGTTAAGGTGGTCACCAAAACCCGCTCATCTTTGGCAGCCCGAATGTTGATTTCGGACAACAGGTCATCCACCTGGGTGGCCACCGGTCGAACTTCCAGTTTCGGATCCAGCAATCCGGTGGGGCGTACTACCTGATCGGCAACCTGACCGTCAGATTTTTCCAGCTCATAGTTACCGGGAGTGGCAGAAACAAAAATGGTTTGCGGGGCCAGCGACTCAAACTCTTCAAACTTCAGCGGACGGTTATCCAGCGCCGAAGGCAAGCGGAAGCCATATTCCACCAGGGTCTCTTTGCGCGAACGGTCCCCTTTGTACATGGCGCCAATCTGGGGCACAGTGACGTGGGACTCATCAATAACCAGCAGGCCATCGTGAGGCAGATAATCAAACAGTGTCGGCGGCGGCTCGCCTTCATTGCGACCACTCAGGTAACGTGAGTAGTTTTCGATACCGGAACAGAAACCGAGTTCGTTCATCATCTCGATATCAAACTGGGTTCGCTGGCTGATGCGTTGCTCTTCAAGCAGTTTATTGTTGTCCATCAGGTACTGCTGACGTTGACGAAGCTCCTGCTTAATATGTTCTATCGCTTCAAGAATCCGGTCTCGCGGCGTGACATAGTGGGTCTTGGGATAAACGGTAAAACGCGGAATATCGCGCTGCTTCAGTGCACCGGTTAAGGGGTCAAAAATACTGATGCAGTCGATCTCATCGTCAAACATCTCTACCCGCACCGCATCCTGATCCGATTCTGCCGGGAAAATATCGATCACTTCACCACGAACCCGGAACTGACCACGTTCAAATGCCACATCATTACGACTGTATTGCAGCTCCGCCAGACGGCGTAACATGTCACGCTGATCAATGATATCCCCACGCCGAAGGTGCAACATCATCTGCAGGTAGGATTCGGGGTCACCCAAACCATAGATCGCCGAAACCGATGCGACGATAATGGCATCTTTTCTTTCCAACAACGCTTTAGTCGCCGACAAGCGCATCTGCTCGATGTGCGCATTAATCGAGGCGTCTTTTTCAATAAAGGTATCTGTTGTCGGCACATAAGCTTCTGGCTGGTAATAGTCGTAATATGAGACAAAATACTCGACCGCATTATTAGGAAAGAACGCCTTCATCTCACCGTACAACTGAGCAGCCAGAGTTTTGTTAGGGGCTAACAATATTGTCGGTCTCTGTGCAGTGGCGATCACATTCGCTAAAGTAAATGTCTTACCTGAGCCAGTCACCCCCAACAGAGTCTGGTGAGCCAGGCCATCTTCCAACCCTGCAAGCAATTGGCGAATTGCGTCGGGTTGGTCACCAGATGGTTGATAATCCGATACCAAATCAAAAACTTTAGTCATAACACCCTCATCAGAGCCGGAGCTGAAAACCTGTGTAAATATACAGACAATTTAGCTGCAAATAAAATTTATCTCTGATTTGCAGATCTTTGTGTGTGGCCGCTAGATCTGATCAGTTTAGTCTGATACTATCTTCCGCCCTACTCGCTGTTCCCTCCCAATCAGCACCTAGTCGTATCCACAGCTTATACCCAAAACGCACCTAATTCGTCCAATTGATAATTATTTATATTTTTTCTCTGCATTAACACCTTCGGCGAATAAACAGGAAAAACCTATTATTTTCAATGATTAACACCCGTAGTAAATGATTAGTTTTCTAGATTATTTAATCTAACTGTTAATAACTTTTTAGTTGCTCAAGCTTCATCAACACACTTATCCACAATTTTAGTGGATAAGTAAATCAAGCCTAATAGCCGCAAGGGATGCAGGAAAGTAAAGCATTTTTTGCATAATTTATTTTAACTTTTTACCGCAAATCCGGTTGACATTATCCACCACAACCGACTATCATCCGCCCCGCTTAAAGCAATTCCCCCTTAGTTCAGTTGGTAGAACGGCGGACTGTTAATCCGTATGTCGCAGGTTCGAGTCCCGCAGGGGGAGCCAAATTTCGAAAGCCAGATCGTAAGATCTGGCTTTTTTCGTTTTAGCTCCCGCCACACACACTTTTGCCGAGTGAATTCCCTTCCCTCCAAATGGGTATGTCTGAGCTAACCACCAGCAAAATAAGCGCAAAATTTGGCCAACAGCTTAAAACCATGTATTTGGTCGGTTGTTATTAAGCTAGCAAAGCAGGATAATGTCAGGATCAGAATTTTAATTACTGTCTCGTTATGGCCGAATATCTTCTGTTATTGATCGGTACTGTGCTGGTCAATAACTTTGTGCTGGTAAAATTTCTGGGCTTGTGTCCGTTTATGGGGGTATCCAAGAAACTGGAGACCGCAATCGGTATGGGACTTGCTACGACCTTCGTCCTGACACTCGCTTCGGTGTGTGCTTACCTGGTAGAAACTTACATTCTCGCCCCGCTTGGGCTGCAGTATCTGCGAACCATGAGTTTCATTCTGGTGATCGCAGTGGTGGTTCAATTTACCGAAATGGTGGTACATAAAACCAGCCCGACATTGTACCGATTACTCGGTATCTTCCTCCCGCTGATCACCACCAACTGTGCCGTACTCGGCGTGGCGCTGCTGAATATCAACGAAAACCATAACTTTATCGAATCGATCATCTATGGCTTTGGTGCCGCTGTTGGTTTTTCCATGGTACTGATCCTGTTTGCGTCGATGCGTGAGCGTCTTGCCGCCGCGGATGTCCCAGCGCCCTTTAAAGGAGCGTCCATCGCCATGATCACTGCCGGGTTAATGTCGTTGGCATTTATGGGCTTTACTGGGTTGGTGAAACTGTAATGAATAGTATCGTTATCGCCATTATTGCTATTGCTGTCCTGGCGGCCATATTCGGTGCCGTTCTGGGTTTTGCCTCCATCCGCTTTAAAGTGGAAGCGGATCCCATCGTCGATCAAATTGATAGCATTTTGCCCCAAACCCAATGTGGCCAGTGCGGCTACCCAGGTTGCCGACCTTACGCAGAAGCTATTGCCAACGGCGATGCCATTAACAAGTGTCCTCCGGGGGGACAGGCGACAATAGAAAAACTGGCCGATTTAATGGGCGTCGATGTGCCCGAATCAGCGCACGATCTCGAAGATTCCGTTAAGAAAGTGGCCTTTATCCACGAAGATATGTGCATAGGCTGCACCAAATGTATCCAGGCCTGTCCGGTCGATGCCATCGTCGGTGGCACCAAGGCACTGCATACCGTCATCATCGATGAGTGTACCGGATGTGATTTATGCGTCGCGCCATGTCCGACCGATTGTATCGAAATGATCCCACTGGAAACCACCACTGAAAATTGGAAGTGGCAAATGAACGCCATTCCTGTTGTTGATATTACCGAAGCGGTCGAGCAAACCGATCGCAGCGGTGGAAATTAAGGACTGGCATGCTGTCACTAATCGAACAAATCCGAAACGGCGCACTGTGGGACTTTCCCGGTGGTATCCACCCTGCGGATAACAAGACTCAGTCCAACCAGATGACGATTGCCGAGGTTCAGGTTCCGGACGAAATCATTCTGCCGCTGAAGCAGCACATCGGTAAGCCAGGTGACCTGCTGGTCCGAACCGGCGAACGCGTTTTAAAAGGTCAGCCGTTAACCAAGTACAACACCAGCTTTATGCTGCCGGTTCACGCGCCCACATCCGGCCTCATTGAAGCAATAGAACCAAGAACCACCGCTCACCCATCCGGTCTGAGCGAAACCTGCATTATTTTGCGTCCAGACGGAAAAGATCAATGGATCGAGCTGTCTCCACTGGCCGACTACCAAGCGAAAGAGCCTGGGGAGCTGATTGAACTGATACGCCTGGCCGGGGTGTCCGGTTTAGGCGGTGCTGGCTTCCCGACGGCAAAAAAAATTCAGGCTGGCCTGTCACGTACAGAGATACTGATCATCAACGCAGCCGAGTGTGAGCCTTATATCACCGCAGATGACACCCTGATGCAGCATCATGCTGACGAAATTATTCAGGGTATCGAAATTGTCGAACATATTCTAAAACCCAAGCTGACTATCATCGGTATTGAAGATAACAAACCCCTGGCCATTGAAGCGCTAAAGATTGCAGCACAAAACAAAGACATTGTTATCCGCGTCATCCCCACGAAATACCCTTCTGGCGGGGAAAAACAACTGATAAAAGTGCTGACCAATAAAGAGGTGCCTAATGGGGGAATTCCGGCTGATATTGGCCTACTGGTACAAAATGTCGGCTCGCTGTATGCCATTAAAAAAGCGGTTATTGACGGCGAACCGTTGATCCGTAGAGTCGTCACCCTGACCGGTAACACCTTTATCCAGCCACGCAATGTCTGGGCGCTGATAGGTACACCGGTACAGTATCTACTCGATAGCTACGGCTATGAGCCAGACAAACGGCTGCCACGGCTGATCATGGGCGGGCCTATGATGGGATTTACCCTACCCCACAGCCGCGTACCGATAACCAAAACGACCAACTGTATTCTCGCTCCGCAGCGCAATGAAATCGCCGCGGAACAGTTCGAAATGGCCTGCATACGCTGTGCGCAATGTGCGGAAGTCTGTCCGGCCTCCCTGCTGCCGCAGCAATTACAATGGCATGCCAAGGCTCAAGAGTTGGATAAGTGCGAAGAATTACACATTCGCGACTGTATTGAATGCGGTGCCTGTGCTTATGTCTGTCCGAGCGAAATTCCGCTGGTGCAGTATTACCGCCAGGCCAAAGCCGAAATCCGTACCCGCAAAGAAGATGCCGAGGCTGCGGAACGGGCAAAAATCCGTTTTGAAGAGAAAAAAGCCCGGATGGAGCGGGAAAAAGCCGAGCGGGAGAATCGCTTCAAAAAAGCCGCCGATCAGCGCCGCAAAGAAATGCAACAGTCTGGTGGTGGTGATGCTGTCGCTGCAGCCATTGCTCGAGTGAAGGCGCAAAAACAGCCATCAAGTGACGAAGTCAAACCTGCCGTCGCCGCCGCCATTGCTAAAGCGAAAGCCAAGCAAGCCGCTGCTCTGGAGTCTGGGCAAGCCGAACCGGATAACCGCGAAATGGCGAAGCTTAGAGAACAACGTAAGCAGCAGGCTCGTGAGCGAAAAGCGGCCCAACAAGCTGAGGCAAGCTCTGAAACGAATGACGTAGCCCAGCCGGAGAAAGCTGATAAAAAGGCATCGGTCGCCGCTGCCATCGCCCGCGCCAAAGCGCGCAAAGCTGAACAGGCTGGCAGTGAAACAGAAACTTCCGAGCCCGCCAACGAAGCCGGCGATAAAAAAGCCGCGGTCGCTGCCGCCATTGCCCGCGCCAAAGCGCGCAAAGCGGAACAGGCTGGCAGTGAAACGGAAACTTCCGAGCCCGCCAGCGAAGCCAGCGATAAAAAAGCCGCGGTTGCCGCCGCTATTGCCCGCGCTAAAGCACGCAAAGCTCAGCAACAAAGCAAAAATAACCAGGAGAAAGAGTAGTGTCGTTTTTTATTGCCAGCTCCCCCCACAGTCATAGTCGGCGCAGTACCGCTGATCTGATGAAATGGGTCGCCGTGTGCGCCCTCCCTGGCCTGGCAGCTCAGAGCTACTATTTCGGCTGGGGTACTCTAATCCAACTGGTGATCGCGATCCTGTTCGCGTTGACACTAGAAGCCAGTATCATGCTGCTGCGTAAGCGGCCACCAGCGATGGCGCTGCGCGACAACAGTGCGTTGGTAACTGCATGGCTGTTGGCAGTGGCGATTCCCCCGCTCTCGCCATGGTGGCTGGTGTTAATTGGGCTGATATTCGCCATAGTAGTGGCCAAGCATCTTTATGGTGGTATCGGTCAAAACCTGTTCAATCCGGCGATGGTCGCCTATGTGGTGCTGCTGATTTCGTTCCCGGTCCAAATGACCAGCTGGATTGCGCCGGAACAGCTGAGTGCCAGCCCAAATAGTCTGGCCGATACCCTGGCACTGATTTTTACCGGCTATAACCTGGAGGGGCTCTCTTTACAGCAAGTTCGTACCGGTATTGACGGCCTGACGATGGCGACGCCGCTGGATGCCTTCAAAACTGCCCTGCATAGTGGCCGCACCAGCGCGGAGGCACTGTCGCAACCCCAGTTCGCCGGGCTGGCAGGCATCGGCTGGGAATGGGTCAATTTAGCGTACCTGATTGGCGGGTTACTGCTGATCAAACTGCGGGTGATCAGTTGGCATATCCCGCTGGCATTTTTGCTCAGCCTGACGGTAATCAGCGGACTGTTTGCAATTATTGTTCCCGGCACTACCGCCTCACCGCTGATCCAGCTGTTGTCGGGTGCCACCATGTTGGGTGCGTTTTTTATTGCCACCGACCCGGTAACAGCGTCCACGACAGTGAAAGGCCGACTGCTATATGGTGCATTGATCGGCATGCTGGTGTTCATTATTCGCAGCTGGGGTGGTTTTCCTGATGGCGTAGCATTCGCCGTACTGCTGGCCAACATGTGCGTACCGATGCTGGACTACTACACCAAACCTCGTACTTACGGGCATTAATTACACGGGTCTCGAAGGAATAGCATGTTTAACGCAATTAAAAACAATGGCCTGATTTTGGCAATATTTGCCTGTGTTTCAACCGGTATGGTTGCAGTGACTTATTACCTGACTGCAGACACCATTGCCAAACAGCAGCAGGCACAACTATTGTCGGTGCTAAACCAGGTCATTCCTCACCAGTTACACGACAACGATTTGTATCAGGCCTGTACCTTAGTCAGCAGCCCTGAGCTGGGCAGTTTAGAGCCTATGCCGGCTTATATTGCCAGCCTGAATGGTGAGCCCAGCGCGATCGCCATCGAGGCGATTGCGCCCGACGGCTATAACGGTGCCATCAAACTCATCGTTGCGGTCGACCACAGTGGCACAGTGACCGGCAGCCGTATTCTCTCCCATCAGGAGACTCCTGGACTGGGCGATAAGATCGACCTGCGCGTCACCGACTGGATGCTCGGATTCACCGGTAAACTGCTCAATGAGAGCAACGCGGACAGCTGGAAAGTACGCAAAGATGGTGGACAGTTCGACCAGTTTACCGGCGCCACCATCACGCCTCGAGCGGTGGTGAAAGCCATTAAACGCAGCGTACAATATGTTAACCTCAACCGTGAACAGTTGATCAAGCAGACACCAAATTGTGGAGGTGCCGATGAGTAATTATCAAAAACTGATAAAAGACGGCATGTGGGACAACAACCCGGCTCTGGTACAGTTGCTGGGTCTTTGTCCATTGCTGGCGGTCTCGTCAACGGTAACCAATGCGCTGGGGCTAGGGTTAGCAACGCTGGCGGTATTGGTGGGATCTAACGTCACCGTGTCGCTGGTGAAGCACAAAGTACCTAAAGAAGTGCGGATTCCGATCTTTGTCATGATCATTGCTGCGCTGGTGACCTGTGTACAGCTGCTGATGAACGCCTACGCTTACGGGCTGTTTCTGTCGCTGGGTATCTTTATCCCGCTGATTGTGACCAACTGTATAATCATCGGCCGGGCCGAAGCGTTTGCCTCCAAAAACGATGTTATTCCGGCAGCCATCGACGGTTTCTGGATGGGATTTGGCATGACCAGTGTCCTGGTGGTACTGGGCGCAATGCGCGAAATTATCGGCAACGGCACCCTGTTTGATGGCGCCGATTTGCTGTTTGGCGAATGGGCACGCAGCCTGAGAATCGAGCTGTTCCACTTTGACAGCCATTTTCTGTTGGCATTGCTGCCACCCGGCGCTTTCATCGGTGTGGGCCTTCTTATCGCGCTGAAAAATGTCATCGATAAACAACTGCAAGCTCGTCAGCCGAAGCAGGCAAAACCTGTTATCGAACGAGCCCGAGTCACCAACCAGTAAGGATATCTAACTCAAAATGAATAACAGTAAACGAGTCGAAATACTGCAGCGTCTGCGCGAAGCCAATCCACATCCGCAGACAGAACTCGCCTGGAATTCACCTTTTGAACTGCTTATTGCGGTGTTGTTGTCTGCTCAGGCGACCGATGTCAGCGTCAACAAAGCCACCGCCAAGCTCTACCCAGTGGCCAACACGCCGCAAGCCATGCTGAATTTAGGTGTCGAAGGGGTCAAACAGCACATCAAAACCATTGGTCTGTTTAACTCCAAAGCGGAAAACGTCATCAAAACTTGCCAGATCCTGGTCGAGCAACACCAGGGACAGGTCCCGGAAGATCGCGAAGCGTTAGAAGCGTTACCCGGCGTAGGGCGTAAAACCGCCAATGTGGTACTCAATACCGCTTTTGGATGGCCGACCATCGCGGTCGATACCCATATATTCCGCGTTTCCAACCGAACCAAATTTGCCATAGGGAAAAACGTTGACCAGGTTGAGCAAAAGCTGCTGAAAGTGGTACCGAAAGAATTTAAAGTGGATGTCCACCACTGGTTGATTTTGCACGGACGTTACACCTGCATTGCGCGTAAACCGCGCTGTGGCAGTTGCATCATCGAAGATTTGTGCGAATTCAAAGACAAAGTTTATCCAGAGAACTGATTAATTAGGGAGCAGAGTATTATGGCCTCAGGACGTATTTTACACACCATGCTACGCGTGGGTGATTTAGACCGCTCAATACAGTTTTATACCGATGTGATGGGGATGCAGTTACTGCGTAAAAACGAAAACACCCAGTATGAATACACACTGGCATTTCTCGGCTACGGTGATGAATCTCAGGGCGCGGTGATCGAACTTACCTACAACTGGGGAACCAGTGAGTACGATCTCGGCAATGCATTTGGCCATATCGCTATCGGTGTTGACGACATCTATTCTACCTGTGATGCGATTAAAGCCGCAGGCGGCAACGTGACCCGCGAGCCAGGTCCTGTCAAAGGTGGTTCCACCCATATCGCTTTCGTTAAAGATCCGGACGGCTATATGATTGAGCTGATCCAGAACAAACAGGCCAGTGCTGGTCTGGAAGGTTAACAAAAAGGGCGGTTCGCCGTCCTTTTTGCTTTTTAAGTGTTTGTAACGCAGCGAGCCTAAACCTGGGTCCGGCCCAGAGATATCACCACGCGGCGGTTTTTGTCTTTGCCGATCGGCGACGCATTGTCTGCAATCGGCCGCCGTTTGCCATATCCCTGCACCTGGATCCGCTCTTCGGTCAAGCCCAGTGACTGGAAATACTTACGCAACACCTCCGCCCGCTGTTCAGATAAATTCTGACTGGCACTTTTACTGTCGGTCGAATCGGTATAGGTAGACACCAGCACCAGGTCGATGTCCTTGTTGTAACGAATATAATCGGCAATCTGAGCCAGCCGCTTGCGTGATGCTTTGTTCAGTTCTACACTACTGCGGTCGTAATGAAGAATGGTAAAGGCAATATCTTCAAAACTGTACGGCAGTAAATTGGCAATACAGTCGCTGAAAACCTGGTACTGGGCTTTAAACATTACCGAGGACAAAGCCACTTCTATACGTTGGTCACGGCTTTGCCAGTCTTGATAGCTGAATGTCGGATAGCGGCCTTTCTCCAGTTCCGACAAGATACCCCATGCCGTTTGTCCACCGACATAGCCGTCGAACTGCTGAAAAAATTTCAGATTATTGATCCGCTCAGCGTTGTCGCCCGGGCGCCATGCCGGCGGGAGTGAAACCAGATCGACATTGCGGGTTTGCCCCATCGGCCGGCGCATTTTCAGTTCAAAATCCAGGTTAATTTTCTTACTGGCATGCGAGCTGAACTGGGCATCACCGTACCCCGGGATAGGATGTACCAGACGGCACTCCAGCGGCGAGTTCTCCACCATCTGCCAGGTGGATTGCTGGGGGGTGGCCACATACTGCTTCTCCATTGCGATTGCAGGCCCGCTAAAGGCGATGAAGGCAGCCAGCCCTGTCACGAATTGGCTTCTAGTCGATAACATGTCTCTATCTCAGTGCTCAGTTACGGCGGCGAAGCATTGCCCCCTATCGTTATTAATTCACCATCATGCAATTATCCCGCCAATAGCCCGGTTTCCGCAGGCATTAATTTGGCGGGCAACGGTTTTTATCAGGATAAGAATCTGCAATAATGCCAGCCCTCGCAGGTAAAATGACGTAATCATGACTACAGACAACCAAGCTTTGACGCTGAAAAAACGCTTTCGCGGCTATTTTCCAGTGGTAATCGATGTTGAAACCGCCGGGTTCAACGCCAAAACCGATGCCCTTTTAGAAATTTGCGCCGTGACCCTCAAGATGGATGAACAGGGTAACCTGCAACCTGCCAGTACCATCCATTTTCATGTCGAACCGTTTGAAGGCGCCAACATCGAACGTGAGGCACTGGAATTCAACGGTATTCGTGACCCGTTCAGCCCGTTGCGGGGCGCGGTAAGCGAATCTGAAGCGTTAAAAGAGATCTATAAACTGGTGCGGAAAGAGCAGAAGGCAGCGGAATGCAGCCGTGCCATCATCGTCGCCCACAACGCGACTTTCGACCACAGTTTTGTCATGGCTGCCAGCGAGCGCAGCCAGCTAAAACGAGTCCCGTTTCATCCCTTTGCCACCTTTGATACCGCAACGCTGAGCGGTCTGGCCTATGGCCAGACAGTACTGGCTAAAGCGTGCAAAACGGCCGGGATGGAATTTGACAATAAGGAAGCCCATTCCGCTTTATACGATACTCAAAAAACGGCGGAATTATTCTGTGGCATCGTCAACAAGTGGAAAGCCCTGGGTGGCTGGCCGCTGGTTGAACCTGACGCCGCAGAAAACAAGTAAACACAATAAAAGAGTAAACTATGAATCCTGTTGTAATTTCTGTTTGTATCATGCTGGCTCTGGCCCTGATGCGCGTCAATGTCGTGGTTGCCCTGACATTCAGCGCTATCGTGGGTGGTCTGGTTGCCGGTATGGATCTCTCTCAAGCAGTCTCTGCTTTTGAAAGCGGACTTGGTGGCGGTGCAACTATCGCGCTGAGCTACGCGATGCTTGGTACCTTTGCGGTGGCCATTTCTAAATCGGGTCTGACTGACCTAATGGCACAAAGTGTGATTCGCCGTATCCACGGTCGTCACAGTCAGGCTGCCAGCACCGGGCTGAAATACGCGGTACTGATCGCGTTGATCCTGGTAACCATGTCGTCACAAAACGTTATTCCGGTCCATATCGCCTTCATCCCAATCTTGATTCCACCTCTGTTGGGCGTTTTTGCCAAACTTAACATTGACCGTAGAATGATCGCCTGTGTGCTCACCTTCGGCCTGGTTACCACTTACATGGTATTGCCGATCGGTTTTGGTGGTATTTTCTTAAACAGCATCCTGCTGAAAAACCTGCAGGACAACGGCTTAGAGTCTATCGTTGCCAGCCAGGTACCAACAGCGATGTTACTGCCGGGTGCCGGCATGGTGGTTGGTCTGTTGATCGCAATATTCTTCAGTTACCGCAAACCTCGCGCCTATCCGGAAACAGAAATGACTCACGTTGAAGAGAGTCCGCAAGCGATCAACAAAAAGAATGTTATCGTTGCACTGGTCGGTATCGTAGTCGCTCTGTCAGCCCAGTTGTCGACCGGTTCGATGATCGTCGGTGGTCTGGCCGGCTTCCTGGTGTTTACCTTTGGTGGCGTGATCGCCTGGAAAGAAACCCATGATGTCTTCACCCGTGGGGTGCACATGATGGCGATGATCGGCTTTATTATGATCGCCGCGGCCGGTTTTGCCGCTGTGATGAAGCAAACCGGGGGCGTCGAAACTCTGGTGGAGTCAATTGCAGGCAGCATCGGTGACAATAAAGCCCTGGCAGCGCTGCTAATGCTGATTGTTGGCCTGCTGGTAACCATGGGGATTGGTTCCTCTTTCTCGACGATTCCAATCATTGCCACCATCTACGTACCACTGGCCGCCGCATTCGGCTTTTCACCTTTGGCCACCATAGCCATTGTGGGTACGGCAGGTGCGCTGGGTGACGCAGGTTCGCCGGCTTCTGACTCAACACTGGGGCCAACATCCGGCCTGAATGCCGATGGCCAGCACGATCATATCTGGGAAACCGTGGTACCCACCTTTATTCACTTTAATATTCCGCTGATTATCTTTGGCTGGATTGCAGCAATGACGCTGTAATTTCCGCCATAGATTCCAGTTAAAAGGGATTGTGCGTAAAGCCAGTCCCTTTTTTGTTGCCCTGAGTTCGGTAGCGTCAAACATTAAAAAAGCCTGGCATTGCCAGGCTTTGTGCTTAATCTGAGACTAACGAATTACCAACCGGTAACTTCGCGTAGCCCTTTGCCGATTTCTGCCAGACTTTTCACAGTCTTAACGCCGGCTGCTTCCAGAGCTGCGAATTTATCTTCAGCAGTACCTTTACCGCCAGAAATAATCGCGCCAGCGTGGCCCATACGTTTACCTGGAGGAGCAGTCACACCTGCGATGTAAGAAACAACGGGTTTAGTGACGTTCTCTTTGATGAACGCTGCCGCTTCCTCTTCCGCAGTACCACCGATCTCACCGATCATCACGATCGCTTCAGTTTCCGGGTCTTCCTGGAACAGTTTCAGGATATCGATAAAGTTAGATCCTGGGATTGGGTCACCACCGATACCAACACAAGTAGACTGACCGAAACCTTCGTCAGTGGTCTGCTTAACCGCTTCATAAGTCAGTGTGCCTGAACGAGAAACGATGCCGACCTTACCTTTCTTGTGGATGTGACCTGGCATGATACCGATCTTGCACTCATCAGGAGTGATAACGCCTGGGCAGTTTGGACCGATCATGCGTACGCCAGTCTCTTCCAGCTTCACTTTCACGTCGATCATATCAGTCGTAGGGATGCCTTCGGTGATAGTCACGATCAGCTCGATACCCGCATCAATCGCTTCCAGAATGGCATCTTTACAGAAAGGTGCTGGTACATAGATAACTGTCGCGGTTGCGCCAGTCGCTTCTACTGCTTCGCGTACAGTGTTGAATACTGGCAGGCCCAAGTGAGTTTGACCACCTTTGCCCGGAGATACACCACCAACCATCTGAGTGCCGTATGCAATAGCCTGCTCTGAGTGGAAAGTACCCTGACCACCAGTGAAACCCTGACAGATTACTTTGGTGTCTTTGTTAATTAGTACCGACATTATTTGCCCTCCGCAGCAGCAACAACTTTCTGAGCTGCGTCGGTTAGCGACTCAGCTGCAATGATATCAACATCCGAATTAGCAAGTACTTCGCGACCCAGGTCTGCGTTAGTACCTTCCAGACGAACCACAACAGGTACGCTTACACCTACCTCTTTAACCGCACCGATGATACCTTCAGCGATCATGTCACAACGAACGATACCGCCGAAGATGTTAACCAGTACTGCTTTCACGTTGTCATCAGACAGGATGATCTTGAATGCTTCCGCTACGCGCTCTTTGGTTGCGCCGCCACCAACATCCAGGAAGTTAGCTGGTTTGCCGCCGTGCAGGTTTACGATGTCCATCGTGCCCATCGCCAGACCCGCGCCGTTAACCATACAGCCAACGTTACCATCTAGTGCGACGTAGTTCAGTTCCCACTGAGCTGCGTGTGCTTCACGCTCATCTTCCTGAGAAGGATCGTGCATTTCACGCAGTTTAGGCTGACGGTAAAGCGCGTTTGAGTCGATGTTGATCTTACCGTCCAGGCACAGCAGGTTGCCTTCGGCAGTAACAACCAGCGGGTTGATTTCCAGCAGAGCCAGGTCGTATTGGGCGAACATAGTGCCAAGACCCATGAAGATCTTAACGAATTGTTTAATTTGGTCGCCTTCCAGGCCCAGTTTGAACGCCAGTTCACGGCCTTGATATGCTTGCGGGCCGACCAATGGGTCGATAGCGGCTTTGTGAATCAACTCTGGAGTTTCTTCTGCCACTTTCTCGATTTCCACGCCACCTTCAGTCGATGCCATGAACACAATCTTGCGGCTAGCGCGGTCAACTACTGCACCCAAGTACAGTTCGTTAGCGATGTTTGATGCTTCTTCAACCAGGATCTTAGTGACAGGCTGACCGTTAGCATCTGTTTGGTAAGTTACCAGGTTTTTACCCAGCCACTTTTGTGCAAACTCTTTTACGCCATCTTTAGTATCGTGCAGCTCAACACCGCCCGCTTTACCGCGACCACCGGCGTGTACCTGACACTTAACGACTTTTTTCTCCGTGCTGATGCGACCTGCAGCTTCAAAAGCTTCTTGTGGCGTATCACAAGCGTAACCTTCCGGTACAGGCAAACCGAATTCTGCAAACAGCTGTTTGGCTTGATATTCATGCAAATTCATTTTGATATTCCGTTCGTTCTTCCCTAAGGGGCTTTATATTCTTTGACGCGCTATTACAACTAACGACGTCTGTAGGGTCTTCTCAAATAAGCCAATACAGCTCAAATGAAGGCGAGGCGATGAGCGTAGCCCAGCCCAAAATTAACGTCAGCCCGGTGAACTGGTCACCGGGCTTAGCTTTGGATTAAACGTCCAGCAGCAGGCGAGTTGGATCTTCCAGCAATTCCTTGATGGTAACCAGGAAGCCTACTGACTCGCGACCATCAATCAGACGGTGATCGTAAGACAGCGCCAGGTACATCATTGGCAGGATCTCTACTTTGCCATCAACCGCCATAGGACGTTCCTGGATTTTGTGCATACCCAGGATGGCCGCTTGTGGTGGGTTGATGATAGGTGTAGACATCAGTGAACCAAACACACCACCGTTGGTGATGGTGAAGTTACCGCCAGTCAGCTCTTCAACAGTCAGCTTACCGTCGCGGCCTTTAATGGCCAGCTCTTTGATACCTTTCTCAATTTCAGCCAGGCTCAGGTTGTCACAGTCTTTTAGGACAGGAGTCACCAGGCCACGCGGAGTCGATACCGCCATGCTGACATCGAAGAAATTGTGGTAAACGATATCTTCGCCATCGATAGAGGCATTCACCTCTGGGTAGCGTTTCAGCGCTTCCACAACGGCTTTAACGTAGAACGACATGAAGCCCAGACGAATGCCGTGACGCTCTTCGAACTGATCTTTGTATTTCTTACGCAGATCCATGATAGGTTTCATGTTGACTTCGTTGAAGGTTGTCAACATTGCGGTGCTGTTTTTCGCTTCCAGCAGACGCTCGGCAACACGTTTACGCAGACGAGTCATAGGAACGCGTTTTTGCGTGCGCGCAGCCGCTGGGAGCTCGATATCAGCCTGTTTGGTTTCCGCTGCCGGCTTATCCTTGGCTTTAGCCAGGAAGGCCTCGATGTCTTCACGAGTAATGCGGCCACCCACACCGGTACCTTTAACCTGATTCGCTTCCAGGCCATGTTCACCCATTAGACGGCGAACAGCAGGGCTCAGCGCATCGTTGCTCTCTTCAGTCAGGCTGGCTTTGTGGCGCTTGTCTGGAGAAGATTCAGACGCTTCAGTGGTGTCTTTAGTTGGTTCACCCGCTACCGCACCAGGCTTCAGTTTTGCTATAAGCTGCTTAGACAGTACGGTCGCACCTTCTGCTTCTACAATCGCTTCCAGTACGCCATCGTCAGGAGCCGGAACTTCCAGAACCACTTTATCGGTTTCGATATCAACGAGTACTTCGTCGCGTGCCACAGCTTCGCCAGGTTGTTTGTGCCAAGTCGCAACTGTTGCGTCCGCAACTGATTCAGGTAGGTCTGGAACCAGAATTTCAATTGTCATCTTTCTTTCTTCCTTATACTTCTGGTTCTTAATCTGACGATTTAGAACCCAAAGTCAGAGCGTCTTCAACCAACGCCTTCTGCTGTTTCAAATGTACCGACATATAACCAACTGCTGGCGAAGCAGAAGCTGGGCGGCCTGCGTAATTAAGTTCCGCACCTTTTGGAATCGAGGCTCGGAAGTTGTGCTGACTACAGTACCAGGCACCTTGGTTTTGTGGCTCTTCCTGGCACCAGACGAAGTCTTCAGCATTGGTATATGGTGCGATCGCCGCTTTAACATCGTCCATCGGGAACGGGTACAGCTGCTCGATACGCACAATCGCGACATCGTCCTGCTCGTTATTACGACGTTGTTCTAGCAGGTCGTAGTAAACTTTACCTGAACAGAATACAACGCGTTTCACTTTGGCAGGATCCAGATTATCAATTTCGCCAATCGCTGGTTGGAAAGTCCCTTCTGCCAGGTCTTCCAGCGTAGAAATACACAGTGGATGACGCAACAGAGATTTTGGCGACATGACCACCAGAGGACGACGCATCGGACGAACCACCTGACGGCGCAGCATGTGATATACCTGAGCTGGCGTCGACGGAACGATCACTTGCATGTTTTGCTCTGCGCAAAGCTGCAGGTAACGCTCCAGACGGGCTGAGGAGTGCTCTGGACCCTGGCCTTCGTAACCGTGTGGCAACAGCATGGTCAAACCACACAAACGAGCCCATTTTTGCTCACCAGAAGAAATAAATTGGTCGATTACAACCTGAGCGCCGTTGGCGAAATCACCAAATTGCGCTTCCCACAACGTCAGGCCACCCGGCTCTGCAGTTGCATAGCCGTATTCGAAGGCCAGTACCGCTTCTTCGGACAGGACCGAGTCGAATACCTGGAACGGACCTTGTTTGTCATGGATGTTCTCCAGCGGTACATAAGTGCTGGCATCTGACTGGTTGTGCAGAACGGCATGACGATGGAAGAAAGTTCCGCGTCCGGAATCCTGACCTGAGATACGAATACGTTTGCCATCGTCGACCAGAGTCGCGTAGGCCAGCGTCTCTGCCATACCCCAGTCAATGGCTTTTTCGCCGGTCAGCATCGCTTTGCGGTCGTTGTATAGCTTGTTTACCCGGCTTTGCAGCTTGTGGCTTTCCGGGTACTGGGTGATACGATTACCCAGCTCTAACAAACGCTGACGGTCGTACTGGTTATCCCACTCCATGTCCCATTCATGGCCCAGGTATGGTGACCAGTCTACCGAGTGCATCGCCATCGGACGCCACTCTTTCACCACTACTTCACCGTGGTCCAGAGCATCGCGGTATTCGTTCACCAATTGGGTGGCGATGTCGATACCTAACTCATTACGCTCGATCAGCACATCCGCGTATAGCTTGCGTGGCGTCGGATGTTTTTTGATTTTCTGATACATCAGCGGCTGAGTCGCATTTGGCTCATCAGCTTCGTTGTGACCGTGGCGGCGGTAACAAACCAGGTCGATCACCACGTCGCGTTTGAATTCGTTACGGTAATCGAGTGCGATTCGGGTTACGAAGGCAACGGCTTCAGGATCGTCCGCGTTGACGTGGAAGATCGGAGCCTGCACCATTTTCGCGATATCGGTACAGTACATGGTTGAGCGGGTATCGTTCGGGTTGGAGGTAGTAAAGCCAACCTGGTTATTCACCACGATACGCACAGTACCACCGACTTGGAAACCACGCGCCTGTGACATGTTGAAGGTTTCAGCTACCACACCCTGACCGGCAATCGCCGAGTCACCGTGAATAGTGATCGGCAATACCGTGCTGCCGTTTTTATCACCGAGGCGATCCTGACGGGCACGTACCGAACCGATAACCACAGGGTTAACGATCTCTAGGTGAGACGGGTTAAACGCCAGTGCCAGGTGAACGTCGCCGCCAGGTGTGGCGAAGTCTGCCGAGAAACCCTGGTGGTATTTAACGTCACCAGTACCCCAGGTTTCATCGTGCTTACCCGCGAACTCATCAAACAGATCCTGCGGTTTCTTACCCAACACGTTAACCAACATGTTGAGACGACCACGGTGAGCCATACCGATAACGACTTCACGCATACCGCTATTACCAGCGTGGCGAATCAGCTCTTTGGTCATTGGAATAAGCGCATCACCACCTTCCAGCGAGAAACGTTTCGCGCCCGGGAATTTCGCACCCAGGTAACGTTCCAGGCCTTCTGCAGCCGTCAGCTCTTCAAGGAAGGTGCGTTTTTCGTCTGCATTAAAGCTGGGTTGGCCTACCACGGACTCCAAACGTTGCTGAATCCAACGCTTCTGCTCAGTGTCGGTCATGTGCATGTATTCAGCACCGATCGAGCCGGTATAGATTTTTTTCAGGGCAGAATGGATATCTCGCAGTGCCATGGTCTCCTGACCAATAGCAAAAGAGCCTACGTTGAATGTTTCGTTGAGATCGTCTTCAGTAAGACTGTGGAATGCTGGGTCCAGTTCCGCCACAGGTGGGCGTTTCCATAGACCGAGAGGATCGAGTTCTGCGGCTTCATGGCCGCGGAATCGGTACGCGTTGATAAGCTGTAGAACTTTTACTTGCTTAGCATCGACATCTGGATCACTAACTTGGACATTGTAATGCTTTGTTTCTTGAGCGAGTCGTCGGAAGTAGTCACGGACACGCGAGTGTGGCTGCTCAGCCACTTCTTCAGAGCGCACAGGCAACTCTTCAAAAACACGTTTCCACTCCTCACTTACCAGATCGGGATCACTTAGATACAGTTCGTAGAGATCTTCTACGTACGTTGCATTGGCGCCAGCCAAGTGTGAAGACTCGAGCCATGCCTTCATCACGCCGTTGTGCATATTTTCCCTTAACCAGTAGTTTTCACGTCTGCTGCGGTCTTCGCCGAGCTATCAATGCCGGTTACCACAATGATAACCGGCAATTTTTTTATTACTTTATACCGAGCGATTCACCAGCATAGTCTTAATATGACCGATGGCTTTCGTCGGGTTGAGTCCCTTAGGACAAACACTGACACAATTCATGATGCCATGGCAACGAAAAACGCTAAATGCATCATCAAGATTTGATAAACGTTCATCCGTTGCAGTATCACGGCTGTCGATTAACCAGCGATACGCCGCCAGCAGGCCAGCAGGACCGATAAATTTATCCGGATTCCACCAGAATGACGGACATGATGTGGAACAACATGCGCACATGATACATTCGTACAGACCGTCAAGATGAGCACGCTCTTCCGGCGATTGTAGATTCTCGCGAGAAGGTGGCAGACTACCGTCATCGATCAGGAACGGTTTCACTTTTGCGTAGTTGTCATAGAACTGAGTCATGTCGACGATCAGGTCACGAACCACTGGCAGACCAGGCAGAGGACGGATCACAATTTTGTCTTTAGATCCGTTCAGTGCTGAAAGTGGTGTGATACAAGCCAGACCGTTTTTACCGTTCATGTTCAGACCGTCTGAACCACAAACACCTTCGCGGCATGAGCGACGGAATGACAGCGTAGCATCCTGTTCTTTAAGAAGAATCAGGGCATCCAGCACCATCATATCAGAGCCTTCGCCTACCTCAAGTGTGTAGTCTTTCATGTACGGCTTAGCGTCCACGTCAGGGTTGTAGCGATACACAGAGAAGTTCAGTTTCATTGTTTCTAGCCTCCCTTAGTATGTACGAACTTTTGGTGGGAACGCTTCGCGGTGAACCGGTGACATATTAACGTCACGCTTGGTCATTTGCTCAGTTTCCGGGGTATAAATTGAGTGACACAGCCAATTCGCGTCATCACGTTCTGGGAAGTCGAAACGTGCGTGAGCACCACGGCTTTCCGTACGATAGTTGGCGGCAACAGCAGTGGAGAATGCGGTTTCCATCAGGTTATCCAGCTCCAGACACTCGATACGTTGAGTGTTGAACTCCTGAGATTTATCTGCCAGATGGGCATCTTTCAGACGCTCACGGATCACTTTCAGCTCTTCCAGGCCAGTGGCCATGGCATCGCCTTCACGGAATACCGAGAAGCTGTTTTGCATGCAGGTCTGCAGATCTTTACGGATTTGGACCGGATCTTCGCCGCGTGCACTGTTTTCCCAACGCATGGTACGAGCCAGTGAGGCTTCGATGTCTGATTCCGTTGCCGGACGAGCTTCCGCTTGTGCCGCCAGAGTTTCACCAAGATGCAAGCCGGTTGCACGGCCAAATACCACCAGGTCAAGCAGTGAGTTACCGCCCAGACGGTTAGCACCGTGAACCGATACAGAAGCGATTTCACCACATGCATACAAGCCTTGAACTTCTGATTCGCTGCCGTCGGCATGCTGGTGAATAGCCTGACCAGAAACCTGAGTCGGTACACCGCCCATCATGTAGTGACAGGTTGGAATAACTGGAATTGGTTCTTTAACCGGATCGACGTGAGCGAAAGTACGGGACAGCTCACAGATACCTGGCAGACGAGATTCAAGTACGTCTTTACCTAAGTGATCCAGTTTCAGTTTAATGTGTGGGCCCCACGGACCATCGCAACCGCGACCTTCACGGATTTCGATCATCATCGAGCGAGCGACCACGTCACGGCCTGCCAGGTCTTTGGCATTCGGCGCATAACGCTCCATAAAGCGCTCGCCGTCTTTGTTCAGCAGGTAACCACCTTCACCACGACAACCTTCTGTAACCAGTACACCCGCGCCGGCAATACCGGTCGGGTGGAATTGCCACATTTCCATATCCTGCATCTGTACGCCGGCACGCAGCGCCATACCGACACCGTCACCGGTATTGATGTGGGCGTTAGTGGTAGACGCGTAGATACGGCCAGCACCACCGGTAGCCAGGATAGTCGCTTTCGACTTGAAGTAGCAGATTTCACCGGTTTCCATACAGATCGCGGTACAGCCCATGATGGCGCCGTCCTGGTTCTTCACCAGATCCAGGGCATACCATTCTGAGAAGATAGTGGTTTTGTGCTTAACGTTCTGTTGATACAGAGTGTGCAGCAAGGCGTGACCGGTACGGTCTGCTGCAGCGGCGGTACGAGCAGCCTGCTCGCCACCGAATTCTTTCGACTGGCCACCAAACGGACGCTGATAGATAGAACCATCTTCAAAACGAGAGAATGGCAGACCCATTTTCTCCAATTCGATTACCGATTCAGGACCGTTCTTACACATATACTCGATAGCGTTCTGGTCACCGATGTAATCGGAACCTTTTACCGTATCGTACATGTGCCATTGCCAATTATCTTTGTGTGAATTTCCGAGTGCTACAGTAATACCACCCTGAGCAGAGACGGTATGTGAGCGGGTCGGAAATACTTTTGACAAAAGAGCACAGGTCAAGCCTTGCTCAGAGATTTGCAGTGCAGCGCGCATACCTGCACCACCAGCGCCGATTACTACGGCATCAAATTCGCGAACTGGAATAGACACTTATGCACCCCACAGAATAAACAGACCAGAGAAGAAGTAGCCGAAGAGAACAGCAATAATACCCAGCTGTAGGCCACCACGAAGCTTGGCGCACTTAATGTAGTCAGTCAGTACTTGCCATAAACCGATCCAGGCGTGGATCAGTACAGAAACCAGAGCAAGCATTGTGAAGGATTTGGTAAATGTGCCGCCGAAGAACTGAGTCCAGCTTTGGTAAGTGATATCACCGGAGAATACGACAAAGCTCAGCATATAAACGGTGTAAAGTGTCATGATGATTGCGGTCGCACGAATCAACAGGAAGTCATGTACGCCATTGCGACCAAAGGTAGAAACATTGTTTACCATACCAGAACCCCCGCTAACAGAGACAGAACAGCCGTCGCACCGAAGGCAACTTTGGCGCTCATTGCACCCGACTCAAGCTCTTCGAAATAGCCGAAGTCCATCATGAGGTGTCGGATACCACCGGCAATGTGATACGCCAACGCCGTCAGGATACCCCAGAGGATAAACTTGACGAAAAATCCGTCGACGATGTCACTGGCTTCTGCGAAACCAAGTGGGGATGATAGTGAGATAGATAACAACCACAGCAGAATTCCAACTGCCACAAACGTAATTACTCCTGAAACACGGTGCAGGATAGAGGCGATTGCGGTGATTGGAAAGCTGATAGTCTGTAAATCTAGATTAACAGGTCTTGACTTTCTTTCTTTCACGGGCTTGCTCACTCCGCTCTTTTGAGCATTTCTTGTTATATACGAATTTTGGCTATAAACCCATAAAAGTTAACATTTAATTAACAGCAAACTGCGATTTAGAGCGAGTTAAATGTAAAATAAATGTTAACAACCAAAACTAAATTGACTACCGCTTATTTGTTTCTAGCCTTGAATTTATAAGGTTTTAACCAAAAATTACTGCGCCACTATACGGACCGCAACATTCTAATACAATTGATGTAACAATTTTTGCTACACAGAACAGATTTTTAACTTAATATCGATAAAAAAATAAAGACAAGTGCACACATCAGTTGAGAAGAATTGACTTTGTAAGCGATCCCACGTAAAAAATTGGCACACAAACATCCTGGACGGATTAAATAATATACAAAGGAGATTGTTATGGCAGATAAGAAAGCGACCCTTCATATCGAAGGTCTTGCGCCAATCGAACTGCCGATTATGGAAGGCACTGTAGGCCCAGAGGTAATCGATGTTCGTAAACTTGGTGCGAATGGATATTTCACATTCGACCCAGGTTTTCTTGCCACTGCATCCTGTGAATCTCAAATCACCTATATCGACGGAGCCAAAGGCGTACTACTACACCGTGGTTTTCCAATCGATCAGTTAGCCAACAATGCTGACTATTTAGAAGTATGTTACATCCTTCTTTACGGTGAAGCCCCTAATCGTGAACAATACGAGAAATTCAAAAAGACTGTCACGCGCCATACTATGGTGCATGAGCAGATCGCCAGTTTCTTCCACGGTTTCCGCCGCGATGCTCACCCGATGGCGGTAATGTGTGGTGTTGTCGGAGCTCTGGCTGCGTTCTACCACGACTCACTGGACGTAAACAACGATACGCACCGCGAAATCGCCGCGTACCGTCTGATTTCAAAAATGCCGACTCTGGCAGCGATGTGTTACAAATATTCTGTCGGTCAGCCGTTCATCTACCCTCGTAACGACCTGAGCTACGCAGAAAACTTCCTACATATGATGTTTGCAAACCCTTGCGAAGAGTATGAAGTGAACCCGGTAGTAGCACGTGCGATGGATAAGATTTTCACTCTGCACGCTGACCACGAGCAAAACGCTTCAACGTCAACAGTTCGCCTGGCAGGTTCTTCGGGTGCTAACCCATTTGCCTGTATCGCTGCGGGTATTGCCTCTCTGTGGGGGCCTGCACACGGCGGTGCTAACGAAGCCTGCCTGCGTATGCTGGAAGAAATTGGTCACGTTGAGAATATTCCTGAATACATCGAACGAGCCAAAGACAAAGACGATCCATTCCGTCTAATGGGCTTTGGCCACCGTGTATATAAGAACTACGACCCACGTGCGACTGTAATGCGTGAAGCATGCCATGAAGTACTGAGCGAACTGAGTATCGACGATCCACTACTGGACGTTGCGATGGAGCTGGAACGTATTGCTCTGTCTGACGAGTATTTCGTTGAGAAGAAACTGTACCCGAACGTCGATTTCTACTCAGGCATTATCCTGAAAGCCATCGGCATTCCGGTTTCAATGTTCACCGTAATCTTTGCCCTGTCTCGTACTATCGGCTGGATTGCCCATTGGAACGAAATGCACAGCGATCCGACTAACCGTATTGGTCGTCCTCGCCAGCTATACACGGGTCAGACCGTGCGTGATTTTAAGCCGCTCCACGAGCGCGAATAATATAATTATTACTATTACTGCCCGTCCGGCATGTTTGAACAACAAAGCGAGCCAATTGGCTCGCTTTTTTTATCTTGATCAACGTTATCAACGTTGTGGCTAAACCGGATTATCGATATCGATAAAGGTGACGTCCAGGCCATGGTTATTCGCCAGCCATTCTCCCAGCGCTTTGATGCCATAACGCTCGGTTGCATGGTGGCCGGCAGAAAAATAGTGCAGCCCCTGCTCACGGGCCGAGTAAGTGGTTCGCTCTGAGATTTCACCCGAGATAAACGCATCCAGGCCGGACTTGGCTGCCAAATCTATATAGTCCTGACCACCACCGGTACACCAACCGACGGTTTCAATCACACCATCCCCCTGCTCTGGGCTAATATGTAATGGTGCCCGGCTGAGCATCTGTTCCACTTTTTTCGCCAGTTCACTGCCTGTCATTGGCTGGTTCAGGCGGCCAAACATCGCCACAGACTGAGGATGACCTTCCAGACCACCTTCAACCTGGATATCCAGCAAGCGCGCCAGCTGTGCGTTATTGCCGAGCGTCGGATGGATATCTAAGGGTAAGTGGTAGGCATACAGATTGATCTGATTTTCAATCAGGCTACGAATACGATTGCCTTTCATACCGCGAATCGGCTCGGGCTCTCCTTTCCAGAAGTAGCCGTGATGCACCAGCAGGGCGTCGGCGTTTAACTCGATCGCCTTATCGATCAGCGCCTGTGAAGCGGTGACACCGGTAACGATGCGTTTGATTACCGCTTTGCCCTCCACCTGCAGGCCATTTGGGCAATAGTCTTTGATCAGCTCAGGCGACAGCTCTGCATTGAGAATGCGTTCCAACTCAAGATGATTCATAATCATGTCCTAATTAACTTTTCGACACAGGTTATAGCAATTTCACCCGTTATAACATTTTCATACATTAAAACAATTTCATACATTAAAACAATTTCACGCTAGAATGTCGAAACGTCGCTCTGCACCTTTTTCACGGAATCACGCATGGATCAGCTAACGCACTTTTTTCACTGGATTCAGTCCTCCGCTTCCCTGTTTGAAATAACGCCTCCTATGATTGATTTCCGTCAGTTTGACGCGATACCAGCGCCAAAATTGCAGGCATACCAGGGAAACCGCCGGCTGGGTTTTGTGTATCAGCACCTCTGCCAGCAGTGGTTGCACCACTCCAGGCAGTTTGAGATTAAAGCGGAAGAACTGCAACTTAATCACGATGGCCAGACCATCGGTGCCATCGATTTTATCGTTGAAAACCATCAACAACGACAGACCGAGCACTGGGAAGTGGCCATCAAGTTTTACCTATTACATCAGGGCCTCTGGTACGGACCGAACGCCAAGGATCGGCTGGACAAAAAACTCGCGCATATGTTGAATCATCAGCTTACATTGAGCCAGAAACCCACTTTCAAGCAGCTTTGGTCCGATCCGCTTCCGCTGCAACCAAAGTTGCTGATGCAGGGAAGGCTCTATATCAATCCGTTTCAGCCGGAAACCATCCCAACCCACTGTCACGGGTATCAGCTCAATCCGTCACAGATTTCTGGCTACTGGTGTTACCAACATCAATGGCCTTTGATTAAACAACCCCTGTTTACGCTGGATAAACCCTGTTGGGCAACCGGTTTAACCGATCTATCACAGCCTATATTGAGCCTACCGGAGCGCTTTATTCACGCCCAAACCGCAGACGGCCAGTTCTGGTTTATCGTGCCCGACAATTGGCCAGAGCAGAAAAAATAAAGGCGACCCAAGGCCGCCTTTAACGCTATTAAGTCGATGCCGTTACAGACCCGCTGCAGCAAACACCTGATTGACAATTTCCTGCGCTTCCTGCTCGATCTGCTTCAGGTGTTCTTCACCTTTAAAGCTTTCGCAGTAAATTTTATAGATATCTTCTGTTCCGGAAGGGCGCGCGGCAAACCAGCCATTATCGGTGGTGACTTTTAGTCCACCGATCGCAGCACCGTTACCCGGCGCATGAGTCAAACGGGCGGTAATCGGATCGCCCGCCAGCGTTTCGGCTGCGACCATTTCTGGCGACAGTTTTTTCAGTACGTCTTTTTGTGGCCCGTTGGCTACCGCCTGAATACGGGTATACTGGGATTCGCCGTGTTTCGCGGCGAGCTCTTCATAGTACTGCTGCGGATTTTTACCGGTCACGGCGGTGATTTCTGCTGCCAGCAGGCAGAGCAGAATACCGTCTTTGTCGGTTGACCAAGGCGTACCATCTTTACGTAGGAAAGAGGCACCGGCGCTCTCTTCACCGCCGAAGCCGAAACTGCCGTTATACAGGCCATCGACAAACCATTTAAAGCCAACTGGTACTTCACATAACTGGCGACCTAGATCCGCGACCACCCGGTCGATCAGAGCGCTGGATACCAGCGTTTTACCCACGGCGACCTCTTTGCCCCACGCCTGACGATGGCGGTAAAGATAGTCGATGCACACGGCCAGGTAATGGTTAGGGTTCATCAGCCCTTTAGGTGTGACAATGCCGTGGCGGTCATAGTCAGGGTCGTTGCCAAACGCCAGGTCGTATTGGTCTTTCAGTGCCAGCAGGCCCGCCATCGCGTAAGGCGAAGAACAGTCCATACGAATGACACCGTCTTTATCCAGCGACATAAACTGGAAGCTTGGATCGATGGCTTCATTCACCAGGGTAAGATCCAGCCCGTAATGTGCAGCGATATGACGCCAGTAATCGATACCACTACCACCGAGAGGATCCACACCGATTTTCAGGCCGGATTTCTGGATCGCTTCCATATCGATCACATTCACCAGATCTTCCACATACGGTTGCACCAGGTCCTTCTCGATATACAGCTCAGATGCCTTTGCTTCAGACAGTGACATACGCTTGACACCGTTTAGCCCCGCCGCAATAAGCTCATTGGCTCGATCTTCAATCGCCTGTGTCAGTTCAGCCTCTGCAGGGCCACCATGGACTGGGTTGTACTTAATACCGCCATCCTGAGGCGGGTTGTGTGATGGCGTGATCACGATACCGTCTGCTTTAGCCTGGTGGTTAAGGTTGTAAGTCAAAATGGCATGTGAAATGCCCGGTGTCGGTGTATAACCATTGTCCTGCTGAACAATCACCTCAACACCATTCGCCACCAGTACTTCAACCACACTGGCAAAAGCCGGTTCAGACAGTGCGTGCGTGTCCTTGCCGACAAACAGCGGCCCGCTAGTGCCCTGTTTGGCACGAACTTCTGCCACCGCCTGTGCGATGGCCAGGATGTGATTCTGGTTAAATGTGGACTTGTCCGCAGTACCTCGGTGACCAGAAGTACCAAACTGAACTTTATGTTGCGGGTTGGCAGGATCCGGTTGCAGCAAAAAATAGTTGGCGACCAGAGCAGGAATGTTGTGGAGATCCTGTTGCTGTGCTTTCTCTCCAGCACGTGGGTGCATTGCCATGTTGACATCCTTTCTTAAAATAACGACAAATAAAAAAGCCTCATATTACGGAGTTCATCTTGAACATTATGAGGCTTCTATCAGAATTATTAGATTGAATTGGCGACTTTTTCAATTAAGTCAGCGGGGAAACTCATCCTCGCCATCAACTGGTCAACCATCTGCCGCTTGCGACTGGTATTGTTGTTAGTGATAACCCAGAACGGCGACGCCGGAATGGCTTTAGGTTTAGTGGTATTGCCACTGGCAAGCAGTGTTTCCTGATTATCGGCAAAGTAAACCCGTTTACGGCCTTTAACCTGCGTTGCTTCAGTGAAACCGTCGGGGTCGATGCGATGCAGAGTCGACAGTACCAACATAAAACGATCAATGGCTTTTTTCAGGCCGGCATATTCATCGGAGATCAGCAGTGAGCGCATCTCTTTCACTCCGTCTAGCTGTACCTCTTGTACCGCCTCTTTCCCCACGACCAAACCACTTGGTGCCGCAGGAGTAACCGCGTGATTGACTGCGGGCTGACCGGAAACTTTGCCATCGACGTCCAACAGCCGACGCAGAATGTCTGACGCACTCTCTCCGATATGCTGGGTTTGACTCGCTATATAACGGTAAAGATCTTCATCAACCTCAATTGTTTTCATTCGCTTTTCACAATCTCTATGTTTAAACTCTGTGGGATTATAACGAGATCTTTTCTGATACTCTACGATAAACCAGTCACGAATAAGATAAAATGTCGAAGTTGCTCAACTATAAACTAGAAGGTCAGGGACCGGTGGTGGTATTACTGCACGGTCTGTTTGGAAATCTTGATAACCTTGGTTTACTGGCGCGCGACCTGCGCAGCGACCATACGGTGCTTAGTGTCGATTTACGCAATCACGGTTTGTCTTTCCACTCTTCCCAGCTCGATTATCAGTCCATGGCGACCGATGTCAGCGCCCTGCTGGATCATCTGGCCATTAGCCAGGCTATCGTCATCGGTCATTCCATGGGCGGGAAGGTGGCGATGAAACTGGTTGAAATCGCCCCCGAAAGCGTTGCTAAACTGGTGGTGCTGGATATCGCTCCGGTCGCCTATCAGACCCGCCGACATGACAACGTCCTGGCCGGGCTTAATGCGGTAACAGCGCAGAAACCGGCCAGCCGTCAGCAGGCGCTGCAAATCCTGGCCCAGCACATCGAGATTGACGGCGTACGTCAGTTCCTGAGTAAGTCGCTGTATAAAGAGGGCAATCACCTGGCATGGCGGTTTAACGTACCGGCGATCGAACAGAATTACTGGAACATTTTAGGCTGGCAACCTATCTCGCCTACCGCCATCCCCACCCTGTTTGTTAAAGGGGGCAACTCAGATTACCTGACCAACGAGCATCAACCATTAGTGCAGCAGCAGTTCAGCCATGCCAAAGCACACGTGATCGCCAATACTGGTCACTGGCTGCACGCGGAAAAACCGGTTGAGGTACTGCGGGTAATCCGTAAGTTTATTTAGCGCTGTTATTGAGAGGTCAGTGTCGACTATCTCATTAACTTTAGCCGGCAACAGTGGTATAGTGCGCGCAACAAATTTGGCTGAAAGGAAACCCATGCTGTACGACTACATGAACATGCTTGAGTCTATAGGGCTGGACTTGCTCTTCGCATCCATCTTCTTGCTGATTGGTATGGCGATAAAAGACGTCCTCAAACAAGGTAATGTTCCGCCATTCGGTCGTCGTATTGTATGGTTGGTACTGTTTCTCGGCTGTGCCGGATTCATTGCCAAAGGCATCATTCAGTTGAGCTGGGAAGGAACCGGGTTAGGTTAATCGACTCTCCTCCTCCGCCAATTACAGACACAACGAAAGGTATAGATTCTATGGCAAGTGTAGGTATCTTCTTCGGTAGCGACACAGGTAATACTGAAGCCGTTGCTAAGATGATTCAAAAGCAACTAGGAAAAAAACTGGTTCACGTACAAGACATTGCTAAAAGTAGCAAAGAAGACATCGAGAATTTTGACCTGCTGCTACTGGGCATTCCAACCTGGTATTACGGCGAAGCTCAGTGTGACTGGGATGACTTCTTCCCAGAACTGGAGCAAATCGACTTCTCCACCAAACTGGTCGCGATTTTCGGTTGTGGTGACCAGGAAGATTACGCCGAGTACTTCTGCGATGCCATGGGTACTGTTCGTGATATCGTCGAAGCCAAAGGCGGCACTATCCTGGGCTACACTTCCACCGAAGGTTACGAGTTTGAAGCGTCTAAAGCCCTGATTGACGGCGACGACAGCCAGTTTGTCGGCCTGTGTATCGATGAAGACCGTCAACCTGAACTGACTGATCAGCGCGTCAAAAGCTGGGTTGAACAGATTTACCAGGAAATGTGCCTGGCAGAGCTGGAAGACTAATGTAAAAAAACCTCCCCGCGGAGGTTTTTTTATGCCAGTTCTTCTTCACGGTATTCAGGTTTTTTACGCACATACAGGCGACGCTGCACTTCAGACACCACTTCGCCACGGCTGTCTTTAACGTGAATAATAAACTCCGGAAAACACTTCTCACCGAGTGATGTCATATGCAGGATCTCTTCCAGCTGACTTTGGCTAATTTCAAATTCAGCATACAGATCTGATTTACCCGGTTTAACAAAATTAATGCTGGCGTCCTTATCCCACACATAATATTGCTCACCCAGTATGCCCATCAACATCAGTGAGTAGACCGGATCGGTGAGGGAAAAGATACTGCCGCCATACTGAGTACGGTTGGCATTCTTGTTCCACCAGCGTAGCTTAAGTTTCATCTGTACCTGACGAAAGTCGTCACTAATAGACAGGATACGAATTCCGGCGCCCCAAAACGGTGGCCAGATATTCAACGCCCACTTAACCAACTTTGGCGTATAAATCTTAGCTAGTCCCTTATTCATCAACTGATTTCCTAACCTGTTCCAATCGACAATGTTAATCAATTGTAACTGGTCATACCACAACTTACTACTCATATCGTGCTCAGTTAGCCAATTTTAACTAGTAACCCTTTGAAGTTCGTGGTTTATTGTTAAGATGGACTACCCTATAATAATAGGAATATTGAACTCTGTTATTTGCTGCAGATCATCAACAGGAAAACATATGTCAGACAATAACCAAGCGTTAAAGGATGCTGGTCTAAAAGTTACCCTTCCAAGGCTGAAAATTTTAGAAGTATTACAGCAACCCGAGTGCCAACACATCAGTGCTGAAGAGCTTTATAAGAAACTGATCGACTTAGGTGAAGAGATTGGCCTGGCTACGGTTTATCGCGTTCTGAACCAATTTGATGATGCAGGTATCGTTACCCGCCACCATTTTGAAGGTGGTAAGTCGGTGTTTGAATTGTCCACCCAGCACCACCATGACCATCTAGTGTGCTTGGACTGTGGCGAAGTGATCGAATTCTCAGACGACGTCATTGAGCAACGTCAACGTGAAATCGCAGCGAAATACAACGTGTCTCTGACTAACCACAGTCTTTACCTCTACGGTAAATGCAGTGATGGTTCATGCAAAGACAACCCTGACGCGCACAAGCCTAAGTCCTGATCGTGTTACCGATACTAAAAAGCCAGCTTATTCAGCTGGCTTTTTTATACCTGTAAGATGACAGACCGGAACACACCGGCCTGCACCGCGCACTTATTTCGATTCGATCTTGGCCCAGGTATCACGCAGACCCACAGTGCGGTTAAACACCAGCTTTTCTGCAGAAGAGTCTTTCACATCGGCACAGAAGTAGCCCATACGTTCAAACTGGAAGCCTTTCTCGGCCGGAGCTTCGGCCAGGCTTGGTTCAACATAACCGTTCACCTTAACCAGCGAGTCCGGATTGATGGTTTCAGCAAAATTGTCTGCCGCTGCAGGGTTTGGCACGGTAAACAAACGGTCGTACAAACGGATTTCCGCCGGCAGACCTTGCTCCGCAGATACCCAGTGGATCACGCCTTTGACTTTGCGACCATCCGCCGGGTTTTTACCTAATGTATCGGCATCGTAGCTACAGAAAATGGTGGTGATATTGCCTTCGGCATCCTTTTCTACCCGCTCGGCTTTAATCACATAAGCGCCGCGCAAACGCACTTCTTTGCCTAATACTAAGCGCTTATATTTCTTGTTGGCTTCTTCACGGAAATCTTCGCGTTCAATCCACAGTTCGCGGCTGAATGGCACCTGGCGTTCGCCCATTTCAGGCTTATTCGGGTGATTGGCAACAGTGAGTACTTCGCTGCTGTCAGCAAAATTTTCAATCACAACTTTCACCGGGTCAAGAACGGCCATTGCACGCGGTGCGTTTTCATTCAGATCATCACGAATACAGGATTCCAGTGAGCCCATTTCGATCATGTTGTCCTGTTTGGTCACACCGATGCGTTTGCAGAACTCACGAATGGATGCTGGCGTAAAGCCGCGGCGACGCAGACCCGAAATGGTTGGCATACGCGGGTCATCCCAGCCGTCGACCAATTTTTCCGTGACCAATTGGTTCAGCTTACGCTTCGACATCACTGTATATTCCAGGTTCAGGCGACTGAACTCGTACTGGCGAGGGTGACAAGGGATAGTAATATTATCCAGTACCCAATCATACAGACGGCGGTTGTCCTGGAACTCCAGTGTACACAGGGAGTGGGTAATGCCTTCGAGCGCATCGGAAATACAGTGGGTAAAATCGTACATCGGATAGATGCACCATTTATCACCGGTTTGATGGTGGTGAGCAAAACGTACCCGGTACAGCACGGGATCGCGCAGAACGATAAAGGACGAAGCCAAGTCGATCTTTGCACGCAGACATGCCTTACCCTCTTCAAAGCCACCATCACGCATTTTTTCGAACAGCGCCAGGTTTTCCTCAACGCTACGGTCGCGATATGGGCTTGGTTTACCTGGTTCTGTCAGCGTACCACGGTATTCACGAATCTGCTCCGGGCTGAGTTCTTCTACGTAAGCCAGGCCTTTTTCAATCAGCTCTACGGCAAAGCCATACAGCTGGTCAAAATAGTTGGATGAATAACAAATTTCACCATCCCACTCAAACCCAAGCCAATGAACATCATTCTTGATTGACTCAACGTATTCAACGTCTTCTTTCTCAGGGTTGGTATCATCAAAACGCAAATTACATTTGCCTTGATAGTCCTGAGCGATACCAAAGTTCAGGCAGATGGATTTAGCGTGACCGATATGCAGATAACCGTTCGGTTCCGGCGGGAAACGAGTATGCACGCTGTTGTGGGTGCCATCCGCCAAATCTTTATCAATGATCTGGCGAATAAAGTTCGATGGACGAGCCTCAGCTTCACTCATCAAGGAATACCTCTGATTTGCAATTTTATGTTTCTAGCGATAATCGTCAATCATCCACATTTCTGGCTAGCTAGACAACTAATAACTACGAAATTTCGCCTGAAACAGACAAAAAATGCCTCCACAAGGGAGGCATTTTGATTTGAGATAATAAATCCGCTTATGCTGGCAGTTGTACTCCTGATAAATCTGCATCAGCCGGAATGTTTTTCATCTCGCCGGCAATGATTTCAGCCAGAGGACCAAGGATAACCTGAATGTTGTTTGAACCCAGTTTCACGACCCCCATGGCGCCCAGGTCTTTCAAGGTTTTTTCGTTGATCACGCTGGTGTCTTTCAGAGTCAGACGCAGACGAGTGATACAAGCATCAATGTTAGTCAGGTTTGCATGACCACCCAGCGCTTTCAGGTACTGCTTCGCCAGTTCAGAAGAGTTTGACGAACCTGCGATTTCGCTGCTTTCGTCATCTTCACGACCAGGTGTTTTCAGGCCGAACTTGACGATGGCAGTACGGAACACTACGTAGTACAGGCAGAAGAATACCGCACCTTGCACCAGCAGCATGTACCATTTGTTTGCCAGAGGGTTCTGAGCAGACAGTACCATATCCACCAGACCTGCAGAGAAGCCGAAGCCCGCAGTCCAGTTCATTACGTCGGCGATGAACAGAGACAGACCAGTCAGCGCGGCGTGGATTAGGTACAGTACCGGAGCCATGAACATGAATGAGAATTCCAGTGGCTCAGTCACGCCAGTAAAGAATGATGCAAAGCCGGCTGCAATCATGATAGAAGCAACTTTCGCTTTGTTTTCAGGTTTCGCAGTGTGGTAGATAGCCAGAGCTGCACCAGGAAGACCGAACATCATCACTGGGAAGAAGCCTGCCATGTAGCGACCAGTCTCGCCCACTACGCCAACACCTTCAGCGATTGCGTTAGGATTCCACCAGTTGCCCAGGTCATTAATACCCGCCATATCGAACCAGAACACTGAGTTTAGTGCATGGTGCAGACCAACAGGAATCAGCAGACGGTTAAAGAAGCCGTACAGACCAGAACCAACTTCACCCAGACCAGTGATCCACTCACCAAAGCTTACCAGACCACCAAAGATGACAGGCCACGCATACATCAGTACAAACGAGATTGCGATAGCCGCAAATGAAGTCAGAATAGGAACCAGACGTTTGCCTGAGAAGAATGCCAGCGCTTTGTGCAGTTCAACCTGGTAGTAACGGTTGTACAGTTCAGCGGCAACAATACCAGACAGAATACCGATAAACTGGTTACCGATCTTAGCAAACGCCAGCTTGGTTTCTGCATCATCCAGAGCAACCAGGCCGATAGACTCAACCGCTCCTGGGCTTAAAAGTGTTGTAATAACTGTGTAGCCCACGAAACCAGCCAGAGCCGCTGCGCCGTCTTTGTCTTTCGACATACCGTAAGCAACACCGATGGCAAACAGTACCGACATATTGTCGATAATCGCCGCGCCAGCCTTGATTAGAAATGCAGCTAATGCACTGTTAGCACCCCAACCGGTTGGGTCGATCCAGTAACCGATACCCATCAGTATCGCCGCTGCAGGTAGTGTAGCAACCGGCACCATCAGTGCCTTACCTACCTTTTGAAAATATCCAAGAATGTTCACCTTAGTTTCCCCCTATAGGATTTTTGGAATATCGCCCTGAGACTTATTTTAGTCATTCAATTTAGTCAGGGTCAGTGTATGACAATAATTTCGCCCCGCAAATTAAAACCTCATCATTTGTGATCCTAATCACCAGATACCGGCTGTTCGGGAAGTTTTTGCTAGCCAGATCATAAAACTTATTTTACAATTCAAAAAAACAGCGGTTTGGCGTTAACATTGGTTTGCTTTCAGACAAAGCAATTGCGTCAATCTTAATAAAGACGGGGGATTGGGCGAAAAGGTAAAATAAATAAAAAGTTATGCCAATGCCAAACAGCATAAGCAACCAGTCACCAAATTGACGGCAAATTTTTCGCTCGCAAAACCAATTTTGCAATCTAATTGAAGCGCACAAATAAAGTTATTTTCAGCGCTGATTTGATTGCCAAAGAACAAAAGATTCAAGTTGATAAGGATTAGCTAAAATGTATGCGCTAACTAACTGTAAAATCTACACCGGATCAGAAGTATTGGTCGATCACGCGGTGATTATCCAGCAGGATAAAATCGTCTCTGTCTGCCCGCGATCTGAACTTCCCGCAGACATCGCTCAGCAGGATCTGCAAGGTGCCAACCTGAGTCCGGGGTTTATTGATCTGCAGCTGAACGGTTGTGGCGGAGTCATGTTCAATGACACGATTGACGCAGACACCATTCATACTATGCACAAGGCCAACCTAAAGTCTGGCTGTACCAGCTTTTTACCGACTCTTATCACCTCATCTGATCAGGACATGCGCCAGGCAGTATCGGCAGCCCGAGAGTACCATCGCCAATATCAGAACCATTCGCTAGGGCTGCATCTGGAAGGTCCATACCTGAGCGTAATGAAAAAAGGCATCCACTGCGTGGACTACATTCGCCGTTCAGACGACGAGATGGTCGATTTTCTCTGTGACAATGCCGATATCATCACTAAAGTCACGCTCGCACCGGAACAGAACCGTCCGGAACACATCGAGCGGTTGGCAAAAGCGGGCATTTTAGTCTCCATCGGTCACACCAATGCTTCTTATAAGGAAGCGCGCAAAGGGTTTGAATCTGGTATCCGCTTCGCCACCCATCTGTTTAATGCTATGACGCCTATGGTGGGCCGCGAACCGGGTGTTGTCGGAGCAATTCTTGATACACCAGAGGTTTACGCGGGTATCATTGCCGACGGATTCCATGTAGATTATGCCAATATTCGAATCGCTCACAAAATTAAGGGCGAAAAATTAGTATTAGTGACCGACGCCACAGCTCCGGCAGGCGCGAACATGGATCACTTTATTTTTGTCGGTAAGAAAGTATATTACCGAGATGGCAAGTGCGTCGATGAAAACGGCACACTTGGCGGCTCAGCTCTAACCATGATCGAAGCAGTTCAGAATACGGTTGAGCATGTAGGCATCGCGATGGATGAAGCGTTACGTATGGCAACGCTTTACCCGGCAAAAGCAATTGGTAAAGACGATGTTCTGGGGCGGATAAAACCAGGAATGATCGCCAACTTAACCGCTTTCGATCGGGACTTTAATCTCGTCGCGACAATAGTGAATGGACAATACGAGCAAGATTGAGAATGAATGGCGGACAAATAGGTAACGTAGATCTCGTTAAACAGTTAAACAGTGCTGCGGTTTATCGCCTTATCGACCAGCAAGGGCCGATCTCGCGAATTCAGGTAGCTGATGTTAGTCAACTGGCTCCGGCCAGCGTTACTAAAATCACCCGCCAACTTCTGGAACGCGGTTTGATCAAGGAAGTGGCTCAGCAAGCGTCTACGGGCGGGCGCCGGGCGATTTCATTGACAACGGAAGTAGCGCCATTCCACTCCGTTTGCGCGCGGCTAGGCCGAGATTATCTGCAGCTGAGCTTGTTTAACCTGGCCGGTGAAGAGTTGGCCTCCGCTCAGCACAACTTTAAATATCAGACCCAAGCAGAGCTGGTTGAAGGGTTACTGGCCCAAATCAAATCCTTTATCGATAGCCAGCAGGGTGTCATCAACCAGTTAATTGCGATTGGCATTTCGCTGCCGGGGCTGGTCAACCCGGAAACCGGTGTTATCGACTACATGCCTAACGTTGAAATCAATAACCTGGCTCTGGCTGAGCTGGTATTGAACGAGTTCCACGTTCAGTGTTTTGTCGGTAACGATGTCCGCGGTATGGCCCTGGCAGAACACTATTTCGGTGCCAGCAAAGACTGCCAGGACTCTATACTGGTCAGTGTCCACCGGGGTACCGGTGCAGGTATTATCGTCAACGGCCAGGTATTTCTCGGGTCAAACCGCAACGTCGGTGAAATTGGCCACATTCAGATCGACCCTCTTGGAGAGCAGTGCCAGTGCGGTAACTTTGGCTGTCTTGAAACCGTGGCCGCCAACCCGGCTATTGTGGAACGAGTTAAGAAGCTGATCGCACAAGGATACGAGTCTTCCTTGGCCGAGCTGGATGACATCACCATTAAAGATGTCTGTGAACACGCCAACACGGGTGACGAGTTGGCGAAGCAGAGCCTGGTCCGGGTCGGCAATCAGCTCGGTAAGGCCATCGCGATCACAATCAACCTGTTCAACCCGCAGAAAATAGTGGTCGCCGGTGATATTACCGCTTGTGAAGATATCGTGTTTCCTGCAATTCGGCGCAATGTGGAAAACCAGTCTTTAACCACTTTCCACAACGGGTTACCGATCGTCGCCTCGCAGATCGACAGTCAGCCAACCCTGGGCGCATTCGCGATGATCAAGCGCGCAATGCTCAATGGCGTCTTGTTACAAAAATTACTTGAAGAGTAATCCTTAAAGTATCTCAATCAGTTACAATCAAAGCTATGCCCGCTAACGCATAGCTTTTTTATTGTAAGGTACCATGGATCTGATACTCATTGCGGCCGCCTTTGTGGCCGGTTTACTGGCATTAAAATGCCACCTTCCCCCTCTGGTGGGTTTCCTACTAGCAGGATTCGCCCTGCACGCCTTTGGCGTTCGCTCCGATGAAACACTCGTCACTCTGGCCGATTTAGGTGTGACACTGCTGCTGTTCACTATCGGTTTGAAGCTGGATATTAAAACATTGCTGTCCAAAGAGATTTGGGCTGGCGCCAGCATACATAACCTACTGTCGACCCTGGGCTTTTCACTGGCATTGATCGCCTTTAAGCTGATTGGAGTCAGCTCACTGGCGGCGATGACACTGGGTCAGTTGGTCCTGCTCGGCTTTGCCCTGTCATTCTCTTCCACGGTATTTGCGATTAAATCGCTGCAGGAAAAAGGCGAAATGAACGCCACCTATGCCACCATCGCCATCGGCATTCTGGTGATGCAAGATATCTTTGCCGTGGTGTTTCTTACCGCCTCTACCGGCAAGCTACCCGAGTGGTATGCGATTGCGCTGTTTGGCCTACCCTTGGTTCGTCCACTGCTGTTTAAAGCCCTCGACAGCGTTGGCCACGGTGAGATGCTAGTATTGTTTGGCGTATTTATTGCGCTGATATTTGGCGCCGGCCTGTTTGAATTAGTCGGTATGAAACCTGACCTGGGCGCGCTTATCCTTGGCATGATGCTGGCGGGACACAAGAAAGCATCCGAGCTATCCAAATCTTTATTTAACCTCAAAGAGCTGTTTCTGGTCGCCTTCTTTCTCAATATTGGCCTGTCGGAACAACCCACCCTGAATGGCTTTGCCCTCGCCTTGCTATTTCTATTGCTTTTGCCGGTCAAAGGCGTGCTCTATTTCGTGGTTCTGAATCGGTTCAAGTTCCGTATCCGCACTTCACTGCTCGCCGCGTTGTCACTGTTTAACTACAGTGAATTTGGCCTGATTGTTGGTGGACTGGCGTTTAAGATGGGTTGGATGAGTGGCGATATCCTGGTGGCGTTGGCACTGGCTGTCTCAATCTCATTCGTCATCGCTGCACCACTAAACCGCCTTGGTCATCAAGTTTATCTGCGCTCTCGCCACTGGCTCAAAGAGCATGCAGCGGAACAGTTGCACTTTAAAGATCAACTGATCAATCCCGGCCATGCGCAGGTACTGATCCTGGGCATGGGCCGTATCGGTACCGGCACTTATGACGAAATGGTCAGCCGATTTGGTGAGGTCTGCCTCGGAATAGAAGTGCGCGAAGAGAGTGTTGATCATCACCAGCGCCACGGACGCAATGTCATCAGTGGAGATGCCACCGACCCAGACTTCTGGGAAAGGGTACTGGACACGGCTCAGGTTAAGTTGGTGTTGCTGGCAATGCCAAATCATCAGGGGAATCAGATTGCGCTTGATCTGTTAAGGCGACGTGGTTTTACTGGTAAAATTGCCGCCATCGCCGCTTATCCGGACCAGATAGAAACCCTGCTCGACGACGGAGCCGATGCCGCGTTTAATATTTACCGCGAAGCCGGTAGCGGCTTTGCGAGACACGTATGCGATCAATTGGCGCCCAAATTCACAGCCCAGAACGGACAAAATTGACCGGACAACAACTCTTTTTGGCTACATTTCCAGCAAAACATGGATTTCATTTTATAAAAAAAGGTTTTTATTAAATAATATCTAATCAACAGCGCTTTTTAATTTTATTTCCATCAAGAGCTGTTGCTTTTTTTAGTCAAACTGGCAAATTTAGATGTAGAAACTTTGTGACAACAGATTAAGGAAGTAGTATGTGTTCTGTATTTGGCATTCTGGACATTAAAAGTGATGCTCAAGCGCTGCGCCATGTGGCCTTGGAAATGTCTAAAAAATTACGCCACCGTGGCCCGGACTGGTCAGGTATCTATTCTTCAGACAAAGCGATCCTCGCTCACGAGCGTTTGGCCATCGTAGGTCTGAATAGCGGTGCGCAACCTCTATACAGCCATAATAAGAAACATATCCTGGCCGTTAACGGCGAAATCTATAACCACAAAGAAATTCGTGCCCGCTATGAAGGCAAATACGAATTCCAAACCGATTCTGACTGCGAAGTCATTCTGGCTCTGTATCAGGATCTGGGGATGGATATGCTGGAAGAGTTGAACGGCATCTTCGCGTTTGTTCTGTATGATGAAGAAAAAGACCAGTACCTGATCGGTCGCGACCATATCGGTATTATCCCGCTGTACCATGGCCATGATGAACACGGTAACTACTATGTAGCTTCAGAAATGAAAGCACTGGTTCCAGTGTGCAAAACCATCAGTGAGTTCCCTCCGGGTTGCTACTTCAGCTCCGGCGACAGCGAGCCACAACGCTACTATATCCGTGACTGGAACGAATACGCGGCAGTTGCTGGGAATTCCACCAGCAAAGAAGAACTGACGGAAGCGTTGGAAGCGGCAATCAAACGCCAGCTAATGACCGACGTACCATACGGTGTACTGCTGTCTGGAGGCCTGGACTCTTCGATTACCTCAGCAGTCGCAAAACGCTTTGCGGCGATGCGTATCGAAGATGATGAAAAATCTGCTGCGTGGTGGCCACAGCTGCACTCATTTGCTATTGGGCTGGAAGGTGCACCTGACCTGAAAGCTGCTCGTGAAGTGGCGGACAAGATTGGTACCGTACACCATGAGATGACTTACACTATCCAGGAAGGTTTAGACGCAATTCGTGATGTTATCTACCACATTGAAACCTATGACGTCACTACCATCCGAGCCTCTACACCTATGTTCCTGATGGGACGTAAGATTAAAGCCATGGGAATTAAAATGGTGCTGTCCGGCGAAGGAGCTGACGAGATCTTTGGTGGCTACCTGTATTTCCACAAAGCACCAAACGCGCAAGAGTTCCATGAAGAGACGGTGCGTAAACTACTGGCCCTGAACATGTTTGACTGTGCCCGCGCGAACAAATCTCTGGCCGCCTGGGGCGTAGAAGGGCGCGTTCCGTTCCTGGATAAAGAGTTTATCGACGTCGCGATGCGCCTGAACCCGGAAGACAAAATGTGTGGCAACGGCAAAATGGAAAAACACATTCTGCGCGAATGTTTTGAACACTACCTGCCAGACTCTATCGCCTGGCGCCAGAAAGAGCAGTTCTCAGATGGCGTCGGTTACAGCTGGATTGATACTTTGAAAGAAGTGGCCGAGCAGAAAGTAACCGACCAGCAGATGGAAACAGCATCGTTCCGCTTCCCTTACAACACGCCAACCACCAAAGAAGGTTATGTGTACCGGGAGATCTTTGAGCAGCTGTTCCCGCTGGAATCTGCCGCCAAATGCGTACCTGGCGGACCATCTGTGGCTTGTTCTTCAGCCAAAGCAGTTGAATGGGACGAATCATTTAAAAACTGTGTCGATCCGTCAGGCCGTGCAGTACAAACCGTCCACAACGACGCTTACTAACGATAACGTCCACCGTTAGCAAAAAGGCACCTTCTCGGTGCCTTTTTATTAATCTATATCCAGATCCTGATTGTCAATGCTAACAGGTACCGGTTGGTTGATCAGCTTAACCAGCAAAATAGAACGCGTCTCACCATCCGGTTCATGGTAGATGGCATCAATGCCAGCAAACTGGCCACGCTGGATACGCATTGAATCCCCTTTAGCGGGGAGTGTGGAAGCCACCTGTTCGGCGTATTCCCCTTCCAGCTCTTTCAGCGCGTATACCAGGTCACCCTGTAGTTCCTGCGGATAGGCCCCCTGCCTGACAAAGTCCACCACACCCCGTGTAGAACGGACAGCAGTAAACGTCGGCCCGTCTTGATAGTCAAAACGGACAAACATATAGGAGGGGAATAACGGCTCCGTTACCGCTTGCCGCTTACCTCTGACCAGCTTTTCCAGCTTAACTTGCGGGTAATAGCACTCTACACCTTGGTTTTCCAGGTGTAACTTGGCGCGACGCTGATCGCCTCGTTTACAATATAACAGATACCATTGCTTCATTTTTTCTAGCCAAATTATTTTTATGTTTGGCGCATCCTAACATTTTCACTGCTAATGTTCAGCAGACCGGCGCAATCTACAACAACCGTAGAGCTCATTACCCCGTCTGATTGGCAGTTAATCTACCTGCTAAAAGCGTAATCTAATTTTTCACTATCTGTGACACGAATTGCGTGCCAGACATAAAAAGTTTTAAATATCAGAACATTAATTCCACATTTAACACTTATTCTACATATGCCTATATTTGCAGTTTATTAATCCATCATGTATACGTATTGCCACATAAATATCCATCGTATTGCGGATTATAAAAACTTATGGCAAACCAACGACTCATTCTAGGCCATCCTAGTGGCTTATTTTTACTGTTCGGCACTGAATTGTGGGAACGGTTTTCTTACTACGCCATGCGCGCCATTCTGGTGCTCTATTTAACCGATACCACTCTGAACGGAGGCATGGGCTGGACAACCAAAGATGCACTGGATCTTTATGGTACCTATACAGGTCTTGTCTACATTACCCCGCTGATCGGCGGCTGGTTGGCCGACAACTATCTGGGCCAGCGACGTTCTGTATTGATCGGTGGCACTCTGATGGCGATCGGTCAATTTACCCTGGCTCTGCCCGCAGAAATACTGCCATTTTCCTCTGTGAACGCCTTCTATCTTGGTCTGGCGCTGTTAATTGCCGGTAACGGCTTGTTTAAACCCAATATTTCCACCATGGTTGGCGATCTGTATCAGGAAGGTGATCACCGCCGTGACGGCGCATTCACCATATTCTACATGGGCATTAATATCGGCGCGTTGCTGGCAGGGATTATCTCTGGGCTGGTGACCGAATCGTACGGCTGGCAAGCCGGTTTTATCGCCGCCGGTATCGGTATGCTGGTCAGCCTGGTGATGCAGATTGCACTGGCGCCCGGCCTGCTGGGAGAAATTGGTGTCGTGCCTGCGGCAAAACGCGATCTTGAAAGCAAGCATTCCGCTCAGAAACAGCCACTGACCGCAAAAGAAGTGGACCGATTGAAGGTTGTCCTGGTGATGGGCTTGTTTGTGATCGTGTTCTGGGCAGGCTTTGAGCAAGCTGGCGGACTGATGAATATTTACACTCAACAATACACCGACCGTATGCTGGGTGATTTTGAGGTTCCAGCGGCCTGGTTCCAGTCCCTGAATCCATTTTTCATTATCACTCTGGCTCCTGTGCTGGCCGCACTTTGGGTCAAGCTGGGCAAACGCGAACCTAACTCACCGGTTAAGTTTGCCATGGCGCTGTTTTTCCTGGCTATTGGCTTTATCTGTATGGTCGGTGCTGTCATGGAACAAGGCGGCGACACCAGTGTAAAAACCTCAATGCTGTGGCTTGTGGGCGCGTTCTTCTTCCATACTCTGGGTGAATTGTGCCTGTCGCCAATCGGTTTATCGCTGGTGACTAAACTGGCGCCACTGCGCCTGGCTTCGCTGATGATGGGTGCCTGGTTTGGTTTCAACGCGATTGCCAACTATGTGGCAGGATTAATCGGTTCCCATGTGGGTGAACTGGGTGCGATGGCCATCTTTGGCGGTATCGCTGTCACTGCCGCTATCTGCGGCGTTATGTTACTGCTGTGTGCCAATAGTCTGGTTTGCTGGATGCATGGCGCAGAATCCAACATAGTGACAGATGAGAGCGATGTTGTGGATGCTAAACCGCAGACGGCTTAAGCCAACGGCCATGGGAGCCAACAGTTGCCAGACTCAATGGTAATCAAAAGGGTCCCCCTGGTGACCCTTTTTTGATCTGGCTGATCTGGTTTAACGACGCTGGATCAGCTCCGCCATCAGAGTGATATGACTATCGCTGTCATTCAGGCATTCAATATAATGGAACGACTCACCACCCGCGTCTAAGAAGACTTCTTTGCACTGCAGGGCGATTTCTTCCAGAGTTTCAATACAGTCACAAGAAAATGCTGGTGCGATAATATCCAGCCGTTTAATCCCCTGCCCCGGTAATTGCTCTAACGTTTTATCTGTGTAAGGTTGCAGCCATTCTTCACGGCCAAACCTGGACTGGAAACTCATGCCTATCTGGTTTTCATTCAGCCCCAACTCTTCCGCCAGCAGTCGCGTGGTCAGTTGGCAGTGTTGCGGATAGATATCACCTAAATCAGCAAACCGTTTCGGAATACCATGGAAAGAACAGAGCAAGTAATCACCCTGACCATTTTTCTTCCAGTTATCACGAACTTTGTCCGCCAATGCCTTGATATACATTGGATGATCGCAGTAATCGCGAATCAGCTGGTAGCCGGGTATTACCCTGAGCTTGCGTAGCGCCTGCTGCACTCCATCCGCCACCGCAGCGGTTGTCGTCGCCGAATACTGCGGATAAAGGGGCAGTACGACAATGTCCTTTGCGCCGCGGCTCATCAGCGCCTTGATACCATCAAGTAAGCTGGGATTGCCATAGGTCATCCCCAGCTCGACCGGCATATCCAGTTTAGCCTCCAGCTTTTGCGCCTGCCGCTTAGAGTAGACCATCAGCGGAGAACCCTCTTCCATCCAGATTGACTGATAGAGTTTGGCAACCTTGGGTGAGCGCACCGGCAGGATAATTCCGTGCAGCAATGGGCACCAGAGCCAGCGCGACATGTCGACTACTCTCTGGTCGTGTAAAAATTGGCTAAGGAAGCGTTTCACCGCTTGTGATGTTGGTGCATCGGGAGTTCCCAGATTCACCAGAAGTACGCCTGTGTGATTGTTATTTTCCATAGTAATACTAAGTTGTTCGGCTACTGTCGTCTCTACTGATCGCAATAAAAAAAGGCGACCAATCTGGTCGCCTTCTAATATAACAAATAATTGAATTTACGCTCGATTAATTAAGATAGCGCCTTCTCAATATCCGCACTTACTTCAGCCACTTGCTTAGTACCGTCAAATTTCAGGTACTGAGTACGGCCCGCTTCAGCTTCAGCCTGGTAGTAGTTAATCAGCGGAGCAGTTTGCTCATGGTACACACCCAGACGTGCACGAACGGTTTCTTCTTTATCATCATCACGAACCACCAGATCTTCACCGGTCACGTCGTCTTTACCTTCTACTTTTGGCGGATTAAACACAACGTGGTAAGTACGGCCAGAAGGCAGGTGAGCACGGCGACCGGCCATACGTTCAACGATAACTTCATCTGCAACATCAAATTCGATCACGTAGTCAACCTGAACGTCCATCTCTTTCAGACCGTCAGCTTGTGGGATAGTGCGTGGGAAACCATCCAGCAGGAATCCTTTCGCACAGTCTTCTTCAGCGATGCGTTCTTTGATTAGTCCCAGAATGATATCGTCTGAAACCAGCTGACCTGCGTCGATTACTTCTTTTGCTTTTTTGCCCAGCTCGGTGCCCGCTTTGATTGCAGCACGTAACATGTCACCAGTAGAGATCTGTGGAATGCCATACTTTTCCATAATGAATTGAGCTTGTGTGCCTTTACCTGCACCTGGAGCACCCAAAAGAATGATGCGCATGTTTAATCCTCTTTAGAAAATGATGATTTATACCGAAGCTCACAGTCCGCCATCGACACGGATCTGACGGTGCAACGGTAAGTTTCGGTATAACGATTAGCGGGGCATGCTAGCCACACACCCCGCAAGAGATATTCAAGTCCGGAGAGTCTACCACACTTTAGTCAAAAATGGCGGCCATTAGACTAAAGAATGTAATCCATTACCGCTCGAAATAGATAACGGCACTTAACCGAACTTCAATGAATTTCTCTGTCAGTTAATCAAAAAAGCCCGCACGTTTGCGAGCTTTTTCAGTCGTTGCAATTACGCTTTGCTTAACAGTCGGTTGATTGCGCCAAGGAACTGAGACGGGTCCTCCATCGAACCGCGCTCAGCCAGCATGGCCTGCCCCAGCAACACTTCAACCCAGCGGCCAAAGGCTTCTTGGTCTGCTTCATCGGCCATCTGTTGCACCAACTGGTGGTTCGGGTTGATCTCAAGAATGTATTTCACTTCCGGTGCTGCCTGACCAGCTGCTTCCAGCAACTTGGCCATCTGAGTGCCCATTTCAAAATCATCCGTTACCACAACCGCCGGGGTGGATGCCAATTTGAAAGTGGTACGCACATCTTTAACCCGCTCACCCAGGTACTCTTTGGTACGCTCCACCACAGACTGGAATTCCTGCTCGGTTTCCTTCTGCTTCTCTTTTTCCGCTTCGTCTTCGAATTTACCCAGATCAAGACCCGCTTTGGTGATCGACTGGAAAGACTTACCATCAAACTCGGTCAGATAATTCATCAACCATTCGTCTATACGGTCGTACATCAGAATAACTTCAAGACCTTTGGCTTTAAACTGCTCCAGGTGTGGGCTGTTTTTCGCCGCGGCATAACTGTCAGCTGTCAGGTAATAAATTTTATCCTGACCCTCTTTCATCCGCTCGACGTAACCTGCCAGATCGACAGTCTGCTGATCGCTATCTAGCTCAGTGGAGTTAAAGCGCAGCAAGCCGGCGATTTTTTCTTTATTGGCCATGTCTTCTGCCGGGCCTTCTTTCAGCACCAGGCCAAACTCTTTCCAAAACGCCTGATACTTATCAGCATCATTTTTTGCCAGGCGTTCCAGCATAGTGAGCACCCGCTTAGTGCAGGCATTACGCAGAGACTGGGTGACTTTGTTGTCCTGCAAGATTTCTCGAGAAACGTTGAGCGGCAGATCATTGGAATCGATCAAACCACGAACGAAACGCAGATAAGAAGGCATGAACTGCTCTGCATCGTCCATGATAAACACGCGTTGGACATACAGTTTCAGGCCGCTTTTATGGTCGCGGTTAAACATATCCCACGGTGCTTTAGACGGAATATACAGCAAACTGGTGTAGTCATTCTTGCCTTCCACCCGGTTATGACTCCACACCAGAGGATCGGCGAAATCATGGGATACGTGTTTATAGAACTCCTGGTACTCTTCTTCACTGATGTCAGACTTGGCACGAGTCCACAGAGCTTGCGCTTTGTTGATCTGCTGCCAGGTTGTCTCACCGGTCTCTTTACCTTCGTCATCCCGCTCGGCGGTCTGGATAGAAACCGGGATACCAATGTGGTCAGAATATTTGCCGATCACTTCACGCAATCGCCACTCATTGAGGAACTCTTTACTGTCATCTCGCATATGCAGAATGATGTCCGTACCACGAGACTCCTTGTTGACCGTCTCAATGGTGTATTCACCCTCGCCAGACGAGTGCCACTGGACGGCCTGGTCTGCACTGCACTCTGCTGCACGGGTTCTGACCGTCACGGCATCGGCAACGATAAAGGCTGAATAGAAACCGACCCCGAACTGACCGATTAACTGGGAATCTTTGCTCTGTTCTTCGGATAATTTAGAGAAAAATTCAGCGGTACCGGATTTAGCGATGGTGCCGAGATGTTCTATGACATCGTCACGGCTCATACCGATACCATTGTCAGAAATGGTCAGTGTCTGTTTATCTTCATCAAACGATAACTTCACACCTAAATCGGCATCGCCCTGATACAAATTGGCATCAGATAACGCCTGAAAACGCAGTTTATCGGCCGCGTCAGAGGCATTTGAAATCAGCTCACGTAAAAAGATCTCTTTGTTGCTGTACAAAGAGTGAATCATTAGATGAAGCAGCTGTTTTACTTCGGATTGAAAGCCACGGGTTTCTTTGTTGGCAGTAGCGGTCTCGCTCATATTCGCTCCCTAACATCTGTCTGAACTAGTTCGTGTGTTTTTTTTTGAACAAGCAAAGATTGCTTATGCTTGACCTTGTAAATGAGGATGATGATTGTAAATTCAAGGTCAAAAAAAATAAAAACAGTGTTTTTTTATCACGTTTTTGTCTATCCTAGGCCGATTACAACATCAAAAATTATAAAATAGCCCAATTCCTCGTTTCGCAGTTTCATATTCAGGCGCCCATAATTTAGGTAATTTTATATCAATGGCCAAATCAATGAGTAACATAGGCATAAAGTTTAACCTCGCTGAACGATTCACTTTTGATCCCAATAGTAACTCCCTCGTCGATCTTGAAGACAACAATGAGCTTACCCGTCTGGGCAGCAATGAAAGCCGCATACTGCTTTTGTTGTGCGAAAGGCCCAATGAAGTCATAACCCGCAACGAATTACACGAATTTGTCTGGCGTGAACAAGGTTTCGAAGTGGACGATTCCAGCCTTACCCAAGCGATCTCCACACTGCGGAAAATGCTCAAAGATTCGACTAAATCGCCTCAATTTGTCAAAACTGTGCCAAAGCGCGGCTACCAGTTAATCTGCAGTGTGAACCGCATTGCGCCTTTATTCACCAACAAACCGGCAGTGGAAGAGCTTTCAGCTGATGAAGCCACACTGGAGACTCCTGACAATGAGAGTTTATCGGCCGAGCTGGATACCAGCACTGCAGTCAGTGTAGAGCCACCATCGGATAAACCGGTATCACCACGCTGGTTAAGTCGACTGCTCCCACTGCTGGCAATCCTGCTACCTGTGATCGTCTACTTTAGCAGTGAACCGTCGCCTTCTGAGTTCCGCCAATTGGGGGTTTACAACGAGGTGCCGGTTAAGACACCGTTCAACCATCCAGAGTTGGATAGCTGGCTGCCGACCATAGAGCAGTGCCTGAATCGTTACAGTGATTTTCATGGTGAAGCTCAGAAGCCACAGGAAGTGATCGCCACCGGTGGTCAGAATAATGACCTGGTGCTGAACTATATCCATTCTCTGGAGCAGTCTGGTTTAAACTTCACCGTGCGTATCTATGCCGGCCAGAAAGAACTGAAAAAAGTGTGTAAGTAGATAAGAGGCCAGCAACATGAAAACCAAAATCAACACCGTGCTTATTGCTGCTTCCATACTGGTCAGTGGCTGGATTTATTGGAATAACGAATTTCAGGTCGAACGACTCCTGACTTCCCATGAGTGGCAGTCTAAAATGGTCACCGTGGTATTACCGTCGCAAGCAGAACCGGCCGTCGGTCCACTAAGACAGGCTGACGTGAACTCGAATGTTAAATACCTGACCAATGGTACCTATATTCGCGTCGCCACAGCGCGCCTGTACACTGATAACAGTGACAACGAAAGTGTCATTTTCATTTCGGAAACCGGCGACTGGAGCATTAGCGACAACTATTTACTGATCTCACCGACCAGCTTCAAAGATGACTCATCACCGCAATCGAAGAAGGACTTTACCCAGGAACAACTGCAGGTGATCGCGCAACTGTTTCGCATGGAAGCAGAGCAAAGCCGACGAGTCGATGTCGTCAATGACAAAACCTTACTGCTGACTAGCTTAAATCATGGCTCTACGGTAATGTTTGCTAACTAATCATCTGGGAAAAGGGGCAGGAAGCCCCTTTGTTAATTCATGGACTGGCTTAATTCACTGATCCTCCTATTTGGCTCCTTAGTTGCCAACACTCTCGCCTCGCTATCCGGCGGCGGCGCTGGCTTACTGCAATTTCCGCTGCTGATTTTTCTCGGTCTTCCGTTCTCTGTCGCCCTTGGTACTCATAAAGTCGCCAGTGTGGCATTGGGGCTCGGCGCCGCTTACAGTCACCTGAAAGCCAAAACCGTTAATCTCAATGCAGCCCTTTACCTGATTGCAACCGGTACCGTGGGCGTGATACTCGGTGCCAATCTGGTGATCAACATTCCCGAGCAGCTGGCTCGTACACTGCTCGGCTTGATGATACTGGCGCTGGGTATCTATTCCCGGATGAAAAAGCAGTTGGGTCAACAGGAGTCGCCTCAGCACCGAGACAGTGTTGGCTGGTTTGTCGGCGGTCTGATGCTGGCCCTGATTGGTGTCATTAATGGCTCACTAACGGCAGGTTCCGGGCTTCTGGTTACCCTGTTCCTGGTGCGTTGGTTTGGCTACAGTTACAAACAAGCGGTCGCACTGACGATGATCTGCGTCGGTATTTTCTGGAATGGCATTGGCGGTTGGGCTGTCGCACAGGCTGGTGCCCCGATTTACTGGCCGTGGATTCCGCTGTTGTTATTCAGCTCATTTGTCGGCGGTGGGCTGGGCGCCTACATCGCCCATAAGAGCAGTAACCGCCACATTAAGATAGCGTTTGAGATCTTAACCTTCGCGGTTGGGATCAAATTGATAATCTAATCTGCCAACCAGGACTAAGGTGGGACATGAAAGCCAAAATCGATATTTACTATTGCCGCCAGTGTAACTGGATGCTGCGCGCAAGCTGGATGGCGCAGGAACTGCTGCACACCTTCAGCGAAGAACTCGACCAGGTCGCGCTACACCCGGATACTGGAGGTCGTTTCGAAATAGTATGTAACGGCGTAACCATCTGGCAGCGACAAACTGATGGCGGATTCCCCGATGCCAAACAGCTTAAACAGCGAGTGCGGGATATCATCGATCCACAACGCGATTTAGGCCATGTGGATCGCTAACGCCATTCACGCACAGGTTTAGAACTGAGCCTGAGCGAGTTGTTCGCCGTTAAAGGTGAACACTCGCCATTGGCCGTGTTCATAAAGGGCATAACTGGCCGCAAAGTCCCCTCGAGGAAAAGTCACAGAACCTGGATTACAGAGCCAGAAATGGTCGCAACGCTCGGCCTTTGGAATGTGCGTGTGGCCATGAACCAGAACATCACCCTCAGCCAGCGGCGGGATCTGGTCTTGATGATAAAGGTGACCATGGGTTAAAAACAGTCGCGTGCCGTTTTCCAGCAATAGCCAGGCATAATCGGCCATAATGGGAAACTTTAGCAGCATCTGGTCGACTTCACTGTCGCAATTGCCTCGTACCGCGATAATCTGGTTAGCGTACTGGTTCAGTGCCTCAGCCACTTCAGTCGGTTGATAACCGGCCGGAATCGGATTGCGGGGACCGTGGTTAAGAATATCCCCCAGCAGTATCAGTTGATCGGCGCCAGAATGTTGAAAGGCAGTCAACACCTGCTCGGTTGCAGGCAGACTGCCATGAATATCAGAGGCAAAAAACAGCTTCACTATCGCTCTCCTGAGAATGGGAATCCGATAATTGTACGCCTGGTACGGTTAATCGTCACCTTTCGCCATACCATTAATCACGATGTTGTTGTAACTCACCATACCGATTACCTGGCCATGCTCGATCACCGGTGCCCGGCTAATACCAAACCGTTCAAACAGCCGGGCACAATATTTCACATTCATATCCGGACTAACCGACAGCGCGGGTTTGGTCATGATCTCATAGATATTGGTGCGCTTGGGCGCCCGGTTTTTCGCCAGAACTTTCTTGGCAATATCGTTCATTAAAACGATGCCGAACTCATCATCCTCATGCCGCTTATGCACAATTAACGCCTTAACTTTATGGGCCCTGGCCAGTTCAATTCCTTCATGGACTGTGGTCAGACCGTCGACTATCACGTAGGTATTGGCCATTACATCCCGGACACGCATTTTTTCATGTTGGCTCATAGCTCTTCCTCTACAATCTTGGTCAATGTTGCCACCTGGTGGGCAACCCCCACCGCGTCTTCCACATCGATCTGTACCGCGATCCCCTGCCCCGACTCGGTATCAAATTCGGCGACTTCGGCGATGGTTTCCAGAATATGACGCGCCAGATGCTCTTCAACAACAAATAGCAACACGTCTTTCTGCACTTCCAACGTCAGCCCCAGAAACGTCCGTTTTTTATTTAATCCTTCACCACGGGCATTATTAATCACCGTGGCTCCCGTTGCGCCGGCGTCACGCGCGGCGTCCAGCACTTCATTGGTTCTGCTGTCGTCAACAAACGCCAATAACAACTTAAAGCGCATCTTCTTTCTCCTTTGAGACTGGCTCTCTGTTCAACCACTGAGTGATCTGCGCGTAGCCCATCACTGTAATCATCGGAAATAAACTGGCAAATGCAATCAATCCGAAACCATCGATCATCGGATTGCGACCGGGTACGGTCGATGCTAACCCTAATCCTAATGCTGCCACCAGCGGAACTGTGACGGTAGACGTTGTCACACCGCCTGAATCGTAGGCTAATGGGATGATCAATTTGGGGGCATAGCAGGTTTGAATCACTACCACGACGTAGCCAGCGATAATGTAGTAGTGAATCGGATCGCCCACCACAATGCGATAGCTTCCAAGGGCAATGCCAAATGCCACCCCAAGTGCCACGGCAAGACGTAATCCGTTAACACTGATACTGCCACCGGATACCTGGTTGGCCTTAATTGCCACTGCAATTAATGATGGCTCCGCCACAGTGGTACTAAAGCCAATACAGAAGGCAAACAGGTAAACCCAGTAATAATCTGACCACAGCAGCTTATCACCGGAGCTGAGGCGAAAAGATTCGACAAATTCCGGCGTAGTGAGCTGTATAGCCATCGTCTCCCCCAACGGAAACAGGGCTAATTCCAAGCCGATCAGAAACAGCGCCAGACCAAACACCACGTAGACAAATCCCAGAATCACCTGCCTGGCATTGGTTACCGGTTTGCGTAACACTGCGAACTGAAAACCAAAAATGATCACCGCAATGGGAATCACGTCTAGAAAGGTATTAAGCAGGACGACTAACATCTCAGTTAAAGTCATGACAGCAGCATCCCATAGACCATCACAAACATCATGGGCAGTAACGACGCAAATGCGATTAAGCCAAACCCATCGACCATCGGATTACGACCTTTAATTGATGAAGCCAGCCCTACCCCTAACGCCGTCACCAGAGGCACCGTTACCGTCGAAGTGGTCACACCGCCGGAGTCATACGCGATGCCAATAATATGCTGAGGGGCAAACGCGGTTAGTATCACCACACAGACATATCCGCCGATGATCAAATACTGAATCGGCCACCCTTTCAGGATCCGAAACACGCCGATCACAATCGCGACTCCTACCGACAACGCGACGGTGAAGCGCAGCCCGTTCGCATAAGACTGCTTCTCTGATCCACTTGCCGGGATCATACCGCCCTCGGCGGCAACTTCTGCCGCTTCATTTGCTACCGCAGTCAGGGCCGGTTCAGCGACCGTCGTACCAAAGCCGAGACAGAACGAAAACACCAATAGCCAGCTCAAACTCCCCTTGCGTGCAAACGCATGCGCCATCGATTCACCGATGGGAAACAGACTCATTTGCAGACCAAATAGAAATAGTGTCAATCCCACAACGACCAGGGACAAACCGAGCAGAATATTGAGCAGATTAGGCATTGGCTGATCGAGCACCAGCAACTGAAAGAAGGCGACCACTACAATAATGGGCAGGATATCGCGCAGGCTATCTAACAGGGAGAGAAACAGTGCTTTGAGTGCAATCATCCTGATTCCTTTACCACCCAGAATTAATGCTATGATGACAAATCACGTGCATATTTGCTGTGATAAGACCAACGAGTTTTTAACGAGATGTAACAAAACCACAAAGGTCTATATTTAAGCTACGTTTTGTGGAAGCAGACACTAAAAATAACGGATGGCACCGACGGCGAAGATAAGCTAACCCGCTATAATTACAGCTGAAAAGGAGGAGCTATGAAGATTCTGATAACTGGCGGTACCGGTTTGATTGGCAGAGAGTTGATAAAACACCTGGCCACGCATAAGTTAGTTCTGCTGACGCGCAATCCAACCAGAGCCAAACAACTGGTTAACCATGCGGACTTAGGTAATATCTCCTATATCGACAGTTTGGACGGCTTCCACGATCTGAATGACTTTGATGCGGTAATCAATCTTGCTGGTGAGCCTATTGCCGATAAACGCTGGACCAGCAAACAGAAAAAGATTATCTGCGACAGCCGCTGGAAACTCACTGAAAAAATCGTTGAGCTGATCCATGCCAGCACGAAACCTCCTGCAGTATTCATCAGCGGCTCTGCCGTGGGCTATTACGGCGATCAACAAGAGCACAGATTCGACGAGTCGCTGCAAGTCCATCACCATGGATTTCCCCATCAGGTATGCGCTACCTGGGAGCAGATCGCCAAACGAGCTCGTTCCGATGATACCCGGGTCTGTCTGCTGCGCACCGGTGTGGTACTGGCTCCCAACGGTGGCGCTCTAAGCAAAATGCTGCCTCCGTACAAATTAGGTTTGGGCGGCCCCATCGGCGATGGAAACCAATATTTCCCCTGGATTCACATCCTGGATATGGTGCGCGGTATCCTGTATTTATTGGAGACACCACACGCTCACGGAGAATTTAATTTTTGTGCTCCCCATCCGGTCACCAATAAACACTTTAGCCAGATGCTGGCGAAAATACTTCACCGCCCCCATATCTTGTTTACTCCCAAGTGGGTGATTAAACTGCTGATGGGCGAAGCGTCTGTGCTGCTATTTGACAGTATCAGAGCGAAACCTAAGCGCCTGACTGAACTTGGTTTCCAGTTCAGTTATTCACGCGTCGAACCCGCGCTTAACAACATACTCCAGCATCAGGGATAACCCTTAGCTCACCAGAAAGGAACTCATGCAAAAATCAATTCTGATCACCGGTTGTTCAACCGGTATTGGCTACGCTTGCGCGCACGCACTGCATCAGCGTGGTTATCAAGTCATCGCGTCCTGCCGTCATCCGCAAGATGTGGCAAGACTACAGCAAGAAGGCCTGACCTGTATCCAACTCGATTTAACTGATAGCCAAAGTATCGCGTCGGCTACCGAACAGACGCTGCAACTGTGTAACGGTCAATTGTATGCCCTGTTTAACAACGGTGCATACGGTCAGCCCGGCGCGCTGGAAGACCTGCCTGTAGAAGCCCTTCGGGCTCAATTTGAAACCAATTTTTTTGGTTGGCATCAGTTAGTAATTGGCTTATTGCCTGCAATGCGTCGCGTTGGACAAGGTCGCATCATCCAAAACAGTTCGATTCTCGGCTTCGCCGCCATGAAATATCGGGGCGCTTACAATGCATCAAAGTTTGCTCTGGAAGGCTGGACTGACACCTTAAGGTTGGAATTGGCCAACACGGATATCCAAGTGAGCCTGCTGGAACCCGGCCCGATTGAAACTGCATTTCGACACAACGCCCTGCTCGCATTTAAACGCTGGATCAACGTCCAATCCAGCGTTCACCAGGACGCTTATCAGGCTCAACTGGCCCGCCTGGATGCTGAGCAATCCAATAATGCCTTTGCTTTGCCCGCTACGGCCTGCATCAAGCCTCTGATCCACGCTCTGGAAGCAAAGCGTCCCAAGCTACGCTATCGCATCACGACCCCGACCAAAGTGTTTGCCATCCTAAAGCGTGTGTTACCTTCACGCTGGCTGGACAAGCTTTTGCAAAAAGCGGCGTGAACGGCAAAGATATTGAGTTGATTGTCATTTAGCCGTAATAATTGGCTGCCATAATCTCCATGTTGGCATTGACCAACCTCGAAAAATCAGTTCAGCGTTACATTCGGAGATCCCAATGACCTTAAACCAATTGAATTGGTTGAGTGTGGGTGTTGCGCTAACCTTGTTTATCTTGCTGTAAACAACCCCGCACCTAACTGATGACCGAAAAATACCACCATTTGGTGGTATTTTTTGTTGCTAATCACAGCCGTGGTAACAATTCTTAACGGTTAACCTTGAGAATTCGCGCTTTCAACCTCATCTGATCTGTAAACTCGCTAAGTAATCAGGATTTCATTATGCAATCACCGTTTATCGTTGATTTGACCGAACAAAATTTTCGCGACGTTCTTCAGGGTTCAATGCAAACTCCGGTGTTGGTCCACTTCTACGCATCCGTAAGCCCGGAAAGTACCGACATTATCCCCGACCTACGCAGCCTGACCCAGAAATATAATGGTGGTTTTACTCTGGCTCTGCTTGACTGTGAACAACAGCAGATGATTGCCGCGCAGTTTGGTGTACAGGCGCTGCCAACCATCGCACTATTCGTCAACGGTCAGCCGGTCGATGGCTTGGGAGGCCCGCAACCTATCGGGGCAATCGAACAAATGCTGACCAAACATCTGCCCAGTCAGGAAGAGATGAATCTGAAGCAGGCGCTGGAATGGGTGAGTCAGAAGCAGTTTGCTCAGGCCCTGGCACTTCTGGAACAACTGCCTGAAGAGCTAAAACTTAAAGGCGATGTCAAACTGGCGATGGCAGAATGTTTACTTGAAAGCCAGCAATTTGATCAGGCTGAACATATACTGAGTGCGATACCCCTTGAATATCAGGATAGTTACTACAAGGAATTAACCGCTAAACTAGACTTGCACAAGCAAGCGGCTGACAGCCCGGAAATTCAAGCGTTGGAAGCGAAATATCAGGCAGCACCTGAAGACGCAGAGCTCGCTCGTGAACTGGCTCTGAGCTATCACCAGGTACAAAGAGATGAAGAGGCATTGGCCCTCATCTGGCAGTACCTGGGTAAGGATCTGGCTTGCCTGGATGGTGAAATGAAAAAATCGTTCATGGATATTCTCAGTGCGCTAGGACAAGGAAACAGTATCGCTGCAAAATATCGTCGTTTGCTGTATTCCGTTCTCTACTGATCGAGCAAAGCGTTGTAATCGCACCGGTGAATCAGTACACCGGTGCAAAATATCTATCACCATCCCATTTCCTTCATTAAGCAATTGCGCTCATATTTAAGTTGCAGCACTATTAGCCATCCAATAAAAAAGGAATAAAATCATGGTGATAGATTCATTAGTAGCCATCATTGGCTTTATCGTTCTCGCTGTTGCCTTTGTGATTGCTGCGGTCAAAACTGTCCCTCAAGGCAACAACTGGACTGTTGAACGGTTTGGCCGTTACACCCAGACATTGAAACCGGGTCTGAACCTAATTATTCCTTTCATCGATCGTATCGGTCGAAAAATCAATATGATGGAACGCGTGCTCGATATTCCTGCTCAAGAAGTGATCAGCAGAGACAATGCCAATGTCGTCATTGACGCTGTCTGCTTTGTTCAGGTTATTGACGCCGCCAAAGCGGCCTATGAAGTTAACGATCTGGAACACGCAATTCGCAATCTCACCCTAACCAACATCAGGACAGTGCTCGGTTCGATGGAACTGGACGAAATGCTCAGCCAGCGCGATATGATCAACACCAAGCTTTTAACTATTGTTGATGACGCGACCAATCCATGGGGGGTGAAAGTCACGCGGATCGAGATAAAGGATGTGCAACCACCGGCGGACCTGACCGCAGCCATGAATGCCCAGATGAAGGCAGAACGTAACAAGCGTGCAGAAATACTTGAGGCCGAGGGCGTTCGTCAGGCCGAAATTTTGAAAGCGGAAGGTCAAAAGCAATCAGAGATCCTTAAGGCAGAAGGTGCAAAACAAGCCGCGATATTGCAAGCAGAAGCCAGAGAACGGGCGGCAGAAGCAGAAGCCCGGGCGACAACAATGGTATCTGAAGCCATTGCTAAAGGTGATATGCAGGCAGTAAATTACTTTATTGCCCAGGGTTATACTGAGGCACTTAAATCGATTGGTCAGGCGGAAAATGGCAAGATTATTATGCTACCGCTGGAGGCTTCCGGAATAATGGGCTCCATTGCCGGGATTGCCGAAATGTTTAATCAACGTGAATCAACCAACAAATAGGTCATCTTTTGGTAGAGTTATTACAGAATATTAATCACTGGCACTGGTTGGCCCTGGGGCTAGGTCTACTGGCTATTGAGCTGATCGGCACCGCTGGCTATTTTCTCTGGCTGGGGGTCTCTGCCCTGGCCGTGGGCCTCATCCTGGCGATATTGCCTGTTAGTTGGCAATTACAATGGGTCGCCTTTGGTGCTTTCAGCATGCTGACTACCTGGTTATGGTGGCGGCGTCAGTTGGCCAGTGATAGTCAGGATGACGCTCAGCGCAATCTCAACCAGAAGTCCAAACAGCTAATTGGCCAAATCGTCGTACTTCAGCAAGACATGCAAGTGGGTAAAAATCGAATCCACATCGGCGATACCACCTGGAGTGCAGTATCAGATCACGCGCTGGAGAAAGGCAGTCGAGTAATAATTACCGCCGTTAATGGCAATCAACTGACTGTCGCGCCTGCCCCAAACCTCGACAATTTAAATTAATGAGATTATATTTCTATATATATCAATCAGTAATTATATGATTAATTACTTATCCTCTAACATTAAGTAAGGTAAATATTTAAATTGGGGTAGAGATATAAACTTTAATTTTGTTAAGGAATATAGAATTTCAATAAGTTAACATTAAAGATAATGTTATTAATCATGCTTAATTTACTGCACCAAACCATTATTTTTAAATTTTATTGATCTTTTTATTGATTGAAACATACTTAATTAGCCTACTTTTTATTATTTGGTAAGTGAGGTAAGTATGAAGTTTACTAGTCTTGTATTAGTGGCGTTTTGCCTAATCGGTCTCAATCGGATGGCAGTTGCCGGACAAGGTGTAGGTAGTACCGCCAGCGGTCCGAATGTCGAGTGTGAATTACCCAGCGGCGTCGTGAAATTTATTCCGGTGTTAATTTGCAAGCATTCAGGCGGTGTCGTTAAATAAAAACCAGAAAGAGGAGCTTAGCTCCTCTTTACTTTAATTCTACTTTTAAGATTAAATGGCTATTATTTCAGTAACCAAACCAATATCTGCTTTCGCTCCGCTTCATCAGCTTTATTATACCAATAGGTCAGCATTTCAATATTTCGTCCTGAATCAAGAATCGTATTGGCTGTCCCACTGCGGTTATTAAAAGCCCAGTTACTAAATTGTTCCTGTTCTGCCGAAGCAGACTCACCAAACCAATACTGTACCATCTCCTGAGCTTTGGAAGTTGATGCCGCCTGTGCCACTACTTTAGGACTCACTACAGTGGTATTGGGTTGTTGATAGCGCTGGACTTCGTCTAATACCGCCGCTATATACCCTGCTGGTATTTGGAACTGAGTGATCATACGCTTTCCAGCGCCACTCAATGTAAAGTTCACTCCCTGGCTGGCACCAGACTCTAACAGAGCGGTATCGATTGGAAAACTCAGATATTGGGTCGTCACACAATGTTCATTACAACTGTTGATCGCCGCCTGTAAAGACTTCAATGGTTGCGGCTTACCCGCCACCTCGACTTTGGTGTATTCGTCATAGTTTTGAAAATAGCTCACTTCCATGGTGACATTAACGCTGTCCTGAGCGTTTGCCAGTTTGGATGCGCTGGCATTAAGTACCAGTGTTGAACGCAGAATGTCCGCCCCTTTGATCGATTCGAACTCCGGGGTCAGTGTTTTACCGTTCACTTCGACATAATTTCTGCGGTCTTTGACCGAATCCACTGCATCGGCAAAATTGTCATCTGCGTTAAGTGTGCTGCAAGCCCCCAGGGTAAGTGCCATGAGTAAAGTGCCAATTTTGTGCATGATCATACACCTCATTGTTGGTCTGTGACTGAATTTTATTAATCTTATATTTATGATAAAGCGCCGACTTCTGGCCGGCGCTGATTTTTCATCTTGTTACTACTAATTACAACTGAGCAGTAATTAGAAACCGTATTCAAGACCAACGCGAGTGACGATATCTTTACGATCTTCACCACCGGCTTTGGTTGTACGTTGAGCGACGCGCAGGTAAGGAACAAAGCCGTTCACAACACCCATCAGCTGACCAGAAATCGTGTTGGTCGCATCGTTCTGCTCAACACCGTTCAGTTCAGAATCCAGGTTAGCTGCGTAACCCAGTTTGAAGCCCACAGGGCCATTCCAGTATTGACCAATAACAGAGTAAGAGCCTTGTTCCGCTTTGTTACCGATAGTGCCTTGGTAACCATCCAGCTCTTCTTTTTTATACGCCGCTGCCAGGCCAAAACCTGCTGGCAGTGACGCTTCAACACCGGCTAGGTAAGTCAGGTTATCCTGGTTTTTAACACCACGGAAATCCTGGCCAGTCTCAACGCCACCCATTAATGTTACTTTGTCCAGGCTGAATTTTGCATTCGCACTTACAAAGTAAGAATCGCGTGTTGCAGCGCCACTACCATTCGGGCTGGCTTGGTCACGACCAACAGAAGTCGCGAAGCTGAAGCCACCAAATTTAGGTGAATCGTAACGAACCTGGTTAGACTGACGGTCGTAGTGCGCGTTTAGACCGCCCCAATCGAATACAGAGCCCAGACCTGGGTTAGAGAATGGCCAGTCGATTAATTCGTAAGTTGGTGTCAGAACACGTCCAACACGTAAATTACCCCAATCACCAGAAGCACCCAGGTAGGTATCACGGAAGCCTAACACACCACCGGCAACACCACCGTGGCCCCAATCTGTGTTGTCAACGTAGCCCGATTCAATCTGCATAGTGATCTTAAGGTTTTCGGTCATATCGCCGTGGGCACGGAAGCCGATGCGAGATTCGTTTTCTACCGTAAAACCAGAGCTATCTGATTCTTTATCGGTGGTGTTGTAGTTCACCATTGAGATTGCAGCAACACCATATACCTCGACATTAAAATCTGAGTTAACACCGACTTGTCCGCCATCAGCGAAAGCACCAGTCGAGAATGCAGCAAAGGCTGCGCCTAAAAGCGTACGTTTAAACATTTTGTCCATGGATAAAACTCCTAAAAATGGATATAGCTGTTTGTTTTATCTCCCTTAAGTTGGCCGCCGAAGGGAGAAATATTTCCTTTTCGGAAATCTCAATTATGCAAATATGTCGATTTCCCAGTTCCTGCATACACCTCGTGTATCCATGCTTGTAGACTAACTTCGCGAAGAAAAATATCAATTGGAACTTAATTATCATCTAAAAAAATATGAGCCAGTACAAAGTTTGCTCTGGTTAGTGATAAAGATCTAAATTTCACCAATAAACACAGAAAATTAAAAATATTCCTTATTATTCATTAGGTTAAAATTTTATGTCATAAGAGACTTTTGAAGTGACTCGTAAATATAGTCACAGGCTCGGAATTTATTTGACAGATAGAAAGGCGGGTAGATAGATGAAAAGGCCAGTTATTTACCTTAAAAAATAAAGCCTCTGTTAGAGTAACAGAGGCTGAATTTATCGGTATATTTTCTAATTAAAGCAAGTCGAGTAAATCTTGTTCTGTGCGAACTTCTACGCCCAGTTCCTGCGCTTTGGCGAGCTTAGAACCGGCCGCTTCACCGGCAAAAACGATGTCGGTTTTTTTCGATACACTGCCGGTCACTTTGGCTCCCAACGCTTGCAATGCAGCCTTTGCATCGCTTCTGGACAACTGACTCAGGCTACCCGTTAACACCACCACCTTACCGGCCAGCGGCTGGGGCACCGATTCATCTGGTTCATCTATTTCAGGCCAGTGAACACCAAGCTCTAACAGGTCACTGATGACTTTGAGGTTGTTCTCTTGAGCAAAAAAAGCGTGAATATGACTGGCGACAATCTCGCCGATATCCGGAACCGCGATCAGTTGTTCATGTTCAGCGGCCTGAACCGCTTCCAGGGTTCTAAAGTGCTGTGCCAGGTTAGCGGCGGTGGCTTCCCCCACCTCCCGAATACCTAACGAATAAATAAACCGGGCCAGAGTCGTCTGCTTGGCCTTTTCCAGAGCATTGACGACGTTTTGTGCCGATTTGGGGCCCATCCGGTCGAGTACGGTAATCACGCCAGCAGTTAAACGAAACAGGTCTGCGGGCGTGGTAACCATTTCGCGGTCTACCAGCTGCTCGATTACTTTGTCGCCCAAACCATCCACATCCATCGCTTTGCGCGACACGAAATGTTTAAGCGCCTGCTTTCGCTGAGCCTGGCAGACTAGTCCGCCACTGCACCTGGCGACGGCTTCGCCCTCTACCCGCTCGACTTCTGAATCACAGACCGGGCAACGGGACGGGAATTCAATTTCAACCGCATCTTCAGGTCGCCTTTCCATGACTACCGCCACCACCTGCGGTATCACATCGCCTGCGCGACGGATAATCACGCTATCTCCGATTTTTACCCCCAGGCGGGCAATTTCATCTGCGTTGTGCAACGTAGCATTGCTGACGGTCACTCCACCAACAAAGATCGGTTCAAGTTTTGCCACCGGTGTAATGGCACCAGTACGACCAACTTGAAACTCCACCGCATTAAGACGGGTGATTTCTTCTTGTGCGGGGAATTTGTATGCGATAGCCCAGCGCGGTGCCCGGGCAACAAAACCTAGCTGCTGCTGAAGGGCAATGCTGTCCAGCTTAATCACCACGCCGTCTATCTCATAAGGCAGTTGATCGCGGCGGCTGAGAATATCCTGATAATAAGCTTTCACTTCCTCTATCGAAGCAACGGTCCGGGTTTCAGGGCACATAGGTAGCCCCCAGCCTTTTAGCTGTAAAAAGCGTTGATAGTGGCTGTCAGAAAGTTCACCACCCTCGACAACGCCAACACTATAGGCATAAAAACTGAGCGGACGCTTAGCGGTAATCCGTGAATCCAGCTGACGTAAACTCCCTGCGGCCGCATTACGCGGATTGACAAACACTTTCTCGCCTTTTTGTGTCGCCAGTTCATTGAGTTTGGCAAAGCCCGCTTTGGGCATGAAGACTTCTCCACGCACTTCAATGCGTTCGGGCCAGCCTTCACCATGCAGTTTGAGCGGGATTGATTTGATGGTTCGGACATTTCCAGTGATGTTTTCCCCGGTGGTACCATCGCCGCGGGTAGCCGCTTGTACCAGCACACCATCTTCATACAGCAAGCTGACCGCCAGGCCGTCCAGTTTAGGTTCACAGCAGAAATTGCCCGGAACAGCCCCGGCCAGGCGTTCACTCATACGGCGGTAAAAACCATCCAGTTCCTCATCGCTGAACGCGTTGTCCAGCGACAGCATTGGAATCTGATGCTGCACCTGACTAAAGCCAGCCAGAGGGGCGCCGCCGACTCGCTGACTGGGTGAGTCTACCGTAACCCATTCCGGGTGTTCAGCTTCAATTTCCAGCAATTCACGCATTAACCGGTCATATTCAGCATCGGGAATTTCCGGGGCATCTTCTACGTAGTAGCGTACCGCGTGGTAATGCAACGTCTCTTTTAACTGTTGTAATTTTTGTTGTTTCGAATCAGACATGTTGAAACTCTTAATTAATCTGGCATCAAAAAAGGCTCCTCACCGGAGCCTCAGGCTATATCAATAATTGACGGCTTATACACTCTGCGCCAATTTAAAATCTTGGATTTGCTTGCGATAGGCGCTGATGCGATCCGGCGTCAGCAGGTTCCGTTTGTCATCCAGAACATTACCACCCAGGTCATCCGCGATCTGCTGTGCGGTTTTGAGCATCAACTTAAAATTCTGGTCGCCGTCGCCAAAACACGGCAGCATCATGAAAAAGGATATCCCTTTCGTAGTAAACTGCGCCGGGTCGGTGTGTTTCAGTGTCCCCGGATTCATCATATTAGCAACACTGAACAGCACTTTACCGGTCCCAGCCATATCTGCATGGCGGTGGAAAATATCCATCTCGCCATACAGCAAACCATTTTGCTGCATGCTATCAAACAGCTTAGTCCCGACAAACGGGTCGTTGTTAGCGCAATGGACATTGAGCACAATAACTTCTGGTTCAGGCTCTGTTTTGACTGCCGCTTCCGCATCCTGAGCTGAAGGCTTGACCAGTTCTGCTGACATCGGTTCCGGTTTGGATTTTATTCCCGGCTCATCGAGCTCAAGCTCATCCGAAATGGTGATGGAAGGTAGTGCATCATCGACATCCACCTCACTGAATGATCCATTATCTTCTGAAGAAAAGGCGTCTGGGGAATAATCATCGATCAATGGGTCCCGTATCGGCTCTTCGCTGGCAAATTTGGCTTTGCTTTTGTCTACTCGGATGATCTCATAGTCATCATCTGGAGCAAATCCGCGCGATTCACCGGCCATGTCTGCCTCTAATGGTTCGTCACTATCCGGCAGAGGTTGGTACGGCTTATTGCCAAACTTGGTTTTCGCTTCTTTTTTACTGGTCCAAAGACCATGAAACAGTAATGCTGCTATCGCCAGTGCCCCAACGATGATGAGTACGAATCGCAATTCCTGCATTTTTTGCTCTCATTGAATAGTTGAACCCGTGCCTATTGCGTCACCAATCGGGTGGTTCTCCATGTGATTGAAACGTTTCTTCTGCTACTTTACCAAAGTTCGCCACTGTTTTAGAACCGCTGAATGTAAGAAGTTTCCAAGTGGCATGTGATTTTGAACACGAATTTTTTCTTGTATTATAAGTCGTAACGTATAGTTGCACTCAATTAGGATACATAATGACAGCAGAAACTAAACCTCGATCGGGTTTCGGTTATTTTCTCCACGGCCTCGATCTCGCCTTTCAGCCCGGAATACGCCCGTTTGTCGTCTTACCCCTGTTAACTAACATTTTGCTGGTTGGCGGTGCCCTCTATTATCTGTTCTCTAACCTCAACCTGTGGATAGAGCAGTGGCTGGGTTACTTGCCCGAATTTCTCGCCTGGCTCAATTATGTACTTTGGCCTTTGCTGGCTTTGACCATTCTGGCCACCTTTTCCTACTTCTTTAGTACCCTGGCGAATTTAATCGCGTCACCGTTCAATGGCTTGCTAGCGGAAAAAGTCGAACAACGACTGATCTCCGGTACCGTGACTCAGGATGGCTGGATAGATCTGATCAAAGACACACCGCGAGTATTAGCCCGAGAATGGCGCAAACTAATCTATGTGGTACCAAAAGCGTTGGGACTGTTTCTTATCTTGTTAATTCCGGCACTGGGACAAACGGTAGGTCCCTTTTTGTGGTTTATCTTCACCGCCTGGATGCTGGCGATTCAATATTGTGATTATCCATTTGATAACCACAAAGTTAGCTTTAATGAAATGCGAAACAATTTGAAACAAAAACAGGGCAAGGCATACGGTTTTGGGGTATTGGTGGCCTTTTTTACTACCATTCCGGTACTCAACCTGTTTGTCATGCCCGTCGCAGTATGTGGCGCCACCTCAATGTGGGTAAATGAGTTTAAACGCTAACTAACTCTGTAATGCTCCTCAGGATTACCTGATCATGAGGAGCACAATCACATTTTTGATCCCCTTCTATAAGATATAACTTTTTAATCCTTTTCCGTTTTTTCTCCTATGCGTATTCTTCTAACGTATTCACAAAACGTGTAATGAAGGAACATCAACATGAGCAAAATCTATGAAGATAACTCGTTAACCATTGGCAACACCCCATTGGTGCGCCTGAACCGAGTTAGCAAAGGCAAAGTGCTGGCGAAAATTGAAGCGCGTAACCCAAGTTTCAGCGTTAAATGCCGTATCGGCGCCAACATGATTTGGGAAGCAGAGAAGCAAGGTCTGCTGAAGCCCGGTGTTGAATTGGTAGAACCAACCAGTGGTAATACGGGTATCGCTCTGGCGTTTGTTGCCGCGGCTCGTGGTTACAAACTGACTTTGACCATGCCTGAGTCGATGAGTCTAGAGCGTCGTAAGCTCTTGAAAGCCCTGGGTGCCAAACTAGAGCTGACCGAAGCCGCTAAAGGTATGAAAGGTGCCATTGCCAAAGCGGAAGAGATCGTCGCCAGCAACCCAGGTAAGTTCCTGCTGCTGCAACAGTTTAACAACCCGGCTAACCCAGCAATTCACGAAAAAACAACCGGCCCAGAGGTTTGGGATGCTACCGACGGTGAGATCGATGTATTTGTTTCCGGCGTAGGTACCGGCGGTACTATTACAGGTACCAGTCGCTACATCAAAGGCACTAAAGGCAAAGCGATTACTTCTGTAGCAGTTGAACCTGCTGAATCTCCTGTTATCACCCAAGCACTGGCTGGTCAGGAACTGCAACCTGCACCACACAAAATTCAGGGTATCGGTGCTGGTTTTATTCCTGAAAACCTGGATTTGGAACTGCTTGACCGAGTTGAAACCGTCACTTCAGAAGAAGCTATCGAGATGGCGCGTCGCCTGATGGAAGAAGAAGGTATTCTGGCGGGCATCTCGTCTGGCGCAGCAGTTGTAGCAGCCAACAGAATTGCTGAACTACCTGAATTTGAAGGAAAAACCATTGTAACTGTACTGCCAAGCTCCGGCGAACGTTACCTCAGTACAGCCCTGTTTGCTGGCATCTTTACCGAGAAAGAGAACCAGCAGTAATATGTGGTCAAATCAATTTTTCCACTAAAAAAGCCCCTTTTAGGGGCTTTTTTGTTGATCCCTGCCCCACCTTTGGTAATATCAGGACTGTTTTATTTCTAGCTTCAAAATAAAGAAAGCGAAGTGTATTTACGCTGTGTTGGTCAAGGCATGAAGCCTCACTACCATAGTGACAGTTAAACCAGAAAAAACATTCTGACACGAAAAAATCGTTACTCCGGTAGCAGATTAGTTCTCCTGCAGTTAAGCTTTTTCTGGTAGACAAGTATCAAAAAATAAATCAATTGGGGTATTAAAAATGTACGAGAAGCAAGTAGAAATCACTGCAGAAAATGGTCTTCACACTCGTCCAGCTGCACAATTCGTAAAAGAAGCAAAAGCTTTTGATGCGGACATCACTGTGACTTCTAACGGTAAAAGCGCTAGCGCAAAAAGCCTGTTCAAACTACAAACACTAGGTCTGGTAAAAGGTACTGTTGTTAGTATCTCTGCCGAAGGTCCACAAGCACAACAAGCTGTTGACCACCTGGTTGCTCTGATGGATCAACTGCACTAATCCACAGTATCACTTCGAAGCCATTTTGTGAAAGCAAAATGGCTTCATTAAAAATAGGCTACAGTTAAGCTAAGTTTTACTCGTTAGCTCTAACGCTTACACTCCGTTTACGATGACCAATTTAAGGTAAGGCTATGATTTCAGGCATCCTAGCATCTCCTGGTATTGCTATTGGTAAAGCACTACTACTTCAAGAAGATGAAATTGTCCTAAATACAAACACTATCTCAGATGATCAAGTCGACGCTGAAGTTCAGCGCTTTTTCGATGCGCGCGCTAAATCCTCTGCGCAGCTAGAAACGATCAAACAAAAAGCTCTGGAAACATTCGGCGAAGAGAAAGAAGCGATCTTTGAAGGTCACATCATGCTTCTTGAGGACGAAGAACTAGAAGAAGAAATCCTGGCACTGATCAAGAACGACAAATTGACAGCAGATAACGCGATTCACTCAGTGATTGAAGAGCAGGCAACAGCTCTGGAATCGTTGGATGATGAATATCTGAAAGAACGTGCCACCGATATCCGCGATATCGGCTCTCGCTTTGTTAAGAACGCTCTGGGTATCAACATTGTGTCACTCAGCGACATCCAGGACGAAGTTATCCTGGTTGCGTATGATTTGACACCGTCTGAAACCGCACAAATTAACCTGCAGTACGTGCTGGGTTTCGCCTGTGATATCGGCGGACGCACTTCGCACACGTCAATCATGGCCCGCTCTCTTGAGCTGCCGGCGATTGTAGGTACCAACGACATCACCAGCAAAGTGAAAAATGGTGACATGCTGGTTCTGGATGCCATCAACAACAAGATCATCATCAACCCATCAGATGCTGAGTTGGAACAGGCGAAACAGGTTCAGGCCGCTTTCCTGGCTGAAAAAGAAGAACTGGCCAAACTGAAAGACCTGCCAGCAGAAACGTCAGACGGTCACCGCGTTGAAGTATGCGGCAACATCGGCACAGTAAAAGATTGTGATGGAGTACTGCGTAACGGCGGTGAAGGCGTTGGTCTGTACCGTACTGAATTCCTGTTCATGGATCGCGATGCTCTGCCAACTGAAGAAGAGCAGTATCAGGCTTACAAAGAAGTGGCCGAAGCGATGCATGGCGAAGCGGTCATCATCCGTACTATGGACATTGGCGGCGACAAAGATCTGCCGTACATGGATCTGCCAAAAGAGATGAACCCATTCCTGGGTTGGCGTGCAGTCCGTATCAGTCTGGATCGTCGTGAGATCCTGCGTGACCAGCTACGTGGTATTCTGCGTGCATCTGCTCACGGTAAGCTGCGTATCATGTTCCCGATGATCATCTCTGTGGAAGAAATTCGCGAGCTGAAACAGGCCATTGAGCAGTACAAAGCCGAATTGCGTGAAGAAGGCCTGGCCTTTGACGAAAACATCGAAGTTGGTGTAATGGTCGAAACCCCGGCTGCTGCTGCCATCGCGCATCACCTGGCTAAAGAAGTGGCGTTCTTCTCAATTGGTACTAACGACCTGACCCAGTACACGCTGGCTGTCGACCGTGGTAACGAGATGATTTCACATCTGTACAACCCGCTGTCACCTGCCGTTCTCACCGTTATCAAGCAGGTCATTGACGCTTCTCATGCTGAAGGTAAGTGGACCGGCATGTGTGGTGAGCTGGCTGGTGATGATCGCGCCACTCTCCTACTCTTGGGTATGGGGCTGGACGAGTTCTCCATGAGCGGCATTTCTATACCAAAAGTGAAGAAAGTCATCCGCAGTGCCGATTTTGCCAAAGTAAAAGCGATGGCAGAAGAAGCGCTGGCAATGCCAACGGCCGCTGAAATTGAAGCTCACGTTGAAAAATTCATCGCTGAGCATGCATAATCATAATGGATACCAATAAGATAGACGGCTAAAAGTAGTCGTCTATCTTCTGAGATTGGTATACTATAATTCGACAGAATTAAAATAACCTTAGGAGCATGACACAATGGGTCTGTTTGACAAACTTAAGAAGCTGGTATCGGATGACAGCGCTGATGCTGGTGCAATTGAAATTATCGCACCGCTATCTGGTGAAATCGTAAACATCGAAGATGTGCCTGACGTTGTTTTTGCAGAAAAAATCGTTGGTGACGGTATCGCTATCAAGCCTGCAGGCGACAAAATGGTAGCTCCAGTTAACGGCACTATCGGTAAAATCTTCGAAACCAACCACGCTTTCTCTATTGAGTCAGACGACGGTGTAGAACTGTTCGTGCACTTCGGTATCGATACTGTTGAGCTGAAAGGTGAAGGCTTCACTCGCATCGCTGAAGAAGGCCAAACAGTTAAAGCTGGCGATACCATCATCGAATTCGATCTGGCACTGCTGGAAGAAAAAGCAAAATCAACTTTGACTCCTGTTGTTATCTCTAACATGGATGAGATCAAAGAACTGAACAAACTGTCTGGTTCAGTTGTTGTAGGTGAAACTCCGGTTCTGCGCGTAACTAAATAAGCGCTCATCTCGCACCTATTTTAAAGCGCTGCCCTCGGGCAGCGCTTTTCGTTTATCTGTTTCTCTATAAGTCCGCTCAGTTACAAACCCAGCGCATAACGCAGCACCTTCTGCTTAAGCGGCCCGGAATGTTCGGCCAGTTTTAATGCCGCATTACGCAGCATTTTCAGCGGCGTAACATCGTTACTGAACGTTTTATAGAACACGTCCATGCCGGTTTGCATCAGCAGGTTATCTGGCCGGCGGCGGCACTCATACTGGCGCAAGGATTTTTCATCCAGTTCCCCCTGTTCACTGACCTCCAAAAGTGCAGCGACATCTTTAAAGCCAAGGTTCACGCCCTGTCCGGCTAACGGATTTATCGTATGCGCGGCATCCCCCACCAGCACACAGCTATTTGCCGAGTATCGCTGGGCGTGACGCCTGGTTAAAGGGAAGGCTCCCTGACTGAGTACCTGGATATCGCCCAGTTCAGTGGGGAAATGTTCCAACACTTCCAGGCGCAGCTGCTGCGCCGGCATCGCACAAAGCTGCTGAATACGTTTTGGCGCATCGTACCAGACCAGTGAGGCCTGGTGACCGCACAGTGGCAACATGGAGCGAGGGCCATGCGGGGTAAACTGCTGCCAGGTGATATCCTGCTGTGGTCGCTCTGTCGCGACGTTGATCAACATGCAGTGCTGACGATAATCCCAGGCGGTCACTCCGATGTCGGCAAACTGGCGAACTTGCGAATTGGCGCCATCAGCCCCCACCACCCAACGGGCGGTTAACTGTTCACCAGACGCCAGCTTCAGCACCGGCTGTCCGGATAAATTGAGCGACTGGAGCGAATCAGGGCAGAACCGTTTCAGCTGCGGATAGTGTTGGAACTGCTGCCACAAGCCCAACTGAATAATTCGGTTTTCAACAATATAGCCCAACTGTTCCAACTGCATGCTGTCAGCATCAAATCGGGTTCGACACTCGGGGTGCTCCCAGGTTTCCAGCCGGCGATACGGACAGACCCGCATTTCACTGATGGCAGACCAGGCGCCAAGCTGTTGCAGTAATGATACTGAATTGGCTGAAATAGCCGAAACGCGCAAATCCATCGGCTGCTTGGCTTCAAACGGTTGAGGCGCGTTAGCTTCTATTAAGGCCACCGTTCGGCCCTGTTTGGCAAAACCGATCGCTACGGCCGCACCGACCATGCCGCCGCCGACAACGGCAATATCAAAACTGTTCATATTATGTACTTTATAATTTGTTGACAGAGCAGAGAGTTATTGTACGGATTCAGCCACAAAAAGTAACCACAAAACCTTATCCGGTTTGTGGACTAAAACCAGCAATATCAACGCTTGCTAGATTTTTGTGAGATCACTGGTCAGTTGGTTTTTAAAGCAGTACAATACGCCGCTTACCGCCGCGATGGCGGCTATAATATGAGCAATAGCTCAGCTGATTTAAGAACAACTGTACGAGCGAAAGTGAGATGAGTAAGAAACTGCTAATTAAAACCTGGGGCTGCCAGATGAACGAATACGATTCATCCAAAATGGCCGATTTGCTGAATGCAGCCAACGGCTATGAGCTGACGGAAGAACCAGAGGAAGCAGATGTATTATTACTTAACACCTGTTCAATTCGCGAAAAAGCACAAGAGAAAGTGTTTCACCAGCTGGGTCGCTGGAAAACCCTCAAAGATGCCAAGCCGGGTGTGGTAATCGGTGTTGGTGGCTGTGTCGCCACCCAGGAAGGCGACCACATCCGTGAACGAGCACCGTTTGTCGACGTTATTTTCGGCCCGCAAACCCTGCATCGTCTGCCTGAAATGATCAAGCAGTCTCAGTCCGATCACGGACCGGTGATGGATATTTCATTCCCGGAAATCGAAAAATTCGATCGCCTGCCGGAACCGCGCGCAGAAGGGGCGACCGCCTTTGTTTCCATCATGGAAGGTTGCTCAAAATACTGCACTTACTGCGTGGTGCCTTACACTCGAGGTGAAGAAGTCAGCCGTCCGATGGACGACGTGCTGTTTGAAGTAGCACAACTGGCAGAGCAAGGCGTACGTGAAGTTAACCTGCTTGGTCAGAACGTTAACGCCTATCGCGGCCCGACCCACGATGGTGAAATCTGCTCTTTTGCCGAGCTGCTGCGCCTGGTGGCGTCGATTGACGGTATTGACCGCATTCGCTTTACTACCAGCCACCCGCTGGAATTTACTGACGATATTATCGCGGTATACGAAGATACTCCCGAGCTGGTGAGCTTCCTGCATCTGCCGGTACAGAGCGGCAGCGATCGCATCCTGACCATGATGAAGCGCCCGCACACCGCGATTGAGTACAAATCGATCATCCGCAAGCTACGCAAGGCGCGTCCGGATATTCAGATCAGCTCAGACTTTATCGTTGGTTTCCCTGGCGAATCTGACCAAGATTTTCAAGACACCATGAAGTTGATCCGCGATGTCGATTTTGACATGAGCTTCAGCTTTATTTTCTCACCACGCCCAGGCACGCCGGCTGCAGACTACCCGTGCGATCTGAGCGAAAAGGTGAAGAAAGAGCGCCTGTACGAACTGCAGCAACAGATCAACAGCCAGGCAATGCGTTATTCACGCCAGATGTTGGACAGCGAACAGCGTATTCTGGTTGAAGGTCCATCGAAGAAAAACCTGATGGAACTGCGTGGTCGTACCGAAAACAACCGGGTTGTTAATTTCGAAGGCTCTGCCGAGCTGATCGGTCAATTCGTCGACGTAAAAATCGTCGATGTCTTCCCGAACTCTCTGCGTGGTGAGCTGATTCGTACCGAACAAGACATGGACCTGCGGATCGTGACTTCTCCGTCAGAAATGATCGAGAAAACACGCCGTGAAGATGAGTTGGGTGTTGCCACTTTCACGCCCTAGACTCGTATAATAGCCATAGGGAGCCCGGTCCCAATCGGGCTCTCAAAGATGGCAACAATGAGAGGCTACATTGAGCAATAAAATCGTAACTCTGGAAATCCACCTGGAACCTTCCGACAATCACCGCCTGGCCAGCCTGTGCGGCCCTTTCGACGACAATATCAAACATCTTGAACGCCGGTTAGGGGTAGAGATCAGCTACCGTGGCAACTTTTTTACCATCGTAGGTAAACCTCACACCTCAGCGGCGGCACTGGACATTATCAAAACCCTGTATGTCGAGACTGCCCCGGTTCGCGGCCAAATCGCCGATATCGAACCAGAAATGATCCACCTCGCCATTAAAGAATCCGGCGTACTGGAGCAGAACACTGAATCGGCTATCGAGCACGGTAAAGAAGTCTTTATCAAGACGAAAAAAGGCGTAATCAAACCACGGACACCGAACCAGGCTCAATACCTGGTCAATATGGTCACCCATGACATCAGCTTTGGTGTCGGCCCGGCCGGTACCGGTAAGACCTATCTGGCAGTCGCGGCTGCAGTTGATGCCCTGGAACGTCAGGAAATCCGCCGTATTCTGCTCACCCGCCCAGCGGTAGAGGCCGGTGAAAAACTGGGCTTTCTGCCAGGTGACCTGAGCCAGAAAGTCGACCCTTACCTGCGTCCGCTGTACGACGCCCTGTTTGAAATGCTCGGTTTTGAACGGGTTGAAAAACTGATTGAACGTAACGTGATTGAGGTTGCACCGCTGGCCTACATGCGCGGACGTACCCTGAATGACGCTTTTATCATTCTGGATGAAAGTCAGAACACCACCGTCGAACAGATGAAGATGTTCCTGACCCGCATCGGCTTCAACTCCCGCGCCGTCATTACCGGTGACGTGACCCAGATCGACTTGCCACGTGGTGCCAAATCGGGCTTGCGTCATGCCATCGAAGTACTGCATGAAGTGGATGAAATCAGTTTTAACTTCTTCCAGTCTGATGACGTTGTTCGTCACCCAGTGGTTGCACGTATCGTCAACGCGTACGAGAAATGGGAAGCGCAGGAACACAAAGAACGCAAAGAGTACGAAAAGCGTCGTCGTGAAGAGCGTGAAGAGAAACAAAGCATTGCCTCTGCCGCTGGCGTTTCTCAAACCGGTCCCGAGGCGAAAAGTTAATGAGCATCGAACTAGATTTGCAATTGGCGGTCGAAGATAGCATCGGCTTGCCGGATGAGAGCGATTTTCAGCACTGGCTGACCCAGGCTGTCACCGCGTTCCAGCCGCAAGCTGAAGTTACCATCAGAATCGTCGATCAGGCAGAAAGTCAGCAGCTCAATCATGACTATCGCGGCAAAGACAAGCCAACCAACGTGCTCTCTTTCCCGTTTGAGGCGCCCGAGGGGATTGAACTGGATCTGCTTGGCGATCTGGTGATCTGCCGTCAGGTGGTTGAACAGGAAGCCCGCGAACAAGGTAAGCCGTTATTGGCCCATTGGGCGCATATGGTTGTACATGGCAGTTTACATCTGCTAGGTTATGATCATATAGAGGATGATGAAGCGGAAGAGATGGAAGCTCTCGAAACGCAAATCATGCAGCAAATGGGGTTTGACGACCCTTATCTCGCCGAAAAAGAGTAAGCGCCGTCATACCGCGCTTGATGTGAGCTATCACACATTTGATAGCATTAATTTAAAGAGAAACAATGAACGACGATCATTCTCCCTCTGCGCCGAAAGGCGAGAAAGAAAAATCGGAAGGTCCGAGTAGAAAGTCCTTTTTAGGACGCCTTGGCCAACTTTTTCAGGGTGACCCCAAAGACCGCCAGGAACTGGTAGAGGTTATCCGGGACTCTGAAGTCAATGATCTGATCGACCATGACACCCGCGACATGCTCGAAGGAGTGATGGAAATATCAGAAAAACGGGTACGGGATATCATGATCCCGCGCTCACAGATCGTTACCGTCGATCGCAATGACGACCTCGATCAGCTGATCCACCTGATGACCGATGCCCAGCACTCCCGTTACCCGGTCATCAGCGAAGATAAAGACCACGTCGAAGGTATTCTGCTCGCCAAAGATCTGCTCAAATACCTTGGATCCGATAGCGAACCGTTTGATATCAAGCAAGTTATCCGCCCGGCGGTGGTGGTTCCGGAAAGTAAACGGGTCGACCGTCTGCTTAAGGAGTTCCGCGAAGAGCGCTACCACATGGCAATCGTTGTGGATGAATTTGGCGGTGTGTCCGGTCTGGTGACCATTGAAGACATACTGGAAGAGATCGTCGGCGAAATCGAAGATGAATTTGACGACGAAGAAGAGCAAGACATTCGCCAACTGAGCAAACATACCTTCTCAGTTAAAGCCCTGACCACTATCGCGGATTTCAACAGTAACTTTGGTACTCAGTTCAGTGCCGATGATGTTGATACTATCGGTGGGATAGTGATGACGGCTTTTGGTCACCTGCCCTCTCGAGGTGAAATTGTTGAAATCGATCGTTACTCATTTAAAGTGACCGCGGCTGATAACCGTCGTGTCGTTCAATTGCAGGTCACCATACCGGATGAAGAGCCCCTTCCTCAGATACTCGAAGAATAGTGATATAGCCCAGTCCCGGGATTCCGATACAATGAAATCAAGCTTGCTATCCCGTACAGCTCGGCCACTTCTGGCCGCGCTGGTGGGCCTCTGTACCACGTTTGCATTCGCACCTTATGCCATCTGGCCACTCGCCATCATCAGTCCGGCCATACTGCTGCTGTTACTGGCGAATCAGAGCGGTAAACGGGGTTTCTGGATCGGCTATGGCTGGGGGATGGGCCTGTTTGGCTCAGGAATCAGCTGGGTACACGTCAGTATTGATACCTTTGGCGGTATGCCTAAAATGGCCAGCTTGGCGTTGATGGTGCTACTGATCGGCTATCTGGCGATCTATCCGGCGATCTTTGGTGCTCTGCTCAACCGTTTGTTCCCAACGGAAAGCCGCCGGCGCTATTTTCTCGCCGCGCCCGCCTTATGGCTGCTCACCGACTGGGCCCGAGGCTGGGTAATGACCGGCTTCCCCTGGCTCTGGCTAGGTTACAGCCAAATCGACTCCCCTTTGGCAAACTTTGCCCCGCTGGCTGGTGTGGAACTGATCACCCTAATCGTGATGCTGGCTTCGGCCGCCATTGCCCTGGCTGTATCCAGGCGCCAACCTTCACTGCTGTTGATCCCGGCGGTATTGTTGTCGACCGGATTCGGTTTGAAACAGTTTGATTGGGTTAGTGTTGACCAAAGCAACAAAACCTCGGTGGCGCTGATACAAGGCAATATTGCCCAGGCGCAGAAATGGCTACCAAGCCAGCGCTGGCCCACCATCATGAAGTATACCGACCTGACTCGTGACAATTGGGATGCTGATATTATTATCTGGCCAGAAGCGGCCGTTCCGGCGTTTGAGTTTGAAATCAGCTCCTTCCTGACCAACCTGGACTCAGCTGCCCGTTATAACGACAGCGCCGTGATCACCGGGATATTGAACCAGTCGCCGGACAAACAGTATTACAACAGTGTACTGGCAGTAGGTAACACACCTGACGGTGAGTACCAGCTGGACTACACCCAACGTTACCATAAGTATCATCTGCTGCCATTTGGTGAGTTTGTCCCTTTCGAGCAGTGGCTGCGTGACCTGGCACCCTTTTTCAACTTGCCGATGTCCTCGTTTACCGCCGGTGAATATATTCAGCCCAACGTAGTGGCTAATGGCCGGCATATGGTCGCGGCGCTCTGCTACGAGATCATTTTTAACGAGCAGTTGCGGGACAACGTCACCGACCAGACCGATTTTATTCTGACCCTGTCCAATGATGCCTGGTTCGGCCGCTCTATCGGCCCGTTGCAACATATGGAAATTGCTCGCCTGCGGGCTCTGGAACTGGGAAAACCGCTGATTCGCTCGACAAATAATGGCGTCACTGCGGTAACCGATCACCGCGGTAACATTATCAAGCAGCTGCCTCAGTTTACTACCGGGGTGCTACGCGCCGAGTTATACGCGACCGAAGGCAAAACACCTTACCTGATGGTAGGTCGCTGGCCGCTTTACATATGGGTATTATTGGCACTGGTGTTCGCGGGATGGCTCTCTCGCCGAAAACTGGCCTAGCCACTAGCCGTCCAGACCAAGTCAAAAGAGGCATTCGGCGCTTGTCACTCGCGCCGAATGCCTTCGCTAAATACCAATACTTGTTCAGGGTTTGAGTGGTTTACGGCTGAAACCGGTATGACCACACTTGATACAAGGTATGATGACCGTAGGGTGGGTATATTGGGTTTGATGACCGCACTCATCACACACCAGGGTACCCAGCCCGATCACTTCCCCGGCCTGATACAACCCCTGATGTTCAAGATCAGAAAACAGCTCCATCCACTCCACTTTGGTTCGATCGGTGATGTCTAGCAACCCTTGCCAGATGGAGTCGGCAATCATCACATAGAAGGGGCCGCTTTTAGACTGCTCATAGTTCTCCGCAAACTCCTTCAGGTCTGATTTCACGTAAGCCGAAATCAGTGCCATCTCATCTTTGGTCATGTCATTGGCCGCTTCCACCACTTTCTCGGAAGTTTCCAAAACACGATTAATTTCGTCGGGGCTGTGTTTCAGCGTTTCGACGACATCTTCCAACAGCTCTTCATAACCTTCTTTACGTTTTGGCATAGCGACCTCCCTTGACACAGATTGCTATTGTTGTGCTCCGTTGCTTTAGGTATTCTATGGCGATCTATTAAAGTCTGTTCTAACTGAACTCACAAATTCCAAGATAACCGGATATCATCGATGCAAGAGCAATACAACCCGCAAGATATTGAACAGAAAGTTCAACAGCACTGGGAAAACAACAAGACCTTTGTTGTAAGTGAAGACCCAAATAAAGAAAAATTCTACTGTCTATCCATGTTCCCATACCCAAGTGGCCGACTGCACATGGGTCACGTGCGCAACTACACCATCGGTGATGTTGTCTCCCGCTTCCAGCGCTTGCAAGGTAAAAATGTTCTGCAACCAATCGGTTGGGATGCCTTTGGTCTGCCGGCGGAAAACGCCGCGGTAAAAAATAACACCGCCCCCGCTCCTTGGACTTATGAAAATATTGAATACATGAAAAACCAGCTAAAATTGCTGGGTTTTGGCTACGACTGGGATCGCGAATTCGCCACTTGTACTCCGGAATACTACCGTTGGGAACAAGAGTTTTTCACCAAGCTGTACGATAAAGGCCTGGTTTATAAAAAGACCTCATCGGTCAACTGGTGTCCTAATGACCAAACCGTACTGGCTAACGAACAGGTAGAAGACGGCTGCTGCTGGCGTTGTGATACACCGGTTGAACAGAAAGAGATCCCGCAGTGGTTTATTAAGATCACCGCTTATGCTCAGGAGCTGTTGGACGATTTAGACAATCTGGATGGCTGGCCTGAAATGGTCAAAACCATGCAGCGCAACTGGATTGGCCGCTCTGAAGGCGTTGAGCTTAAGTTCCAAGTGAAAGACCAAGCTCAAGATCTAGAAGTTTACACAACTCGTCCTGACACGCTTATGGGTGTGACTTACGTGGGTATCGCAGCAGGCCATCCTCTTGCAGCATTAGCAGCAGAGAACAACCCAGAGCTTGCAGCATTTATCGACGAATGTAAGAACAACAAAGTGGCGGAAGCGGAACTGGCCACGATGGAGAAAAAAGGTATGGCGACCGGTCTGACCGCCATCCACCCACTCAACGGCCGTGAAGTGCCGATTTACGTCGCTAACTTCGTCCTGATGGATTACGGTACCGGTGCGGTTATGGCCGTTCCGGCCCACGACCAGCGCGACTACGAGTTTGCCACCAAATACGGTCTGGATATCGTGCCGGTCATTAAGCCTGCCGACGGCAGCGAGCTGGATATCTCCGAAGCCGCATACACTGAAAAAGGCATCCTGTTCGATTCCGGCGAATTCGACGGACTGGAATTCAAACCCGCTTTTGAAGCCATCGCGGCCAAACTGGAAGCACAGGGCAAAGGCAAGACTACTGTAAACTTCCGTCTGCGCGACTGGGGGGTTTCCCGTCAGCGATACTGGGGCGCGCCAATCCCTATGGTCACCACTGAAGATGGCGAAGTTCACCCGGTTCCGGCAGATCAACTGCCTGTAATTCTGCCAGAAGACGTGGTAATGGATGGCGTGACCAGCCCGATTAAAGCGGATAAAGAGTGGGCGAAAACCACCTTTAACGGCGAGCCTGCCCTGCGTGAAACCGACACCTTCGACACCTTCATGGAGTCTTCCTGGTATTACGCCCGTTACTGTTCGCCACAAGCCAATGATATCGTCGATTCTGAGCAGGCCAACTACTGGCTGCCGGTCGATCAATACATCGGTGGTATTGAGCACGCCTGTATGCACCTGCTATACTCACGCTTCTTCCACAAACTGCTGCGTGATGCCGGTTATGTCACTTCCGATGAGCCGTATAAGCAACTGCTGTGTCAGGGCATGGTACTGGCAGATGCCTTCTTCCATACCAATGACAAAGGCACCAAAGAGTGGGTTGCACCAACCGACGTAACAGTTGAGCGCGACAGCAAAGGCCGCATCGCAACAGCGGTGGATAACCTTGGTCGCAGCGTTGAACACTCGGGCATGATCAAAATGTCCAAGTCGAAGAATAACGGCATTGACCCACAAGAAATGGTCGACAAATACGGTGCCGATACGGTTCGCTTGTTTATGATGTTTGCCTCTCCGGCAGACATGACCCTGGAGTGGCAGGAATCGGGCGTTGAAGGGGCAAACCGCTTCCTGAAACGGGTCTGGAAACTGGTTAAAGAGCACACTGAGAAAGGGGCTGCCACTGCGGTAGACGCCGCTGCACTCTCCTCCGAGCAAAAAGCGCTGCGCCGCGATGTACATAAAACCATCGCCAAAGTGACCGACGACATTGCCCGTCGCCAGACGTTTAACACCGCCATTGCCGCGATCATGGAGCTGATGAACAAACTGGCCAAAGCGCCACAAGAGTCGGTTCAGGATCGTGCGATTCTGGATGAAGCGCTGAAAGCGGTTGTCGCCATGCTGTACCCAATTACCCCGCACATCAGTTTTGAAATGTGGCAGGCACTGGGTGAACAGGATATGGATGCCGCCCGCTGGCCAGGTTATGACGAACAAGCACTGGTTGAAGATGAGAAACTGATCGTGGTTCAGGTCAACGGTAAACTGAGAGCAAAACTCACGGTTGCCGCAGATGCGAGCAAAGAGCACGTCGAGCAGTTAGGTCTGAGCGATGAGAACGTAGCCAAATTCACCGATGGCAAAACCATCCGTAAAGTCATTTACGTGCCTGGTAAGCTGCTGAATATCGTCGCGAACTAATCTGTATTCGCACAGTCAATAAACAGGGGGCAGCATTGCGCCCTGTTTATTTATCTTAGCTT
>NZ_JBNKVP010000005.1:0-95520 GCF_050299255.1 Vibrio sp.
CTGCTGGCGGATTCATCAGCGACTTCTATTGGCGCACTGTTGGGGACTTCTAACACCACTTCTTATATTGAAAGTGCGTCAGGTGTGGCTGAAGGTGGCCGTACCGGACTGACCGCTGTAGTTGTCGGTGTTTTGTTCCTGTTAGCACTGTTATTCTCGCCATTAGCTGGTATGATCCCGGCCTATGCAACAGCAGGTGCCCTGTTCTATGTCGCGATCCTGATGATGTCAGGCCTGGTCAGCATCGACTGGCGCGATTTGACTGAAGCGGCACCTGTCGTGGTTACGTGCCTGATGATGCCTTTCACATTCTCTATTGCAGAAGGTATCTCACTGGGCTTTATTGCTTATGCTGCTATTAAACTGTTCAGTGGTAAAGGCCGCGAGGTATCACTCAGCGTATGGGTGATGGCGGCAATTTTCATCCTGAAATACATCCTGAGCTAACAATAGAATCGGGATTAATAATAGCTAGCTAAGGCCTGCTGATTGACATCGCTGTCAGTAGCAGGCCTGTGTCGTTTTTACAATTGGGTTTTTACCATGAGCAACAAATTCGTTATCACTTGGGATAATATGCAGACTTACTGCCGTCAGTTGGCAGAAAAGCAGATGCCGGCAGAGCAGTGGAAAGGCATCCTGGGCGTCAGCCGCGGTGGCTTGGTTCCGGCGGCCATTCTGGCCCGTGAACTGGGTATCCGTTATGTCGATACCGTGTGTATCTCCAGCTATGATCATGATCACCAGCGCGATATGAGTGTGTTAAAAGCACCTGAACACGATGGTGAAGGCTTCCTGATTGTCGATGATCTGGTCGACAGCGGCGATACCGCGCGTAAAATTCGTGAAATGTATCCGAAAGCGAAATTGGTAACGGTTTGTGCTAAGCCTGCCGGGGTGGATCTGGTCGACGAGTACATTGTCGATATTCCGCAGGAAACCTGGATTGAGCAGCCATGGGACATGACAATCCAGTACGTTGAGCCGATTAACCGTAAGCAAAAATGAGTGAACCGGTAAATAATTGAGAAATACCCCGACTTAGGGGTATTTTTTTTATTACTATTAGAATCATTCTTCTTATCTGCCGCAGAGCCGTTATGTCTGAGCAACCCAGCAAAAACCTGTCTGAAAACCTGTTTAAGAAACATAAACAAGCTAAAGAAACCTCGACTCTGACTCAGTATATGCCCAGCAGTCAGACACTTCTCGAGCAAAAAAAACGTCAGGATGGTTACGCCTGGTACCGTAATGTGCGTCGCTTGCAGTGGGTTTGGCAAGGGGTCAATCCGATAGAGCAGGAGGCGGTGTTAGCCAATATCGCCTCCTCCAAGCATTCACGCAGTGACGACAACTGGCTGGATACCGTGATGGGCTACCGCAGCGGAAACTGGGCGTTTGAGTGGACCCGGCTTGGTATGCAGCATCAGAAAAAGTCTGAAACCTTATCCGGTGACCAGGCTGCCGAAGAGCTGTTTTCGGCGTCACTCTGTTTCAGTATTGCCGGTTATCCGCATCTGAAAAATGATAACCTTTCAGCGCAGGCTCAGGTATTGGCCAATACCGCTTATCAAAATGCCGCCAAGCTCAGCAAGTACACCATTAAACAGATAGAAATCCCGTATCAGAAGCGGAAAATTATCGCTAACCTGCACTTGACCAGCACAGACAAGCCGCAGCCGGTGGTGATCGTCAGTGCCGGCCTGGATAGCCTGCAGACGGATATGTGGCGTCTGTTCAGGGATCATCTGGCACCGAGCGGTATAGCAATGCTGACCGTCGACATGCCGTCCCTCGGACATAGCCAACACTGGCCGCTAACGGAAGATTCATCCTGTTTGCACCAGGCGGTATTGAACGCGTTGCCCGATATACCCTGGGTGGATCATTACAAAGTCGGACTGGTCGGTTTCCGCTTTGGTGGCAATGCCATGGTACGGCTGTCGTTTATAGAGCAGGAAAAAATCAAAGCCTGCGTCAGCCTGGGTGCACCTATCCACGATATCTTGTCCTCTCCGGCCAAAGTGAAGAATATGCCCAAGATGTATCTGGACGTACTGGCATCGCGGCTAAATAAAGGTGCGGTCGATATCGACAGTCTGGCCGGGCAACTGATGGCCTGGTCGCTGAAAGTGCAGGGATTCCTCTCCAGCCGTAAAACCAGGGTGCCGATCCTGGCGCTCAGTTTAGAAGGGGATCCGGTCTCACCATTGTCGGATAACCGCTTAGTCGCACTGTTCAGCGACTACGGAAAAGCGCAGCAAATCAAGTCTAATAAGATATCTGCTGGTTATGAGCAAGCGTTGAATATGTCGATAAAGTGGCTGGAGGATGAATTATTTAGGTGACAAATGTGTTTTATTAGGTAACAGTTATATATAGGGAAAGTATTAAACCACTAATAAATAATAATAATTGTCATTCTAATAATTGAAATGGAGAGTCAATATGTCAGAAGTGACGAAAACCCCCGCGCACTTTCGCTTGCTGACCGCCTTAAAAGCGATCGGTCCCTACCTCAGAGAATGCCAGTCAAGGGAGAATTTCTACCTGTTTGACTGTTTGTCAGTGTGTGTCAATGACAAAAAATCACCGGAAGACCGGGAGTTCTGGGGCTGGTGGATGGAGCTTGAGCTGCAAGATCAACAGTTCGCCGCTCGTTATCGGATCGGACGTTATGACAGCTCCGGTGACTGGCAAGAAGAGAGGCTGCCTGCCAAAGCGACGGCGGAAGTCACCCGCACCCAAGAAGACTTCCACCAGAAACTGGTCGAATTGCTGGATTCGCGCTTCAACCTGGCAGTCGAGCTGCACAAGGAATCGGTTGAATTTGTCTGAGCCGCGCAGCGAAAGGCTTAAAATTGTATGAATAGAGTAAAAAAGGCACCGGTAGGTGCCTTTTTGCTCTTGTCTAATCCCGATTTGATTGTTACAACATCTTGTTCTCAGACTGAAAGTGAATCGAATCGACAAAATCATGAAATTGAATCAATCCCGCGGGCAGACAGTAGTGGTCAAGCTGGGCACCAGTGTATTGACTGGTGGAACCCTGGCACTCGATCGTGCCCACATGGTGGAACTGGTCCGCCAATGTGCCGAACTGAAAAAACAAGGACACTCAGTAGTGATGGTCTCTTCCGGAGCTATTGCCGCCGGACGTGAGCATCTCGGTTACCCCGCATTGCCCAACTCGATGGCCAGCAAGCAGCTGCTTGCCGCGGTGGGGCAAAGCCAATTGATTCAAAGCTGGGAATCACTGTTTGCGATTTACGGGCTGAAAATCGGCCAAATGCTGTTAACCCGGGCTGATCTGGAAGACAGAGAGCGTTTTTTGAACGCCAGGGATACCATTCATGCGCTGGTCGATAACGACATCATACCGATTGTGAATGAAAACGATGCCGTGGCGACCAGTGAAATTAAAGTGGGTGACAACGATAACCTGTCTGCCCTGGTTGGTATCCTGTGTGGTGCCGACAAGCTGCTGTTGCTGACCGACCAGAAAGGCCTGTTTACCGCCGATCCGCGCAAAGATCCCGACGCTGAACTGATCAAAGAAGTAAAAACTATCGACGATACCCTGCGTAAAATTGCCGGCGGTAGCGGCACCACGCTCGGTACGGGTGGCATGGCGACTAAACTGCAAGCGGCAGATATTGCCCGCCGGGCGGGAATTGAAGTGATTATCGCCGCCGGTAGTGCACCCAATGTGATTACCGACGCGCTAACCAGCCAGCCGCATGGTACCCGCTTCCTGCCTTGTGATGAAGCGCTGGAAAACCGCAAGCGCTGGATTCTGGCCGGACCAAGTGCCAGCGGTGATATCGTCATTGACGATGGTGCAGTCGGCGCGGTGGTAACCAAAGGCAGCAGCTTACTGGCCAAAGGGGTTACACGCGTACACGGTGAATTTTCTCGCGGTGAAGTGGTGCGCATTACCAACCGTGATGGCAAATTGATCGCCAGAGGCATTTCCAGTTACTCTAGCCGTGATATGGCAAAGATTATTGGCAAACACAGTAAAGATATTATTCACATCCTGGGCTATGACTACGGTGCGGAAGTCATACACCGGGATGATCTGGTCGTTATTTAACGCTCAATGAAAGAGGATTTTAGGGTGGATTTGATTAATTTAGGCAAGGCAGCCAAACAGGCTTCCTATGCTCTGGCAACGGCTTCGACGGCGCAAAAAAATCGAGCGCTGACCATTATGGCAGATGAACTGCAAGCCAATGCGGCCGAGATACTGGCGGCCAACGAACAAGATATTGCACTGGGCCGCGAGTCTGGCTTGTCGGATGCGCTGCTGGATCGCTTGCTGTTAAATCCGCAGCGGCTGAAAGCGATCGCCGATGATGTCCGAAATGTGGTCAGTCTGGCGGATCCGGTCGGCAGCGAACTGGACAGCAAAGTACTGGAAAACGGTATGTCACTGGCCAAGCGTCGGGTGCCTTTGGGCGTGGTGGGCGTAATTTATGAGGCCCGGCCGAATGTCACCATCGACATTGCTGCCCTGTGTCTGAAAACCGGCAACGCCAGTATTTTGCGCGGTGGCCGCGAAACCTTCCACTCCAACATGGCGCTGGTGAAAGTGATTCAGTCGGCGCTGGAAAAAGCTCAGCTGCCTGCAGCCTCGGTTCAGTACATTGAAAAGCCGGATCGCGAGCTGGTGTCACAGCTGCTGAAGCTGGACGAATACGTCGACATGATCATCCCGCGTGGTGGCGCAGGGCTACACAAAATGTGTAAGGAAAACAGTACCATCCCTGTGATTATCGGCGGTTTTGGTATCAGCCATATCTTTGTCGATGACAGCGCTGATCTGGCCAAGTCTGTCGATGTGGTTGAAAACGCAAAAGTGCAGCGTCCGTCGGCGTGTAACGCACTGGATACCCTATTGGTGCATCAGGCAGTCGCGGCAGAATTTCTGCCGATGTTGGCCGGGCGGCTTAACGGCCAGGTGGCACTGGTTGCCGACGCCAAAGCCAAAGCTCTGTTGTCGGCAGAAAGTGTTCGCGACGCGCAAGAGGGCGATTTTGATACTGAATGGCTCAGCTACACCTTAGGGGTACGAGTGGTGGAGGATATCGACCAGGCGATTGAACACATGCGGGTGCACAATGCCAGCCATTCCGATGCCATCATGACCAACAATCTGACCAACGCTGAGCGGTTTATAAATTCTGCCGGTTCAGCGGCGGTGTACGTTAACGCTTCGACCCGTTTTACCGACGGCGCACAGTTTGGTCTCGGTGCTGAAGTGGCGGTCTCAACCCAGAAACTGCACGCCCGTGGTCCGATGGGGCTAGAAGAGCTGACCAGCTACAAATGGGTCGGCCGGGCTGATTATCTGGCTCGCAGTTAACAAAATGCCAGCTAGCTTAACGAAAAGGGGCCATCGGGCCCCTTTTCATTTTCTTCGACTGGCTAATTCCGCTAAACTAGCTGCAACTATTCGGAGGTGATATGCATTGTCCTTTTTGTTCAATGAACGACACAAAAGTGATTGATTCACGTCTGGTTGCCGACGGTCATCAGGTACGTCGACGCCGCCAGTGCCTTGCCTGCAATGAACGCTTTACTACGTTTGAAACTGCCGAGTTGGTGATGCCAAAAGTGATCAAATCGAACGGCAACCGGGAACCATTCAACGAAGATAAAATGGTCGGTGGCATGCAGCGAGCGTTAGAGAAACGTCCGGTTAGCGCTGATGCGGTTGAACTGGCCATCAGTAATATCAAATCGCAGCTTCGGGCCACCGGTGAGCGGGAAGTGCCCAGCGAGATGATCGGTAACCTGGTGATGGATCAGCTCAAAGAGCTGGATAAGGTTGCTTATATCCGCTTTGCATCGGTTTATCGCAGTTTTGAAGATATTCGCGAGTTTGGTGAAGAGATCGCCAGACTGGAAAATTGATCCGACCATGAGCGAATTGAATTTTCATCATCAAATGATGGCTAGGGCGATTGGGCTGGCCAAACAGGGGCGTTATACCACTGCACCTAACCCCAATGTCGGCTGCGTGATCGTGCAAAATGGCCAGATAGTCGGGGAAGGTTTTCATCTGCGGGCGGGCGAGCCGCATGCAGAAGTCCATGCCCTGCGTATGGCCGGTGAACGAGCCAAAGGTGCGACCGCTTATGTCACCTTGGAGCCCTGTTCCCATTACGGCCGCACCCCTCCCTGTGCCAAGGGACTAATTGAAGCCGGAGTCGCCAAAGTCTTTTGTGCCATGCAGGATCCCAACCCCCAAGTGGCGGGACGCGGCATTCAAATGTTGCAAGATGCCGGTATTGACGTTGAAGTCGGCCTGCTCAATCAGGACGCCAAAGCACTGAACTCCGGTTTTATCAAGCGCATGCAGACCGGCATGCCGTTTGTGCAGCTGAAGATGGCCGCCAGCCTGGACGGCCAGACCGCACTGGCTAATGGTCAGAGCCAGTGGATTACCTCTCCCCAGGCTCGCAGTGATGTCCAGGCTTACCGAGCCATGGCAGGCGCGATACTCTCTACCAGTCGCACAGTGATCGACGACGACGCTTCGTTGAACGTGCGTTGGTCGCAGTTGCCGGAGGCCGTGCGCAGTCACTATCCGCAGCACAACCTTCGTCAGCCGCCCAGAGTGATTCTCGATCGGCAGAATCAACTGATGGGTGGCTTGAAACTGCTGCAGCAGCCCGGTGATATCATTAGGGTAGGCGCAGAGGGCGACATCCACCCGCAGCTTACCAGCGAAGGCCAAATCGAACTGGCGGCGTTATTTCAGCAACTGGCCCAGAGCCATAACATCCACCACCTCTGGGTGGAAGCCGGGGCAACGTTAGCCGGTAGTCTGATCAAAGCGAATCTGGTCGATGAGTTGGTGCTGTATCTGGCACCGAAGCTGATGGGCAGCGATGGTCGTGGCCTGTTTGGTGCACTCAACCTGGCAGAGATGAGTCAGGTTATCGATCTGGACATCCAGGATGTCAGACAAGTCGGAGCGGATATTCGCGTTGTGGCGATACCGGTTGCGAAAAATTAATTTAACTGAATAGCAAGAAGCAAGCGCATGTTTACTGGAATCATAGAAGCGGTCGGAACCTTAACTTCCATTACCCCGCGTGGAGAGGACATCAGTGTTACCGTTCAAGCCGGTAAACTGGATATGGCGGATGTGAAACTGGGTGACAGCATCGCAACCAACGGCGTGTGTCTGACGGTTGTGGCGATGACCGCCGACAGTTACACCGCCGACCTCTCTTTAGAGACACTGTCAAAAACCGGCTTTGCTCACTATCAGGCCGGCGATAGGGTTAATCTGGAAAAAGCCATGCTGCCGACCACCCGTTTTGGCGGCCATATTGTCTCCGGTCATGTTGACGGGGTGGGGGAAATCGTTGAACGCCATCAGGTTGGTCGGGCGATAGAGTTCTGGGTTGCATTGCCCGATGAACTGGCCAAATATGTCGCACAAAAAGGCTCAATTACCGTCGATGGTATCAGTCTGACGGTGAATGACTTGCGTAAAGATGCCTTTAAGCTGACCATAGTGCCTCATACTGGATCGGAAACTACCATTGATGGTTTTCAGGTCGGACGTAAAGTTAACCTGGAAGTGGATGTGCTGGCCCGCTATATGGAGCGCCTGTTGCAAGGCCAGGCGTCAGACCCACAACCAGAGTCGGCGATTACCCTGGAATTCTTACAACAAAACGGCTTTGCGTAACTAACCTCAACAGCGCGAAGCCTCATAGAAGATTGCTTGCAGAAAGCAGCCAATAATAGGAACAGTGAAATGGCAATTAGTAGCTCGGAAGAAATCATTGCAGATATCCGCCTCGGCAAAATGGTTATCCTGATGGATGACGAAGACCGCGAGAACGAAGGCGACCTGATCATGGCGGCGGAGCATATCACGCCAGAAGCGATTAACTTTATGGCTACTCACGGCCGCGGCCTGATCTGCCTGACCATGACCAAACAGCGTTGTGAACGATTGGGCTTGCCACCTATGGTGCAAGACAATAATGCCCAGTACACCACAAACTTTACCGTTTCTATTGAAGCCGCAGAAGGTGTGACCACCGGTATTTCTGCTGCCGACCGTGCCCGTACCGTTCAGGCAGCGGTCGCTGCCGATGCCAAAGCGGCAGATCTGGTTCAGCCCGGGCATATCTTCCCATTGGCGGCTCAGGAAGGCGGCGTGCTGACCCGCGCTGGTCATACCGAAGCCGGCTGTGACTTGGCTCGTCTGGCCGGTCTGGAACCCGCGGCTGTTATCGTCGAGATCCTTAACGATGACGGCACCATGGCGCGTCGTCCGGATCTGGAGGTGTTTGCGGAAAAACACGGCATCAAACTGGGTACCATCGCCGACCTGATCGAATACCGCAACAACACGGAAACCACGATTGAACGTGTGGCTCAGTGTAAGCTGCCGACCGAATTCGGAGAATTCGATCTGGTGACCTTCCGCGATACCATCGACAACCAAATCCACTACGCACTGCTGAAAGGCGATTTAAGCGAAAGCGCGCCATTGGTGCGGGTACACCTGCAGGACACCTTTACCGATCTGCTGCGAAGCGACCGCAATGCCGAGCGCAGCTGGACGCTGGAAAAAGCGATGCAGCGCATTGGTCAGGAAGGCGGCGTGCTGGTTATTCTTGGTAAGGAAGAGTCCAGCGAGTTGCTGATCCACAGGGTGAAAATGTTTGAAGCGCAGGACAACGGTCAAGCGCCGACACTGGCGAAAAAGCAAGGTACCTCTCGTCGCGTCGGAGTAGGCTCGCAGATCTTGGCTGATCTGGGGGTACACGATATGCGCCTGCTGTCGTCCAGCAACAAGAAATACCATGCTCTGGGTGGTTTTGGTCTCAACGTTGTCGAATACGTCTGCGAATAACACCGACCCGTAACGGTAAATTATACTCAGCGCTAGCAACCGCTTTCGCTGGGTTTTTCCAATTTATGCCGGGCCTGGGTGGGCCTTGTCGGGCGCCAAATATCATTAGATATTGCTCACAAATCTGTGCTAGAATCCGGCGATTCTCACTTGATGAACAAAGTTAAAGGAAAGCTTATGAAAGTGATCGAGGGTGGCTTCCCAGCGCCGAATGCAAAAATTGCTATCGTTATTTCACGTTTTAACAGTTTTATTAACGAAAGCCTGCTATCTGGTGCCATCGATACTTTAAAGCGTCACGGACAAGTTAGTGAAGACAATATTACCGTGGTACGTTGCCCGGGTGCAGTTGAACTACCATTAGTCGCGCAACGCGTGGCCAAAACCGGCAAATTTGACGCTATTGTCTCTCTGGGTACCGTGATCCGTGGTGGTACACCACACTTTGACTATGTTTGCAGTGAATGTAATAAAGGTCTTGCACAGGTTTCACTGGAGTACAGTCTTCCAGTGGCATTTGGTGTGCTGACCGTTGACACTATTGATCAAGCTATCGAGCGCGCCGGAACCAAGGCTGGTAATAAAGGTGCAGAGGCTGCACTGAGTGCGCTTGAGATGATTAACGTTCTTTCCGAAATCGATTCCTAATGGGGGCCAGTGTGAAACCAGCCGCACGTCGTAACGCACGTCAGTTTGCTCTGCAAGCAATTTATTCATGGCAAATTACTAAAGAGAATGTTGCCACTATTGAAGAACAGTTCTTGTCTGGCGGCAAATATGATGAAGAAGAACATCATGCCAGCGAGCCTGCTCTGAGTGCGCCCGATACCGACGTCGATTACTTCCGTGATTTGCTCACTGGAGTCGTTCTTAGTCACACTGAACTCGACAGTAAATTGCGCCCGTTCGTGTCACGTCCGATGCAGGATCTCGACATGATGGAATTGGCGCTATTGCGTCTTGCTATGTACGAAATGACTAAACGTCAGGACGTTCCGTACAAAGTCGTTATCAATGAAGCGATCGAACTGGCCAAAGTTTTCGCTGCCGAAGACAGCCACAAGTTCATTAACGGGGTTCTGGATAAAGCCGCCCCGCATGTACGCAAAAAATAAGCTTACATCAGTTGGAAAAGGTCAGCACATGCTGGCCTTTTTTATACTTGAATCAGTTCCATCAAGAAACAGGTAGTAGGATGTCAGGGGAATTTGACTTAATTAACCAATATTTTGTCGGTCGACAGTCCCAGCGTAAAGATGTGCAGCTGGCTGCCGGAGATGACTGCGCTATCGTACAGAGTCCGGATAACGTCTCGATCGCCATCAGTACCGATACCCTGGTCGCAGGAACCCATTTTTTAGCGCAAGCGGATCCCGCTTTGGTCGCCCATAAAGCGCTGGCAGCCAATATCAGTGACTTAGCCGCGATGGGGGCCACGCCGGCCTGGGCCTCGCTGGCATTGACGCTGCCGTCGGTCGATCAGGGCTGGTTAGCCGCTTTTAGCGACGCTTTTTTCAAATTGGCCGACTATTACGGCATTCAGCTGATCGGCGGCGATACCACCAAAGGGCCGCTCAGTATTACCATTACCGTGCATGGTTTTGTCTCCAGAGAGAAAACCCTGACCCGCAGCGGTGCCAAGGCTGGCGATCTGATCTATGTGACCGGCCAGCTTGGCGACAGTAAAGCCGGGCTGGAAGTGATACTGGATTCAAGCCTGCGTCAGCGTCCATTTGCCGATCTGCTCGAGCAGCGCCACTATTTGTCGTCGCCACGCGTCCTGGCTGGCCAGGCATTGGGTAGCATTGCCTCGTCTGCCATTGATATCTCAGACGGTCTGATCGCCGATCTGCAGCATATTCTCAAACAGTCTGAGGTAGGGGCCAGTATTCAGCTAGAGGCGCTGCCGATGTCCAATGAGCTGTTGCAGTTCGTCGGTAACTCCACCCTGGCTAAGCAATATGCGTTAACCAGTGGTGAAGAGTATGAGCTTTGCTTTACCGTACCGAAAGAGCATCAGGGCGCGATAGACAGCGCGCTGGCCCATTGTGGCTGCGCCATCAGCTGTATCGGCCAGGTGCGGCCAGCTGGGCAGTTTGAACTGCTTAACCACGGTGAACCGGTCGACTGGCAGTTGCACGGTTTTGACCATTTCAGACCTTAGGGCCAGCTATATGACGAATCCTGTTTCACGTATTTCACTGAAAAACCCCTGGCACCTGCTCGCAACCGGGTTTGGCAGCGGGCTGTCGCCGGTGGTGCCTGGCACCATGGGCACGCTGGCTTCGGTACCCTTCTATCTGCTGCTGGTGCAACTGCCGCTGCCGCTGTATGGCCTGGTAGTGCTGGTCAGCTGTATTGTTGGTGTCCGCATTTGCCAGATAACCTCGGATGATATGGGGGTGCACGACCACGGTAGCATCGTCTGGGACGAATTTGCCGGCTTCTGGCTGACCATGCTGGTGGTGCCGTTACTGGGGCTGGACCCGTTTGACTGGCACTGGCTGCTGGCCGGTTTTGTGCTGTTCCGCTTTTACGATATGGTCAAGCCTTGGCCAATCGGCTGGTTGGATCGCCAGGTTCACGGCGGTTTGGGTATTATGCTCGACGACATCGTTGCCGGCGTGATGGCCGGGATCAGTTTGTGGCTGGTGGGTCACTGGCTGGGCTGGTAATGGCTTCAAAATAGCACTGGTTGGTGACAAAAAAGGCTCCTGGAGGAGCCTTTTTAATGTCTGGTCTTAACGTTAGGAAAGCTTATTTAAGTCAGACTCAATTTCAGCGATTTTACTGGCGACCACTTTTTCGAGGTGACGCAAGTCATTGAGAATTTTCTGTTTTACGTCAACTTCAGCTATGCGTTCCGGTTTGGTGATTTTGTTTAGCTCATCAATGACCAAAGTAAGGTTACGGTTAATTTCGGTCACTTCTTTGTATTGATGGCTGCCACTGTCGACCAATACATTCTTCACCTGACGTGGGTATTTGAATTTGACACTTTTCGCAAACAGTTCACCTTTCTGTTTGAGAAAATAGATTTTTAACACGTCCTTGTGCGCTTCCTGGCGTAGTGTATAGCGCTCAATCTGTCTAGGGTCCTGAATTCCTAGACTGGTGAGGTTTGGAAACATAGGCTACCTCTTTCATGTTGATTCGTGTTGTGAATATCCTCTTTAATGTAGCAGTCTATTTGCGTGGTAGGTAGTTGATTTTTAGAACAACTCACTAACTTGTGGGCAAGATCGCGCTTAATTTGGCGCCAACTCAGCGACATTACGAATAAGTCGCTCCCTTAACATCTGCTCCTGCTCATCACTTAACCGGCCACCGTTGTGACTGGTGAGAATAAACAAATCTTCCGCCCGTTCACCTATGGTGGTGATTTTGGCCCCGTGCAGGTTGATTTCCAGCTCAGCAAAGGTGGCGCCGACCGTGGCCAGCAGGCCCGGGGTATCCAGTGCGACCAGCTCCAGCAGCGTACGCTTTTTGCTCTTGGTCGGCAGAAAGTCGACCTGAGTTTTCACGGTGAAATGTTGCAGATTGCGCGGCGTGCGACGGGTTTTAATCTTGGTCGGCCGGCCATCTTTTAGCACGTGTTCCAGGTGTTTGATCACCGCTTTATGACGGTTTTCATCAATCGCTTCGCCGTTTTGATCCAGCACCATGAAAGTATCCAGCACATAGCCGTCTTTGCTGGTCATAACCTGGGCATCGTGGACGTTAAAATTGCGCCGGTCGAGCTCGGCCACCACAGAGGCAAACAGGCCGCTCTGGTCCCTACTGTAGACAAACACCTCTGTGCCGCCCCGGGTGGCTTTTTTGCTGATCAGCACCAGCGGTAGGTCTGGATCCTGATGACGCAGTAGGTTGGCGCAGTGCCAGGCGATCTGTTTGTGGGTGTGGCGCAGGAAGTAATCGGCTTTAAAACGTTGCCACAGCACTTCAATTTCCCGGGCGGTAAAGCCTTCTTTGCGCAGCAGCGCGGACGCCAGTTGTTGATTGTGGCGGATACGGTCTCGCACATCGACCGGATTTTCCAGCCCACGTCTCAGAGCTCGCTGAGTAGAATAGAACAGTTCCGCCAGCAGGGTGCGCTTCCAGCTGTTCCACAGCTCCGGATTGGTGGCGCAAATGTCGGCCACGGTCAAACAGACCAGATATTCCAGGTACTCTTCATCACGGACCTGTTTGGCAAATTCAGTGATCACTTCCGGATCGTAGATATCGCGTCGCTGAGCGGTAACTGACATCAACAGGTGGTGGCGCACCAGCCAGGAAACCAGCTTGGCCTCGGGCTTTGACAGACCGTGTTCAATGCAGAACTGGTACGCTTCTTCCGCGCCGATCTCGGAATGATCGCCGCCACGCCCTTTACCGATGTCATGGAAAATCGCGGCCAGGATTAGCAGTTCTTTCTTCTGCAGACGCGGATAAACTTCACAGCAGATCGGGTGTTTGGAGTGATTGGCCGGGTCGCTGAACGTGTGGATATGTTTGAGCAGGCGCACACTGTGTTCGTCGACGGTATAAACGTGGAACAAGTCGAACTGCATCTGTCCGACGATCTGGCTCCACTGCGGCAGGTAGGCGGCCAGTACGCCTAGTTTGTGCATCAGGCTAAATGCCCGGGCCAGAGCGTTGGGGTGGCGGCACAGCTCGATAAATTTCTCCCGCGCGGCGGGAATGGTGTGCAGGAACTTGTTCAGCCTGCGCCTGGCCGTGCGCAACTGACGCAGCGTCGGCGGGGCAACGCCGTCGATGGTGGAATCGCTGGCGATATGCAGGAACATGTCCAGTATCGTCTCGGGCCGGGCCTGAAACAGCGCCGGCTTGCGTGCCTCAATCAGATTTCCCCGGCGGATAAAGTCTTCACTGATGATCTCAGCTTCGCTTTGAACCCCATTGTTCAAAATGGCCTGATCGAACAACTTCAGCAACATTTTATTCAGCTCAGCCACCCGCCGTAGCGTGCGGTAGAACTCTTTCATCATCATCTCGACACCACGGTTGCCTTCACCGTGAAAACCGAGGTGCTCCGCTACCTGGGCCTGATGGGCAAAGGTGAGTCGGTTGTCATAACGCTTCAGTTCCAGATGCAGGGCAAAACGCACCCGCCAGAGGAAATCCTGACACTCAACCAGTTCACGGTATTCGGCATCGGTCAGAAAGCCGAACCGGCTCATCTCCAGCAGCGATGTGGCACCAAAGTGGCGCCGGGCCACCCAGCTTAGGGTGTGAATATCACGAAGGCCGCCCGGGGTGGATTTTATGTCCGGCTCCAGGTTATAGGTGGTGTCATGGTAGCGAGCATGACGTTCACGCTGCTCCTGAATTTTGGCCCGGTAGAAAGTTTCGCTGGGCCAGAACGAATCCGACCAGACGATCTGTTTTAGCTTACGGAAAGTATCTTCGCAGCCGCATAACAGCCGGGCTTCCTGCAAGTTAGTGGCGACGGTCAGATCCTGACGGCCGATGTCACCACACTCGTCGACGGTGCGCACGGCATGGCCGACTTCCAGGCGTAAATCCCACAGTAGGGTAATAAACTCGCTGACTTTGGCACTGAGCGCCTCCGGCATCCGCTTCTGGGTCAACACCAGGATGTCGATATCCGAAAGCGGGTGCAGCTCACCGCGTCCATAGCCACCCACCGCCACCAGGCTGATGTGCGGCTTATCGGCGAACCCAAAATGGTGCCACAGCCGGTTCAGTAACAGATCGATATAATCGGCCCGTCCCAGTACCAGGTCGGTGACTGGTTGATGATTGAGAAACTGTTCTTTTTGGCTTTCAGCAAACTGGTCAAGCTGCTGTTTCAGCTCAGTAACGGAAATTTGTTCCGGGGAGAGTTCAAGAGGAGATAGATAAGGCATTCAGTGCGATCCGTGCAAGCAAAAATCCAGTATTGGCGTCATCAATGTATCAAAGTTGTCAGGATAAAAAAATATCCCCGCCGAAGGGCGGGGATATCTGCAAGAGTTAAGCGTTGTTCATCTGGCGGGGAATGGATTCTTCGCCGCGCAGGGTCAGCACTTCACAGCCGTTTTTGGTGACCACTATAGTGTGTTCCCACTGGGCTGAGTTTTTGCCGTCGCCGGTATAGACAGTCCAGTTATCGGCGGCGTCGACGCTACAACCGAATTTGCCGGCATTGATCATAGGTTCGATGGTGAAACACATGCCTTCTTTCAACACGCGGCGATCGTGGTTTTTGTAGTGCACCACTTGCGGCTCTTCGTGGAATTCGTCACCGATACCATGGCCGCAAAAATCGCGCACGATGGAAAACTTATTGCGTGGGTTTTTCTTATTGTTTTCCTTGATGTACTTCTCTATCGCGCTGCCGATATCGCCCACTGTCGCGCCCGGTTTGACTTTGCGCATCCCGACATACAGCGCTTCCTGAGCCACCATACACAGACGTTTGTCGGCCGGGTTGACATCGCCAACCAGGAACATTTTTGAGGTATCGCCGTGATAGCCATCCGGGCGAGTGGACAGATCGGCATTGTCATCATTTGGTACGATGACCGTGACATTGATATTGACGATATCGCCATTTTTCAGTACCGCAGGTTTTAGCTGACCGTTTGAGCCGATTTCATCCGCTGCTGCCGGAATGCCGTGGCAGACGATGTGGTTGATCGAGGTACAGATCGATTTCGGAAAACCGTGGTAGTCGAGTGGTGCCGAGTACGCACCTCTTTCTAACGCATAGTCGTGGCAGAGCTGGTTCAGTTCGTCGGTGGTGACACCTTCTTTCACATGCGGCTCAATCATTTCCAGAACCTCGGCGGCCAAACGGCCGGCTATGCGCATACGTTCGATTTCTTCAGCTGTCTTAATTTTGATGGTCATGAACTTTCTCTACTAAAATTTTATTGCGTACCTCACTGGCATTGCGCGCATTCTAGCAGGAACAACGACTAAAGTGTACGAGTGTTACCTGCGCGGACACGCCAGTAGCTGATCGTCATTGAGTTAAGCATGGCAGGTTGCAGGCCTGCCTGACCAATTTTTTCTGGTAATTTACCGGTCAAATATGGTATAAAGCGCGCCGGATACGAGGTCTGTTTTCTTCATCTGATGGCGAAACAGGGTTCGGTCCATTAACTTATATCTTTAAATCACACACATTTCGACACGTGTTCCGGGGTGCCCAGTGATAACTAGGGTCGGATTCATGGGAAATGTGGAGGCCTAACCCCATAGAGGATTTTAAAATGGCAACTGTATCAATGCGCGATATGCTGAAAGCTGGTGTTCACTTCGGTCACCAAACTCGTTACTGGAACCCAAAAATGAAGCCATTCATCTTTGGTGCTCGTAACCGCGTTCACATCATCAACCTGGAAAAAACTGTTCCTATGTTCAACGAAGCTCTGGCTGAGCTGCAAAAAGTTGGCGAGAAAAAAGGTAAAGTTCTTTTCGTAGGTACTAAACGCGCTGCATCTGAAGCTGTTAAAGAAGCTGCTATTGCAAGCAACCAATTCTACGTTAACAACCGCTGGTTAGGCGGTATGCTGACTAACTACAAAACTGTTCGCCAGTCAATCAAACGTCTGAAAGATCTTGAAGCTCAGTCTCAAGACGGTACTTTCGACAAACTGACCAAGAAAGAAGCTCTGATGCGTACTCGTGAAATGGAGAAGCTAGAGAAGTCTCTTGGTGGTATCAAAGACATGGGCGGCCTGCCTGACGCACTGTTTGTTATCGACGCTGATCACGAGCACATCGCGGTTAAAGAAGCAAACAACCTGGGTATCCCAGTATACGCTGTGGTAGATACTAACTCTAACCCAGACGGCGTTGACTACATCATCCCTGGTAACGACGATGCAATCCGTGCAGTTCAACTGTACCTGAACGCAGCTGCATCTGCCGTTAGCGAAGGTCGTAACAAAGATGTAGCAGCAGCGGCAGCGGCTGAAAAAGACGGTTTCGTAGAAGCTGAATAATAGCGGCTCTGTGTCACACTTGGTTCGTGTTGAAGCCTAAATGTCATACGAACTGAGTTATAGTTAGTAACAGGGGCCGATAATGTAGGCCCCTGTTTTTTACCAAATTCAGAATTAACTGAGGAAAAGAGAATGGCTGTTACTGCTGCTCTGGTTAAAGAACTGCGCGACCGTACTGGCGCAGGTATGATGGAATGTAAGAAGGCGCTGGTTGAAACTAACGGCGACATCGAGCTGGCAATTGAAAACATGCGTAAAAGCGGCGCTGCTAAAGCGGCTAAAAAAGCGGGTAACGTTGCTGCTGAAGGCGCAATCATCATCAAAGATGCTGATGGTGTAGCTGCTCTGGTTGAAGTTAACTGCCAAACTGACTTCGTAGCTAAAGACGCTAACTTCACTGCATTCGCAGAAAAAGTAGCTGAAGAAGCGGCTGCTTCTAAAGCGACTGTTGAAGAGCTTCAAGCTAAATTCGAAGAAGAGCGTATCGCTCTGGTTGCGAAAATCGGTGAAAACATCAACATCCGTCGCGTTGAGTACGTAGAAGGCGCTGCTCTGGCTTCTTACCGTCACGGTGAGAAAATCGGTGTTGTTGTTGCCGGTGAAGGCGACGCAGAAACTCTGAAGCACGTTGCAATGCACGTTGCAGCTTCTCGTCCTGAGTACGTTAACCCAGAAGACGTACCAGCTGACGTAGTTGCTAAAGAAGAAGCGGTTCAGGTTGAAATCGCAATGAACGAAGGTAAGCCTGAAGAAATCGCTAAGAAGATGGTTGTTGGCCGCATGAAGAAATTCACCGGCGAAATCTCTCTGACTGGTCAAGCGTTCGTTATGGAACCTAAGAAATCTGTAGGCGAGATCCTGAAAGAGCGTGGCGCATCAGTTTCAAACTTTGTTCGTCTGGAAGTTGGTGAAGGCATCGACAAAGGCGAGCAAATGAGCTTCGCTGACGAAGTTGCAGCGGCGCAGAAAGGTTAATCTTTCGCAAAGTTGTTTACATATTAGACCGTGGCCTTGGCTGCGGTCTTTTTATGACTGGCTGAGCAAATTAGCCGTGATGCATAAAGACTGGTTATGTCTCAGCCTTTATTCATGACTGTTAATCATTAACTCTGTTTGGAAGGTAAACTCCATGACTACGAACCCTAAACCAGCTTATCAACGTATTCTATTGAAACTGAGTGGTGAAGCGCTGCAAGGCAATGAAGGTTTTGGTATTGACCCGGCGATTCTGGATCGCATGGCGCAAGAAGTAAAAGAACTGGTTGAACTGGGCGTTCAGGTGGGCGTGGTCATTGGTGGCGGCAACCTGTTCCGTGGGGCAGGCCTGGCTGAAGCCGGTATGAACCGTGTCGTCGGTGACCACATGGGGATGCTGGCCACTGTAATGAACGGGCTGGCGATGCGTGATGCGCTGCACCGTGCTTATGTCAATGCCCGCGTGATGTCGGCAATTCCGCTTAAAGGCGTGTGTGACGACTACAATTGGGCGGATGCGATTCGCGAATTGCGCCAGGGCCGCGTGGTGATTTTCTCTGCGGGCACAGGTAACCCATTCTTTACTACCGATTCTGCTGCGTGTCTGCGTGGCATCGAAATTGAAGCGGATGTGGTACTCAAAGCGACGAAAGTTGACGGTGTGTTCTCCGCAGATCCAGTAGCCAACCCAGACGCAGAGCTGTATGATAAGCTCACTTACAACGAAGTGCTGGACAAGGAGTTGAAAGTTATGGATTTGGCGGCCTTTACCCTGGCTCGTGATCATAAAATGCCAATCCGTGTTTTCAATATGAATAAGCCTGGCTCGTTACGTCGCGTGGTGATGGGTGAAGCAGAAGGCACCTTGATCAACAACGGCGAATAAGTTTACGACCCTGTGATACCGCATCGCAGGGTTAGCCGAACGTTTGGCTAAGACACCATTTTAAAAAGAATTGCTTATTAAGGTGATAATGTGATTAACGAAATCAAACAGAGCGCGCAAGAGCGCATGGACAAAAGTGTTGAAGCGCTGAAAAATACCCTGTCTAAAGTGCGTACCGGTCGTGCTCACCCAAGCCTGCTGTCAGGTATTAACGTGGAATACTACGGTGCAGCTACTCCGTTGAACCAGGTTGCTAACGTAGTGGCAGAAGACGCTCGTACCCTGGCAATTACTGTGTTTGATAAAGAGCTGGCACCTAAAGTTGAAAAAGCCATTATGCAGTCTGACCTGGGTCTGAACCCTATGTCTGCTGGTACCGTCATTCGTGTGCCACTGCCTCCGCTGACAGAAGAACGTCGTAAGGACCTGGTTAAAATCGTCCGTGGTGAAGCCGAAAGCGGTCGTGTGGCGATCCGTAATATCCGTCGTGACGCCAACAGCGATCTGAAAGCCTTGTTGAAAGATAAAGAAATTTCAGAAGACGAAGACCGTAAAGCTCAAGACGAAATTCAAAAGATCACCGATGCTGCAGTCAAGAAAGTTGACGAAGCATTGGCTGCGAAAGAAAAAGAGTTGATGGAAGTCTAATTCCTTTTAATCTCTGCTTAATCTAAGCGCTGTGCTGACAGCACAGCGTTTTTTTATGCTACTCTTTGTCCCCTGTTTGTAATCTCCCATACCTCTTATGCAAAATTCTCTACTGTCTCCACAAGTGTTGCCAAAACATATCGCGATTATCATGGATGGCAATGGCCGTTGGGCTAAAGCGCAGGGTAAACCGCGGGTCTTTGGTCATAAACATGGCGTGGCTGCGGTACGAAAAACCATTTCCAGCGCCGCCAAGTTAGGCATTCAAGCGGTCACACTGTTTGCGTTCAGCAGTGAAAACTGGCGTCGTCCTGAAGAAGAAGTCGGTATGCTGATGGAGCTGTTTATTACAGTACTATCCAGCGAAGTGAAACGACTGGATAAAAATAATCTGCGTTTGAGAGTGATAGGCGACACTGCTCGTTTTAGTCAGCGATTACGTAACAAAATTGCTCAGGCAGAGCAAAAAACCGCCACTAATACCGGCATGGTGGTGAACATCGCCGCCAACTACGGTGGTAAATGGGATATTACTCAGGCCACACAACAAATAGCGGCCAAAGTGAAGTCTGGTGAGATTGAACCCGGCGCTATCGATGAGGCGCTTATTACTCAGCACCTGACCATGGCAGATCTTCCGGAGGTCGATCTGCTGATCCGGACCAGTGGCGAAAGTCGCATCAGCAATTTCATGTTGTGGCAATTAGCCTATGCTGAGATGTACTTTACCCCAACCCTGTGGCCCGATTTTAATCAGGAAGCCCTGATTGAAGCCGTGACTTGGTATGTCAACCGGGAGCGTCGGTTCGGTTGTACCGGAGAACAGATAAAAACCCTGATGGAAGAATAAAAAAGGATTCTCTAGTTTGAAGCAAAGAATTATCACCGCGTTGATTCTGGCACCGCTTGTCATTCTCGCTATCTTTGAACTGCCAATGGCTTGGTTTAGTGCCACTCTGGCGATGGTTACCTTATTGGGTTTCTGGGAGTGGACCCAATTTGTCGATAGCCAGTCCCGGCTGCTGGCATTGTTGCCCGCGGTGCTGGTTGGAGCGTTAAGCGTCGCATTAATGTCTTTGGATACTGCCGCAGAGACGCTGGTGCAGCCTGGTCACTGGATAGTATTACTGATTGGTGCAGCCTGGTGGGCGATATCCAGTTTACTGGCGATTTCATACCCTAAGTCCAGCCAGTACTGGCAGCATTCTAAGTTACTGAAGCAGTTATTTGGCCTGCTTACGCTATTGCCGTTTTTCTGGAGTGTTTTACTGCTGCGTGCCGAAGGTTTCGACAGCGATCCGTATCACGGCGCAAAACTGGTACTGTTTGTCTGCCTGATCGTCTGGGCCGCCGACAGCGGAGCGTACTTCGCCGGTAAGACGCTGGGTAAACGCAAGATGGCTCCGCAGGTCAGCCCCAACAAAACGATTGAAGGGCTTATTGGCGGTGTCATTGCGGCTATTTTGGTCGCGCTGCTGTTTGCAGATTGGTTTAATATTCATTTCTCCAGTTCGCTGGTGATGATCATCAGTACACTGATCACTGTAGTGGTGTCGGTGATGGGAGATTTGGTGGAGAGTATGTTTAAACGGGAATCCGGTATAAAAGACAGCAGTAATATTATTCCGGGTCATGGTGGCGTCTTAGACAGAATCGATAGCCTGACCGCGGCCTTCCCCGTCTTCACCTTGCTGTATTTGGTATTTTAAAAATGTTGGGCAAGCCTAGGCTTGCCCAAATTGTCATGGTCCTTTGCTATGCGTAAGTTAACAATTCTCGGTGCGACCGGCTCGATAGGAGCCAGCACTCTACGAGTGGTCGAACAGAACCCGGATAAGTTTCAGGTAGTTGCATTAGCTGCCGGCAGTAATGTCGATAAAATGTACCAGTTGTGCCTGCAGTGGCAGCCTCAATATGCGGTGATGGCCGATAAGGATGCTGCGCAGGATCTACAGCAGCGACTGGGTGCACTAGCGCAATCTGTCAAAGTGTTGGCTGGCGTGGACGCGATGTGCCACGTGGCTGAATTCAATGAAGTTGACACAGTAATGGCAGCAGTGGTTGGTGCTGCAGGCTTGTTGCCAACCATGGCGGCGGTGAAAGCCGGTAAGCGAGTGCTGCTGGCAAATAAGGAAGCACTGGTGATGTCCGGTCAGCTGTTTATGGACGCAGTGCAGCAGCATGGCGCAGAGCTGATGCCGGTCGACAGTGAACACAATGCGATCTTCCAGTGTCTGCCGGAAACCATTCAGACCCGCCTGGGTCACTGTGATTTAGCCGGCCATGGTATAGAACATATTCTACTGACCGGTTCCGGCGGTCCATTTCGTTACAGCGATATCGCCCAGCTCGACAGTGTCACCCCCGAGCAGGCGATCGCCCATCCTAACTGGTCGATGGGGCCCAAGATATCCGTCGACTCGGCCACCATGATGAACAAAGGGCTGGAATACATCGAAGCCCGCTGGTTGTTTAATACCAGCAAAACCCAGCTCAAGGTGTTGATCCACCCCCAGTCAGTGATCCACTCCATGGTCCAGTACCAGGACGGTTCTGTGATTGCCCAGTTGGGGGAACCGGATATGGCGACGCCGATCGCGCTGACCATGTCTTATCCTGAACGTATTCAGTCCGGTGTGGCAGCGTTGGACTTTACCAAACTGGCTCAGCTGACTTTCCTCGATGTGGACTTTGCCCGTTACCCTTGCCTCAGACTGGCTATGGATGCCTGTTATGAAGGCCAGCACGCCACGACGTCCCTCAATGCGGCGAATGAAGTCGCCGTTGCGGCATTTCTCAACCGACAGCTGGGTTTTACAGAGATTGCTAAACTTAATGAGAAAGTTGTTAATAGCGTTTGTGCCGAGCATAGTCAACGTCAGGTCTATGACTTGGAAAGCCTGCTTGAGGTGGATAAAATGGCTAGGAATATTGCCCAAGCATTGATAAGTGAGTGTTCACTATGACCGGTTTCTTGTGGAATTTCGCCGCATTCTTGATTGCATTAGGCCTGTTGGTGGCCGTACATGAATTCGGCCATTTCTGGGTCGCACGTCGCTGCGGCGTCAAAGTAGAGAAGTTTTCCATCGGCTTTGGTAAGTCGATCTGGAATCGTACCGGTAAAGACGGTACTGAATACAGTTTGTCGGTGATCCCGCTTGGTGGCTACGTTAAGATGCTTGATGGCCGGGAAGGCGAGGTCTCCCCGCAAGAACAGCAATTTGCGTTCGATAAAAAGCCGCTCTGGAAACGCACCGCCATAGTGGCGGCGGGGCCGGTATTTAATTTTCTGTTTGCGATCGTCGCGTACTGGCTGGTTTTTCTGATCGGTGTGCCGGCAGTCAAGCCGGTTATTGGCGAAGTGGCGCCTGCCTCTATTGCTGCCGAAGCCGGATTACAGCCCGGGATGGAACTAAAGTCGATCGACGGCGTCAAAACACCGGACTGGGAATCGGTCAATATGGGGGTAATCGCCCATATAGGTGACCCGCAGATGCGCGTCACGGTAGCGCCGGTAGACGAATTCGGGATTGAGCAAACCAAAGTGATGAACTTGTCACAATGGCGTTTCGACCCGGAAAAAGAGTCAGCGTTTACTTCGCTGGGCTTTACTCCGTTTGCACCGGAAATCTCGACACGATTAATCAGTGTGGCTGATGGCTCTGCCGGTGAAGCGGCTGGGTTACAGGTCGGAGACCGGTTGATTGGCGCGTTCGATGATGAGATTACCAGCTGGAAGCAGGTGGTGGAATTAATTCAGACCCACCCGGAACAGTCGATACCCATGCAGGTTGAGCGCGATGGTGAAGTGTTAACCTTGACCCTGGTCCCTGGCTTACGTAATGGGCCGGATGGCAAGGTGATAGGATTTGCCGGAATCGCTCCTGAAGTCGCAGAATGGCCGCAAAGTTATCGATTCGAACTGCAATTTGGTGTATTTGAATCAATCGGAAAAGCGATAGATAAGACCGGCCAGGTGATTGGTTTGACCATCACAATGCTGAAAAAACTGATTGTTGGTGATGTCGGTTTAGATAATCTCAGTGGCCCGATTTCGATTGCCAAAGGAGCCGGAACGACCGCCGATTACGGCCTGGTCTATTTCCTCGGCTTCCTGGCATTGATCAGTGTTAATCTGGGTATCATCAACCTGGTACCTCTGCCGATGTTAGATGGCGGTCACCTGATGTTTTACGCGATAGAAGCCGTCATCAGGCGTCCGGTGCCTGATAAAATCCAGGAGATAGGCTATCGCATTGGTGGCGCGATAATTTTTTCTCTGATGTTGGTCGCACTGTTTAACGATTTCGCCCGCCTTTAAATAATAAGGCTCAAGGTAGAAGTAAGGAATAATTCAAACAAATATGGCAATGAAAAAAATTCTGCTCGCCACGCTACTAGCTTCGAGCTTTAGTGCCAATAGTGCTGAAAATTTTGTCGTTCAGGACATAAAGATCGAAGGCTTGCAGCGAGTAGCGCTGGGGGCTGCTTTGCTGAAAATGCCAGTTCGCATTGGTGACACAGTCGACAGCCAGGACGTGGCGGAAATCATTCGCGCCTTGTACGGGTCGGGTAACTTTGAAAATATTGAAGTGTTGCGAGATGGCGACGTACTGGTGGTTCAGGTGCAAGAGCGCCCAACCATCGCCAGTATCTCTTTTTCAGGTAACAAGGCAATCAAAGAAGAGCAGCTACAGCAGAACCTGGACGCTTCTGGCATTCGGGTTGGTGAAGCGCTCGACCGAACCAGTTTGTCGGGCATTGAAAAAGGCCTGGAAGACTTTTACTACAGCGTCGGTAAATACAACGCGACCGTGCAAGCTGTCGTGACTCCCTTACCGCGTAACCGTTCAGATTTGAAGTTTGTCTTTACCGAAGGCGTTTCGGCTAAGATCCAGCAGATCAATTTTATCGGTAACGAAGTGTTCAGCGACGAGCAGCTGCTGGATCGTTTTCAGCTGAATGTCGATGTTGCCTGGTGGAACTTCCTGTCTGATGACAAGTACCAGAAACAGGTGCTGGCTGGCGACATTGAAGCGCTGAAATCATTTTATCTGGATCGAGGCTATCTGAAGTTTCAGGTGCAATCGACCCAAGTATCTATCTCACCGGATAAGAAAGGCGTCTACATCACCCTCGGGGTAGATGAAGGCGAACCCTATACCGTCAAGGACGTTAAGTTCCGCGGTGATTTGATTGGTCAGCAGCAGCAATTTAACGAACTGGTGCCGTTTAAAGCCGGTGATACTTACAACGGTTCGTCAGTGACCCAGTTGGAAGAAGATATCAAGCGCATCCTGGGAGAAGCGGGCTACGCCTACCCAGAAGTTCGTACCTTCCCGGACTTTGACGATGAAAACCAACAGGTTTCGCTGGTGGTGAGTGTTGAGCCGGGCAACCGAATCTATGTACGGGATATTCGTTTCACCGGAAACAACAGCACTCGGGATGAAGTACTGCGTCGTGAACTGCGTCAGATGGAAGGGAGCTGGTTGAACTCCAAATCCATCGATACCGGTAAAGAGCGACTGGACAGGCTTGGTTTCTTCGAGACGGTTGATGTACAGACAGTGCGAGTACCAGGCAGCGAAGACCAGGTGGATCTGGTCTATAACGTTAAAGAAGCCAACTCAGGTAGCGTTAACTTCGGTGTCGGTTATGGTACCGAATCGGGTCTGAGTTTCCAGGTGGGATTGCAGCAGGATAACTTTGTCGGTTCTGGTAATCGGGTCGGTATCAGCGCCATGACCAACAAATACCAGAAGAACATCAGTCTGGATTATCGTGATCCTTACTGGACCATCGATGGTGTCAGTCTGGGTGGTAAAGTGTTCTACAACGAATTTGAAGCGAAGGAAGCCGGTATCGTTGACTATACCAATGAGAGTTACGGTACCAGTCTGACCTGGGGTTTCCCGTTCGATGAACTTAACCGGTTCGATTTCGGCGTAGGTTATACACACAACGATATCGGTAACCTGAAACCGTATCAGCAGATTGAAAAATTCCTCTGTAGTGTGAACCGCTGTGGGGCCAGTGATGTCATAACCAATGAGTTCGATATTAACCTGTCCTGGACACGTAACAATCTGAACCGTGGTATTTTCCCAACCGCTGGTAATTACCAGTCTGCGTACTACAAAATGACGGTACCCGGATCTGATGTACAGTACTTCAAAATGCAGTACGACGTGCGTCAGTACTTCCCGGTAACGGAAAGCCATGACTTTGCCTTGCTGCTACGTGGCCGTCTGGGCTACGGTAACGGCTATGGCAAAACTGACGGCAATGACAACCTGTTGCCGTTTTATGAAAACTTTTATGCCGGTGGTTTCACCACGCTGCGAGGCTTCCGCTCCAACACGGCGGGTCCTAAAGCGGTGTATCGTGATTACTCAGGTTCAAACAATGGCGTCGATACTGCGACCAAAGATTCGGTTGGTGGTAATGCGATCTGGCTGACCAGCATGGAGCTGATCATTCCAACGCCATTTGCAGCGGAAGAATTCCGTCGTCAGATCCGCACCAGTCTGTTCGTTGACGCCGCCAGCGTGTTCGATACCGAATTTGATTATCGCGAATCTGGTGCGGCTTATGGCCAGCAATATTATTACGATTACTCGGATCCGACTAATTTCCGGGCATCGGCCGGTGTGGCGTTGCAGTGGATGTCACCGATGGGACCTTTGGTGTTCTCACTGTCGAGACCGATCAAGAAATTTGAAGGTGACGAAGAAGAATTCTTCACATTCACCATCGGCCAAACTTTCTAGTATGAGGAACAAACTTGTGAATAAATTTCTTAAAGCTGCCGGTCTTAGCCTGGCTGTACTGAGCTCTTCTATGATGGCGACTGCGGCCAATGCAGCGCAGAATGTCGGCTATATCAACACTGCTCAGGTATTCCAGACCTTACCTCAGCGTGAAGTCGTGCTGCAGAAAATGCAGGAAGACTTTAAAGACAAGGCAGCGGAAATTCAGAAAATTCAGGCCAACGCTCAGCAAAAAATTGAAAAGCTGCAGCGTGACGGCGAGCTACTGGGCCCTGAAGAAGTTGAAAAACTGCGTATTGAAATCGGTGAACTGGACAGCAAGTACAAAGTGAAAGCACAAGCATTTGAAAAAGCGCGTGCTCGTCGTGAAGCGGAAGAGCAGCAGAAGCTGTTTGCGCTTATCCAGGACGCTGTGAAAAAAGTTGCTGAGCGCGAAGGCTATGACATGATCGTAGACACTCAGGCGATGCAATACGGCAAACCAGAAGACAATATCTCTGAACTAGTAATCAAAGAATTAAAATAATTGACCATGGCAGTACTGACCTTAGCCGAACTGGCTACCATTACCGGCGGAGAGCTGTTTGGCGATCCTGAAGCGACCGTAAACCAAGTCGCACCTATGGATAAAGCTCAAACAGGTGATGTTACCTTTTTGTCCAACCCAAAATACGTCAAGCATCTTGACCAGTGCCGCGCCAGCGTGGTGATGATCAAGGCTGACCAGCGTGAATTTTGTCAGGGCAATGTCCTGGTGGTAAAAGACCCTTATGTGGCTTTTGCCAAGGTTGCACAGGCGCTGGACACCACACCAAGCCCGGCGCAGCAGATCGCCCCTTCGGCGGTGATCGCGGCTGACGCGGTGCTGGGGGAAAACGTCGCCATCGGCGCCAATGCGGTGATCGAGTCAGGGGTAACCCTGGGGGACAACGTGGTCGTCGGTGCTGGCTGTTTTATCGGTAAACAGGCCACTATTGGTGCCAACACTAAACTGTGGGCGAACGTCAGTGTCTATCATCAGGTACAAATTGGCAGCGACTGTTTAGTGCAGGCCAACGCTGTGATCGGTTCGGACGGTTTCGGTTACGCCAATGAGCAGGGCGAGTGGATTAAAATTCCCCAGATCGGCAGCGTCCGGATCGGTAACCGGGTTGAAATCGGCGCTTGTACCACTATCGATCGCGGCGCTCTCGACGATACGGTGATCGAAGACAATGTAATCATCGACAACCAGTTGCAAATCGCCCATAACGTGCACATCGGATATGGTAGCGCGCTCGCTGGAGGTACAATCATCGCCGGCAGTACCCGGATCGGTAAGTACTGCATAATTGGCGGAGCGACCGTAATTAATGGTCACATCGAAATCGCCGACGGTGTCACCATAACCGGAATGGGAATGGTGATGCGCAGCATCGAAGAAAAAGGCGTCTACTCTTCGGGGATCCCACTCCAGACCAACAAAGAGTGGCGAAAAACCGCCACCCGTGTTCATCGCATTGACGAGATGAACAAACGCCTGAAAGCGGTCGAGAAGAAGCTGGAATCTTAATTCCAGATTTGTTGCCAAGACTCGCGCCGTGCGAGTCTTTTTCTTCTATAATGCGCGCAATATTAATTTTGAAAGACGATAGGAATATGACTTTGACTACTGACAAGAAAACGATGGATATCACTGAAATTCAGGAACTGCTGCCGCATCGCTACCCGTTCCTGTTGATCGATCGTGTGACTGATTTTCAGGAAGAAAAATACCTGAAAGCGATCAAAAACGTATCTGTCAATGAGCCTCAGTTCACCGGTCATTTCCCGCAACTACCGGTTTTTCCGGGGGTGCTGATTCTGGAAGCGATGGCTCAGGCGACCGGCCTGCTGGCATTTAAGTCTTTCGGTGCCCCGACGGAAAACGAACTATACTATTTCGCTAGTGTAGACGGCGCGAAATTCCGTAAGCCAGTGACACCAGGCGATCAACTGATCATTGAAGTAGAATTTATCAAAGAGCGTCGTGGTATCGCCGCATTCAACGGCGTTGCAAAAGTTGATGGCGAAGTGGTGTGCTCCGCCGAACTGAAATGTGCTCGTCGAGAGTTTTAATATGATTCATGAAACGGCTCAAATCCACCCGAGTGCGGTGGTGGAAGAAGGGGCGGTTATTGGTGCTAATGTCACCGTCGGCCCGTTCAGCTACATTACCGGCAACGTAGAGATCGGTGCCGGAACGGAAGTGATGTCGCACGTGGTGATCAAAGGACATACGGTGATCGGCTGCGATAACCGCATCTTCCCGTTTGCCATTGTCGGTGAAGAGAACCAGGACAAGAAATACGGCGGCGAAGATACCAAGGTGATCATCGGCGATCGTAACGTCATTCGCGAGAGCGTGCAGATCCATCGCGGCACCGTGCAGGACAAAGCTCAAACCGTAATTGGTGATGACAACCTGCTGTGTGTTAACGCTCATATTGCCCACGATGTTATTGTCGGCAACCACACCCACATCGGTAATAACTCGATTCTGGGCGGTCATGTGACGGTGGAAGATCACGCGGGTGTGATGGCGTTGTCGGCCATTCATCCATTCTGTACCGTAGGCGCGTTCGCTTACATCGGCGGCTGCTCTGCCGTTGTGCAGGATGTACCGCCTTACGTGTTGGCGCAAGGTAACCATGCCACACCATTTGGTCTCAACCTGGTTGGCCTGCAGCGCAACGGATTTGAGAAACCGGAATTACGCGCGCTGCGTAAAGCCTATAAAGAGATCTACCGCTCCGGGAATACCATGGCCGAAGTGCTGCCGGTATTGAAACAGATGGCGCAAGAGTGGCCGTCTGTTGGTCGCTTTGTCGACATGCTGGAGAACTCCGAGCGTGGCATTATCCGTTAATTTTTGGCGGTAACGAGTGTGTAAAAGATCGCTTCCTTTCGGGGCGATCTTTTTCTGTTTTATCACCGGCCTGAGAGCATCATCAGACTGCTCAATCAACACAGAGAACTAGCTATGCAGAAACCACTACGAATTGGCATTGTCGTCGGAGAGCTGTCCGGTGATACACTCGGGGAAGGGCTGATTAAAGCTATCCGTCAGCGTTACCCCGATGCGGAATTCGTCGGCATCGGCGGGCCGAAAATGCAGGCGCTGGGCTGTCAGTCGCTGTTCGATATGGAAGAGCTGGCGGTGATGGGGTTAGTCGAAGTATTGGGTCGGCTGCCGCGGCTGTTGAAAGTCAAAGCGGAGCTGGTGGCCCACTTTACCCGTCAGCCGCCGGATGTGTTTATCGGCATTGATGCGCCGGATTTCAATTTGCGCCTGGAGCTCGACCTTAAACAGGCGGGGATTAAAACCGTTCATTATGTCAGCCCGTCAGTCTGGGCCTGGCGACAAAAACGAATTTTTAAAATTGCCGCCGCTACTAACCTGGTGCTGGCCTTCCTGCCGTTTGAAAAGGCCTTTTATGACCGGTTTAACGTGCCGTGCGAATTCGTCGGCCATACCCTGGCCGATGCTATCCCGCTCCAGTCTGACCAGGCTGAAGCGCAAGCCCGCTTAGGGCTGGATGGCAACAAGCGCTGGCTGGCCGTGCTGCCCGGTAGCCGGGGGGGAGAAATGAAACTGCTGGCGGAACCTTTTATCCGAACCTGCCAGAAATTGCAGCAGACCTACCCGGATTTAGGTTTTGTGGTGGCTCTGGTCAATCAGAAACGGCGGCAGCAGTTTGAACAAGTGTGGCAGGCGACGGCTCCGGAGCTTAACTTTGTGCTGGTGGACGATACCGCCCGCGACGTGATCAGCGCTTCGAGCGTGGTGATGCTCGCCTCGGGCACGGTGGCGCTGGAGTGCATGCTGCTCAAACGGCCGATGGTAGTGGGCTACAAAGTCAACGCCATCACCGCGTTTCTGGCCAAGCGGATGCTGAAAACCAAGTATGTTTCGCTGCCCAATATTCTGGCCGATGAGCCACTGGTCAAAGAGTTTCTGCAGGATGACTGCACGGTAGACAACCTGTATCAGGAAGTGTGTCATCTGCTCGAGGATGATATGAGCGCGATGATCGACAAGTTTACCGAAATGCATCACTGGATTCGTAAAAACGCCGACCAGCAAGCGGCCGATGCCGTGTTAAATCTGGTCGCAGAAGAGAAAACCGCATGAATAATAACAAAGCAGAACTGGCTCCTTTTGACTATCCGGTAGGCTATCAGCTGATCGCCGGTGTGGATGAAGTCGGCCGGGGGCCGCTAGTCGGTGATGTGGTGACTGCCGCAGTGATCCTGGATCCTAATCAGCCGATTGAAGGTTTAACTGATTCTAAAAAGCTGTCGGAAAAAAAACGTCTGGCACTGTTTCCTGAAATACAGGCCAAAGCGCTGGCCTGGTCGGTGGGCCGCTGCAGCCCTGCCGAGATCGATGAACTGAATATACTGCAGGCCACTATGGTCGCCATGCAGCGTGCGATCGCAGGCTTGTCCGTTCAGCCCGATCTGGCGCTGATCGACGGCAACCGGACCCCGCAACTGGCCATGGATGCCCATGCCGTAGTCAAAGGGGATTTGCGGGTGGCGGAAATCAGCGCCGCCTCCATCATCGCCAAGGTGGTGCGTGACCAGGAAATGAACCAGTTGGATGCACTGCATCCCCAGTATGGATTTGGCCAGCATAAAGGTTATCCAACCAAGGCGCATTTTGCCGCTATTGAGCAATATGGGGTGATCGAGCAGCATCGCAAAAGTTTCAAACCCGTTAAAAAAGTACTCGGCCTGGACTAGTTTCAAGCCTTTATTATCACGGTGATTCACGTAGAATGTGGACACTTAATACGGAATAGCCTCAACTGGATCCAAACATGTCTGACCCTAAGTTTATCCATCTGCGAGTCCATAGTGATTTTTCCATGATCGACGGCTTGTCCAAGGTGCCGCCGCTGGTCAAAAAAGTTGCGGAGATGGGTATGCCGGCGATGGCGTTGACGGATTTTACCAACCTGTGCGGACTGGTGAAATTTTATGGCACCGCCCATGGCTGCGGTATCAAACCCATCATTGGCGCCGATTTTGCTATGCAGTCGCCGGAGTTTGGCGACGATCTGACCCGCATCACCCTGCTGGCGGCAGACAATGCCGGTTATAAAAACCTGACTCTATTGATTTCCAGAGCGTATTTGCGTGGCCATGTGCAGCACCAACCGGTGATAGACAAACAGTGGCTGGCGGAGCATGCCGAGGGGCTGATCGTCCTGTCCGGCGGTAAAACCGGTGAAATCGGCAGGGCGCTGCTGAAGGGTAACCAGCAGCAGGTTGAGCAGTGTGTGCAGTTTTATCAGCACCATTTTGCCGACCGCTTTTATCTGGAATTGACCCGCACCGGTCGGCCGGATGAAGAGAGTTACCTCCACTTTGCCCTCGAACTGGCAGAGCAGGCTGATTTACCGGTTGTTGCGACCAACGAAGTGGTCTTTCTCAGCGAAGATCTGTTTGATGCCCACGAGATACGGGTCGCAATTCACGACGGTTACACCCTGGAAGACCCGCGCCGGCCAAAGCTCTACAGCCCTCAGCAATACCTGCGCAGCGAGCAGGAAATGTGCGAGTTGTTTGCCGACATTCCAGAAGCGCTGGAAAACAGCGTGGAAATTGCCAAGCGCTGTAACGTCACCGTGCGACTGGGCGAATACTTCCTGCCCAATTTCCCCACTGAGGGAATGAAAATCGAAGACTTCCTGGTGAAAAAGTCTCAGGAAGGGCTGGAAGACCGGCTGGAGTTCCTGTTCCCTGATGAAGAGGAGCGCGCCCGCCGCCGCCCGGAATACGACGAGCGGCTGGAGATCGAGCTGCAGGTCATCAACCAGATGGGCTTCCCGGGTTACTTCCTGATCGTGATGGAGTTTATCCAGTGGTCGAAAGACAACGACATTCCGGTTGGACCTGGGCGGGGCTCCGGTGCCGGCTCACTGGTGGCGTATGCACTCAAGATCACCGATCTGGATCCGCTCGAATATGACCTGCTGTTTGAACGTTTTTTGAACCCGGAACGGGTCTCCATGCCCGACTTTGACGTCGATTTCTGTATGGATAAGCGCGACCAGGTTATCGACCACGTGGCCGAGATGTACGGCCGGGATGCCGTATCCCAGATCATCACCTTCGGTACCATGGCGGCCAAAGCGGTCATCCGCGACGTCGGCCGGGTGCTGGGACATCCGTTTGGCTTTGTCGACCGGATCTCCAAACTGGTACCGGGCGATCCGGGTATGACGCTGGAAAAAGCCTTCAAGGCCGAACCGGCGCTGCCAGAACTGTATAACAACGATGAGGAAGTAAAAGAACTCATCGATATGTGCCGCATCCTGGAAGGCTGTACCCGTAACGCCGGTAAACACGCCGGCGGCGTGGTGATCTCACCGACCACCATCACCGACTTTGCGCCGATTTATGCCGATGCAGAAGGGCATTTCCCGGTTACCCAGTTTGACAAGAACGACGTCGAAACCGCCGGTCTGGTCAAATTTGACTTCTTGGGTCTGCGGACCCTAACCATCATCGACTGGGCATTGGGCCTTATCAACCCACGGCTGGAAAAACAGGGCGAGACGCCATTGCGTATCGAGGCGATTCCGCTCGATTGTAGCCAGTCGTTCCGGCTGCTGCAGAACTCTGAAACGACTGCGGTATTCCAGCTTGAATCCCGTGGCATGAAAGAACTGATCAAACGTCTGCAGCCGGACTGTTTCGAAGACATCATCGCCCTGGTGGCACTGTTTCGTCCCGGCCCGCTGCAATCGGGCATGGTGGACAACTTTATCGACCGGAAGCACGGCCGGGAAGCGATCTCTTACCCGGACGAAAAGTGGCAGCACGAGTCGCTGAAAGAAATTCTTGAACCCACCTACGGCATCATCCTCTATCAGGAGCAGGTGATGCAGATCGCCCAGGTGCTGGCCGGTTATACCCTGGGCGGCGCGGATATGCTGCGCCGGGCAATGGGTAAGAAAAAGCCGGAAGAAATGGCCAAGCAGCGCGCGATATTCCAGGACGGCGCTGAAAATAACGGCGTCGACGGCGAACTGGCGATGAAGATCTTCGACCTGGTGGAAAAGTTCGCCGGCTACGGCTTTAACAAATCTCACTCTGCGGCATACGCGCTGGTCTCTTACCAGACGTTGTGGCTGAAAACCCACTATCCGGCTGAGTTTATGGCCGCGGTGATGACCGCCGATATGGACAACACCGAGAAAGTGGTCGGTCTAATTGACGAATGTCTACGCATGCAACTGAAGGTGCTGCCGCCGGATATTAACGCTGGTCAGTATCGGTTCAACGTCGACGAAAGCGGCGCGATTGTCTATGGCATCGGTGCGATTAAAGGGGTTGGTGAAGGGCCGATTGAAGCGATACTAGAAGCGCGCAGCAAAGGGGGCCATTTCAAAGACCTGTTTGATTTCTGCGCCCGTATCGACCTGAAAAAAGTTAATAAGAGAGTCATCGAAAAGCTGATTTACGCCGGCGCATTAGATCGGCTAGGGCCGCACCGTGCGGCGATGATGGCCTCACTGGATGATGCAGTGAAAGCGGCCAGTCAGCACCACCAGGCGGAAGCATTCGGTCAGACGGATATGTTTGGTGTGCTCACGGCAGCCCCGGAAGAGGTGGAGCACCAATATACCAAGGTACCGGCCTGGCCAGAAAAAGTGTGGCTGGAAGGGGAACGTGATACCCTGGGCCTTTATTTGACCGGTCACCCGATAAATGCTTATTTAAAGGAACTGAACCACTATACCCGTTGTCGACTAAAAGATGCGTCACCAACCAGGCGTGACCAGTCGGTGACTTTAGCCGGGTTAGTCATCGCCGCCCGGGTTATGACCACCAAGCGCGGCACCCGGATTGGCATCATGACGTTGGATGATCGCAGTGGCCGAATCGAAGTGATGCTGTTTTCTGATGCGTTGGACCGATACGCCGAACTGGTCGAAAAAGACAAAATTTTGGTGGTTTCCGGACAGGTCAGCTTTGATGATTTCAACGGGGGTCTTAAAATGTCCGCGCGCGAGGTTATGGACCTGGGTAGCGCACGGGAAAAATATGCCCGGGGTCTCTCTGTTTCAATAGATGAATCACAGATCGATGACCAATTTTTTGAGCGCTTTAGTCAAATACTGGAGCCTCATCGAGCAGGCACTGTACCTGTCAATGTATACTACCAGCGCCGTGATGCCCGCGCGCGCCTGTCACTTGGTATCGAATGGCGAGTGACACCGAACGATACTTTAATCGACGATTTACAACAGCTACTTGGTAGTAACCAGGTAGAACTAGAATTTAACTGAACATTCGGCCGACAGAAGAGCCGAGTAGAAAAGGATCGATAGATGAGCCTAAATTTTCTGGAATTTGAAAAACCCATCGCCGAACTGGAAGCCAAAATAGAAGCACTTCGCGACGTATCACGTCACGGCGGCGACGCAGGGGTTGATCTGGCGAAAGAGATCGAACAGCTGGAATCCAAGAGTCTGGAACTGAAAAAGAAAATTTTCAGTGACCTGGATGCCTGGCAAACAGCTCAATTGGCACGCCATCCGCTCCGTCCATACACTCTGGACTACATTGAGCACGTGTTTACCGAATTCGACGAACTGGCGGGTGACCGCGCTTACGCGGACGATAAAGCCATCGTCGGCGGCATCGCACGTCTGGAAGGTCGTCCGGTGATGGTGATCGGTCATCAGAAAGGTCGTGAAACCAAAGAAAAAGTGAAACGTAACTTCGGTATGCCAAAGCCGGAAGGTTATCGTAAAGCGCTGCGTCTGATGGAGATGGCTGAGCGTTTTAATATGCCAATCATCACCTTTATCGACACTGCAGGTGCCTACCCAGGTGTCGGTGCCGAAGAGCGTGGTCAGTCTGAAGCGATTGCAAAAAACCTCAAAGTTATGTCTGGTCTGAAAGTACCGGTCATCTGTAACGTGGTCGGTGAAGGCGGCTCTGGTGGCGCACTGGCGATCGGTGTTGGCGACTACGTCAATATGCTGCAGTACTCTACTTACTCGGTAATTTCACCAGAAGGCTGCGCTTCTATCCTGTGGCGTGATTCTGACAAAGCACCGCAAGCCGCAGAAGCGATGGGCCTGGTGGCGCCTCGCCTGAAAGAGCTGGAGCTGATCGATGAAATCATCGAAGAGCCGTTAGGTGGTGCACACCGTAACTACGTTCAGGTTGCGGCGAACATGAAACAAACCCTGTTAAAACAGCTAGAAGATCTGGAAAACTTCAAAACAGAGGACCTGCTGGAGCGTCGCTATCAGCGTTTGTTGAGCTACGGCTACTGCTGATCAAGCATCTAAGTAGAACAGGTCGACCTTCAGGTCGGCCTTTTTTGTGCCTGCTTGGTCTATCTGACCATTCGGCGTTACACTAACCCACAAGTTTTAGCGTAACCGCGTTTCAGAGTAACGACAGTGATGAGCGATCTCTACCAACAATTTGAACGGTGCATTAGCCAATATCGACAGCCAAACAGCAAGCTGGTAGTGGCATACAGCGGAGGGGTCGACTCGCAGGTATTATGCCATCTCGCCCAGCGTTACCGGCTAAAACAGCAGTGCCTCGTGAGTCTGGTCCATGTTCACCATGGCTTAAGTGCTAACGCCGACCAGTGGGCTGAACGCTGTCAGAACTGGGCCTCGCAGGCTAGGCTGCCGATCGCCGTTGAACGGGTTTGTCTCGACTTGGCCTCAGGGGAAAGCGTGGAACAATTGGCCAGGCAAGCGCGTTATCAGGCGTTGTCTGCTCACCTGGAAGAAGGTGATTTGCTACTGACCGGGCAGCATGCTGACGATCAGCTGGAAACCTTTTTGTTAGCTCTGAAACGGGGCAGCGGTCCGAAAGGGCTGGCTTCGATGGCTGAAGCCAAGTCTTTAGCACGAGGCGTGTTAATCCGGCCACTGCTTGGCGCCACTCGCAAGCAGATAGAGGCCTATGCGCACGAGCAGCAGTTACCCTGGCTGGAAGACGAAAGCAATCGGGATACCCGTTTTGATCGCAATTTCCTGCGCCATCAGATCGCTCCCGTGTTGGTCGAGCGCTGGCCGCATATTTGCCGCTCAGTGGCCCGCTCAGCGGAGTTGTGTGGCCAGCAGGAGCTATTACTGGATGAATTACTGGCCGATAAACTCAATGCTGGTCTGGATGACAATCTCAGCCTGGACATCGCGACGCTGCAGGCCAGCAGTGAACCGCTGAGGGCGCAGCTACTGCGACACTGGTTCGCCCGGCAAGGCCAACGGATGCCGAGTCAGCAGCAGTTATCTACCTTGTGGCAGCAGGTGGCGCTGTCGCAGCCGGACGCGAATCCCAGGTTACGACTTGACGATTGTCAAGTACGGCGATTTCAGCAGCGTTTATATTTGGTAACGGATGATAGCTCGCTGGCGCACTGGCAAGGCCAGTGGCAGTTAAACGATCGACGTTATTGTCTGCCAGCCGGCCTGGGCAGCCTGCAATTAGCCGCACCGCAAGGACCAATGTCACTGGCATTAGGTAAAATTCAGCAGCTTGAGGTCAGTTTTGAACCCCAAGGACTGGAAGCGCATCCGGTGGGGCGCGGTCATCGCAGGAAGCTGAAGAAACTGTTTCAGGAGTACGGCATACCCAGCTGGCTCAGACGGCGGACACCGATACTGCTGTCTGAAGGACAGGTGGTTGCGGTTGCGGGATTATTCGTCGATAAAAAATTTGCAGGTGAAGATTGTGAACTCATCTGGGACAAAAGTGCTAATTTTATGTAAAAATCTGGACGCAAATGCATTGGATTCACGAGTTAGCCAGCTGATAAATGAGTCCATTATTTATAATGAGGAAAAGCAATGAAAAAAATTGTAACTGGAATGGTAATGGGCCTGGCCCTGATGAGTGGTCAAGCCCTAGCCGCAGGTGATGTTGCTGCTGGACAGGCAAAAGCGGCTATCTGTGCAGCATGTCATGGTGTTGACGGTAAAGCGGCTATCCCTATGTATCCTAATCTGCGTGGTCAGAATGAGCAATACCTGGTTTCTGCGCTGACTGCATATAAAAACAAGCAGCGTAAAGGTGGTCAGTCTGCCGTGATGGAAGCGCAGGCAGCCATGCTAAGTGACGAAGATATCGCTAACCTAGCTGCGTATTATTCCAGCCTGAAGTAATTGAATCTATTCATGAAGCCCGGACTATTCAGTCCGGGCTTTTTCATTGATTGTTAGCGCTTGCTGGCGGATAATAACCAGACACGTCGAAGTTTAAGGGATGAACATGAAAAAGATTGAAGCCATTATTAAGCCATTTAAATTGGATGATGTGCGAGAAGCGCTGGCTGAAGTGGGTATTACCGGTATGACGGTCTCTGAAGTGAAAGGTTTTGGCCGTCAGAAAGGTCACACGGAATTGTATCGTGGTGCTGAATATATGGTGGATTTCCTGCCGAAAGTGAAGCTGGAAATTGTGGTTGCTGAGGAATCGGCGGATCAGTGTGTCGATACCATTATCGAAACCGCTCAGACCGGAAAAATCGGCGATGGTAAAATATTCATTACCGATGTTGAGCGTGTGGTACGAATTCGCACCGGCGAAGAAGACGAAGACGCGATATAACTGCTAAGGAGCCGCCCGGCTCCTTTTTACTTTCAGGAGCTATATCACCACCGATGAGAAAGACGAAACGTTTACTGGCACTACTGGTGGTGATCTCCATTGGCTTAGTTAGCCTTTATCAACTGCTGTTTTATGTCCCTGAGTCAGCCGGCTATATCAACCTGGACTCAGGCTGTCAGCTTAAACAGTCTGCCTGCTTTCAAGCCAATGCGAATCAACCGCTCGATCAGTCTGGTCGAATCAATGTCCTGGTCTGGAATATCTACAAGCAGAATCGAACCAACTGGCAAGCCCAGCTGGATCAATACGCCGATGGTCGTCAGCTGTTGCTGTTGCAGGAAGCCAGCTTATCCGATGCACTGGTCAACTGGATTGATACCCGCCAGTGGCGCGGCTTTCAGGCTCATGCTTTTTCGGTAGCGGAACAGGTGGCGGGAGTATTGAATCTCAGCCGATCATTACCGTTCCACATTCGGGTATTAACCCAAATGGAGCCCTGGTTCCAACTGCCGAAGTCTGCTTTGCTGGTCTACTATCCGCTGTCCGACGGTCAGCAACTGGCCGTGGTGAATCTGCATGCGGTTAACTTTACTCTGGGGCTGGAGGAGTACCGGGAGCAGTTGGCAAACTCGCTGGCTGAGTTGCAGTATTACCGGGGACCGATCCTGGTGGCCGGGGATTTTAACAGTTGGAGTGAGGCAAGGATGACGGAACTTAACTTTCAGATGGTGCAGTTGGGGTTAACCCCGGTGCTGTTTAAGCCAGATCATCGCAGCCGGGTGTTGAACGGTAATCCTTTAGATCATATCTATTATCGCGGGTTGAACTTGGTGACGGCTGAAGCACCGGAAACCGATGCTTCAGACCATAATCCGCTGCTGGTAAGCTTTAGCTTATCAGAATGAAAGCGGCCCAAATCAGATAGTAACCGACCCACGGCAGGGCGCTGATCGCCAGCGCCTGGCCTCGGTCAAATTCAGTCCAGGCACCAATGGCCGCATACCCCAACACAATATACCAGGGCAGCAACAGTGGGAAAGAACTGGCAAACTGGGACCACTCGCTGGTCAGCGGCAGTTTCAGCAAACCATTGAGGCTGTTCAGATCCGCGGCATAGGTCATCACCTGGCCATTGTTAAGCAGCAGGCTGACGTAGCTGGCCAGATCGCCCAGAACCGCCGGGAAGGTAATCACCGCACTGGCGGCAAACCAACGCCAGAAACCATGCTGATGGCGGCTGGCTTTAGTCGCCAGGTTGAACCAGAACGCCAGCATCAGCAGAGTCAGGGTTCGTCCTGCGGTATCGCTGATGATCTCACTGGCCATCAGGGTATTGGCATCCAGCATTTCCAGCTGAGCCGGGTTGGTTGCCGCGAGCTGGCTTTCCAGACCGGCTTTTAACCAGTCAAAATTGACGATATCAAAGTAGCCACCCCAGAACAGAAACGGGCTGATGATCAGGAACAGATATGGCTGCCAGCCCCACATGCCATGGTGATACAGGGCCAGAAAGCTGCGGGCCGGAGCGCGGAAAATGTCCAGCAGCATGGTTAACGGGTTACTAGACGGGCTCATACACTCACCTTAGTTACGTCCACGTACAACTTGAGCTGTTGACCCGGTTGCAGGTAGTTGTTTTTGTTCAGACCGTTCCACTTTACGATATCCTGGCTGGTTACCCGGAAACGGCTGGCGATGCCACTGATAGTATCGCCGCTGCGTACCTTGTAGTAGACAGGCCGGATGATGGCGCCGTCACTGCTGTTTTTCCACACCACCAGTTTCTGGCCGATGCGTAGCGTGTCCCTTGGTCCCATACCGTTCCATTTAGCCAGCGACTGGTGTGACACCTTGTATTTGCGGGCGATACTCCATAGGCTGTCACCTGAGGCGACCTCATGGCTCATGCGGTACTTACCTCGAGAGCGGGCTTGGGTCTTCGCCAGGCGGTTGGCCGCGCTCAGTGCGTAACTGGCATCATCTTTGGTCGAGGTCGGGATCATCAGGTAGCGACCGGCCCGAATGGTGTTGTTATTCAGGTTATTGGCGGTACGGATCACCTTGGTGGTGGTATTGTGCTTTTTGGCAATCACACTCAACGTATCGCCGGACTGAATTTGATAGCGGATCAGCTTCACGCCTTTGCCGCGGTTCTCGGCCGCTTTCTGTTCAAATTGCGCTACCGAGTCCACTGGCAGCAGTAGCTGGTGTGGTCCGTTAGGGGCGGTAGCCCACTGGTTATAGGCCGGGTTAAGGCTCTGCAGTTGTTTGACACTGATACCGGCATAACCGGCTGCAATCGCCAGATCGAGCTGCTCTTTGGGGTCGACCAGTTGAACCACCGCCTGGTTGGCTATCGGGGTTAACTCAATACCGTAGCTTTCCTGGTTGGCGACGATATCGGCCAGTGCCAATAATTTCGGCACATAGCTGCTGGTCTCTTTCGGTAAATCGAGCGAGAAAAAGTCAATTGGCTTGCCTGACTGCTGATTCTTGCGAATTGCGCTTGATACCCGGCCACCGCCACTGTTGTAGGCGGCAATGGCATGATACCAGTCGCCGTCAAAACGTTCGTTCAGATAAGTAAGATAGTCGAGCGCGGCGTCGGTGGCGGCGGCGACATCACGGCGGCCGTCATACCAGAAATTCTGCTCCAGACCATACATCTTGCCGGTCGCCGAGACAAACTGCCACAAACCAGCGGCACTGCCGTGTGAATAAGCAAAAGCGTCAAAGGCACTTTCGACCACCGGCAACAGCGCCAGTTCTAACGGCAGGCCACGTTGTTCGATTTTATCGGTGATCAGGTACAGAAACGGTTCCGCGCGTTCAGAAACCGTCTTTAAATGGCTGGGATGCTTAAGGTACCAACGGCGGTAATAGTCGATTTTGTCGTTATCCGGTACCGTCAGCTGTAACTGCATTGCGATTCGCTGCCAAACATCTTGCTGCTGTTGCGGCGTCAGCACTACAGGTTGTTCAACCTCAGGTTCAGGCTCAGGTTGCGGCTGATTCGCCTGGGATTCAGCCTGAGTGGTTTCCGGTTCAGGAGAAGAGGTTTCAGTGGTGTTTTCTGGTGGCTGGGCAGTTTGACAACCAACTAATATTAGCGCCAAGACCCAGCTGTACTTTGCTCGCATGCTACAGCCCTTTTTTTGTTCGGCTGCAGATAATACTTGCCCGTTATGGACACTGACAAGGATCTAATCGTTAAAAATCATTTTTCCATTCACGTAACGCACTGAATATGGCGACTTCATCACGTTGATTTATCCGATTCGCCACCGACTGAATGACACTGGGCTGATCGCAACGTAAAAACGGGTTAATGGTAAGCTCCAGGCCAATCTGGGTCGGTATTGTGGCCTGCTCTTGAGCTCGTAGACGGTTTACCTGATCCCGGTAATCGTGCAACTGCGGATTATCCGGCTCAACGGCCAGGGCAAAAGCCAGGTTAGCCGAAGTATACTCGTGTGCACAGTACACCTTGGTGTCGGTTGGTAGTGCCGCCAGCTTTTGCAGTGAGCGGTACATCTGTTCCATGGTGCCTTCAAATACCCGGCCACAACCGGCGGAAAACAGCACATCACCACAAAACAGGGTCTGGCCGCCATAATAGCCGATGTGGCCTGAGGTGTGCCCCGGCAGCTCAAGCACGCTCATAGCCTGACCGAACAGTTCGATTTGATCGCCTTCCGCGACGGTTTGGGTTAAGCCGCGAATACCGTCCTTTGCCGGGCCGATAATATCGATACTCGGTGCGAGCTGTTTCAGTTCAGCGACGCCGCCGATATGGTCAGCATGGTGGTGGGTGATCAGGATTGCGGCCAGCTCTAGCTTGTGTTTTGTCAGGTAATCGATCACCGGTTTGGCATCGCCCGGATCCACCACGGCACAACGACCATCGCTATTTTCGATCAGCCAGATGTAATTATCGCGAAATGCAGGTATGCTTTTGATATGTAACATTGTCGAGCCTCCGGTTGCTCTCGGGAAACAGGTTATCAATGAAGCCAGCGCGCAGCGAAAAAAAGCTAAAAACGCCCAATTCCTGGTCGCAGTTGACACACGGTTTGTGGGTCAGTGAGTCGATCCAAACCCGGCTTGATGAGTGGTGCCCGCAGCTGTTTGGCTATCATCTGCTGAAACTGGGCGGACTAAGCTGCGAGTTGGGCAGTTCACTTTGTAACATTCCCCATCAAGTCAATCTGGATATCCACAACCCACTGCACCATGTTATCGCCGATGGCTTTGCGTTGCCTTTCCTGGAAAAAAGTTTCGATACAGTGATCTTGTCTCATCAGCTGGATTATTGCAACGATCCGCACCGGTTACTGCGCGAAGTAGACAGAGTGATGATTGATGACGGCTATCTGATCATTACCGGGTTTAACCCCATCAGTCTGATCGGTATTTCCAGCCTGATGCCATGGCGTAAACACAGCCTGCCCTGGAGTGGCAGAATGTTTACCTCTAACCGGATCAAAGACTGGTTAAGCGTGCTCAATTATGAAGTGATTCACTGTGACCGTTATGCGCTGTTTCCGATGCAGCGCAACCGTACCATGTGGACCTGGATGGAAAACGCTATCGGCGACTGGGCTGCGCCAATGGGCAGTCTCTATTTTATCGTCGCCAGAAAACGGACCTATCCACTCAAGCTGATCAAGCCTCACTGGAAAATCAAACGGCGCCTGGCACCGGTCGGAGTCAACTATCGCACCGGTATCCGGCAGAGTAGCAGCCTGCCGGATTAGGCGTTTATACAAGCTTGCAGGTAAGGGGGTTACAGGCTGGCCAGGTAACCCTGGTCTTCTTCGGTAGGGTTTTCTGCCGCGGCGCGTGCTAGTTCATCGCACATTTCGTTTTCCCGGTGTCCGGCATGGCCTTTTACCCAGTGCCACTCTACTTGGTGGCGGGCAGTTTCCTTGTCCAGGAGTTGCCACAGGTCGGCATTTTTGACCGGCTTTTTATCGGCGGTTTTCCAGCCGCGTTTTTTCCAGTTATGGATCCACTGAGTAATGCCTTGGCGAACGTATTGGCTGTCGGTGGTCAGGATGACATGGCAGGACTCTTTCAGCGTTTGCAATGCGACAATGGTCGCCAGCATCTCCATCCGGTTGTTGGTAGTCAGCTTGTAGCCTTTAGCTAAAGTCTTCTCCACCTGTTTGTAGCGCAGCACAATCCCGTAGCCGCCAGGGCCTGGATTGCCTAAACAAGATCCGTCTGTGAAAATTTCCACCTGTTTGGTCATGATTTGGTACTATTGGGACAAGCAAATTATAAGCATAGTCTGACATACCTATTGTTATGAATACCAGCAACAATTCCAGCAACCACAGAATCGTCGTTCTCGATACGGAAACGACCGGTATGAACACTGAAGGCGGGCCGCATTATCAGGGCCACCGAATCATTGAAATCGGTGCGGTTGAAATCGTCAACCGTAAGCTGACTGGCCGCCATTTTCACGTCTACCTCAAGCCCGACCGTCAAATCCAGCCGGATGCGATTGAAGTCCACGGTATCACGGACGAGTTTCTGGTCGACAAGCCTGAATACGCCGAGGTACACCAGGAGTTCGTCGATTTTATTCGCGGCGCTGAGCTGGTAGCACATAACGCGCCGTTCGACGTCGGCTTTATGGACCTCGAATTTCGTCTGCTTGACCCGGCGTTTGGTACTACGGAGCAACTGTGCAAGGTGACCGATACGCTGGCGATGGCGAAGAAAATCTTCCCGGGCAAGCGTAACAACCTGGATGTGTTATGTGACCGTTACGGCATAGATAACTCGCACCGGACACTGCACGGGGCCTTGCTCGATGCTGAAATCCTGGCGGATGTTTATCTGCTGATGACCGGCGGGCAGACATCGCTGCAGTTCAGTGGTGACCGCAACGGCAGCGGCGAACTGGGAGGTGAGTCAATAAAAAGAGTCGCCAGCGGTCGAAAAGCGCTAAAGGTTTTGCGGGCCAGCGCCGATGAAGTAGAAGCGCATCAGGCGCGTTTGGATCTGGTGGAAAAAAGCGGCAGCTGTCTTTGGCGACAATAGGAGTAAACATGGCTAGGATCGTGGCACTTTGGCTCGGGTTGTGCTGGGCAACGATAACGTTCGCCAGTCAGGAGTCGGCGTTGTCTCTGCTGGACAACCGCTTTCGTGTCGATCCATCCATTTCGCAAATCACTTTCCTGATTTACCGCGCTGAACGCTCTCAGCCTGTGGTGCTGGTACGTCCCGACGGAAAAAAATATTATGTCAACCGCAGTCCGGACAACGTTCGCTGGTATCAGGAGCCGTCGATGGATATCATTTCGGTCGACAAACCGATGCCGGGGCCGTGGCAGGCAATCGGCAAAGTCACTCCCAAGAACAAGATCAAGCTCATCTCCCATCTGGAGTTATCGACCGACAGCTTACCCAGCCGGCTGTACCAGGGAGAGGAACTCAAATTCACCGCGCGCTTAACCTCGGATGGCAAGCCTCTGGTGCTGAGAGACTTTCTGGACCGGGTGAAACTGAAAGTCACCTTCACCAAATACATTGAAAATGAGAAGGCTCTGATCAAAGAGGCGCGTCCGGTTGCTAACGTGCTGGGTGAATTTGCTGATGATGGTCGCGGCCTGGATGAGCAGGCTGGCGATGGGGTGTTTACGGTTGCGCTGCCGATCAGCGCCAAACCGGATAAGTACCGGGTGCGAATCACCTCGGGCAATGGCGTGTTTTTACGGGCACAGGAACAGACGGTACTGGTTTACCCGACGCCGATTCAGCATACCTTTATTCAGTCCCGCAAGCAGGGCGAACCGCATCAGGTGGTGTTATCCGGTGAGCAGGGCATGGTGAAACCCGACTCTGTGGTTGCCCATGTCGCCCACAATAACCCGGACGGCAGTCAGAATCTGGTTGAGGGCGTCAGTGATCCAGCCACCGGCAAGGTTACTATGAGCATTCCTTATTCGGGCGTGCTGGGCAATTACTCCTGGCAGGGAGTGATGTACGCCGATGACGTGGCGACCGGCCGATCATTGTCGTTTCCTATTTCCCAGCAAACCTACAGCGTGGTGGAAGACATCGATATCGCCGAAACCCGCCGTTTGCAGCAGGAGCGGGAACAGCAACTGGCCAAGGTGCGTCAGCAGCAGCAGATCCTGCAAATGCGCGAGGAGAAGCGGACCCGTAATATCATCATTATTGCAGTTGGTAACCTGTTGGCGCTGCTGCTGGGCGCGGCGGTCTGGATTGTGCTGCGTAAACGGAGGGCTCAGCAACAGGCGATGCCGGAAATGCAGCTGGAAATGCCGAAGCAATAGGATGAGCAGCAACTTTGTTGCTCCCTGACTCTGTTAATGTTCCAGACAATAAAAAGGGCTGCCAGTGGCAGCCCTTTTTCGATGTTGCCGATACTAGGCAACTTGTTCAATGTTGGAATCATTGTGCAGAGCCGCTAAATGCTCCGGGGCAAAATCATCCACATTAATGGTGTATAAGCGATGATGTTCAGCCTCAATCAGCAACTGGGCTTCGTCATTATCGATCAGCTTCTGCTCCAGTGCTTCCGCCGCCAGCTGGTCAAGCTGGGTAAATGGCCGACGTTTGTTCATCGCCTTGCAGATTTTGTCGAACACAGGTTCAGCCTGCAGTATCACATTCAGTGCCAGTTCCAGTTTCCCTGCCGGGTTAAAGGCGGTAGGTTCCAAGTACTGGAATCGGCCCAGACGTGAACGGGTCGCACTTGGCTGCTGCAGGATGCGCGCCACCTGGCTGTCAATCCGGTCACTCGGCGCTTTACGCACCCTGCCATATGGCAGCATCAGCACCCGTAGCACGCGACCCAGCAGCGGTGATGGGAAGTTGGCCAGGAAGTCATCAATGGCTCGTTCACACTGGTACAGGCTGTCCTGCAATCCCCAGTGAACCAGTGGCAGATCTTCCTGTGGTCGACCATCGTTATCAAACCGCTTCAGCGCCGCAGAACTCAGATAGAGCTGGCTGAGAATATCCCCCAGACGGGCAGACAAGCGCTCTTTACGTTTCAGCGAGCCGCCCAACACCGCCATCGAAATATCCGACAATAGCGCTAAGTTGGCACTGTACCGGTTCAGTTGCTGGTAGTAACGTTTGGTAGCGTCTTTGGTCGGTGTTGCCGAACCCAGACCATCAGTGAGGCCAAGCCAGACACTGCGAACCAGGTTGCTCATGGTGAAGCTGACATGGCCAGCCAGTGCCTGGTCAAATTTCTCAACCGCGTCTGCCGATTCTGAATACGCGGCGTCCATTTCGGCCAACACATACGGATGACAGCGAATTGCGCCCTGACCATAGATGATCATCGAACGAGTGAGAATATTGGCGCCTTCCACGGTTACGGCAATCGGTGCGCCCTGATAGCCGCGAGCGAGGAAGTTGGACGGACCAAGGCAGATGCCTTTACCACCGACAATATCCATTGCATCGATGATGCTCTGCTGTCCACGATGGGTACAGTGATATTTGACGATGGCCGAGATCACCGACGGTTTCTCGCCAGCGTCAATGGCGGCAACAGTCAGGTTGCTCGCCGCATCCATCATGTAGGCATTACCGCCTAAGCGGGCTAACGGCTCTTCGATACCTTCCATCTGGCCAATCGGCTGTTTGAACTGGCGACGAATACGGGCGTAAGCACCGGTTGCCAGAGCGGCTGTTTTGATACCGCCGGTAGAGTTGGACGGTAGAGTAATACCGCGACCAACAGACAGACATTCAACCAGCATACGCCAACCCTGGCCCGCCATTTCCTGACCACCGATAATAAAGTCCAGCGGTACGAAAATGTCTTTGCCTCGGGTCGGACCGTTCTGGAACGGCACATTGAGCGGGAAGTGACGGTTACCGATTTCGACACCTTTTATGTCGGTCGGGATCAGAGCACAGGTAATACCGAGATCTTCTTTGTCACCCAACAGGCCGTCCGGGTCGCGCAGTTTGAAAGCCAGACCGAGCACGGTGGCCACCGGTGCCAGGGTAATGTAACGTTTGTTCCAGGTCAGGCGCATGCCCAGGACTTGTTTTCCTTTCCATTTGCCTTTACAGACTACGCCGTAGTCTGGAATGGATCCGGCGTCGGAGCCCGCTTCCGGACTGGTCAGGGCAAAACAAGGGATCTCTTTACCTTCGGCAAGACGGGGCAGGTAATAATCTTTCTGCTCTTCAGTACCGTAGTGCTGCAGTAGTTCACCCGGACCGAGCGAGTTCGGTACCCCAACGGTGGAAGAGAGTACCCCGGATACACCGGTCAGCTTTTGCAATACCAGCGACTGGGCGTAGGCCGAAAACTCCAGGCCACCGTATTTTTTCTTGATGATCATGGCAAAGAATTTTTTGTCTTTCAGGTACTGCCAGACTTCCGGTGGCAGGTCTGCCAGCTCATGGGTCACCTGGTAATCATTCACCATGGCACAGACTTCATTTACCGGGCCGTCAAGAAAGGCTTTTTCTTCGTCAGACAACTGAGGTTTGCTGATCGCGTGCAGTTGCTGCCATTCCGGCTTGCCTTTAAACAGTTCCGCTTCCCACCAAACCGTACCTGCGTCCAGCGCTTCTTTTTCGGTTTGAGACATCGCGGGTAACACTGATTTGAACAGTTTCAACGCTTTGTGACTAATCAGTGACTGGCGTATGGCAGGTACTGCCAGCACTGCTACCGCCGCCAGGTACAGCAACCAGCTGATGGAGCCGGCGGGTCCGAACAGAGTGACCAGAACCAGAGTCAGTGTCAGCGCACTGAGCGACAGTAGCAGAGATGACCTGTGGTAAAGGCAGGCGGACAGGACCGCTGCAAATACCACGATAGAGAGCAAAATATCCATGTAATCGTTCCTTATTCAGACTCGTTATTGCTTTATACGTCCGATTTATAAAAGTGGTCTAACCAGTTAAAGTGTAATCAAAGTATTAACGAAATGTAAAACCCGAAATAGGAGAAATAGTGATCTTTGTAGAGTAAAAATTCTAAAAATGAGTGGCGTAAAGGCTTTTTATGGTGCTGGGTTTGCTAATTCCTTGCCAGAAACCTCGAATTGTTACCACTGTGCTATCGACAGCGTGGAGAGATTGGGTAAACTCAACCAATACCCTCAGTCCTCTGTTTTCAGAGGAATAGTTGTTAAAAAATAAAGGCGAGAACGACCTATGTACCAGGAACTGATTAAACGTGAACTGACCGAAGCGGCTGACGTCCTCAACAAATTCCTATCAGATGAGCACAACATTGCTCAAATTGAAGCTGCTGCAAAACTGATTGCCGAGTCGTTTAAACAAGGGGGCAAAGTGTTGTCTTGTGGTAATGGTGGCTCGCACTGTGATGCGATGCATTTTGCGGAAGAGCTGACCGGCCGCTACCGGGAGAACCGTCCTGGCTACCCGGGGATTGCTATTTCTGATCCAAGCCATTTGTCCTGTGTCAGTAACGACTTTGGCTATGACTTTGTATTTTCACGCTATGTCGAAGCGGTGGGTGCGCAAGGCGATGTGCTGTTCGGTCTGTCGACTTCCGGCAACTCCGGCAATATCCTCAAAGCAATAGAAGCCGCCCAGGCCAAAGGGATGAAAACCATCGCCCTGACCGGTAAAGATGGCGGTAAAATGGCGGGAACGGCGGATATTGAGATCCGGGTACCGCATTTCGGCTATGCTGATCGTATTCAGGAAGTGCACATCAAGATCATCCATATCATCATTCAATTGATTGAAAAAGAGATGGAATAAACCGGGTTGTGCGCCTGTTTGCGGAATAAGGAGTAGATAGATTCATGTGTGAGTTGCTCGGGATGAGCGCCAATGTGCCAACCGATATCTGTTTTAGTTTTACCGGACTGATGCAGCGCGGCGGTAAAACCGGGCCGCACCGGGACGGCTGGGGGATTACCTTTTACGAGGGTAAAGGCTTCCGTACTTTTAAGGATCCGAACCCCAGTTGCCAGTCCAAGATAGCGGAACTGGTGCAGAACTATCCGATCAAAAGTTGTGCGGTGGTCAGTCATATCCGCCAGGCCAACCGAGGCGGCGTTACCCTGGAAAACACGCATCCGTTCACCCGGGAGCTGTGGGGGCGCTATTGGACTTTTGCCCACAATGGTCAGCTAAGCGAATACCAGGACTTTGATACGGGTCGTCATCGCCCGGTTGGTGAAACCGACAGCGAGCTGGCATTTTGCTGGTTGTTGAAGCAGATGGAGCAGCGTTATCCGGAACCACCGCAGGACATGGTGGGGGTGTTTCGCTTCGTGGCCGAGTGCTGCCAGCAGTTGCGGGCCAAGGGCGTATTTAACATGCTGCTCTCGGACGGCGACTATGTGGTGACTTACTGTACCAACCACCTGTACTGGATCACCCGCCGTGCCCCATTTGGTAAAGCGGCACTGCTGGATGAAGATGTGGAAATTAACTTCCAGGAAGAGACCACACCGAACGATATCGTGTCCGTGATCGCTACCCAGCCTTTGACCGGCAATGAAAACTGGCACCGCATGAAGCCGGGTGAGTTTGGTATTTTTCACTTCGGTGAGCTGATTGACGGCAATGCCGATGAACTGCGCGACGTGCCGTTTGCTGAAGCCAAACCGGGTTGTCAGGCCCCGACGGCTCCACTGGAATAGTGCTTTCAAGCGACAGGCAAATAAAAAAAGGGTTGATAAACATATCAACCCTTTTTTGTGACTCAATTTGACCTTAGCCCGCCAGTTGCTGCTGCAGGTGGGCCAGTATATCGGCCATCGCAACCGGAGTTTTATCTCCGCTACGACGGTTTTTATACTCAAAGTTACCTTCATCCATGCTGCGCTCACCGATCACAATCGTATGCGGAACGCCGATCAGTTCCATATCAGAGAACATCACGCCCGGGCGCTCTTTACGGTCGTCAAACAGCACATCAATACCCGCCGCCGTCAAATCGGCATACAGTTTTTCTGCCGCCTGTTGAACGCGTTCAGACTTGTGCATGTTCATCGGTACAATCGCAACCTGGAAAGGCGCGATGGCGTCAGGCCAGATGATGCCGTACTTATCGTGGTTCTGTTCAATCGCTGCCGCCACAACACGGGTGACACCGATACCGTAACAACCCATCTCAAGAATTACGTTCTTGCCGTCAGGGCCCAGTACGCCACAATTCATCTTCTCTGAGTAGTTTTTGCCCAGTTGGAAGATGTGACCAACTTCGATACCACGTTTAAGCTGGATAGTGCCCTGGCCACATGGGCTAGGATCGCCTTCCACGACATTACGCAGATCTTCTACCTGGCCGAGCTCGACGTCACGACCCCAGTTGATACCGAAATAGTGTTTGTCATCGATGTTGGCGCCGGCGCCGAAATCACTCATGACTGCCACAGTGCGGTCGACGATAAATGGCAGGTTAAGACCTACCGGGCCAAGTGAACCTGGACCTGCACCGATCAGGGCGCGGATTTCATCTTCAGTTGCCATTTCCAGTGGCGCGGCAACTTCTTTCAGGTTTTCGGCTTTCACTTCGTTCAGCTCGTGGTCACCACGGATAATCAGCGCGATCAGCGGAGCATCGACTTCATCAGAGGCTTTGACGAACAGCGTTTTCACGGTTTTTTCGATTGGCAGGCCGAACTGCTCAACCAGCTCAGCGATGGTTTTGGCGTTTGGCGTATCAACCAGCTCCATTTGCTGAGTTGGTGCGTCGGCTTGCTCTGCCGGAGCCAGCGCTTCTGCTTTTTCGAGGTTGGCTGCGTAGTCAGACTCAGTTGAGAAGGCGATCAGGTCTTCGCCACTTTCTGCCAGAACGTGGAACTCCTGTGAGCCGCTGCCACCGATTGCACCGCTGTCAGCCAGTACCGGACGGTAATCCAGCCCCATGCGGTCAAAGGCTTTACAGTATGCATCGTGCATTGCATCGTACGATTTTTGCAGGCCTTCTTTATCGATGTCGAAACTGTAGGCGTCCATCATTGAGAATTCACGTGAGCGCATCACACCAAAGCGAGGGCGGCGTTCGTCACGGAATTTAGTCTGGATTTGGTAAAGGTTCAGCGGAAGCTGTTTGTATGAACTTACCTCGTTGCGCACCAGGCTAGTGATCACTTCTTCAGCGGTCGGGCTTAGTACAAACGGACGCATATGGCGATCAGTAAAGCGAAGTAACTCGGGGCCCATCTTCTCAGAACGACCTGTCTCTTCCCAAAGTTCAAACGGCTGCACAACGGGCATCAAGGTCTCGATTGCACCGGCATTATCGATTTCCTGACGAACGATGTTTTCGACTTTACGCAGTACGCGCAGACCTGTAGGCAGCCAGGTATAAAGACCTGAAGCCAGCTTACGGATCATACCGGCACGTAACATGAGCTGGTGGCTCACGATTTCTGCGTCGTTTGGAGTCTCCTTCAATGTAGAAAGAAGATAGTTACTGGTACGCATTGATGGTATCCGTTTAATAGAGTTGAAAGGTGATTCCCTGCCTGGCAGGGAACGGAAATAAGCCGCTTATAATAGCAGCCATTTGGGTTTGTCAAAAGTACTCAACCGCGATTACCTCGACCTGTTTCGCGCTGACGTGAAACTTAACGTCGAGATCGAACAGTTTTACCGAATAAATCTTGTCGTCCTGACTCTGTTTTTTATAAGCAGGGCGGGGATCCTGGGCCAATACTTCGCAAATCACCGCCTTGACATGCGCGGCGTCGCGGCGCCGATTGAGCTCGGCCAGACAGCTGGCCGAGAAACATACATCCAAAGTTTCTGGTTCGCTTCCGGCGTAGCCACCAATAGCATCCGGGATGGCATCGGAGTAGGGGATGTAAGGTTTGATGTCAACGATCGGTGTGCCATCCACCAGGTCGACACTGCCGACATCAATGTAGATTTGATCTTTATCCTGACAAATACCGCGCATCTCGACCGCTGACATGCCGATGCCATTGGGCCTGAAGGTCGAACGCGACGCTAACACGCCCACTCGCTGGTTGCCGCCCAGCCGAGGCGGCCGTACCGTAGGTTTCCAGCCAGCTTCCAGGTTCTGATCAAACAGAAACAGCAGCCACAGATGGCTAAACGCATCCAGACCACGCACCGCTTCCAGACAGTTGGCCTCGCCGGTTAAGGCGATTCTGGCCGTCGCACTGGGCACCAGCCTGGGTTGACGTGGAACGGCGAATTTTTCTTTATAGGGGCTATGAATCAAGCCGATAGGCGCGATCGCGTGCATCTGTGCTCTCCCGAAAATAGTTGCCGCTAACATACCACAATCGCAGCCAAATCGGAGCCAATTCCAGGTCGACTGGCCTCAAACGACTCCGGGCCATTGTCCGCTTTTTGGTCTTAACATCACGGCGCGACAGATTAATATTTAAACAAACGATAATTCTGGTTTGGGTTGATTATATGGTTAATATAACTAGTTATTTTGCCTTTTTGTAAATTATTAACCTGATAAATGAAATGATTTGTAACATTTTGGATTTCTATTTCACCATTTCCTAAAGTAATCTGCGCGGCGTTTTTGACAGTGCTCTGACTGTCAACAGGAATCACTACATGGAGGGAAACAGATGAGTTCGTCTGCTTCGATAAAACAACCTGCCGCCAAGAAACCGTTATTTACCCGTTTCTTAGATGCGGTGGAATATTTGGGCAACCTGTTGCCTCACCCAATCACTCTTTTTGCTCTCTTCTGTCTTGCCATTCTGGTGGCATCCGGAATCGCCGGCTATTTTGACGTCGCTGTTGCTGACCCGCGCCCAGAAGGCGCTGCTGGTCGTGCGGCTGATGGCATGATCCGAGTGGTCAGCCTGCTAAACGCAGAAGGTTTGCAACTGATCGTGACCAAATTGGTCAGTAACTTCGTTGGCTTTGCCCCGCTTGGCACTGTATTAGTTGCGATGCTGGGGGTGGCGATTGCCGAATACTCCGGCCTGCTGTCCGCCGCCATGCGTGGCCTGGTGATGGGCGCGTCTAAGCGTATGGTAACGGTGACGGTCGTCTTTGCCGGTATTATCTCCAATACCGCCTCTGAGCTGGGTTATGTCGTTCTTATTCCTTTGGCAGCGATGCTGTTCCACTCTTTAGGACGTCACCCGCTGGCTGGTCTGGCAGCGGCATTTGCCGGTGTTTCGGGTGGTTACTCGGCCAACCTGTTGATCGGTACCGTTGACCCGTTGTTGTCCGGGATTACCGAAACTGCCGCTCAGATGATCGATCCGAATTACACCGTTGGTCCTGAGGTGAACTGGTACTTCATGTTTGTTTCTACCTTCTTCATCGCGGGTATGGGCGCACTGGTGACGGAAAAAATCGTTGAGCCGAAACTGGGCAAATACAACGTGGAACAGGCGGCTGAAGACCTGTCCAAGGATCAGATGGGGGCTCTAACTGCTCTTGAGAAGAAAGGTCTGAAAATGGCCGGTATCGCCGTGCTGATTGTCAGCGCGCTGTTGGCCTGGACCATTGTGCCTGAAGACGGTGTGCTGCGCTCGGCGACTGGTACCGTAGCAGGTTCACCATTTTTGAAGAGTATCGTCGCGTTTATTTTTGTCTTCTTTGCCATTCCGGGTTTTGTCTTCGGCCGCATAGTCGGCACGATGAAAACCGATCGGGATGTTATCGATGCCATGTCGAAGTCGATGTCGTCAATGGGCATGTACATCGTGCTGGTGTTCTTCGCTGCCCAGTTTGTCGCTTTCTTCAAATGGACTAACTTTGGCCAGGTATTTGCAGTAGCCGGCGCAGATTTTCTGCAAAGCATCGGCCTGACTGGCCCAATGCTGTTCTTCGCTTTCATCCTGATGTGTGGCTTTATCAACCTGATGATAGGTTCGGCGTCAGCGCAGTGGGCGGTAACGGCCCCCATCTTTGTTCCTATGCTGATGCTGGTCGGTTATGCGCCGGAAACGATTCAGGCGGCTTACCGTATCGGTGATTCGACCACCAACATCATTACGCCGATGATGAGCTACTTTGGTCTGATCCTGGCTGTGGCGACCCGCTATGTGAAGAATCTGGGTATCGGTACCCTGATCGCCACTATGTTGCCATACTCAATGGTGTTTATCGTAGGCTGGAGCTTGCTGTTCTACGTTTGGGTATTCGTACTGGGGCTGCCGGTCGGTCCGGGTGCGGCGACTTATTACACGCCATAACTTCAGCGTAAGTTAAATAAGATGCCAGAGATTGGCTTAAAAATAAGGCCTGCAGTGATGCAGGCCTTAATTGTTTTACTCAAACTTGGGTTATCTTTTTGCTCTGGCCAGGATTCGGTCCAGGTGGTTGGCAAACTCGCGTCGCTCCGTCTGGGATAAAGGCGCTGGACCGCCGGTCTGAATGCCGCTCGAACGCATGGTATCCATAAAATCGCGCACGTTGAGCTTGGCCTTGATCGTATCCGGAGTAAACAGTTCCCCGCGGCTGCTCAGTGCCATCGCTCCTTTGGTGATCACCTCATCGGCCAGAGGAATATCGGATGTGATCACCAGATCGCCTTTTTCTGCCCAAGCGACAATCTGATTGTCGGCCACATCAAAACCACTTTCCACCTGGCGCATGTGGATATTGCTGCGGCTTGGCAGCGGCAAGGCATGGTTGGCCACAAATGTGAGTGTAAGCCCGGTCCTTTCTGCCGCGCGTACCAGCGTATCCCGAATCACCTTAGGGCAGGCATCACCATCAACCCATATCTTCATTGATCTGCCAACTTTTCGCTCAGTTTAATTTCAAGTTGGTTGACACGTTCGGTCAGCTCATTCACCTGTTGCTGTAGCTGGGCGATAGTCTCTGGCTCAGCCGGCTGGGCGGCAACCTCGACTTTCGGAACCCGGTGGGCACTTTTCCAGCTCTTGATCGCCGTGACCAGAGCGGGCATTGGGATTGGGGTGGTTAATCTGGCTTTGACTAAGGCTACAGTAGGCTGTTTACCTTGCTGTTCGAGTTGCTCCATTACGGCATGCAGCTCGTCAGTGACGTCTTTTGTAAGCATCATGGCAGTCCTTGTTGCGGTTTTACTCCATGATACGCGCAAACAGACTTAAGGCGAATATCAATATTGGCTTTCGCGTGTAAGAGATCTCTCACACGGCGTGTGCGAAAAAGAGAAATTTGTACCGGAAAATAGGAACAATGGTGAGCTAACGTATTGAAATCAAATAGCGCGGTTGGTTTTGTTCGTCACTGGGGCGCAAAAATATTTTTCCGCTGCGTTGTGTCAGAACCGGAATAACGTATAGTTATCTCTGTCGGCAGGAGGTCGACAGGGAACAGGAAAGCACCAGGGATTTGGTCATCTTCAGGACGAAGAGTAGGTTACCCGGATGGGGAATCTAGCAAGGAGCCAAAGGACGTTGTAAGGATACGACACGCTGACAGGATAGCAGCGACACGGACGACAACGGACATCTCTAGGACAGAGACCAGGACACCATCAGGACGATGGAAGGACACCGCTCAGGGATCAAGTGATGTGTGCTAACGGGAAAGTTAGCTGTCAGGACGATCAGGACACCGCTAGGAAGGCGAAGAAAGGATTGAGCTGATGGAATCAGCCACTATTACGGATGATGCAGGGAGCATTATTTTGTAGCCGGACTGCTGCGAGTGAGACTATAGCCCCGATACTCAGGTGTCGGGGCTTTTCTCGTGTATTTGCTCTCTGTTAATGCCGCTGCGTTGCTGCTATTTCATTAACGAATTAAAACACTATTTTCTAGTCTGGAGGCGAGTTGATCGTCTGGCAGACGACCAGTTCAAGGACGACAAGTGACTATTGTAACCAGGCGGACTCTGCTAAGGCCCTATGACGAATCGCTGCTCAGCGATTTTATGTTGCTGAATATCTGCGCCAAAAACCGTGCAGAGATGAATGGTCCGCATAGTGTGGCGTCGGCCAAGCAGCTGTTTTCAAAAGTACTGCATGATGAACAGCTACACTGCATGGCGGTGCTGGACAACAACAGCCGGGAATACATGGGCCATGTGTTTATCGCAGATCTGGACAGTACTCCGGAGCTGGGGTTTATTTTCGATAAGACTTTCTGGGGGCAGGGGTATGGCAGTGAAGCACTCTGCGCCTTCTTCCCGAAAGCGGTACGTGAACTGGGGCTAAGCCGGGTAACTGCTACCGCCAATCGTCATCATGTGGCGTCGATCGCTATCTTGCAAAAGCTGGGATTTGAATTGGTTAGTGAGAAAAGGGATATTTACGGACCGTACCTGGAATTCGAATTTCTGGCTGAGGTAACAGAACATGCGGCCAGCTAGGCTGGCCGCATTCATCAGGGTGTTACGTTAGCTCTGCTTTACCGGCAATACTAGCTGTGAACCCTGCTCACCACCGAATTGTACTGCCAGTTTGGCATCTTGGTACTTGGGTAACACAGCATTATCTTTATCCGCGCCCATTACTGTAATGCGAATCCGGTTACCTTGGTTGAACAGGTAAGCGGTCGGCATCAGTTCAATTTCTACGTCATACCACTGACCAGGCTCTACCGGCAGCACATCTTGCTGGTTTTGTCGGCGCCAGAGGCCGTCGTGCCAGCTGGCTTTTTGCTCTGCATCCTTTTTACGCATTGACAGGCGTAATTGCCCCTCAGTCACCAGATGGGTGGTACCATCAGCTTCCACTTCTTCTAATAGCACATGGAAATCGCCGTCCGGTTTGTCGCTGCTGGCCTGCAGTTTGATCATCGGATAGCCAACCACCGTCATGTCTTCTGACAATGCCGAGGTCGTGTAGGTCAGTGACTTTTTATCGTTCGCGGTCATATCCGGGTAGAGCAGTGGGCCGACACCGGTACAGTTATCCCAGCGTGATGCAGTACCAGTGGTAGTGGTGATGTCGACTTTGAAGCCATTATTGCCGACAGACGGAATCGGATTGAACGCCAGGCTACCGTCGTTGAGTGATTCGACCGAATTGGCTTTGTCACCGCTTAGATACAGCACTTGTTCCTGAATGCCCGCGATTGGCCAAGCTGGTGAACTTTCCCAGTGCCACTTCTCTCCCGGCACATCGATAACGGCGTAATTTACTTTGTCGTCTTTTTCGATACCGTTCTCTATGCCTTTCAACCAGCGGTCGTACCAACGTAAATGCTGGACGCTGTTGACGTCTATCCGTTCCTGGTCGATGGCTTCATTCCACTTGTCGTGACCCCAGGGGCCAATCAGCAGCGCGTCTGGTCCAGGATAGTTGTTAAAAATGCGTGGGGTCTGGGCGACAAAAGCATCGTACCAACCTGAGTAGTGGTAAATCGGCACACCGGATTGATTGATCTTGTCGATGACATCGATTGGACCGTAGTTTTTCCAGTTCCATTCATGTTGCTCAATGTCGCGGAAAGGGCCGTTAGTAAATGGTGTCTGTGGTGTCCAGTTTGCCTCGTGCTCAACCATTGCCTGCTTCAGTAGCTGGCCGTCCGTATCACTGTCGACGGGGATGGACGGAATGATAGTATCCAGGGCCTGAACCGCTTCACCCCATTGATTAACATAATCATTTTTGTAAATTCCGCCATCGTAGAAGATATCGTACAGATCGTACAGAGCAACATCAGGGACGATGGCCTTCAAAGCCGGGTTATGCAGACTGGCGGCCATATACTGGGTGATACCCATGTAAGAAAGACCGTACATCCCTACATTACCAGTACTCCAGGGTTGTTTTGCCAACCAATTGATGACCTCGTTTGTGTCAGCGGTTTCTTTGCGAGAAAAGATCCCGACATCACGACCAAAAGAGGCGCCGCTGCCGCGAACCGAAACGCTGGCGACGGTGTAACCATTTTTAACCAGATGCTCAAGCACAGGGTCGTCGTCCAGCAGTGAGTACTTAGTGTCATCGACCGGCTGACCTTCTGATTCGGCCAGAAAACGGCGGTAACCGGTACTGTTGCGGTGGTAACGCCACATCGACAGTATGACGGGCATTGGTTTCTCGACGACTTTGCCATTAACCGCTGGGCGTATGATATCGGCCGCCAGGCGCGTACCGTCTTCCAGAGTGATGTACTGTGAGCTGACCTGCCAGGAATCATATTGCTCTGTTGAGTAACCTGAATATTCACCAAACTTAGAGATTTTTTCGTCGCTATTCATCTCTGACTTGCCTGATGCATGGGCAAATTGAATACTCAGCGCTAACAAGCTTAACGTGGAGACGAATCCGGAAAACTGGCGCTTGCTCAGCGCCTTACGGTTAAAAATAGCTGCCATGCCACATCCTTATAACTGGTTGATGTTATTAATTTGAAAACTTTTTGTTAATGCAACCTCATTAAAACAGCCGTTTGAACAAAATTTAAACCACCTATTGTTCAAATCGTGATTAGGTTAAAGGTTTAGTGGCTGTAAATGTATAGTGGCTCTCGTTTAGGTTTTTTGCTCTATTGAGAGTTAGCTCAGTATGATTTCAGGCCAACGAGTGTCGGAATGATTTCGTTGGCCAATTTGTCTAGAAGTGGTGAGGGGGTAAGTCGAAATGAAGCGGGCGAAAGCCTTGCATGATCAGCCTGCCCTGGTAGCAGTCATCGCCAAGAGAAGAAAATTCGAACTGGTACACGGTATGCCAGCGCCATTGGCCGCCGGGTGTTTTCAGCCGGTGATTAGCCAACGCAACGCTCAGCAGCTGCAGTTCCAACTGCTGACATTTACGCTCTATCGCTTTTCTGGCTAATTCCGCCTGACGCCGCTGCTGCCAGAACAGAAAGCAGAGCAGGCTAAGGCCCAGGATGGCAAATAAATCACTGATCATTGGTTAGCTCTTAGTTGCGGATTGGTGCAACTTGAGCAGAGCATCGGCGAGTTCTGCTGATGGGTTGGAGTGCAGCAGATTCAGCAGTACAGGCCGCAACTCGGGTAACATCACCAGGTCAGCAAACAGCTGGTTAAACAGCGCCTGATTACCGGTTTGGGCCAGCCGCAACAGAAATTGCTCAGCGATTTTCGCGTCGCTCAACAGGTGCCAGGCACGGCCAGCCACGCCAATCAATACTTCCTGGTGGCTCAGTCGGGCACTGGCCAGGATAGATTGGAGAACTTTTGTCGCTATCGGGGGATTTGCCCCTGACAAGGCACGCATCTGGGCCGACAACAAAAACAGATCGGGATCGGTAGCGTTTACCTGCTCGCGGGCCATGTCAGCAATCCGCTGTGCTAATTTATCCGGCAACTGGATATGTTCCAGGCAGCCTAAAGTGGCATACAGTGGCTGGGCCGGCAGGTTTGCTAACGCTTTTAGCACTAGCGGGCTATTTTGTTCCTTGCCTAAGCGGCAAACCATGTCGCTAATGCCCTGCAGCCCAACCGTCTGCCAGTTTTGCCAGCCGAGTCCACCGCTAAAGTAGTGCTGGGCGTGTTCATAGTACTGGCTGGCAGGGAGGTCCAGGCTGGCGCGGATCAGGCTGTGGAACAGCGCCATTTTGTCTTCTGCCGGTTTGAAGGTGTAAGGGTTGTTCGCCAGCTTCTGCTGCTGCTCGTCACTCATCTGCTGATTAAGGCGAGTCCCCATCGCTTCGATAACGTATTTAATAAACTGACCGATATCGGCCTGTTTTAACAAGCTGCGTTCATCCAGTTCAAACTTGATAAACCAGATCCAGGGCTGCTTCTGCTGATTCCAGTAGGCGATAGCCAGGTGCGCGTGACGTTGCATCGGGTAAGGGTACGGCTGTAAACCTTGTTCAATCTTACTAAAGGTATTGGTGTCGATTTCACTGATGCGGCGACCCAGGTCGAAAATTTTGTACTGGCAGTCACTGTTGGCCAGCAGCTCTGAAAGGGTATGAATGGTAGTCATGTGATTAGATGTTCTCGCGCTCTTTTGACATTAAATGGTACCCTATGGCCAAATTTCAAGGTAACCGGGTAAGAAACTTACCGAGATGAACAGAAACCAGACCATGCTCGCACTGCTGAGTCAGCTGGAACGCCAGCTTAAACATCAGCAGCTGTGGCAAGCCGAGCCACCTTCGCCGCAGGCTCTTGCCAGCACGGCGCCATTCGCCGTTGACAGTTTAACACCGCACCAATGGCTGCAGTGGGTTCTGATCCCGAAATTCAGTGCGGTTATCCAGGCTGGTCACCCATTACCGAGCGGTTTCGCTATCGCCAACTACTTTGAACAGGTATGGCAAGAGCAGCAACAGTATCAGCCTATCGTGGCGATCTTACGTAAAATCGATCAGGTAGGCCAGTGATGCTAGAGATTATCTATCGGGACGATTATCTGGTGGCCGTCAATAAGCCCGCCGGGATGCTGGTGCACCGCTCCTGGCTGGACAAGCACGAAACCCAGTTTGTGATGCAGACCCTGCGTGATCAGATAGGTCAGCACGTGTTCCCGCTGCACCGGCTCGACCGGCCGACCTCTGGCGTACTGGTATTTGCCCTGTCGGCTGAAGTGGCCAGCAAAGTGATGCCGATGTTTGCCGAACACGATATTGAGAAAACCTATCATGCGGTGGTGCGTGGCTGGATAACTGAAGCGGCGGTGCTGGATTACCCGTTAAGTGTCGAGCGCGATAAGATAGCAGATAAATTCTCCAGCGAAGACAAACCGCCGCAACCGGCCGTGACATCTTACCGGCCTCTGGCGCAAGTGGAAGTGCCGTATTCGACCGGCCGCTTTGCCACCAGTCGTTACGGTCTGGTCGAGATGCAACCGAAAACCGGCCGTAAACATCAGCTACGCCGTCATATGCATCACCTCAGTCACCCGATTATCGGTGATACTACCCACGGTGATGGTCGGCACAATCGCCTGTTTCGAGATAACTTTGCCTGCCAGCGACTGATGCTGCACGCCTCCTCACTGCAATTTCGCCACCCGATTACCGGGCAGAACTTGCGGCTTACGGCCTCATTAGACGATACCTGGCAGCAACTGCTATCCCGTTTTGGCTGGCAGGACGAATTGGCACAATTGATAACCGCACAAACCGAATAGTAGCTAGATGCGGGCAGATAAAAAAAACGCCCTCCGGTCGGAGGGCGTTTGTGTCTCAAAGCAAGATTACTTTTCCAGGTAAGTGCGGATGGAGTATTCAATACCCGCCGCATCTAAGCCCAGCTCCTGATGCATTTCTTCCTGGCTGCCTTGAGCGATAAACCGATCCGGCAGACCCAGATTCTGCACCGGTTTGGCAATTTTCTCGCTCATCAGGTATTCAGTCACTCCTGAGCCTGCGCCGCCAGCGATGGCGTTCTCTTCTAACGTCACCAACACATCATGGTCGGCGGCCAGTTGCTTAATCAGCGCCTGGTCAAGCGGCTTGACAAAGCGCATGTCGGCTACGGTGGCATCCAGCACTTCAGCAGCCTGGATGGCATTGGGCAGCAGAGTACCAAAGCTCAGGATGGCAACTTTTTGTCCCTGACGCACTACGCGGCCTTTACCGATTTCTAAAGCAGTGAAGTCACTTTCCAGTGGCGTGCCACAACCATTGCCGCGCGGGTAGCGTACTGCCGTCGGCCCCTGATGCTGGTGGCCAGTGTAGAGCATCTGGCGACACTCATTTTCGTCACTCGGTGCCATCACCACCATGTTTGGGATACAACGCAGGAAGCTGAGATCAAACGCGCCCTGGTGAGTCTGACCATCAGCGCCGACGATACCGGCCCGGTCGATGGCAAACATCACCGGCAGGTTCATGATCGCCACATCGTGGATCAGTTGGTCATAGCCGCGCTGCAAAAAGGTCGAGTATATTGCCACAATCGGGTGATTGCCTGCGATGGCCATACCGGAAGCAAGCGTGACCGCGTGCTGCTCCGCAATCGCCACATCGAAATACTGCTCCGGATACTCTTTGGAAAAACGTACCATGCCCGAGCCTTCGCGCATCGCCGGCGTAATCGCCATCAGCTTGGGATCTCGGGCCGCCATGTCGCAGAGGAAATCGCCGAAGATCTTGGAGAAGGTTGGACGGTTGTTATTGCTTTTCGGCAGGCTGGTATGGTTCGGGTCAAACTTAGGCACGCCGTGGTAGCCGATCGGATCTTTTTCCGCCGGCTCATAGCCTTTGCCTTTTTTGGTCATGATATGCAGAAACTGAGGACCTTTCAGTTCGCGCATATTTTTCAGTGTCTTGACCAGCTCGTTGACATCGTGACCATCGATTGGGCCGATGTAGTTGAAACCCAGTTCTTCAAACAGGGTGCCCGGAACCACCATGCCTTTGAGGTGTTCTTCTGTGCGGCGTACCAGCTCTTTAATCGGCGGGACTCCGGACAGCACTTTTTTGCCGCCTTCACGGATAGAAGTATACAGGTTTCCTGACAGCAGCTGCGCCAGGTGATTGTTCAGCGCCCCAACGTTTTCGGAAATCGACATTTCGTTGTCATTGAGGATCACCAGCATATCCGGATGAATATCGCCGGCGTGGTTCATGGCTTCAAACGCCATCCCTGCGGTGATCGCACCGTCGCCGATCACACTGACGACTTTACGGTTTTTACCTTCTTTTTTCGCGCTGATTGCCATACCTAACGCGGCGCTGATCGAGGTGGAGGAGTGACCGACAGATAAGGTGTCGTACTCGCTCTCTTCACGCCATGGGAAAGGGTGCAGCCCATCTTTCTGACGAATTGTTGGCAGCTGTTCGCGGCGGCCGGTCAGAATCTTATGCGGATAAGCCTGGTGACCAACGTCCCAGATCAGTTGATCAAAAGGTGTTTGGTAAACGTAATGCAGTGCCACGGTCAGTTCAACGGTGCCGAGACCCGATGCCAGGTGGCCGCTCGACTGGCTGACGGAGTTAAGCAGGTAAGTGCGTAATTCGTCGCACAGTGCGGGCAATGTTTCTTTTGGCAAGCTACGGAGCTCATCCGGCAAATTAGCCAGTGCCAAAGTAGGATATTTAGAAATATCAAGAGTCATATAAATGCGCGCTTATAGTGTTAATTTTTGCGCTCGATGACATATCGGGCGAACGCTTCAAGTAACTCTGTATTGTAAGGGATTGCTTCCAGCGCTTGAAGCGCTTCATCCAACAGAGCATGAGCTTTTTGCTGAGCGCCTTCCAAACCGAGTAAGGCCGGGTAGGTACTCTTGTGCAGTTGTTGATCCGAACCCTGGGGTTTGCCCAGCGTTTCGGTATCACTAATGATATCCAGAATATCGTCCTGAACCTGGAAGGCCAGACCGACAGCTTCTGCATACTGTTCCAGTTGCGGCAGAATGGCCACGCCTTTCTCTCCCGCGGCATAAGCACCAAGTTTAATGGCAACTTTCATCAATGCCCCGGTCTTAAAACGGTGGATCTGTTCCAATTGCGCCAAAGCAACCGAGCGGTTTTCTGCTTCCAGATCGAGCGCCTGACCCATGCACATGCCTTGTGCGCCAGACGCGCTGGCCAGGCTCTGGATCATGGTGATTCGATACCTTTCCGCCACTTCAGCCAATGGCCCTTCAGCCAGAATGGAAAAAGCCAGTGTTTGCAAGGCATCACCGGTCAAGATGGCAGTGGCTTCGTCAAACTGGATGTGGCAGGTGGCTTGACCCCGGCGCAGGTTATCATCGTCCATGGCCGGCAGATCGTCGTGGATCAGCGAGTAGGCGTGGATACACTCTACAGCCGATGCCGGGGTATCCAAATCGGTTAATTCACAGCCCAGCATGGTGCCAGTCGCGTAGACCAGGTAAGGACGGGCGCGTTTGCCGCCCAGCAGTAAACCGTAACGCATTGCTTCGATCAGCCGTTGCTGTTGATGCGGTAGTTGGTTCAGCCACAGATTCAGTTGCTGATTATTGCGTTCCTGGTAGGTGGATAATGCCGTTAGCATTGAATCTTCATTCTCTCAATTATTCTGCCGGCGGTTGAAACTCGCTCAGCGGAGCTTCATCGTCATTTTGCAATAAAATACTGATACGTTGTTCTGCATCGTGCAGTTTAGCCTGGCCTGCTCGTGCCAGTGCGATGCCGCGTTCAAAATTTTTCAACGCATCGTCGAGGGCCAGTTCGCCATTTTCAAGTTGTTCAACCAAACCATCGAGCTCTTCGAGGGTGGCTTCGAACGTCATGTTTTCGGGTTTCTTACTAGCCATAATCTGTCGAGTTTGCTAATGATGGGGGAAAGTTACCTTAGGGCGTAGGCTTGGTCAAATTTAACCAGGTAAATTTGTCGGAAAAGTCGATACCTGCAGAAGATGTGCCAGCCGCCGCTTTATTTGCGGCCCAATAGCGTTCATAAAAGAGTCAAAACAGCATCTACTGCCGTTTGTGTGAAGAGCGTAGTAAGAAAGTAATTAAAGAATAGAGTATCTTGCCGATATAATTCGAGAGAAGAAAAAGATTGCATGAGGAGTGCTTTGTGGATTTAGCAACGCTGATAGGGCTGATAGGTGGCTTTGCTTTTATCATCATGGCGATGATTTTGGGCGGCAGCATGATGATGTTCTTCGATGTGACATCAATTCTGATCGTCGTCGGCGGCTCAACCTTTGTGGTGTTGATGAAATTTACCATGGGGCAGTTTTTTGGCGCCGCCAAGATCGCCGGCAAAGCGTTTATGTTTAAGGCCGACAATCCGGAAGATCTGATCGCCAAAGTGGTTGAGATGGCGGACGCGGCGCGTAAAGGTGGTTTCCTGGCGCTGGAAGAGATGGAAATTTCCAACAGTTTCATGCAAAAAGGGATTGATTTGCTGGTAGACGGCCACGACGCCGACGTGGTTCGGGCGGCGTTGCAAAAAGACATCGCCTTAACCGATGAGCGCCACGAGCAGGGCTCGGGTGTGTTTCGTGCCTATGGTGATGTCGCGCCGGCGATGGGTATGATCGGTACCCTGATTGGCCTGGTGGCGATGCTATCGAACATGGATGACCCGAAAGCGATCGGTCCGGCGATGGCGGTGGCACTATTAACCACATTGTACGGCGCGGTGATGGCCAACATGTTGTTTTTCCCGATTGCCGACAAACTTTCGCTGCGCCGTGAGCAGGAAAAGCTTAACCGCCGTTTAATTATGGATGGCGTGCTGGCGATTCAGGATGGCCAGAACCCGCGCGTGATCGACAGCTACCTGAAAAACTACCTCAACGAAAGTAAACGTGCACTGGACGTAGATAACGAGTAAGGAGCACGGCATGGAACAACAACCCTGTAAATGTCCGCCGCCAGGGCTACCGCAATGGATGGGGACGTTTGCCGATCTGATGGCACTGTTGATGTGCTTTTTCGTCCTGCTGCTGTCGTTTTCAGAGATGGACGTTTTAAAATTCAAACAGATCGCCGGTTCAATGAAATTTGCGTTCGGGGTTCAGAATCAGCTGGAAGTGAAAGACATCCCCAAAGGTACCTCGATTATTGCCCAGGAGTTTCGTCCTGGCCGGCCTGAACCGACGCCGATCGATGTGATCATGCAGCAGACTATCGACATTACCCAGCAAACTCTTGAGTTTCATGAGGGAGAGTCTGACCGGGCTGGTGGTACACAACGTGAGTTAGGCGACCTGACTGGTGGTCAGTCACCGGAAACCTCCACTCAGGATAATCAGAACTCTCAGTCAGACAGCAACCAGCAGCAGTCTGCGCAGGCGATGTCAGACGAGATGGAAGCCTTGCTGGAAAGCATCAAGAAGGCACTGGCGCGGGAAATCGATCAGGGAGCGATTGAAGTGGAAAACCTCGGTCAGCAGATTGTAATTCGAATCCGCGAGAAAGGGGCGTTCCCGGAAGGTTCGGCATTCCTGCAGCCAAAATTCCGACCTCTGGTGCGCCAGATTGCTGAACTGGTTAAGGATATTCCCGGTATCGTGCGGATATCTGGCCACACCGATAACCAGCGGCTTGATTCGGAGCTGTATCGTTCTAACTGGGATCTGTCGTCGCAGCGTGCCGTTTCCGTGGCGCAAGAGATGGAAAAAGTGCGCGGTTTCTCCCACCAGAGATTACGCGTACGCGGTATGGCCGATACTGATCCGCTCGGGCCGAACGACACCGAATTACAACGCTCCCGCAACCGTCGGGTTGAGATCAGCATCATGCAGGGCGAACCGCTGTTCAGTGAAGAAGTCCCTGTGGTGCGCTAACCCGGCATCGACAGATAAAAAGGCGAGTCTGATGGCTCGCCTTTTTTCTGCCGGCAAGCTCATGTATAATCTTGCGCCCTTAGCCTGGCAGTGACTTCCCGCGGCAATTTGCTTGCAGTGCGAAACGTGGCCAGAGATACAGCGATAACTTAAGTTGCGAATTTAACTATGAAATTTATTGTAAAGCCCCATCCAGAGATTTTTGTAAAAAGTGAATCGGTCCGTAAGCGCTTCACAAGGATTTTAGAGTGCAATATTCGTAATATTCTTAAGAACCGGACGGAAGCGGTGGCGGTGTTTAACCGTCGTGACCATATCGAGGTGACGGCTCAGGATGACCGCTACTACGAGGAAACACTGCAAGTGCTGACTCACACGCCGGGTATCCACCATGTGCTGGAAGTGCAGCAGTCGCAGTTTACCGATATGCACGATATCTACCTGCAGGTACTGAAACTGAACCGCAGTAAAATCGAAGGCAAAACTTTTGTGGTGCGGGTTAAGCGTCGTGGTAAGCATGACTTCACCTCCATTGAGCTGGAGCGATATGTCGGCGGCGGGCTGAACCAGTCGGTCGAAACGGCCAAAGTGAAGCTGCAAAACCCGGACGTAACCGTCAATATCGAAATTTCCGGTGAACTGCTTAACCAGGTTATCGCCCGCCATAAAGGCCTGGGTGGTTTCCCGCTCGGCACACAGGAAGATGTACTGAGCCTGATCTCCGGTGGCTTTGATTCTGGCGTATCCAGCTACCTGCACATTAAACGCGGCTCGAAAACCCATTACTGCTTCTTTAATCTGGGCGGTCCGGCGCATGAGATCGGCGTGAAACAGGTGGCCCACTACCTGTGGAACAAATACGGCTCCTCGGCCAAAGTGAAATTCATCGCGGTGGATTTTGAACCGGTCGTGGCAGAGATCCTGGAAAAAGTCGACGACGGTCAGATGGGTGTGGTACTGAAACGCATGTTTATGCGCGCCGGTGGCATGGTGGCGGAAAAATTCGGTATTCAGGCGCTGGTGACCGGCGAAGCGCTGGGCCAGGTGTCCAGTCAGACTCTGACCAACCTGCGTCATATAGACGGCGTTACGGATACCCTGATCCTGCGTCCGCTGATCAACTGGGACAAAGAAGACATCATCGATTTAGCCCGCGTTATTGGCACCGAAGACTTTGCCAAGACCATGCCGGAATATTGTGGTGTGATCTCGAAGAAACCGACGGTCAAAGCGGTTAAAGAGAAGCTTGAGAATGAAGAAGCCAAGTTTGACTTCTCGATTCTGGACCAGGTGGTGTATAACGCGCGGGTGATGGACATTCGTGATATCGAAGCGGAAAGCCAGCAAGCGGCACCGGAAGTGGAACAGGTTCAGGCGGTAGAGCAACATGCGGTGGTACTGGATATCCGCAGCCCGGATGAAGAAGAGAACAATCCGCTGGAAATCGACGGTGTGGAAGTGCGTCACCTGCCATTTTACAAACTGGGTACCCAGTTTGGCGATCTGGACCAGTCGAAAAACTACCTGCTGTACTGCGATCGTGGTGTTATGAGTCGATTGCAGGCGTTGTACCTGCAGGAGCAGGGCTTCCAAAACGTCAAAGTTTACCGTCCGTAACCATTATAACCGTGACGATTTGATAAAAGCGCTGCCTGAGGGGAGCGCTTTTTTTATTGGCACAAACCGAACCAGGCGTGGTTTAGCTCCAATCTAGAGGCAAAAAAAAACACCGCCCAAAGGCGGTGCTCAAATTGACAGACAGGTCAAATAAAAATAAATACAGGAAGTATGAGTTTTGCTTCAGGGATGAAGAAACAAAACTTTGGTAGAAATCTACCTAACTCGAAAAACGAGTTTGCAAACACAACATCGCAACAACTAAACCTACTGATTCTGAGAGAATCAAGCCGTACAGGCTAGCGTTGCGGGGGGAAATATAGAATTTATCTGGTCGATAGACAACGGACAATTTATAATGTTTCAGATAAAAAAAACTAATCATAATTTTGCTGAGATTGGCTATGTCCCGAAGATTACCCCCACTGAACTCGCTCAAGGTGTTTGAAGCCGCTGCGCGGCATCTGAGTTTTACCCGTGCCGCAGAAGAGCTGTTTGTTACCCAGGCTGCCGTCAGCCATCAGATTAAGGCATTGGAAGAATTTCTTGGCTTAAAGTTATTTCGGCGCCGCAACCGCTCTTTGCTGTTAACCGAAGAAGGCCAGGGCTATTTTCTCGATATTAAAGATATTTTTTCTTCTCTCGCGGAAGCGACCGATAAAGTGCTGGAACGCAGCGAGAAAGGGGCGCTGACCATCAGCTTACCGCCGAGTTTCGCCATTCAGTGGCTGGTGCCGAGACTGGCCGATTTTAACCAGCGGGAACCGGAAATTGACGTTCGTATCAAAGCGGTGGATATGGCTGAAGGGTCGCTGACCGATGATGTTGATGTGGCGATCTATTATGGCCGCGGGAACTGGCCGGGCTTGCGTGCCGATAAGCTGTATCAGGAGTTTCTGATCCCGCTCTGTTCGCCTTCGCTGCTGCTGGGCACTAAGCCACTGGAATCATTAGCGGATCTAACTCAGCATACCCTGCTGCACGATACGTCACGCAAAGACTGGAAGCAGTTTGCCAAACATTACGGCCTGGAGGGGATCAACCTCAACCACGGGCCGATCTTCAGCCACTCGACCATGGTATTGCAAGCCGCTGCGCACGGCCAGGGGATTGCTCTGGGCAATAATGTGCTGGCTCAGCCGGAGATTGAAGCCGGACGGCTAATCGCACCGTTTGACCAGGTGTTGGTCACCAAGAATGCGTTCTATGTGGTGTGCCATGAAAAGCAGGCGGACATGGGCCGTATTGCCACCTTCAGAGACTGGATGATCGCCAAAGCGCAGAGTGAACAGGAGGAACTGCTGGATGACTGAATATCGCCATGACGGACAACAGGGCGACCCTCTGTTTATTTTTGCCCATGGCGCCGGAGCGGACATGGACCACGAGTTTATGAGCCTTGTTGCCTCAGAGTTAGCCAAACACGGCATTCGGGTGCTGCGGTTTAATTTCCCCTACATGGTCAAACGGGCTGAAGACGGCAAAAAGCGCCCGCCTGACAGAGCGCCCAAGCTGCTGGAAGCCTTTGCTCAGGTCATTGAACAACAGGGTGACCGACCGGTGGTGATCGGCGGAAAATCTATGGGAGGACGCATGGCCAGTCTGCTCAGTGACCATCCGCAGGTGGCCGGTATTGCCTGCCTCGGCTTTCCGTTCCACCCGCCGGGTAAAGCGGACAAATGGAAAGGGGATCACCTCACCACCATCGACAAACCGACCCTGATTCTGCAGGGGGAGCGGGATACGTTTGGCAATCGCGAGGAGCTCGAACCGATCGCGTTCAGTTCTGCGGTGAGTATGCACTGGCTGGCGGATGGCGACCACAGTTTCAACCCCCGGAAGCGTTCAGGTTATACCCTGGAACAAAATATCGAGCAGGCGGCTGAAAAACTGGCCGGGTTTATTGATGAGGTTTACCATGCGCAGTCGTAACTTTCTCGCCATCGGTGGCCTGTTCGCCGGACTGGGCGTTGCTTTGGGGGCTTTTGCCGCTCACGGCCTGAAAAGCCTGTTATCTCCGGCGATGATTGAGGTGTTCAATACCGGTGTGCTCTATCAGATGCTGCACGCGCTGGCCATCATCGCATGCGCGTTGCTAGTGCGCCTGGGCGGTCAACGGGCGGAAAAATATTTTTTCATTGCGGCAATTTGCTTTATCATCGGCGTCCTTTGTTTCAGCGGCAGCTTATACGCGCTGGCGCTGACGGGAATGAAATGGTTTGGTCCGATCACCCCTCTGGGCGGGCTTAGCTTTATTCTTGGTTGGGGAAGTTTTGTCTTCGCTGCAATTCAGATCAATGAGGAGAACAAGTGAAACAGTTAATGATCTATTGCCGGGCCGGTTTTGAAAAAGAGTGCGCCGGTGAAATCCAGGATAAGGCGACCCAGCTGGAAGTGTATGGTTTCCCCAGAGTGACCAACAACAGCGGCTATGTGCTGTTTGAGTGTTATCAGGATGGTGATGCGGCCAAGCTGGTCAGCCAGCTGGATTTTCAGAGCCTGATTTTCGCCCGGCAAATGTTTGCGGTAGCCGCCGAGTTCAGCCAGTTGCCGAGCGATGACCGCATTTCGCCGATCCTGACTGAGCTGGCTGACTGCGAAGCCTTGCCGCGCTGTGGTGACCTGCGTATCGAGACTCCTGATACCAACCAGGCGAAAGAGCTGCTGAAATTCTGTCGCAAGTTTACCGTCCCTATGCGCCAGGCCCTGCGAGGCAAAGGCATCCTGCTGCAAAAAGACAATCCGAAAAAACCGGTACTGCATATCTGCTTTGTGGCACCGGGACACTGCTATGTCGGTTATTCGCTGACTCAGAACAACTCAGCGTTCTTTATGGGGATCCCGCGGCTGAAGTTTCCGGCCGACGCGCCGAGCCGTTCGACGTTAAAACTGGAAGAAGCATTCCATGTGTTTATTCCCCGTGAACAGTGGGACGAACGTTTGGCGCCCGGGATGTGGGGGGTCGATCTGGGTGCCTGTCCGGGTGGCTGGACCTATCAGCTGGTCAAGCGCTCGATGTTTGTCCACTCGGTGGACAACGGCATGATGGCCGACAGCCTGATGGAAACCGGCCAGGTTAAACACCACCAGGAAGATGGCTTTAAATTTGAACCGGCGCGTAAGAATGTCACCTGGCTGGTGTGTGACATGATCGAAAAGCCGTCCCGGGTTGCTCAGTTGATGGGGGAGTGGCTGATCCGCGGCTGGGCCAAGGAAGCGATATTCAACTTAAAACTGCCGATGAAAGGCCGTTATGACGAAGTGCTGGAAGACATTGAAAACCTCAAGCTGTTCTTGATCGAAAACAAGGTCAAATTCAAGCTGCAGGCCAAGCATCTCTACCATGACCGGGAAGAGATCACCGTGCACGTTCAGTCGCTGTCCAATATTTCGCCCCATTAATGACCGCGGCGACGCAAGCGAGATATAAAAAAACACCACCGCAGCCGGTGGTGTTTTTACATCCGTAATTCGTTGGCTTCTGCCCGGTCAGCGAGATGGCGGATGATAGCGAATATCCTGCAGGTTAAAGCCCAGCTCGATATCGGTTTTCAGCGTCGCCAACTGTTTGCAGATTCTGGCGGCGTCGATATCGGCGAGCAGCTTTTTGCGGTATTTCTCTGCCAACTGATCGCTGGCATAGGCCTGCTCGATATCGTTGAATTGATTGAGTATCTCTTTGGCCGCTTTCGGACCTATCCCTGCCACGCCCGGTACCTGACTGGAGCTGATACCCACCAGGCCCCAGTAATCCGCCAGTTGTTCAGGCTTAACGCCAAACTCTTTTTCCACAAACGGCGCATCAAGCCAGCGATGCTGAAAGTAATCACGGATTTGCAGTGTCGGTGACAGCAGCTGACAGTAGCCTTTGTCGGTCGAGATGATGGTCACCTTTTCGCCGTGACTGGCCACTTTCACCGCCAGGGTCGCGACCAGATCGTCCGCTTCATCTCCTTCGGACAACAGTGAATCGATACCCAGCTCCCACCAGGCCTGTTGAATCGCATCTAAGCCCCGCAGCAACGGCTCCGGCATCGGTTTGCGGTTTTGCTTGTACTGCGGCAGCAGTTCCGCCCGCCAGCCTCTGTCCTGCTGGTGGTGGTCAAATACTGCGATGATATGACTGGGCTGGGTTTCGTTGATGATTCGCGTCAGCGTGCGGGAGGTGGTTTCTATGGTGCGGGCAATATCTTCGCTGTCCGGCTGGGCAGAGTGGACCCGGCGAATCAGGTTTAGCGCATCAATAATAACCAGGTGAATCGACATAACAACAACTATAAAAAAAGGGCCAACTGGCCCTATTGTATTGAATCTGGACGGGAATGCTAGCCGGAAACCGTGGCAGCAGCGATTTGGTAGCAAGGTTCGTAGGCGCTGCCTCCCGGCAGTTTCATCCGGTTCTGGGCCACAAAGTCTTTTAACAGGCGGTCCATCTTGGCCATCAGCTCGGCATCGCCATCAAGAATGAAGGGGCCATTGAGCTCTATTTCACGGATGCCCTCCGCTTTGACATTGCCCGCGACGATGCCGGAAAAAGCCCGGCGCAGCGCGGCTGCCAAATTTTGCGGTGGCTGATCCAGATTAAGATCCAGCGTACGCATATTTTCGTGGTTAGGTTCAAACGGCAGCTGGAATTCCGGCTCAATTTTCAGCAACCAGTTAAAGCTGTATGCATCACCGGTTTCTTTACGGTGTTGACGCGCATTGATTGAGCCCTGTTTCATGATCTGGGCGACGGTAGACGGGTCATCAATGACGATCTGGTACAGTTTCTGAGCCTGTGTGCCTAGTGTCTCGGCGATAAAGGTGTCGATAGAGCGGAAATAGGCTTCGCTCTCTTTAGGGCCGGTCAGGACGATAGGCAGAGGCTGATCCTGGTTTTCCGGATGCATCATAATACCGAGCAGGTAGAGCAGTTCTTCTGCTGTGCCGGGGCCACCCGGGAAAATCACGATGCCGTGCGCCAGGCGTACAAAAGCTTCCAGACGTTTTTCAATGTCCGGCATGATCACCAGTTCGCTCACGATCGGGTTTGGCGGCTCGGCAGCAATAATTGAAGGTTCCGTCAAACCCAGATAGCGGCGCTCTGTATAACGTTGTTTGGCATGACCGATGGCGGCACCTTTCATCGGCCCTTCCATCGCGCCAGGTCCACAGCCGGTACAGATGTTCAGTTCGCGCAGGCCCAGTTGGCTACCCACTTCGCGGGTGTATTGATACTCAACCGGATTAATCGAATGGCCGCCCCAACAGACGATCAGGTTGGGCTCCTGACCCGGAATCAAAGATTGTGCATTGCGTAGAATTTTAAATACCCGATCGGTAATCTGGGCGGTGTCCGTCAGGTTGACGCTGCTACTGTCTGCCAAATGCATGTTGACATAGACAATATCGCGTAATACGGCAAACAGGTGTTCCTGAATACCCTTGATGATCTCACCGTCGACAAAGGCGTGCTCTGGTGGATCCGTTAGTTCCAGTTTAATGCCACGTTCACGGCGTAGCACGTTGACATCAAACGATAAATGTTTGTCCAGCAACTCTTTTGAGTTGTCGGAGTGAGCACCAGAGTTGAGCACCGCCAGGGTACAGTTGCGGTATAGCTGGTAAAGATCACTGGATGCGGTTTTTTTAAGACGCTCAACTTCAAGTTGAGACAAAAGGTTAAGACGACCGATAGGACTGATATTTGTGATCATTATGACCTCCTTATCATAGAGGGTAGGACAACCGACGCGACTCTCTCGCTGTTATTGGTTGGAGGTATTATTTAGCTTAGCAAATATTGAGCAAAAGAAAACATTTAACTACTTGAATTTACTGGATCAATGAGTTTTTCAGGCCGAAAGTCAGCGCTGATTAGTGGGAATGATAAACGGTATAGTTGGAGACGGTTACTTCCAGATACACTGGTTGTTGCCCTGCTGCTTCGCTTCTTTGATGCCACGGTTAATCCGTTCCATGATTTCTTCCGGCGTATCGGTGTCCTTAAAGCTGGTGCTGGATGCTGACAGGGTAATGGTGATGTTTTGATCGCGGAATTTGAACGGCAGCTCACTGACCTGACGCTGAATGGACTCAATCCGTTGCAGGGTTTCTTTATCATCCTGATCCGGGATCAGCACAATAAACTCTTCGCCGGAGAAGCGGGCGACGGTATCGGTATCCGTCAGTTCCTTTTTGATCGTCCGGGCGATAATTTTCAGCGCCTTGTCACCGGCAGTATAACCGAAACTGTCGTTAATCGCTTTAAACTTGTCGATGTCCATCAACACCACCCGCAGCGGATGCTGGCTGCGAATCCAGCGACGATATTCCAGCTCCAGACGATCATTAAAGGCGGTACGGTTATAAACTTTGGTGAGAGGATCCAGTAACATCCGCTGGGCCTGGTCGGCCAGCCGGCGACGATAGTCCTGAGTGATCTCAAACAGGGCTTCGACTTGCTGTTTGTTGTAAGCCATGCGCTCAATCAACGCCTGTTCACGCTGTTCGGCATGGTTGACCCGCTCGGAAAGCGAAGAGAGTTGTGACAGCAAAGGGGCGAGTGCGGATTTCAGCGTATCCAGCTGTTCGGCCTGATTGACGGTAGTGACCGTTTTGCCTACTAACTGGCTGAGTTCCTGATTAATTTCCTGGCGCTGGTCAAAATAGCTCTGACTTTGATCGACATTCTGACCACTGCTTTTCAGCGTGGTCGACAGCGAGCTGTTGACCTGCTCAAGAAACTGTTCGGAAGTTTTACGTTCAAAGTTAGTGCCTTCGATCACCAGCTTGAGTGTCTGCAGGGTCATTTCAAGCAAGGTGTGGGTATTTACCCCGAGCAGCAACTTGGCCCGGATATCACTGAGCAGATCGCCGGATTCGCCGTCAAAGTCCAGCTCGGTAATCAGGTTTTGCAGCTCGTTGCTTAGCTGCAGCAACAGCTCTTTGTCGCCCTGACTGTTCACTTCAGTAAAGCACTGGTCCGGATTGGCGGTGATGATTTTCATCGCCCGCTCATAGAGCGCCAGCAGTTTGATCGCCTGTTCGGCTTTCTCTGGATGAGTGGTGGCACAATAACTGAGCAGATCACGCAGATCGCGTTTGATTTTGGCGGGCAGGCCGGGTACTCGCAACAGCGTTTCGCCGCTGTGTTTTACCTGAGAATCGAGGTGGACGTTTTGTTTGTCCATCGCCAAAGACTGTTGATTAAGCATCCGTTCCAACACCGCTAGCCGTGGTATCAGGGCACTGATATCCAACTGTTGCTCTAACGCATAGCGCATCTCATCAAGGGCCTGGTTTAGTCGCAGGTTTTCACTGCCATTAGCGCATACAACGCTCAGCGAACTGATCAGTCGCTTTAACAACTTCTGTTCGCGCTCATATTTGAACGAGCTGTCACGTTGTGTCAAACGAACCTGTTCGAGCTGCGATTTCAGCTGATGCAGTTGAGATTGAATATCCTGTTCGAGAACGCCCATGAACCACTAACTAATGATGACAAGATCATCCGCTGATCTTATTGACTAATTAACTGATAATAACAAATAAATCCATACAGTCACCCGATATCAGGGCCGAACGGTCAGCATTTACTCATCTTTTAGCAGTTTTTTGATGCTCTCCTCATTCTGATACGAGGAGTGCACTTTAATAAGCCCCTGGCTGATCGCATGTTTGCAGGCCTTGCGTATGTCGCCGGTGGCCAGACTGGCAGCGGGGGCATTCTCAATCGCTTTGAGATAAACCCACTGACTGCAGTGCTCTTTCATACTGAGCGTGCGGGCGGCGCTGGTGGCCATCAGCAGCAAATCGAGCAGTTCTTTGTCGTTGATCGCGGTGTACGCTTTGGGCAGAAACGGGTAGTCCGCCATACCAACTCGAATACTGCGGTTCAGTGGCACGTCGGCCCTGAATTGATCAATCCAGCTCTGGAACTGCTGAAACAGCTCATCCGCTTCTCGCGGCGGTTCCCGGTTTGGCTCGATATAGAGCAGATTGGCATCCGAGAAGTGATAGATGCGCGCTTTAGGATCGAGTTTCTCTTTTATAAAATCGCCAAACGCTTTTTCCAGCTTCATCCCTTCGCTGTAGCCGTTTTGCAGATAGCTGTTGCGCAGGAAGGGCACATCGATCATCACAAAACGCAGCCGGTCATTGAGCGGTTCGTGAATCAACTCGCCGATATGCCAGCGTTCGAACCTGTCACTGCTGCGTCGCAGTGATGCCGGCAGTTTCGCATTTAACATCCGCAGGTTGCGTAAACCGGAGCGGGAGTGGGTAAACAGGGCTTCATTGAGCTCGCCAATTTCGTCTTTCTGCCGGCGCAGCACCTGACCACGGCGCAGCACTATCATCAGCAGCAATATTGTTGCGATAAACAGACCGAAGGCGATATTCTGAAATTTGCGATATTCGCGGTTCACTTTCTCCAGCTGTTGCTGCTGGCCGGTCAGGTGAAGTGTCTGTTCGACGAACTCTTTTTGCTGGCGAAACGCTTCTTCACTGATCAGGTTCAGCTGTTTCTGTTCGATGTTCGCCAGTGCGTTGTAACGTTTGAAGTGCTGTAGCGCCAGGTCGAACTGCTTACTCTGCTCATAGCCCAGATAGAGTACGTGGTGGGCCTTTTTCTCCAGATTGAGATTCTTCTCTGATCCGGCAATCTCCAGGGCCTGTCGGGCATCGCGTATCACCTGACCGGAATTCTTCTGATGGTATTGCAGCCCGGCCTGGAGCAGCAGAACCTGGGCTTTCAGGTTAGGAATATCGACGTATTCCAGTAACGCTCTTGCCCGGTCCAGATACTGTTCGGCTAACGGGAAATTGTACAGCTGCAGGTAAGTGGCGGCTAACGAGATGCGGACATCGATAATGTCTTCGACGTTTTCACGGGTACTTTCCAGGTCGACGACATTAAAGTAATGCACCAATGCCAGGTTGTAACGGCCTTGCTGAAAGTAAACGTCGCCCATGTCTTTTAACACATCGGCCAGAATTGGCGAGGCTTCGTAGTCGTCATAAAAGTCGGCGGCCTGAGAAAGGTGCTCCAGGGCTTTGTCCAGCACCTGACGCTGATAGAACAGCTTGGCTAGCAGCCGGTTAACTTCCGCCAATTGGGCGCTGGAGTTATCTTCCACCGCGGTCCAGTAACTCAGCAGCAGTTCGGACAGCGCCAGATTGTACTTTTGCATCCGCAGCCAGTGCTGTCCAAATAACATGTGGTAACTGATGGCCGTGAGCGATGATTTGTTTTCTGTCGCATAAGGTCTGGCCCGTTCGAAGTATTCCAGAGCTAATCTGTCCTGGCCAGACTGAGAGGCAATTTCTGCCTGTAAAATGGTGATGCCGTAACTGGTCTCTGCGGCCATATGACGCAACTCAGGTTCGTCTATGTCACTGAGCTGCATAGCGACCGTTTCCAGATCAGCCAGCGCTCTGGCGCCATCCTGATTGTTTAACCAGCGCAGTTTGATGCGCAGTACCCGGACATCGATCGCCAGGTAGGACTGCTGATAGAGTTCAGCCAGTCGTTCAGCGTCTTCAAGCTTGTTCAGAGCCACATTGAAGTTGCCGAGGTTAAATTCTGCCCGGGCAAGGATTTGCAGTGCCACTATGGTGCGGGTCGGTGAGCGGAAACGACTGTCACTGTCGTCGCGATTGACATTGCTGGGGCCGTTTTCCACTTTATCGCTCAGCTTACGCTGGCTGAGATAGTTGCTGATCAGCTGTTTGCTCTGCGTCGGGACAATTTCCGCCAACCCATCTGCTTCATTAAGTATGGTGGACGAATGGCGGGCGTTGGCCCAACTGAGTGCCGGTATCAGTAGCCACAGAGAGAAAAACCAAGCCCAGCGCCTGTTCATCATGCTGATCGAATCCTTTAGTTCAAGACGAGTTATTGACGAGCCATACGCGCGTTAGTGTCTGGCTGTGCGGAAATGGATGAACGGAATGGGTTAATGTCCAGACCGCCACGCCTCGTATAGCGAGCATACACCGACAACTGTTGCGGATGGCAATACTTCATGATGTCGGTGAAAATACGTTCGACACACTGTTCGTGAAACTCATTGTGTTCGCGGAATGATACCAGATAGCGTAGCAGAGCCTCCCGGTCGATTTGTTGACCTTGGTAATGGATCTCGACACTGCCCCAGTCGGGCTGATTGGTGATCAGACAGTTAGATTTCAGCAGGTGACTGTGCAGGCACTCGTCGACCACTTCTCCCTTGGCGGCATTTTCCAGCCATTTCGGGTCAAACTGATATTCATCGATACGGATGTCCTGATCGTCGATGCATTCACCGGCCATGGTCACAATCTGGCTGTTGGTGTAGTCCGTAACCGCTTTTACCGCCACGGTAACGGCTTCACCGGCACATTGAGATAAGTCCTGGCGTAGCGTCTGTTCCACCTGTTGCCAGCTGTCAAAACGGGTCTGGTTAAAACTGTTCAGGTACAGTTTAAACGATTTGGACTCGATCAGGTTGGGGCTGGTGGCGGGAATCGATACTTCACCAATGGCAACCTGAGGCAGCCCGTTGGCGTTCAGCCAGGACAGTTCATACAGGGTCCAGATATCACAGCCCTGAAACGGCAGTTCGTTGCCCAGTTCCAGATCATCGCGGTTCAGGCTACGTGGTACCGGTTGCAGCAGCTCCGGCTGATACTGGCTGGCGTAATCGGTCTTTTGACCCAGTGTCAGGCCGGCCAACTCTTTGGCATCGGAATATTTGCTCATACTTTGTCTTTATTTCGATTAGAATACGCAGAATTTTACGCAATCCGCTCGAAACTGTCATTATTAGAAGAAGTTTCTCGCTTCATGCTGCCTTTATTGTGTCGAATCTGATTGAGCCGAGTCAGCGAAGGTCGCATTGAGCTAACCCAATTAACGTTAACGGAGTATATATGTCGCATCAAGTTGCCCGGGAATTGTGGTCATTCAGCGAACGATTTCAGCAGGCCCATCAGCGGCTCCATGACTGTTTACCCTGCAGTGAAGATCTGGCAGATATGGATTCACCCTGCGCGCAGCAGATGGTAGCTCACGGCGTCGAGTGGCAAGCAGTTGCCCGGGAAATCCCGGCTGATTTCAGTAATGTGGAGCAGGGCATTGAGCTGAGCCTGCATGAAGACATCAAGGCGTTTTATGGCAGCCAGTACAGCGCGGATATGAATGCTAGCTGGAACGGTACTGAATTAACTCTGCTGCAGGTCTGGAGTGACGACGATTTTGTCCGGCTGCAGGAAAATATCCTGGGTCATCTGGTTACCCAGCGTCGTTTAAAGCTGAAGCCGACGGTGTTTATCGCTGCACTGGATGCCGAACTGGACGTGATCTCGATTTGTAACCTGACGGGCCAGGTGATTCTGGAGCAACTGGGGTCGAATAAGCGTCAGGTGCTGGCTGACAATGTCAGCGAGTTTCTACAACAGCTACAGCCTGCGGTCTGATTATGTACGTAGTAGAACTGCAATTTGAGTGTTTCGACAACACTACGCTATCTGCGGTCGACAAAGCCATCAACGGCTTGATGGATGCGCTGCGTTATAACGGTCAGGTACTGGGCCGGGAATTTCCAATCGTGATGAATGAGGCTACTTTCACGGTACGTGCGGTCTGCCCGGAGCAGGATGCATTGCACCCGGACTACCATTCGGACTATGTCAGAGTATGCCTGAAAAGATTGTCCGACGCCTGTCTGCTGGCACCGAAAGTGAAGCTGTTGGGCCGGGATCTGAATTCAGAACAAGCGGCCGAAGAGCAGACGCCGAGCTGGCAGGTACTTTACACCACTTATGTCCACACCTGTTCACCGCTGCGCAGTGGTGAAACCTTACTGCCGATCCCGTTATACCGTAATCCGCCGACGCTGAACGGCGATCATAAAGCGGTGATCAAGTGGCAGACTGAGTGGCAGGCATGTGATGAACTGCAAATGGCGGGGGCGTGCCGTGCGGAACACGCGGCGCTCCATGAAATATGCGACGCAGACAGCGTGCTGTTTCGTCGCGGCTGGGACTTACGCGGCCGGATTGAATATCTGACCAAAATTCCGACCTACTATTACCAGTATCGTGTTGGCGGTGAGAGCTTAGCCGCAGAGCAGGCGCGCCGCTGTCCTAAATGTGGTGGTGAATGGTTGCTGGACCAGCCACTGCACGATATTTTTCATTTCAAATGCGACGATTGCCGCCTGGTCTCCAACATTTCCTGGGATCATTTGAAAGACTAGTGAAGCGCTTACCTCTGCCGGGCGCTATTGCGGTTCGGCAGAGTAATCAAAGTCACATTCGGCGCGCTTGCTGACCGAACGTTGCTCCACTTTAAAACCTTGCTGTTCCAGCAGCGCGATTAAGTTGTTTTCACCAATCAGATGCAGCGTCCCAACCACCACCGTATACTGGCCGCCGTTTTCGGGGAACAGCTGGTCACTGGCCAGTTTCCGGGCCCAGTCTAGATTGCGTTGCTGAATAAACTGTTGTTCAAACTGGTCGGACAGTTCGGTTAACTGTCGGAATCGCTCCAGATTGTCCAGATCGCCCGCCTGCCAGCTCTGAATCAGGCACTCAGTGCCCTGATCGAGGAAGTGGTATTCCTGCAACACATCCAGCAACAGTTCTTTGTTGCCTTCCGGTTGGTTCGCTAACAGATCAATCTGAAACTGCAGCGGTTCAAGAGCAAGCCGGGGTACGTTGTGCTGCGCGGCCTGACGGATCAAGGTGACATCCACACCGTAATGGGCGAAGTAGCCCTGCTTTTCCATCTGAGCAATCTGAATCGCCAGCGCTGTTGCCCATGGCGCAGACGCCATCAAAGTCTGACGGTTCAACTGCAACTCTTCGATGATCTCTGCCAGCTGCTGCTGTTGATCTGCAGTTAACACATCCTGGCTGGTTACCGTAACATCCGGGTATTGAACCTGACTGGCCTGATTGAGATCGGTTTCGATCACCAGTCCATTGCTCTGGCGTAAAAATTCGCTGATGTATGAGGGAAGCGGATACATACTGGGCTTGCCGACATGCACTGAACCTGTGATCAAAAGTTGCAGCGGCGGGCGGCTGGCGAGCCAGTAAAGGGGTTCTGCGAAACTGTTGAAACTGACCAAAAGCGGTAGCAATAAAATCCATAGACGCATGATATCCCCTAAAATTTGCTGTTTATTCCTTGACGCAGTGTAACGGAATTTGCCGCTATTGGAGAGCCTGACCGGCACCGTTTCGCGAAAACAACCGTGGTACGCTCTGCGAAAACATATCGTTTTGTTCCTGTTTGTTGCTGGTGCAGCTGTGATCTAAGTCGCCTTTTGTCTGGCTTGTCCTGTTGCCAACCTAAAATTAACTCAAAACAGTGAGATCTGGTCACTTGCTGGCTGCTATAGATATCAATTGCTGTTGATATACATCACATTCACGATTTTTTATTCTTTTTTATTGATAGGTAACTCATTGATCCCAATGGTTTAAATATCTTTTTGTTTTTTGTGATTTGAACTCACTCGCAGTTCATACCTCGCCAATTTTCTCACCCCGATAAATTTCGCACTATCTAGCCGCCAGGAAGGCAATTCAGTTACTCGCGATAGACAAACGCGATCCAAGACTGCGGTCCAGCATCAACGGAAGTTACTAACCAATCCGCAGCGACATTTAAAAGGTAAAAAGGCACAACAGTATGAAAAAAGTTATCGCGTTAAGCGCCGTTTCCCTGGCGTTTGCTTCCAGTGCAATGGCGTCATCGTCTTATGTAACCGGCAACATCCAGTTCCACAATGAAACCAATCCTAAAGCGACCTCTACCCTGGAAGCCGGTCATACTTTTGATAGCGGTACCACACTGCTGACTGAATTTGATGGCATTGGTCTGGGGGAATACACCCAGAACGGTGAAGCGGTACGAGGCGAGACCAGCGCAGTAGGTGTGACACTGGGTGTCGAACAGGCATTCAGCATCAATGATAATCTCTGGGTTGCTGCCGGTTATCATCACCTGATGCGCAACGGCAAAGCGTGGCAATATCGTCCGCTGGTTAAAGTGGGCTATAACTTTGACAACGGACTGTACATCTCAAACCGTACCCGTCTGCATTATGATGCTGAAGATGGTGCGACGAAAAACGATTTGGTGACCACCCGTTTTGATAATGCGATCGGTTACCAGTTTGTGGACCAACCACTGAACCTGAAGTACAACAACGTATATCAGCGCAACGATAACCGTGCCAATACCATGGATCACGAACTGCGTGCTACCTGGACTCGTGAAGGCGTTCAGCCTTACTTTGAGCTGCGTAGTCAGGGCCACGGCGCCAAACTGGCTAACGGTGACGATGCCAAAGTGAATACCGCGTTAGTGTTTGGTGCCTCTTACGGCTTCTAATAATGGCTATCAGATCCGATAAAAAAGCCTGGCAAAACTGCCAGGCTTTTTGATTTCTGAGCAACCCGTGGTTACTGATTACCCTCGTAATGACGGTATTCAAATGTCTGACCACGGTCATTGAAAGCGTAAACCGAGTAGCTGTCTTTTTTATCGTCGTAATCCATACCTGGAGAACCCATCGGCATACCTGGTGCGGCTAGACCACGCGCGTTTTTAGGTGGGTTAGCTAGGAACGCTTTGATGTCCTCTGCCGGAACATGCCCTTCAAACACATAGCCATCAATCACGGCAGTGTGGCAAGAAGCCAGACTAGGGGTAATACCGAATTTTTCTTTGACTGGGTTCATGTTCTTATGCAGCTCTTCCCTAACGGTAAAGCCGGCATTCTCCATGTGCTTCGTCCATTCACTGCAACAGCCGCAATATGGTGACTTGTGGTTAATGACATCGGCCGCCAATGCGTTGCCAGCAAATGCAGTCAGTAGTGTCAGAGATAAAGTAGCAAGTTTCATCGGGACCTCTCTAAGAATGAATAGTTGTTTTGAATAATCGTAGACGGTTAGCGTTGCTTACGACAGTAATAGAGGAGAGCGCCATGGCGGCTCCTGCTACGACCGGGCTGAGCAAAAATCCGAACAGCGGGTATAAAACGCCGGCTGCAATGGGAATGCCTAGGGTGTTATAAACAAATGCCCCCAGTAAATTCTGTTTCATGTTTTTCACGGTGGCTTTGGACAACTCGATCGCTTTCGCTACCGCAACAGGGGAAGAATTAAGCACCGTCATCTGGGCGCTCTCTATTGCCACATCACTGCCGCTGCCCATCGCGATGCCGATATCTGCCAGTGCTAACGCAGGGGCATCGTTGACGCCATCGCCTATCATGGCCACTTTGCGCCCCTGCTGCTGAAGCTCTTCAATGTGTTTGGCTTTTTCATCAGGCAGAACCTCGGCAATGACCTGCTCGATTCCCAGTTCCTGAGCGATTGCGTTGGCTACCGCCTGGTTATCACCGGTTAACATCACTGGCGTGATATGCTGGCGCTTGAGCGCCTCTACCGCCGTTTTAGCGTCGGCTTTGATCGGATCGGCGATGGCAATGATCCCCAGCAACTGCTCATTCAGAGATACGGCGACTGGAGTCCAGGCTTTCTGAGTACACTCGTCAAGCGCCGCTTGCCCCTGGCTGACGTCCACACCGGATTGTTTGAGGTATTTCACCGAGCTGACCAGCATGGACTGGCCATCCACCTGACCAGAAACCCCTTTACCCTGCAAGTTTTTAAACTGGCTGATGGTTTTGCTGCTGATGTCCTGTTGCTCGGCATACTGGCATATCGCTTTCGCCAGGGGATGCTCGGACTGGCGTTCAGCGCTGTAAGCCAACTGCAGTAGCTGGTCTGTCTCACCCTCAACGGTAAACACCTGCTGCACTTTCGGCTGTCCTTCGGTCAGGGTGCCGGTCTTATCAAATACCACGGTATCTACCTGACTGGCTGATTGCAGTACATCGGCGTCTTTAATCAATATCCCCAGTTCCGCGGCTTTACCGATGCCAACGGTAACCGACAGCGGTGTGGCCAGCCCTAATGCGCAAGGACAGGCGATGATCAGTACCGTAGTGGCGACCACCAACATGTAACTTGCTTTGGGATCCGGGCCGACGCTGTACCAGACCAGGGCGGAAAAGATGGCTATTGCCACTACCACAGGTACAAATACCGCAGAAATCTGGTCTGCCAATCTGGCCATGGCCGGCTTACTGCTTTGTGCCTGACGAACCATGTTGATGATTCGCGACAACATGGTATTGCTGCCTACGCCAGTTGCTTCGATGACCAGACTACCATCCTGATTCAAAGTACCGGCAGAGACGTCGTTGTCACGCTGTTTGAAGGACGGAATCGGTTCACCGGTCAGCATGGATTCGTCTATGTAGGACTCACCTTCCAACACTTTACCGTCGACCGGGATCTTTTCGCCCGGTTTGATGCGTAACTTCCAACCCTGCTGGATAGCTTCGACCGCGATGACTTTGTCACCCTGGTCACTGACCAGAGTCGCCTGCTGTGGCTGCAGGTTAATCAGAGCCTGCAACGAGCGGGTGGTTTTGGCTTTCGCTTTGGCTTCAATGTAATGACCGAGTGAGATCAAACCGATGATCATCGCACTGGCTTCAAAATAGACGTGGCGGGAAGCCAGGGGGAACCACTGCGGAAACAGTACCACCAGCATCGAAAACAGCCAGGCGGCGCCGGTACCGAGGGCTACCAGGGTGTCCATGGTGGCCCGGCGGTGCTGTAATGCCTGCCAGGCGTTGCTGAAAAATGAACGGCCTGCGGTGGCAAGCAGCCATAAACAGATAAGTCCAATCGTGCCCCAGATATACTGATCCTGCGGGGTATGAATCATCATATTGCCGCCGAACACACCCCAGGCCATCAGGGGCACCCCGATCACTATCCCCATCGCCGCACTGCGCTTATGGTGCTGCTGCTGCTCTTGTTGCTGTTGCAACTGTCTTTGCTGCTGGGTGGAGAGGTCTTCGATCACTTCTGCCTGGTAGCCCGCCTGTTGCACGCTGGCAACCAGAGCATCGATCACCTGTGGGCTGGGCTGATCGGTAAACACCAGCGCCGACTGCTCCGCCAGGTTCACCTGAGCCCGGCTGACGGAATCAACCGATTGCAGTGCTTTTTCTACTGAGGAGACGCAGCTGGCGCAGGTCATTCCGCCTATTAGCAGGTGGATGGCATTGGGATTTGAAGGTTCGGCAGCTTCGGGGCTGTCGCTGGCTTGAGCCTGCTGCTCGTCTACGGTTTCACTGGCACTTTTTTTGGCCTCCGCGGCATGCTGCTCTTGCTGTTTGGCCTGTGCCTCGGCTGGCTGTGCGCTTTCATCTGCGCTGACAGTATCGCTATCTTGTTCTGCCGCCAATTGTGCCTGGTAACCTAAGCTGGCCACCAGTTGCTGAATCTCTTCTACGGAAAGCAGGGTATAGAGGCTCAATGATGTTTTGCTGACTTCAAACTGGCCGATTTCAGCTTGCTGCTCGAGCAACTGAGTCAGTTTGTTCACGCAGCCGCCACAGCTCAACCCCGTCAGGGTGAACTGATAATGATAGCCAGCCTGGTAACCGAGCGACTCTACACTGGTGGCGATCTGCTTAAAGCTCGCATCACTATTTAGGGTAACACTGGTGGGCGAAAGCTGGTCTATGGTCGCCTGATGATCCGCATGTATCTGTCGCTCAACCTTACGGGCGCAACCCATACAATTCAGACCAGTCAGCGGTATTTTCATCTGATTCATAACCCATCCCTCACTATTCAGTATTAACGAGGATAAACCTTACCTCAAGGGTAAGGTCAAGCTAATCGTCCGATTAAATATTGCTATTGATGTATGGAGCGATTTTTAATACTTAATTATATAAATAACATATAGTTATGTTTGCCCTCATGCCGCTGCCTGGTCGTTGTTACAAGCCGGTAACTTATCTGTGCAATCGACAATTGTAGTTAAAGTGGTGCAGGTGCTAGAATACCGCCAATTTCGACTCTTTGCTGCTCAGTCAGCGGCCTCTATCGACAAAGGTAAATCAATAATGACGGTGAAAACTCGTTTTGCTCCAAGCCCGACCGGCTTTCTTCATGTGGGCGGTGCCCGCACCGCTCTCTATTCTTGGCTGTATGCCAAAAACCAAGGCGGCGAATTTGTACTTCGTATCGAAGATACCGATCTTGAACGTTCTACTCCGGAAGCTGTCGATGCCATTCTGGAAGGTATGAGCTGGCTTGGCCTGGAATGGGATGAAGGCCCATACTACCAGACCAAACGATTTGACCGTTACAATGAGATGGTGGACAAACTGCTGGCGGAAGGCAAAGCATACAAATGCTATGCATCCAAAGAGTTGTTGGATGAAGTTCGTGCTGAGCAGGAACAGAACAAACAGATGCCACGCTACGATGCCAATCATCCAAAAATCAAAGCGGCCAACGACGCAGCTGAAGAAGGTCAACCTTGTGTGATCCGCTTCCGCAACCCGACAGAAGGCAGCGTGGTGTTTGATGACCAGATCCGTGGTGAAATCGAAATCCGCAATGATCAGCTGGATGATCTGATTATCCGTCGTACCGATGGTTCTCCAACTTACAACTTCTGCGTTGTGGTGGATGACTGGGATATGGGCATCACCCATGTCGTACGTGGTGAAGACCATATCAACAATACGCCTCGTCAAATCAACATTTACCAGGCGCTGGGTGCACCGGTTCCGACTTTCGCTCACTGTGCGATGATCCTGGGTGATGATGGTGCCAAATTGTCTAAACGCCACGGTGCCGTTTCGGTAATGCAGTACCGCGATGAAGGCTACCTGCCTAATGCCCTGAACAACTACCTGGTACGTCTGGGCTGGTCTCACGGCGATCAGGAAATTTTCTCGATGGAAGAGATGATCGAGCTGTTTAGCCTGAATGCCATTTCCAAGTCGGCATCGGCATTTAACACCGACAAACTACTGTGGTTGAACAACCACTACATTAAAACGTCTGATCCAGAATATGTTGCGAAGCACCTGCAATGGCACCTGGACCAGCGCGGTATGTCTCTGGACAACGGTCCGGCCATTACCGAGGTAATTAAACTGGTTGGTGAACGTTGCAATACTCTGGTTGAGCTGGCTGATCAGATTGGTTACTTCTACCAGGACTTCTCTGAGTTCGATGCGGCTGCAGCGAAAAAACATCTGCGCGGTGTCGCTAAGCAGCCTCTGGAATTGGCACTGGCTAAAGTTGAAGCTCTGGCTGAATGGAACACGGCTGCGCTGCACGGTGTGATTGAGCAGGTGTGTGCTGAGCTGGAAATCGGTATGGGTAAAATTGGTATGCCGCTGCGTGTTGCGGTTACCGGTGGCGGTCAGTCTCCGTCTGTGGATGCCGTTATGACTCTAGTCGGCAAAGAGCGTGTAGTCGCACGCATCAAAATGGCACTGGCCTTTATCGCTGACCGCGAAGCGAATGCTTAAATCTTAGCCTGACTTTTTTGCTTTCAAAGCCGCAGCATTGACTGCGGCTTTTTTTCGTTCTAAGCCTGCCATTTCTGTCACTGCTGATAATTTCCCGCCACATTTTTGTGCTATTAGTTGCTTATTTTGTCTTAAATTTGAGATTTGAATCAGATCTGCGTTTATTAAGTTAGAGTTAATTTCTTTGTAATAAATTTAAAAATTTCAACATGTTATTGGTAATTTTGAGTCACTGATTCAAAGTTAGCTAACACAATTCTGACATTTGTGATGTTCAAAAATGCATTTTGTTGAATATAGTTGCTGGAGCAGGCGTGTCGTTTACTGTCAGCCACGACTGCCAGGATAAACAGCAAAATGATTTGGCATAACGAACCATCCGGCGCAGCCAAACTTGTGTGCGCAAGCCGTCAGTGAGTGCTGTGACCGGAACAAAATCCATTTCGCTGTAACTGCTGGGACAGTTAGATAGAGGGTTAAAAAAATGAAAAAGTTAGCAGTGGTAATTTCAGCGTCACTTATGGTGGCGTCAACACCATCTATGGCTCAATTTTATCTTGGGGGTAAATTGGGCAAATCTTGGCTCGACAATGCGTGTTTTAGCGGACAACCTTGTACCGATGATGATCTGGCTGGCGGGGTTATGGCGGGTTACGACTTCTCACGTTACCTGGCAATGGAAGCGGGTTACGATTATTTGGGTGAGTACGATACCGGGCTGGCGGGCCTGAGCGGCTCAGACAATAAAGTTACCGCATTTACACTGGCACCTAAGTTCAATATTCCGATCAATGAGACACTTGCTCTGTATAGTAAATTGGGTGGTGCTTATGCCGAATACGGCAACAAAAAAGACTGGTCTTATCTGGCGGCATTGGGCTTGGAGCTTAATTCGCAAAAGAATATCGCAGTCCGGGTTGAATACCAACGTCTGACAGACATCAACAACGATATCGTCCGTGCGGCGGGTAACAGCGTCACGCTGGGCCTGGTCTATAAATTTGGCGGCGCAGACGAACCTGCGCCGGCACCAGCACCTGTTGCTGAACCGGTCGTTGCAGAACAGCCTCCGGTAGAAGTGCAACCGCAACCTATGGTCATGACCAAAACCTATGAAGCGACGACGTTAGGGGCTGGCACATTTGCCGTTAACAGCACCGAGCTGAAAGATCCAAGTACCGCGCAACTGGATGAAGTCGTCTATTTCCTGGAAGAACATCCACAGGCTAAGGTAGAGGTTGTAGGACATACTGACAGCACGGGCGCAGCAGCGTATAACCAGGTGCTATCCGAAAAACGGGCACAATCCGTTGCGGATGCAATCAAAGCTCGCGGAGTAGACGAATCCAGAATCATTGTACGTGGGGAAGGGGAAACCCAACCGATCGCCGATAATGCTACCCGCAAAGGGCGTGAAATGAACCGCAGGATTGAGATTATTATTCAGGAGTTTGAATACCAGGTTGAACAATAATTGCCGTTGGTAAGTTGATTGCAAAAAGCCGCTGTTGATACAGCGGCTTTTTGCTGTGTTATTTCAAATCGATACTATTGAGCCGGCCCATAAATTCGAGAATTTCGAGATTATCTTTATTGGCTTCCAGCAAGGCTTTTTTGGTTTTGGTGTAGGCGCCCAGGCGACCGTGCTTCTTAATTGAGCACACCACACTTTTATATATCAAGTGGCCGTTTTTATCGTAGTTGCGCCAGGCGGCAATGTAGCATTCATCTTTGGCCTCTGGGTTTTCTTTGGTCGGGCGCGGTTTGTATATGATCTTCGGCTCAAGTGAGTGGGGAAGCCGGGTCATCAGGTAGGGATCTTTAAGTATCTTAGGCCAAAACTTTCCCCACATTTCCTGGCCCAGTTCATTGCGGAGCTTAATCGCTTTTTGCAGTCCTTTTTTTTCACCAATACGAATATAACCCACAGAGCGGTGCAGCACCGTGTCATCCGGGGTATGGATGTGTATCTTGTAGGCGGTTTTAGCTTTAGAAATAAAACGGTGGCCAGTGTTAGTCACCAGATTACTCTTGTCACTTTTCGGCATGGTTTTAGTTTATATTTGTATCAATAACAAAAGAGTAATCAATTCTGCCCATTTAGCCATGCATGGCCAGCAGTTTACCCCGCTTGACTCATTTTTGAGAATTTGACTGCAACTGTTACCTTGCTGGTGGCCCGGTGCGGTGTTGTGTTCAGGACAAGAGAAAAAAGACTGGAGCAATTACCCAAAAAAGAACCGTAAGTTATTGGTCAATAATTAGCTGTGCGGAGTGGGCGAACAGCTCTCACGCCCGGCGCAGAACAAACGCGATGCAGCTGAAATGGTATAATCCCGGAGGTTGTCACAAGGTCACTTCACCCAGATTTCGCATTTGTCTTAATACCCAGTTGGTCCGCCGCTGAACGTAATTACTGGCAGGAACCGGTTTAATTTTGTAGGGGTTAGGTAACACCACCGCCAGTTGCGCTGCCTGGTAACGCGTTATACGGTCGGCAGTCACGCCAAAATAGTGTTCACTGGCCGCCTGTACCCCATAAATGCCCGGGCCGAACTCCACCACATTCAGGTACATTTCCATGATTCGCTCTTTACCCCAGATCAGCTCCATCAGGAACGCGATATAGAGCTCGTAAGCTTTTCGCAAATAACTGTGGCTGGGAAACAGAAATACATTTTTAGCCGTTTGCTGGGTAATGGTACTGGCGCCACGTTCGGGGCCATTTTGACCACTGCTTTTGATTACCGACAGCAGCGCATCAATATCAACGCCCCAGTGATGGGGAAAACGTTGGTCTTCCGATGCGATAACCGCAAGCGGCAGTGAAGGTGACGCTGAAGATAACTCCACCCACTGATGCTGAGTGTCTTCAGGATAGCCTTTGGGTGGAAACAGTGTACGGGAGACTTCCCAGCCCCAAAACGGCGGATTTACGAATTTCAGAATAAAGACCAGCACAATGGGGGCAACCAGTGCCAAGGCAATGGCCGTCATCAAAACGGGTTTGATCCGGCTTTGAATGGCGTACTTTAAAGTACTCACATCTCTGCTTTCTGTACCACACGTTACCGTGTTGGAAATTGCCCCACGCATACACTCAACCACTTTCTTAACGACAAATTCAATGACTGCCCGACAACCTATGTGATATCCGCTTTCTAGGCCGGCGAGGCTGGATCACCAAGGTTAAGTGAACGACATTTTTGGATTGGATTTGTCCGTTGTGTGTAAAAGAATTGACCAAATTCTATATTTACATGCGACCTCTCTATGAGCTTGCTGTAGATGTGGAGACAGGAACCATCAACATCAGCCCTGACAGTGCAAGTGAGCATGCCAGGAGTTAGGAAGGGTAGCCATAGCGGGGCGTGAAATCATTACTCGAGCCTTTCAGTGACGCATTGAAGCCAAATTGTGTCCTGCGCTTTTACTTGGAGTTCTGTGAATAAGTTTATTTGGTTAACTAACACATTACTGCCCCTTTGTGTGGAATCAACGATAGAAACTAGAACCTTGGTACTTCATAATTGCATAATTAAAACTAATGGATGGGCAAAGGATAAGGCCTGACCATCCTAACTATCTACATTTGGACTTTACAGATATGGACTTTGACTCAATTAGACCGATTATTAGCGGCCTTTTAGGTGCTATTGTGGCTGTTTATATGACCGCTTATATATCTAAGCAGGCTGGGGAAAGTGAAGCAGGTCAACTTCGTTATACAAAATTCATGTGGGGGTTGGCTATTACATGCCTATTACTCGCATTGCTACCAATTGGACTTACATTAGCTGGACACCACAAAGAGCTATGGGCAAAAGTTAGCTTGTTTGTTGGGTTTGGTTCAGGGGCTATTTATTGTTTTGGAGAGGCAAAATTTGTACATGGGAGTTTTGATCAAGAAGGAATTATTTTTTCAACCCCTTGGACTGGATTGAAAAAAGAGAAATGGGCGAACATTTCTTCGATAAAGTTAAGTGATATGTGTGGCTGGTATATATTGACATTCAAGAGTGGGAATAAAATACGATTATCTAAATATCTCTCTGGGCATAAATCTGCACTAGAAATGGCTTCAAGAACTATAAACACCTAGCTAATCCTTTTTGGTTTTCTGCTATCGGTTCATGCCTCTGCATCCGATGACCCACATGTCGATCTCACTTGTAGTTCCAGATTAACAGTTTATACCAACCTGAAAATTAATCTGATCACTTCTTTGTCTGGATTAGTATGAATCAACCTGACTGGGCAAATACTAAGGACAGACACCACTATGTTACTTTTGGTCACTGACTTGAACGGTCAATATTGGCTTCCCATACCTGAACTAATCCATGAGTTGCCAAATTAGCAAAACCCCTGAAACGTTTCTGTCCAGAGCCTTCACAGTTGGCACTTCGTAACTCTGAAGTGCCCCAAAACATTTTAACGCCGCAGCTCGCTCAAAATGGTATGAATCATTTTCCCATAGAAATACTCATCTGAAATTGAACAGTAGAGAACGTATATTTATTAGATTGATCGCGCCGCCGAATATGACGGTTACCCTCATTGTTGGCTAATCAAAAACAAGGAGGCCAAAAATGAACATGTCGACAGCGATGATGCCTACGGGGGTAAAAAGACCGTTTAAACTGGAAGAAGTATGGCGGATCAGAGCTAGACTCGAACTTGAGCACAATTGGATGCAGATTGCGCTGCTCAATCTAGCGATTGACAGTAAATTGAGAGCCAGTGACTTGTTGAACTTACATGTCCATGATGTTTCTGCTCAAAATATTGTACTAGAGCGGGGTCATTGCTTGCAGAGAAAAACGGGGCTTGATGTGCAATTTGAAATCACCCCGAGGACTCAACAAAGTCTAAGTAAGTGGATAGACGTTGCCTCACTGTCACCCTATCAATACTTGTTTCCAAGTCTACGGCGCAACAATAAACCTATCAGCTATTCGTTGTACCGAACCATTATTCGAGCTTGGGCCAGCAGTTTTGGGCTAAATGCTGATAGTTATGGTACGCACTCTATGCGCCGCACGAAAGCGACGTTGATTTATGCGAGAACGAAAAATATCCGAGCGGTGCAGTGACTGCTTGGTCACTCCAAACTGGACAACACCATACGTTATCTAGGTGTAGAGTTAGAGGATGCCTTAAAGCTGTCCGAGCAGACGGATTGCTGACGACTTTCCGATGACTATCTTACTGAGAGCCGCAATCTCATGGAGTATCGACCGCTTGGTGATGTCAATTTGAATGACTCATAACCTTATGTTTCTATTTGAGTTATTGCTAATTAACCATTGATAGTTCACATAAATATATGCTGTCTCATTAAGTGAGCTTATTCATATCACGTTTCTGTCTATTTTTTATTTATAGACTCATAACATTTGGTACTTTTGCGCGAACTTCGTTAGTTGGCAAGAGGTATTCAAGTGAAAATAACCAAAATAATTCCATTAGTGTCTCTACTGGGGCTTGCGCTTATGGCCACCCCATCAATAAGCTGGGCTGAAGAGGGTCAAGACTCCGATAGTGGTAGCTCTGACTCTGGCAGTGATTCTGGGAATGAATCGGGCTCTGGCGGTATTGATAAGGAATGTGGTAGCGGGACAGCGGATGGCCATTGTGGGGGTGATTCAGGCCCCAGCCCACAAGAAAAAGACGGCGACGAGATTAAATCGTCTATTAGTGAAACCATGTCTAGATTGAGGAATTGGATATCCAATTGGGGGAGCAGCGCTGACGAACAAGCCAACCAAACCGACTCGAACACTCAAACCGCGCTGAATACCAATACGGCCACGCAAACTCAGTCGAGTCAAATCGCTCAAGAGGGCGCCACCACGGGTTGCCCTGTTGAGCTTTATTCGGGATGTAAAGTGACCCGAGAAAATGACTTTGAACATCCGCTTCTATCGTTAACCCGCCAACATCGTTTGACTCAAGGTTCGGCGTGGTCACTGGGCGCAGGGTGGCACAGCGCGTTAGATACGCGCATTCTATGGGGGGTGGATATTGATATTCAGCCTCAAATAGAAGCCAACAAACAGGTCGTCGGCGGGTACCAAACCATCATCGATAACATTGATGCCGAAATTGAGTCATTAAATACGATTTATGCGGATCGAATTGGGATTGACCAGCCTGGGGTGAAAGAGCTCATTGCTGAAAAGAGTGCAGAGCTTGAAGCGGCCAAGCAGCCCTATCTCGTTAAGCTTAACACTGCGCAGCAAAAGCTGGATGAACTGGTGGCAGACAAAGCCATATCCGATGGGTTTCGGGCGCGTAATGTTTACACCGCCGACCAAGCCTTTCCTCAAGAATACGAGATCGGCGTTTACAACGTTAAGTGGGTCAATCCCCAAGGGGCACGAGAGCTGTTTAAGCTCAATCCCATCACCTCAGCCATTAGCGCACAATCGGGGAATAATGCCCGTTTTGAACTCAGTGCGGATGATTCGGTCACCATCATTACTCCAACGGGGCAGCGTTACACCTACAACCGTCATGGGCTGTTAACTCGCATTGAAAGTAACGATGGTCGTTGGGTGGAAATTGAGCGCGATGCCAACCAAACAGCAACGTCCTTAACCGATGAACTCGGTCGAACCCTGACATTTGGTTACTCAGACCAGCGTTTAACGTCCATTCGTGACCAGGCAGGGCGCGTCGCACAGTATCGCTATCAAGGCGGTAAACTGTCGGAAGTGATTGGCTTTGACGGCGAAGTTCATCGCTACCAATACCACTATGAAGCAAACCCATTAGCACTGACGCAAAAAGCCGACGGCGAAGGCAATGCTGCGAACTACCAGTATCGTCAGCAAGATGGCAAAACCGTGGTGGATGTCCAAACCGATGCCGACGGTAACGAGTTCCACTACGAGTATGACTTTGCCAATCAAACCACCACGGTAATTAACCGCAATGGCTCACGCACTCGCTATCAGTATGACGACAACAATCGTGTGACTTCACGCTATTTTGAGTCTGAAGGCAGTGAAGTCAGCATGCTGTACGACGATAAAGGCAACCTATTAGTCGAGTACAACGAACTCGGCGAAGCGACCACCTACCGTTATGATGAGCAGAACCAGCTAACGTCACACACTGACCCAGAAGGGCGCAGCACCGAGTTTGTACGTGACGAGCTTGGCCGCGTGCTATCGACCACCAATGGCGCAGGGGAAAGCACACAAATCGAGTATGGCAGTGAGGGTCGAGTCGATACCGTCACTTTGCCTGATGGCTCGGTGATTGAAGAGCGCTGGCAAGATAACCTGTTGATAGAGCGTATTGATGAAGCGGGTAACACCACCTTATTTGAGTATGACGAATTTGGTTACCCCACTCGAATCGAAACCTTTGGCTCGAGCACGCCTACAGACGACGCTTTTATCCGTACCATGGAGTACGATGCGGTGGGACGGGTGCAATGGGTCTCGGAAGGCTCTGAATCGACACCTCAGGCGCAGTGGCGCACCACACGCTACGAATACCAGACAGAAGACGGTCGCAGTTTAGATGTCCCGACACGCATCATTGACCCATTAGGTCGTGAATCGGTCATGCGCTATAACACCAATGGACAAGTGACCTACCACAAAGACTTCTCAGGCGTGGAAACTTATTACAGCTACACCGCCAGAGACAAAGTCGCCACCAAACGTGTCGTAATGCCGAGCGCTCAAGGCGGCGTCGAATACCTCTCTGCCTACCGTTATGATGCGGAAAATAACCTGGTGCAGGCGACCCAGCCTAATGGCTCAGTGTGGCATTATCAGTATGACTCGCGTAACCGCCTCATTCGCTCCTACATTCAAGGCACCAATGTCAGCAAAACCTTCAGCTATGATGCCGCAGGCCACCGTCTAACGGAAACCGACAGCACAGGTAACACTACGGCGCTCAGTTATTACGCCGATGGCCAAGTGGAGGCGGTAACCAATCCATTAGGTGGACTGTCTGAGTACCACTACGATGAGGCGGGGCGTCTTGCGTCTGTCTATGACAGTGAGCGTGGCGCGTACACCACCCATTATCTGCGTAATGAGCTGGGTCATGTTATTGAATCAACCGATGGCAACCAAAACACCACGCAATATGGCGTCAACCCGCTGGGTCATATTACTTCAACGTCTATCCCGAACAGTCAGACAGACCGTGTTTCCAGAGTGTTGGATTGGCGGGGTAACCCTGTCAGTCAGCGCGATGCGGCGGGCGGTCGATACCAGTATGAGTATAACGCCTTTGGTCAAGTGACTCGCGTAACCGACTCTGAAGGCGGTGAAGCGCGTTTTGAATATGACGCGCTTGGGAGGCAAATACTGCATCTCAACACCGCAGGTCTACAAACGACTTGGCAGTATGACCAGCAGCCAACGCAACTGGTGGTCACCCAAACCGAGATCGACACCAACCAGTCAATGCTCTACTTGGGCAATCATCGCACCAGCCAAAAGACCTATGACCTACTCGGTCGATTGATTGGCTATCAGGATGCGCTGGGCCAAACGTGGTCATTCGAATACAATCCACAAGGGTTGCTCCGTTTAATCACCAACCCTGATGGCAGCACCATTGCTCGTGAATACAACCTTGCAGGGCAAATGATTGCGGAGGTGTTGACGACCAGTGAGGGCCAGCAACGCGGCACCTATTACACCTACGATGGTGAAGGACGTATGCTGACCGAGCAGTTACCAC
>NZ_JBNKVP010000006.1:0-87270 GCF_050299255.1 Vibrio sp.
TCTCACAGAGTATGCATGAACTCAGCATGGAAAAAGCCAAATTTCAGATCGAGGTCGATCAAAGCGAAGCACGCCCCTCGCCGCTTGGCATGGATCAGGTCACCTTCCTGGTATCCACCAACCCCGGCCAGCCATTACAGCCGATTGCTAAAGTCGCATCGGGTGGTGAACTGTCACGTATTTCCCTTGCGATCCAGGTCATTACCGCCCAGAAAGTGGATACCCCTAGCCTAATTTTTGATGAGGTGGATGTCGGTATCAGTGGTCCGACAGCCGCAGTAGTGGGCAAAATGCTACGCAAGCTGGGTGAATCGACCCAGGTACTGTGCGTCACCCACCTGCCCCAAGTAGCCGGCTGTGGCCACCAGCAGTTATTTGTCGCCAAACAAACGCGCAAAGGCACCACAGAAACACAGATGCATCAGCTCAATGACGATCAGCGCATCTCTGAATTGGCTCGCTTACTGGGAGGCAGTGAAATTACCGATTCGACCCTGGCCAACGCCCGCGAACTGTTGATTGCAGCCTGATCGCTCGACAACAACGACCTGAATACGTATAATCGGTCAAAATTTGAACAACTGGTTTGCAACCAAATTCAAATTTCATGGTCTGAATAGCACCTATCAAGCCAGTAGCTTTTTACTTTCGGGTTCGGCTTGTTTATTATTCAGACCGGTTAGAAGTGTATATGGGTAAGATGTTAACTATGCAAGCAACCAAGTGGCTTATCGCAATTCCACTGGCAATGACAATGCTCAGTGGCTGTTCTGTGGCAGAGAAGTTGGTGTACCGAATCGATATAAATCAAGGAAACTATGTCGAACAAGATGCGGTTGACCAGCTAAAATTTGGTATGACCAAGGAGCAGGTTCGTTATGTGATGGGGTCACCGATGTTGATCGAAAATGGCTACCCCGATACCTGGTATTATGTGTATCACCACACCGAAGGCCACAACGACTCAATTCAGAAAAACCTCGTTGTCGATTTCAATACCGACGGACAGCTAATCAGCCTGAAAGGCGATTTCCCGAAGGGTGATGACTTTTACGAAACCATCAACTAACTGGTTACAAATTGATAAAGGCTCGCAATGCGAGCCTTTTTGTTATCTGTGAACAAGCTGATGTGCCGTCAAGCCAGTTCCCTGCTAATGACCAAATTTAACCTTTGCGCTGCGGGCTAGGTTTACCACCAGTAACAGGGTCGGCAGCACCAGACGCTTTGGCCTGTTCTGCCCGTTTGCGGCGAATTTCTTTCGGATCGGCTAAAAGTGGTCGATAGATCTCTATCCGGTCATGATCACGGACAGTCGCGTTCAATTTAACGTTGCGGCTGAACACGCCCACTTTATTCACTTTCAGGTCGATTTCTGGATAAAGCTCTAACACGCCGGACTGATCGATGATCTCTTCCACTGTCATTGATTTATTGACCACCAGGGTAAACACGCGCTGTTCGTGAGGCAGTGCGTAAACCACCTCAACATGGATCATGTCTGACTCAATACTCATAGCACGGATACACCTGTTTAGCCCGCGAAGTAAACGCGTTGACCATGTTACTGGTCAGCTCATGGAACACTTTGCCAAACGCCATTTCAATTAATTTGCTGGAAAACTCAAACTCCAGTTTCAGTTCCACTTTACATGCCTGATCATCCAAAGGGGTAAAAAACCAGCCGCCTTTTAAGGTCTTAAACGGGCCATCCACCAGGTGCATCAGGATTGCCTCCCCGTGTTTCAACTCGTTGGATGTGGTAAATGTTTTACTGATCCCGGCTTTTGCAACATCAACCGACGCCAACATGGCCGTATCTGACGACTCCAGTACGCGTGAACCTGAGCACCCCGGCAAGAAATCGGGATAACTGGCGACATCATTGACCAGTTTGAACATTTGTTCAGCACTAAAAGAGACCAGGGCTGAGCGGCTGACTTGCTTCATAGCTTCTCCATACAAGTAACACCTGTGACCAGAAGTGGACAATTTTACTGTTATTCGTTGAGAGAGCAAACAAAAGCATTTCCCAACCAATAGGACATCCGTATAATGCGGCTATTATGGCAAAGAAAAAATCAAAACAAAAAGCGGGTAGCAATACCATCGCGCTGAATAAAAAAGCTCGTCACGAATATTTTATCGAAGATGAAATTGAAGCTGGCTTGGAGCTACAAGGCTGGGAAGTAAAAGCATTGCGTCAAGGCAAAGCCAATATTTCAGAAAGCTACGTGTTTATGCGTAACGGCGAAGCCTTTATCAGCGGTATGACCATCACCCCACTACAGCAAGCTTCGACTCATGTCGTGGCGGATCCAACACGGGTGCGTAAACTGCTGATGAGTCGTCGTGAACTGGATAACCTGACCGGACGTATAAATCGTGAAGGTATGACTTTAGCAGCGCTGTCGCTGTATTGGTCGCGTTCCTGGGTGAAACTGAAAATAGGTGTCGCCAAAGGTAAAAAGCTCCACGATAAACGTACGGATATTAAAGATCGTGACTGGCAGCGGCAGAAAGCTCGGGTAATGAAGAGTTCGCTGCGTTAAAGATGACCACTTAACCGCTAAGTGCTAGACAGACTAATGAATTCTGGTACCATGCAGTTATAACCTTGGGGCTGATTTAGGATTCGACGGGAATTTTGAAGTCTAAGGTGCATGCCGAGGTGCGGTAGGCCTCGTTAACAAACCGCAAAAAAATAGTCGCAAACGACGAAAACTACGCACTAGCAGCTTAATAACCTGCTCAGAGCCCTTCCTCCCTAGCTTCCGCTTGTAAGACGGGGAAATCAGGAAGGTCAAACCAAATCAAGCTGGCGTGGATTCCCCCACCTGAGGGATGAAGCGTAAGATTTAATTCAGGTTAGCTATTCGTTCGCGTGTCGGTTCGCAGGCGGTAGTGAAATTAAAGATCGACTAAGCATGTAGTACCAAAGATGAATGGTTTTCGGACGCGGGTTCAACTCCCGCCAGCTCCACCAAACGTTTGGAAAGGGCAATAACTCATTGAGTTATTGCCCTTTTTGTATCTGTGCGTTCTATTGCACAGCTGTTTGGACTAATTTGGGGTACTAAACCTACCTGCCTATCTGACGACAAATACAGAACAAGGGGCGTGGCGCACCACTTTTGCTGCATTAGAACCGAGCAGGTAGGAGCGAAATTTTGGCCTGGCCGATGCCATCACAATCGCGTCAACTCTGGTCTGCTTTGCTTGTGCCACCACCTCATCAAACACTACACCATTGCGAACAATGCTCTTGCCACGGTGTGCTTTGGGCACTAGCTGCTCTAACATGGTTTGAACCGCGTCAAAAGCACACTGATGTTGGGCGGAAAAAGCCGAACCGCCAACAGTCGGCACCATGCTGTGGTGGATTCTGGCATCATCAACATACAGCATGTCGATAACCCCATTCTCGTCGATGAGCTTAAGAGCCATTTCTAACTCTTTTTTCACCACATTGGTATGAGCCAAGTCCACTGGCATTAATATATGTTTCAGACTCATCTAGTTTGCCCCCATGATTTTGTTTGGCAGCCACATTACGATTTCCGGGAAGAGCATACACAGCACAAGTACGCACAGTTTTAGTAAGATAAACGGCAATATTGAACGGTAGATATCCATCATATTGACCCCGGGTGGCGCGATACCCTTAAGGTAAAACAGAGCAAAACCATAAGGTGGGGTCTGCACCGCAATTTCGATGTTTAAAATCATCAAGATACCAAACCAGATAGGATCATAACCTAATGAAACTACTATAGGTGTGAACAAAGGCGCACACATCAACACAATGATCAGCTCGTCGATAATAAAACCGAGCAACAGCATGATGACCTGCAGCAGAATAATGACACCCAGCGGCGGCAGACCGAGATCTTGGGTGACCTCTGCCACCATATTCTGCACACCACTCAACATGTGGAAGTTACTGAAAACAGACGCACCGAGGATGATCCACATCGATACGCTGACGAGCATGGCGGTTTCAAAGCCTGACGACTTAAACATCTCGAAACGGAATCGTTTGAATATGACCGCTAGCAGTATCGCCCCAACGACACCAATCGCCCCAGACTCGGTCGGCGTCGCAATCCCGGTAATAATACTGCCTAACACCGCTACAATCAGCAGCAGGGAGAACATGCCGTCACGCGCGGTACGGATCTTCTCTTTGCCTGTCATCGAGCTTTCTGCACCCGTCCCTAAAGGCGCTTTTTTCGGGTTCAGCTTACAACTGATAACGACGAAAGCGATTAACAAAGTAATGGAAATCAGAGCGGGTATGATGGCGGCCAGGAACATGCGCCCTACTGAGTTCTGGGTGGTTGCGGCGTACATGATCATCGGGATACTCGGCGGAATCAGGATCCCCAGTCCGCCGCCGGCCATAATAACCCCCAGCGCCAGCCGCTTATCGTAGCCACGGTCAAGCATAGGTTTCAGCGCGATACTGCCTGATGTCATAATTCCGGCACCGATGATCCCCACCATGGCTCCAATCATGGAGCACACCCCTATTACACTGATTGCCAGCGAGCCACGCACACGGCCAATCACCATTTGACTGGCGTTAAACATCGCATCACCGATCCCCGATCGAGTCAGTAGTTGCCCCATGTAGATGTAGAGTGGAATCGCCAATAAAATAAAGCTGAAGAAATTGCTTTCGATAGTGGTTGGAATCAGGTTGAAAATCCCTTCTCCCCAGGTCATATAGCCCATACCCATGGCAATGCCACCAAGCGCTAAGCCAACCGGCGCCCCAAGGGCAAAACTAAATAAAATGCAGCCGATCAACAGCAGCGTCAGGACTTCGATACTCATACATCACCTGCCTGTTCAACCAAGTCTTCTTGTTGTTCATGTGTTTCTGGTTGTTGTTCAATCAGCGCCCTGCCCGTAACGACGTAATACAGGTCCTGAAGCATGTCGCTGGTAAACTGGAGGATAAAAGAGCCACAGGCGACAACCAGCATCACCCAGAAATGTGCCATTGAAGGGGCCCATTCAGACTGACGTCGATAGTTAAACTCGACCGCTTCTTCAAACTTGCCAAACGCCATCATCAGGACCACCGCAAGAAAAAAGATCGCCAGTGAATAAGAGAGCAGATTAAAAAACGCACGTAAGCGGATAGACACTGACAGATAAATTACATCGACATTGATGTGTGCTTTGTTTTGCTGGGCAAGCGCACCGCCAAGGGCCGCTATGTAGCCAAACAAGAACAGTGACACGTCATAGGCCCATATGGTTGGCGAGCCCAGTGCATAACGAGAGAAGACCTCAAACGCAACGGTTAGGGCAAGAATGGGCATCAACACTGAAGCGGAAAGACCGATCCAATAGACCAGACGGTTTACGCTCAGGCAATAGCATGACAATACCTTACTCAACATATACATCATCCCAAGTACAAAGAGAGAAAGGGGCAAAGTGCCCCCAAACAAGCGGTGATTTCCCAAGTGATCCGACACTTACCCTGTGATTTGCACCTTGAGAAATCACCAATTTTTTCAATTATTTATTTTGTACAATTTTGATCAGTTTCTGACTGTATTGGTCGGATTTCGCATATTCGCCCCAAAGCGAGTTGGCCGCTTCATGCCATTTTGCGATATCTGCTGCACTAGGCTCCGGACTCCACTTCATGCCTTTGGCTTCCATATCGGCAATAGCTTGAGATTCCCACAAACGCGATTTGGTCATCTGCTCACGGGCATGCACCACACTGGCCGCACGAACGATGGCTTGCAGATCTTTTGGCAGCTTGTTCCAGGCACTCTTGTTGACCACGATAGGCAGGGATTGGGCACCAGCTATCGGTAACCGATACATGTATTTTGCGACCTCTACGTGGTTACCATCGCGGTGGTCGATAATATTACTGCCGATAGAGCCGTCGATAACACCGGTTGCCAGACTGGTGTAAATTTCGCTCCAGGAAAGTGACGCCGGCGATGCTCCCAGATTACGCAGGAACTTGCCGTAAGCACCTGGAGCTCGAATTTTCAGGCCTTTGAAATCTTCAATCGAGTTAATTGGCTCTTTGGTCAGCACGTACACCGGCAGCTGGATGTAGGGTTCCAGCCAAACAAGGTTTTGCTTGTCGTAGGCCTCTGCCAGTACTTCTCCCCAGCCTTTCTCATGGAACAGCGTGGTCAGTTCACCCACATCATCCGTCATGCCAGGCAGGCCGACTTCTACTACCCCGGCCGGGAACTCACCCGCATGCATGGGCTGGAATGGCGCCCCCATGGTCATCAGGCCAGACTTTACCGAACCAAGCACACCGGTTTGGCCGACACCTTCACCGGCATACATGACCTGAACTGAAATTCTTCCGTTGGACATGGTTTCGATGTTCTCTGCAAAGCTCTTGTAAACTTCACCGTAAGCGGTACCACGTGAATACAGATTCACGAAACGCCAATTATGCTCTGCGGCAAATGCCTGAGATGCGCTAAAAAGAGTACTAGAAAGGGCTAGTGCATATCCGGCAACTCGTTTAGTCACAGTTAGATTGCGTACTTTGCTTAGAGTTTTAAACATGAATTATCTCCTTGTTGTCATTCTGTTTATTGGAGCATTAACGTCCAATTACAGTCGAAAGTGACGATCTCCTCACTGTCACCTTGTTAGAGATGATTACAATTTATTTACATTTATTAAATTCACATTTATCCAAGTAAAGTTTTAACACTCTCAAACCTTTTGCTTTCGCCATGCCTGACGGTACCAGGACACAAATGCCGGATTAGGTTTCCGCAGAAAGAAAAAACAAAAAAAAGCAGCACTACTGTGCTGCCAAGACATGAACCCCAGAGAAATTCAATTGACTGGGTTAGGGAAAGCCATACCAGAAAAAGCGAACCATTAGAGGCTGTCGACCCCCATACATAGATACTTGATGTCGAGGTAGTCATCGATGCCATATTTGGACCCTTCGCGGCCACAACCGGACTCTTTCACGCCGCCAAATGGCGCCACTTCCGTGGATATAATGCCTTCATTGATGCCGACGATGCCGTACTCAAGTTGTTCACTCACTCGCCACACCCGACTGTTGTCCCGGGTATAGAAATAGGCGGCAAGACCAAACGGCGTATCGTTGGCGCGGCGAATCACATCCTGCTCATCACTAAAGCGGAATATGGTTGAAACCGGACCAAACAGTTCCTGATGGGCGATATCCATTTGCTCGGTCACATCGGTCAGGATGGTGGGTTGGTAAAACTGCGGTCCAAAGTCAGATACGCGGCCCCCAAGTACCAGAGTGGCGCCTTGCTCAATCGCCGTGCTCACCAGAGCTGAGATTTTATCAATCGCCTTTTGATTGATCAGCGGGCCGATTTCAGTCCCCTCGTCTAAACCATGACCGATTTTAAGTTGTGACACCGCCTGGCTGTATTTGGCGACAAACTGATCGTAGACAGCCTCATGCACATAAAGGCGGTTGGTACAGACACATGTCTGCCCTGCATTACGATACTTTGATATCAGCGCGCCTTGCACCGCTTTATCGATATCGGCGTCATCAAAGACAATAAATGGTGCATTACCACCAAGCTCCATAGACACTTTCTTGACCGTATCCGCCGCTTGGCGCAACAGTAGTTTTCCGACTGGCGTTGAGCCGGTGAAGGATACTTTGCGCACCAACGGGTGTTGGCTAAGGACGCCCCCGACCTCAGCAGGCCTCGCGGTCGTCACCACATTGACCACGCCTTTAGGAATACCGGCTTGCTCCGCGAGTTTCGCCATGGCCAGCGCACATAACGGGGTATCTTCACCCGGTTTAACGATCACCGTACACCCCGCAGCAAGGGCGGGGCCGACTTTGCGAGTGATCATAGCGACGGGAAAATTCCACGGGGTGATCGCCGACACCACACCGACAGGCTGCTTGACCGTCATGTAGCGATTGTTTGGGTTGGCAGCAGGAATGACATCGCCGTAATTGCGCTTCGCTTCCTCGGCAAACCACTCAATAAAGGACGCACCATAGATGACTTCACCGTAGGCTTCTTTGTAAGGTTTACCTTGCTCACTGGTCAAGAGCCTTGCCAGGGATTCCGCATTCTCAACAATTAAATCAAACCATTTTCTAAGTAGCCCAGAGCGATGTTTAGCCGTTGTTTTGCTCCACGTTTTAAACGCTTCATGGGCCGCGACGACCGCCTCGACGGCTTCTTGTGTTCCCATATCCGGTACTGTGGTTAACACTTCGCCGCTAGCAGGATTAACGACTTCAGCCGTTGCGCCATTGGTGGCATCGACCCACTCTCCATTGATATAGCCTTGAGAAAACACTAAATCCAAATCTCTCATCACTCTGATCCCTACAGTTAGAAATATTATCGGCTTCAAAGATTCATGACAGAAAATCACTCATAATCACTGAAACGCATAACAAAATAATAACAACCCGCCAGAGTGAATAAATATTCCTCTTTAAACTTAAAGTTTTATGAGCCTAAAACAATGAACAAGCCCCCTTCCCCCGTCGGCCAAATTGGCGACTATGAAATAAAACAGTTGAAGATCTTTAAAGTTGTCGCAGATTGCGGTGGCTTTTCCGCGGCCGAAACCGAGCTCAACATCAGCCGCTCAACCATTAGTATTCACATCTCAAATCTGGAATCCCGCCTCAACCTGGTTTTGTGTCGCCGCGGCCGGGCGGGGTTTTCTCTCACCGAAGAAGGCATGGTTGTGTACGAAGCGACGGTGAAGCTTTTGGGGGAGTTAGAAGATTTTCGCAATACGATCAACCACCTGGACATTCAACTCTCTGGCAATTTGACTGTTCTGTTCAGTGACACGATAAGTTTGGATAAACGTGCCGACATACCGGCGGTCATCCGCAAGTTCTCTAAATTAGCGCAGGAAGTCTATCTAACGGCAGAAGTGGCACGAATGACGGAAATTGAACGCATGGTGATGCAGGAAGAGGCCGATATTGGCTTTATCCCCTTCCATCGCGCATTAGAAGGGCTGGAGTATGAACATATCTACACCGACATCTGCTATCTGTATGCAAGCAGAGATAACCCACTGGCATCATTAACCGAAGAAGAGCTAACCGACGAGATTATCGATGGTTTCCCGGTGGTATACGCGGGAATGAAAACTCAAGAACGCATCAATCATCATCTTGCCAATATGAACCTGAAAGCCACCGCCTATAACTACGAATCACGAATGGCGCTGTTATTGTCTTCGCGTTTTATTGGCTATTTGCCGGAGCATTATGCCAAGCCGTATGTGGCAAGCGGCGACTTGGTCGCCATTGCGCCGTCGCGTCGCTATTTCCATTTAGAGATCATGGCCATTACCAAGAAAACCAATGCCATCAACAAAGTGCGTTCGCTGTTTATTAAGACCATGCACGACTACTACAACAAAAACAGCAAGTACCTTGCCTAATACAGATTAAGCCCAGTAGGGTGAATCTACTGGGCGGAGCCTCGCATCGGCTCAATCAGGCGACTTGAGGGATCGCCTCATTGGGCTTTTTTGCTTGCTGCTTCTGCTCGATTTTGTCACAGATATAGCCACCGATAGGTATTGCCGACGTCGCCGCAGGGGAAGGCGCGTTACAGACATGCAGGCTACGCGGGCTCTCAGCAAATAAAAAATCATGCACCAGGGTGCCATCTTTTAACACCGCCTGCGCGCGGACTCCCGCCGGGTAAGGCTGCAAATCTTCCAGTTTAATCTTAGGGCAGTATTTATTGACCAGCTTCAGGTAGCCCGGTTTCCACCAAGAGTTTTTAGTCTCAATCAGACCGGTTTTGAGATGCTTGGCGGACACTTTCCAAAAACCAGGGAAGCGGAGCATGTCGAATACGTCACGAAGGCTGATATTGATCTTGCCATACCCTTCCCTTTTCCAGCCTTGTACCGCATTGGGACCCACGGTAACCGAGCCGTCAATCATTCGGGTTAAGTGCACGCCCAAAAACGGCAGATCCGGATCTGGAATGGGGTAAATAAGATGATTGACAATATCGTTGTATTTCGGCGGCAGCTGGTAATATTCACCGCGATAAGGGACGATTTGAAAATCCGTGTCTATCCCCATCATTTTGGTCATACGGTCTGCCATCAGCCCGGAACAGACCACCAAGAATTTGCCTTCAAACGCAACCGACTTATGTGGCTGTTGTCCGGTAACGACGACGCTCTGTCGTGACTCGCTTAAGCCGGTTACCTCGGTGCCTAATGCCACCTCGCCGCCCGCTTCGACAAACACTTCAGCCATTTTTTCCGTTACTTTTCGGTAGCTGACAATGCTGGTAGTCGAGACCGCGATAGCCCCCAGACCAACGATATTGGGTTCACGGGCTTTCAGCTCAGCCTGGTCGATCAGCTCGACCTCGAGGCCGTTAGTCAGGCAGCGCTCATACAGCGCTTGCATGCGGGTGACCTCCAGTGGCGTGGTGGCGACCAGCAGCTTGCCGCAATTCTCTACCGGTATATTGTGTTGTACGCAGAAGCGGGTTGTTGCTTCAACGCCAGCTTTGCAAAACTCGGCTTTCAGACTGCCAGGTGCATAATATACCCCGGCATGGATCACGCCACTATTGTGGCCGGTTTGATGACAAGAATATCCGTCTTCTTTTTCGACCAGCAGAATCGACTTATCCGGATGACGTAATTGCAGTTGCCAAGCGGTTGAAACGCCGACAATCCCTCCGCCAATCACTATATAATCGTACACTTTTTCCACGCTCGTACTCCTTCACTTACTCTATTTATAGTTATAGCGAAACGCCTTTGCCTGAAACGTTAAGCGGCAGACAAAGACGTTTGACTATAGATACCAATCCGGAGTCGTCATTTAGCGGGTAAAGTGACCACGCTGACGCAGAAGCTCACGTTTAAGACCAGCATCCGCGACAAACTTGTCACGGCCATGTAGCCAACAGTGGTTTTGCACCACCAGCATAGAACCGACATTAACACGCACGTTGAAACAGTTACTGTCGCTTTCCAGTGACTCACTCATCTGATGCAGATATAGCCCCTGCTGCATGTTTTGTGGCTGAGCAAACTGGTCAATGAACAGCATATGCGGTTTGCCATTTTTGTCTTCTTCGAAGAACACCGGGTGCTCAATGCTATAACCAATATTCTTGCTTGGTGGCGCGCCCCATACGATATTTTGTTTCGCCATCGGGTGATGATAGAAGCGATCCAGATCCTGCCAGTCATCCACATGCAGTAGCAGTGAATCCCCCATCTGCATATTCTTCTCATCCATCTTCATCATCAGCACAAAGTCGGTCCGCTCATTAACGTAAGTACCGTCATTGTGCAGCTCCATGCGACGATGGGCCTGGCGTAAGTAGCTGTCGCTGTTGTCTTCATTTTTAACGGTGAAGCGTGCGTAGTATTTACCGTACATGGCATCAAAGTTGGGGATACCAATCAGGTGTGAAACCGCGGTAGATAAAATAACGAAGAAGTCGCGTTGCTCATCCGTGTCGGCAAAGCTGGCGCGCGCTGCTTCACTTGGTTCAAGCAGGAACGCAGCGGTGTCACGGTCTTCCATGGTGGCAACCAAAAACTTACCCAGCTGATAATCACAGGCTTTATCCAGCGCGTCTGCGACAGCAAAACGCAAAAACGGTTTGTACTCCACTGACTGTAAGTTGTAATTTTCGATCAGCTCGGAAAACGTATCTAACGTCTCTTTTGCCAGCGTCACGACTTGCAGGCGTTCATTTGCTGGGTGAAGGGAAATGGTAAAACCGCAACGTTCTTCTACGTTGTTATTGAAAACCTTAGCAATATTCATTGTTTCACTTCCTTTTGGCTAAGCAGCTAAACTGCTTGTCACGTCATATATTGTTGTTTTTAGCTAAGCGATAGGGCCCGACGCTTGAGTTGACAAAACTATAACGACAGCGAGATCATATTAACAATATATGGTAGTTATAGTTTCCATACACAAAACAGATGATAGGTGTTCGAGGTGGATTTAAAACGGCTGCACTATTTCAATCAATTGGCACAAACCGGTAATTTCACTAAAGCGGCGGATCAGCTTGGTATTGCTCAATCGGCGTTGAGCACCAGCATCAAAAAGTTAGAACAGCAATTAGAGTTGAAGCTGATTAACCGAACCGAAAGACAAATGAGCCTGACGGCCGAAGGACAAGTTCTGCTTCGTCATGCCAGAAAGATCCTGGAAGATGTCGAACAGGCCGAAAAAGAGATCCAGGAACTCAAGGGGCTCACCAGCGGGGTGATTAATTTTGGCGTTTCCGCCATGCTGGCGTCTTACTACCTGCCCGATGCGCTAGAGCAGTTCAAAAAAGCTTACCCAGGGATACAAATCAACATCCATGAAGCCGGTACGGCTACCCTGGCACAGAAGCTGGTCAATGGAGAATTAGATTTAGCCCTGATTCGTGGCGACAGACAGCACGACCAAATTCGCCAAAGTGTACTGTCCCAAGATCAAATCGTGGCATGCGTACCACAAAATCACCCTTTTGCAGCACGTGAGAGTATTTCGCTGGCTGAGTTCTGCCAGCAACCGCTGGTGCTGTTTAAAAACGGTTATTTCCTGCGTGAAACGGTGAACAGTTACTGTCAGGCGCACAAAATCGAGCCCAATATCCACTTTGAAACCAACTTACCTGAACTGCTAAAGTCGATGGTCAAACGACACATCGGAATTGGTACCTGCTTGCCAATCTTGGTCAAAGACGATGCTGAGCTGAAAGCGGTGCCTTTTGATCCTCCGATTCCGCTGCGGCTAGGGATTGGCTGGAAATCGAGCCACTATCTTTCTACCGCAGCAAAAGCTTTTGTAAACTTTTTGCACACCACGCTGAGTGCAAACTCGGTAAATACCATTGAGTGATTCAACAGCTCGATTGTTTGATAGCGGTAAACCTTTATATTTAATCGAAATGATTTTATCCATCCCTTGCCATCGATAACATCTCTGTCACATTAACAACCACAGAGTTTGTCGAACATGGAAAGAAAAGTAAGCTACGATGCCTTCTGGATGCCTTTTACCGCTAACCGCGATTTCAAACAAAATCCACGCATCATCAACCGTGCTGAAGGCATGTATTGCTATTCAGACCAAAACACCCGACTGTTAGACGCTACCGCAGGTCTGTGGTGTGTTAACGCTGGCCATGGCCGCAAAGAGATCGGCGAGGCAATGGCCAAGCAGGTCGCGGAGCTCGATTACAGTTCACCGTTTAACTTTGGTCACGATATCGGTTTTGAATTTGCCGAACGCTTAGTGAAATTCACCCCTCCCGGGCTGGATAAAGTCTTTTTCACTAACTCAGGTTCTGAGGCGGTCGAAAGTGCACTGAAAATTGCCCTGGCTTACCAACAGGCAAAAGGCAACACCGGTAAGTTTAAGCTTATCGGTCGCGAACTTGGCTACCACGGGGTTAACTTCGGCGGTATCTCGGTTGGCGGTTTAACCCCCAACCGGAAAGGCTTTGGCCCCCTGCTAGCAACAGACCACTTAGACCACACGTTAGATATTAGCCGTAACGCTTTTAGCCAGGGATTGCCTGAGTTCGGCGTGGAAAAAGCCGAACAACTTGAAAAGCTGATCCAGTTCCACGGTGCCGAGTCGGTTGCCGCGGTGATCGTTGAGCCCATTTCAGGTGCAGGCGGTGTCATCCTGCCACCTAAAGGATACCTACGTCGACTACGTGAAATTTGTGACCGTCATGATGTGGTTTTAATCTTCGATGAAGTGATCACGGGTTGGGGCCGGCTGGGTTCTGCCTTCGCCGCTGAAGCGTTTGACGTGATTCCAGATCTTATCACTTCAGCCAAAGGCATCAGCAGTGGCGTGGTGCCGCTAGGTGCGGTATTTGCCAAGAATAGTATCTACGATACCGTGGTTAACAGTGCGCCGGAAGGCAGCGTCGAGTTCTTCCACGGTTACACCTATTCGGGTCACCCTGTCGCCTGTGCTGCTGGTTTAGCGACACTGGACATCTACCAGCGTGAAGGTCTGCTGGAGCGTGCCAGTGGTGATATTGGCCGTTATTTTGAGCAAGGTCTGCACTCATTAAAAGGCATCAGCTCCATCATTGATATCCGAAACTACGGCTTGATTGGTGCCGTGCAGTTCGCCGAAGCCAGCCACGGCAAGCCCATCGGCTTTGATATTCTGAAGCGCTGCTATGACAAAGGAGTCATGGTTCGAAGCATGGGCAACACCATTGCCCTATCGCCACCGCTGATTATTGAAAAAGAGCATATTGACGTCATTGTCGAGACGCTGAGCCAGGTGGCAAAAGAACTGCCAGGCGCATAAACGATAAAAGAGGTAGCAAAGCTACCTCTTTTCATTGCCATGATCAGACAGTGATTCTCACCGGAGACCAGCCAAACGGTTTTAACCAAGCCAGACTAAATGGCTTCAATCTCTGTCAGCGTATGGGCAATTTCGGCAATATGACGATCCAGGCAAGGTTGAATCAGTTCACCTGGTAAGCTCTGCTTAGTTGCCGAGCCCAGCGGAATATTGTTAATAGCAGTACTGACGTGTGTGGCAGTAGTATTTGGCAGTATGGAGACCAGCTTACAACTGCCTGTTGAAGGAGAACGGTCAGCCAAGCCACTCACTTTAAATGCAACGGTCTGTATTTTTATATCCACTTCACTTTGCGGCCTGATCAGTTCGGCCAGCTCTGACGCCATATATTCACTTATCGACACGCGTGTCTGGTAACTGGCCAAGATTGCTACCGGATCAATTTGTTCTACCATGATTTGCGGGTGGCGACGTGTATCCAGTACAGTGATCTCCGGGCTAGCCGTGGTGGACAACGGTAAGTCCCATCCGGGAGTTGAACACCCCGCCAGACTGGCAACTGCAACTGCCGTGAAAACAAGCCTTTTCATATTTTTGTGATCTTGTGTGGTAAAAAACAGAGTTTGCTATTAAATCAGATTCAGATGTCAATTCAATAACAAAATAACCATTATTTATAATAATTATCCCTTTCATTAGAAATTACGACTTACATGGATATTTTCATCAATAGACAGCTTTAATCTCATTCTTATCAATAAGATAAAGTACAGCAACCGTAAATTATTAAAAACAGACTAGCCAGCGGCGTACACAGCCTTACATTGTGATGATATTAAGTTACACAACCGTTTTGTACAGTGTTCAATAACAAAAGCGGACATACAAAATGGAGAACACAATGAAATATCTTCCTTTAGTTTTAATCACTCTGGGCGTGGCTAACGGCGCCGTCGCGGGAGACACTTATATTCGCAACGGCCAAATCTACAATAATGAAGGTGGTTGGATAGCCGAGTTCGGTGCCAGCTATGCCAGCGATTTATACAAACAAGAAAAAAGCACCTATAAATTCGGTTTTGGTTCGAAGAACCGATTCGGACCGGTACTGAATGCCGGCTACCACGGCGAAGATTTTAACTTCGACCTAAGAGGTGGCGTGAACTACCGCTTTTTCGGTGAAACCGGCGATGCGGTTAACCTGAGTGCTTACGTGGGTAGCAGTGGTATTTACCGTGACAAAGACTTGGCAGACTCTCTCAAAGGTACCGACAAACGTTATCCTTCACTCGACCTGGGACTGAATATGGACTTACAGGTGGCACCGCAAGGTACTCTGTCGAGCTATATCCAGCACGATGTCAGCGGCCAGTACAAAAGCTACGTAGCCGGCATGCGTTATTACCAAATCATCAATATTGGTAAAGTGGATTTTGTCCCGTTTGCCGGTATTCGCTACAACAGCGCTAAGTTCAACAACCACTATTTTGGTATTAACAAGAAAGAAGCTACTAAAACTCGCCCGCTATATGAGGCTAAAGCTGGCTTTAACTACGAACTGGGCTACAAACTTGTGGTACCACTTTCAGAAAACTGGAGCGTTTCCCAAAAAACCACTTTCACTCGCCTGAGCAAGCAAATTGCTAATTCGCCGGTCGTGGAAGGGCGCAATCAGTGGATGGCTTCGGTCCTGGCCAGCTACCGCTTTTAAAATCGCGTAACTAAACTCGCGGGCAAAACCGGCCTGGACTCACCGGTTTTGCCTGCACTTGTCTATATAGCACAAAGCCTAGCGAGTCATCTTTTTCACAAATACCACCACAAACAGTGCCATGGTAAAACTGCCAAGAAACGCCTCCGCCGCGGCAATGGCCCGGGCAAAGCCTACCGGAGAAATGTCGCCATAGCCCAGGGTGGTAAACGTCACCACGCTGAAATAGAGCGCATTTAAAAACTCCATCAAGTAAAAACGCCAGCCGGTCACATCGGCGTAAAACGGGTGGGAAGAGTTGGTATCAAGAAAGAAATAGCCAATCGCACAGGCCAAGATCAGCAGCAGAGAAAACAGTACCACCCTAAGTGGTGACTCGCCGTAACCGCAAAACATGTCGACAATTTTGGAAATAACACGACGCAGGCTATATCGCGGCATCTGATAGCGTCGAAAACGCATTTCTTTGATAAAGAAACTACCGGCAGTTTCAAATAGCCCCTGAGCTTCACACTGCTTACGAATATTACGGCACACCTCCTCCATCTCCTGGCACAAGGTTACCGCGCGCTGGTTATCGCCAGATTTTTTGGCCTCACGGGCGTCATATTCCTGTTTTAGATACCGCCCCCAGTCGACATTCTCCAGCTTAGTGCGCTTTAAATTGGCTCCCAAAAGATTGCACTGGCCTAAACGGGCACAATGCAAATTGGCGGATATCAGTTTGGCTTTCATCAAGGAACTGCCGCGCAGATCCAGGCCGAAGCAGTGTGCATCGGTCAAATCGGCACGATAAAAGTCGGCATTGCGGCAATGATAACCCTGATGTTTGCCGAGATTGACCAGGTTGATATCAACCAAGTCGGTTCTGGCCAGCTGAAACCCGTCCAGAGGTTTACCTTGTGCCGCCCACTGTTCAATCCCCGCTTTTACATTGTCGCCACTTTTATCGATGGCCGGATCGTGCCAGTAACATAACCCTGACTCACCGGCTGATTGATCGCAACACCAACCATCAGGGTTACGATAACCACATTGATTTTGCCGTGATTTCATATCTCTCGCCCCCAGTTGTGTTAAGTGTAGGTGGCGAGCAATGCACTGGCTGACTCAGGTTTAAGACCTTTGACCGGCCTGATCATGCAGCCACTGCTTAAAGCAGCGCGTAGCATCGTTTTCGCTCTGAGTGAGGATAAAGTAGCCAGCGCCCGCATCCAGCGGCGCAAACGGCGAGACCAGACGCTGTCTGTCCAGTTCATCTCCGAGCAATGCCATTCGGGCTAACGCAATACCGATACCCGCTTCAGCGGCCGACATGGCCATATCGGTACGGTTAAAAAAGTGGCCCCGGTTGGTATTGAAGTTCAAGTGGTACTGACTGGCCCAGTACTGCCACTCATAGTCTCGCGCCGCTCCGTGCCATGGCATGGCATCGTGCAGTAGCACCACCTGCTGCCAGCTATCTCCTTGGTGGTGTTCCACCAGCTCCGGATGTTGTGCCAGATAGCCCGGGCTCATCACCGGTAAAAGAGATTCCGCCATCAACAGTTCGGCATTGGGACGGTTATAAGGGAAGCTGCCATAGTCGACCGCGACATCAAAGTCCCGCCGATCACTGTCCACTAACGCCCCTTCGGCATAGGTTTGAATCTGAATATCGGGGAAACGACGCTGGAAATCTTCCAACCGGGGCACCAGCCATTTGAATGCAAATGAGGGAGTCAGCTTGAGTCGAATCAGCTTCACCTGGTCGCCGCCCTGGATGCGTTTCACGTTGTCGTCGATAGCTTCAAGATGCGGCTTAACGGCTTCCACCAGTTGCTGCCCCAGCTCGGTCAGCTCGACGCCGCGCGAATGACGTTGAAAAACACTAAAACCTAATAACTGTTCTACTGACAGCAGTTGCTGACTGATTGCTCCGGTAGTGAGGTGCACTTTAGCTGCCGCGCGCGTTAGGCTGCCAGCTTCGGCAACAATACAGATTAGATTTAAACCATTCAGATAGTGGCGTTTCATAACGGGTTAACTTTTAGTTTTTCTAAACACTGTCATCAATTTTTATCGATTGTTAACAAGATGTAAAGCCCACAAACTATGCAAAACTTGTGTTCAGGAGAAGAAACGTGCACATCATCATATTAGGCAGCGGCGTAGTAGGGCTTACCTCCGCCTGGTATTTAACCCAAGCTGGCCACCGGGTTACTGTAGTCGATCGTCAGCCTCGTAGCGCTGAAGAAACCAGTTTTGCCAATGCCGGCCAAATCTCTTATGGCTACTCATCCCCCTGGGCGGCCCCGGGCATTCCCACTAAAGCGATCCGCTGGCTGTTCGAACAACACGCGCCGCTAAAGGTTTCCCCTAAACTCAGCCCGAGTATGATCCGCTGGGCCAGCCAGATGCTGGTCAACTGCCAAACCGGACATTATCAGCGCAACAAGTCCCGGATGCTGAAAGTGGCGCTGCACAGTCGTAGTTGTCTGGCTGAACTTCGCCAGCAGCTGGCTATTGATTATCAGGGACGCCAGATGGGGACCTTGCAGGTTTTTCGCAACCACAAGCAACTCAAAGCGATTGAAAAGGATATGGCACTACTGGAGCAGAGCGGCACCCGCTATCAACTGATGGACGCCGCCGAATGCATCGCCCAGGAGCCCGGACTGGCACCAGTGCAGCATAAATTGGTCGGCGGCTTGTACCTGCCTGATGATGAAACCGGCGACTGCTACCAGTTTTGTCAGCAGTTAACCGAATATGCCCAAGCTGCCGGGGTTGAATTCCTGTTTGAAACTGAGGTCGTCAAAGTAGAGACACAGGGCGATTCCATCACCGGCCTGCGTACCCAAAACGATTTGTTGCAAGCTGACGCATACGTTGTCGCGGCCGGTAGCTTTTCGCCGCGCCTGTTACGGCCACTTGGCATTGATCTTCCTGTGTACCCGGTAAAGGGTTACTCGCTGACTCTGCCGGTTATCGCGGATCACCTGGCACCGCAATCCACCATTATGGATGAAACCTATAAAGTGGCGATCACCCGTTTTGATGACCGTATCCGAGTTGCCGGCACTGCTGAACTGAATGGTTTCAATACGGAGTTACCACAAAAACGGTTAGCCACCTTGCAGCATGTGATTGGCGACCTGTTCCCGCAAGGTACCGATTTAAGCCAGGCAGACTACTGGAGTGGCCTGCGCCCAATGACCCCGGATGGCACGCCGATTATCGGCCAAACCCCATACAACAACCTGTTTACCAATACCGGACATGGCACTCTGGGATGGACCATGGCTTGCGGTTCCGCTCAAATCCTGGCGGATGTGATCAGTCATGGTGAATCAGAAGTATTGGCACAGCCGGAGTTAAGCCTGCACCGCTATGCAAGCTAATGCATTTTAAATTAGTGAAATACGCCAACTTCAAGTAAATATACAGCATAACGTACACATATGTTTAAATATGATTTTCAATGGATTATTCTGTCAGATAACAAATTCGCTATTTTTTCCACCAATCTTTAGCAATCACTAATAAACAGATGACCAATAATTGAGCAAAATTTAGCATTTTGTGTACACCATCACGCTATAGGAGATTTCCAGACAAATAAATTAACAATTAAGTTACAAAAAGATTAATATCTCGGACACAAATTAACCTTATACGTTAACCAACAGGGAAAATAGACATGCAGTCATTAGTTGATTTTCTGAACGGAATAATCTGGAGCCCGGCACTGATTTATCTTTGCTTAGGCGCTGGCTTGTTCTACTCCATCATGACCCGCTTCGTTCAAGTGCGTCACTTCTTTGAAATGTGGCGTCTGCTGCTTTCAGGTAAAAGCTCAACCAAAGGTATCTCTTCGTTCCAGGCGCTGGCAGTGTCGCTGTCTGGTCGTGTCGGTACAGGTAACATCGCCGGTGTTGCAGCCGCTATCGGCTTCGGTGGCCCAGGTGCCGTGTTCTGGATGTGGGTAGTTGCGTTCTTCGGCGCAGCAACAGCATACGCAGAATCGACTCTGGCCCAAATCTATAAAGAAGAAGACAACGGCGAATTCCGTGGTGGTCCGGCTTACTACATTGAAAAAGCCATGGGTCAAAAATGGTACGCCTGGATCTTCGCTATCGCGACCATCTTTGCTTGTGGTGTCCTGCTACCTGGCGTTCAGTCAAACAGCATTGGTAACGCAGTTGAAGCAGCCTTTGGTTCAGGTGCAATGATCGACACAGCTATCGGTACTTTCAGTTTTGCTAAAATTTTCACCGGCACTGTCATCTCTGTCATCCTGGCCTTCATCATCTTTGGTGGCGTGAAACGTATCGCCAGCTTCACTCAGATCGTCGTGCCATTTATGGCGCTGGCTTACATCGTTACAGCATTCGTGATCATCCTGCTTAACATTGGTGAAGTGCCACGTATATTTGGCATGATCATCGGCGACGCATTTACGCCAATGGCAGGTATGGGCGCAGCAATCGGCTGGGGTGTAAAACGTGGTGTTTACTCCAACGAAGCCGGTCAGGGTACTGGTCCTCACGCTGCCGCTGCAGCGAACGTTGACCACCCTGCTCAGCAAGGTCTGGTACAGTCTTTCTCTATCTACATTGATACCCTGCTGGTTTGTTCTGCAACTGCATTTATGATCCTGATCACCGGCGCGTACAACGTTCATGGTGCTGAAGGCTTCCTAATACAGAATGTCGCTGCTGATATCGCGGCCAACGGTCCGGTATTTACCCAGATGGCAATTGAAAGCGCAATGCCTGGCATCGGTAAGCCATTTATTGCCATTGCACTGTTCTTCTTTGCATTCACGACAATCCTGGCTTACTACTACATCGCGGAAACCAACATCGCATACATCCGCCGCACCTTTAAGGTCAATGGCCTGATGTTCGCCCTGAAACTGGTTCTGATCACTGTGGTGTTCTACGGCACCGTGAAAACGGCCAACCTGGCCTGGGCGATGGGTGACGTGGGTGTTGGCCTGATGGCCTGGCTGAATATCGTCGGTATCGTGATCATCTTCTTCATGGCAAAACCAGCCCTGAAAGCACTGCACGACTACGAAGAACAGCAAAAACGTGGCGTGACCGACTATACTTTCAACCCTGTCCAGCTTGGTATTACCGGTGCGGACTACTGGGAAGAGAAGTACAAACGTAAAACCGGCAAAGCTCCAGCCGCAGAGACTGATGACTTGACCGCGGTCGAGCAACCATCAGCCTAAGTTTAGATAAAACAAATAACCAAAAAAGGGTTAGCCAATGGCTAACCCTTTTTATTTGGTGCAACATTTAACGTCGCGATTATGCGGCAGCTTGCTGCTCAGCAATGACCAGGCGCGGTTTTTTCTCACCGATCGGCAGCACAGTACGGCCATACTCATTATTCAGCACCTGAGCCATGGCAAAGTAGATTGCGCTGGCACCACAGAAAATGCCTTCGAAGCCTGCAATGGTACCGATCAGTTCGCTACCGGTGAAATCGCGCAGCGCCAGCAGCGCAAACAAAACGGTCAGTGAACCGAATACCACCTGTTTGGCCACCGGATAACACAACGAACCGACAAACATAAATGCGGTGAAAATGCCCCACATGGTCAAATACCAGCCCATGAATGGTGCCGGGCTGGCTGGCAGGCCCATTTTAGGCATGACAATCAGTCCTACCAGCGTTAGCCAGAACAGACCATATGAGGTAAATGCGGTCGTGCCAAAGGTGTCGCCACGTTTGAAGCACATCATGCCGACAATTACCTGACTCAGACCACCGTAGAAAATGCCCATCGCCAGGATCATAGAGTCCATCGGGAAGAAACCTGCATTGTGAATATTCAGCAGGACAGTCGTCATCCCAAACCCCATCAGACCTAATGGAGCCGGGTTGGCCAGTTTTGTAGACATCAGTGCGCACCTTTAAACAAAAATAGTAAAATTTACGCGCGGATTTTAATCACACTTTCCTTAATCACAAAAACACGAATTTGCAATCTTAGATTACCAAAACAGACCGCTCGACCCGAAAGCATAAAAAAGCCTTAACAAACAGCGTTAAGGCTTAGAGTCAGGCTTACTGACAAGCGATTTCGTCCCAGAACCAGTTAGACTGTAATGGTGTTTCCCACACGCCCGGACTGTTTTGGGCAATGAAACATTTGCCGTTGTAGGTCACCTTGTCACCATTGGCCACCTGGCTGATTCCGGGTTGCCATTCTATCCACTCATTGCTGCCAGCATCCGGCTCAGGGGTCGGCTCCGGCTCTGTTGGTTCAGGTTCCGGAGCCGGTTGAGAGTCTGGCTCATCAGCCAGCAACCAAGGGCCCCCCAGATCTGGCTGATCGCCCTGAGTCCACCATTTGGCTTCATAAACGGCGTTCTGATAACTTACCTGCTCCCCCGCTACATAAACCTGGTTACTGTCCCATGCTGAGACACCGCCAACCGGCGGATCGGTCGGTTCTGTCGACGGCAAGGTTTCGACCACCTTCACCTCAGGCCAACTGGCGTGTGAGCCATAAAAATTGCTGACACACTTTTCGTAATCGCCTGCCACCAAGGCAGAGTACGCGGTCTGAAAACCAACCAGCTCGCATTCAAACGAATAGCCACCTGGCCGGTCGGCATAGTATTTCCAGTTGCCATCCCAGTTGGTGTACAGCACATCGGTCGCCCCGTTGAGGTTGAGACTACCATAGGGCGTTTGTTGCCAGCAGGTATCCACCTCATCCGCCGGCTTGGGAATCTGGTAGTGGTCTGACAAACCTTGCCAGTAACGAATACGGTTGACCGGCTGACCTTTATCCTTGTTCTGTTCACCACATTCGATGCCACCGTTAATGACATTGATGGTGGTACCGAATCCATAGCCAATTCCCGCATCTGTTTCCCGCAGTGACGGTACCCAGGTACGGTCGATCACGTGCAACATGGCGGGCTTAGGGGCTTGCGGGGTGAGGAAAAACCAGATTGCCGAGGCCAGGTTCAGCCAGGAGTCGGCCACCCGTCCCGGATTGTCGAGCAGCACGCTGGCATCACCGTCAAACATCGCCTCCGAGAAGGCGCCGTAGTTGAAGTGGTAAGAGAGTTGTTTTGCGCCACGGCCAAAATAGCCCTGTCCGGCGGCACAAGGCCAGCGGCGGTTCTGCCAGTCATTCTGGCCGCAGCCAGTGGTGTAACCGACCTGCCCTTCACTCCAGCCCATTTCACGCACGTGCACCAGCGCTTGCTGCCACTCTTCCAGTGCCAGCGGGTTATCGGAGACATTATCCTTACTGATGTGTCCGCCGGTTTCCTGGGAAAAATGGGCAAAAGCGGTCACAATCGACTTTTTACAAATCGCATCAGCATCCCGACCGTCGGTGTAATCGCCACAAAAGGCGGGGAATTTGCCAATCGCCCGTAAAAACCGAGTATAGCTATACTCGGGTGCCGCCATTTGAGTCAGGAAGTCCCACTCGGCCTGGGGAAAGATCCGCTCAACCCGCCTGACATTGTCCGGGTTTGTCGCCAGGCCAGGTTCAATGGCTTCCACCACTGAATTACTGCGGGTCGCCAGAGCCTGAGCCCAGGTCTGATACATAGGGTCAGCGGTTTTCTGCTGCTCCATCACCTGCAACTCGGCCCGGGAAACCAGATAACCATTAGGATTATCCGGGTCTGGCACTATGGTCATGCCAGCATGAACAGTGGCGGTCAGGCCCAGCCCAAGCGCAGCCAAAAGAAAGTGTGGTTTGATCATCACGGTATCCTTTTTCAGATCTAACTAAACATCGCCATCAGACTAGTCAGTTTGCCGGCTAAAAGGCAGCCGAAGCGGATCGGGATTTGGATAATTGCGAGTGATTACAAATCGTTCAATAGCCCTATTGAGCAAGCAGACACTATAAATGAAGGGTGGCTTCCGCTTTGCTCCGTTTTGCTGAACACGGCTTCGAGTAAAAAAAAGCCCCGACACTCAGGTCGGGGCTGTTCAATATTACCAGTTAGCGTTGGCTAATTATTCCCACTCGATGGTCGCCGGTGGCTTACCTGAAATGTCGTAAACTACACGGGAAATACCGTCAACTTCGTTGATAATGCGGTTTGAGACCTTACCCAGGAAATCGTACGGCAGGTGAGCCCAGTGCGCGGTCATAAAGTCGATGGTTTCTACTGCACGCAGCGACACAACCCAGTCGTATTTACGGCCATCGCCCATGACGCCGACAGAGCGAACAGGCAGGAATACGGTGAATGCCTGAGATACCTTGTCATACAGGTCAGCAGCACGCAGCTCTTCAATAAAGATGGCATCCGCGCGGCGCAGCAGGTCACAGTACTCTTTCTTGATTTCACCCAGCACGCGCACGCCCAGACCTGGTCCAGGGAACGGGTGACGGTAGAGCATTTCGTAAGGTAAACCCAGCTCCAGGCCAATCTTACGGACTTCGTCTTTAAACAGTTCACGCAATGGTTCTACCAGGCCCATCTCCATTTCTTCTGGCAGACCGCCAACGTTATGGTGTGATTTGATCACGTGAGCTTTACCGGTTTTGGATGCCGCCGATTCGATTACATCCGGGTAGATAGTGCCCTGTGCCAGCCATTTCGCGTTAGCCAGTTTTTTAGACTCTTCGTCAAACACATCGATAAACACGTGGCCGATAGTTTTGCGCTTCACTTCAGGGTCAGACTGACCTTTCAGCGCGTTCAGGAAGCGGTCTTCGGCATCCACTTTGATAATGTTCAGGCCGAATTTGTCGCCAAACATTTCCATCACTTGCTGGCCTTCGTTCAGGCGCAGCAGGCCATTGTCCACAAACACACAGGTCAGCTTGTCACCGATAGCGCGGTGAACCAGCATGGCGACAACGGAAGAGTCGACACCACCGGACAGGCCGAGGATCACTTCATCATCGCCGACCTGCTCTTTGATGCGTTCGATAGCGTCTTCGATGATAGATTCCGACGTCCACAGACGTTCACAGCCACAAGCGCCCAGGACGAAGTTTTCCAGCATTTTCATGCCCTGCTTCGAGTGGGTGACTTCCGGGTGGAATTGCAGGCCGTAGTATTTTTTCTCTTCGTTGGCCATCGCCGCATACGGACAGGTGTCAGTTTCGCCGATTTGAACAAAGCCCGCTGGAATTTCAACCACTTTATCACCGTGGCTCATCCAGACATCCAGCAGTGCACTGCCATCTTCTGCCATGGCATCCTGCAGGCCTTCAAACAGTTTTGACTCACCTACAACTTTAACTTGTGCGTAGCCAAATTCGCGCTCATTCGAGCCGGCAACACGGCCACCCAGCTGTTCTGCCATGGTCTGCATGCCGTAACAGATACCGAGTAGCGGCAAACCTGAATCGAAAACATATTGCGGTGCACGCGGTGAGTTCTGTTCAGTAACACTTTCCGGGCCACCAGAAAGAATGATGCCGTCCGGGTTGAATTCACGGATATCCGCTTCTTCAACATCCCAGCTCCAAAGTTCACAGTAAACACCGATTTCACGTACCCGGCGCGCTACCAGCTGAGTATACTGAGAACCGAAATCGAGGATCAAAATACGTTGGTCATGAATATTTGTGGTCATATCTGAGCAATCTTATAAGCTAAATTTACAATCTGAGGCGAGTCCAGCCCGCCTCTTATATATCCGTTCAGGAAAAGCTAACTTTGGCGCTGGGGATTAACCCAGACGGTAGTTTGGCGCTTCTTTTGTGATCTGTACATCGTGCACGTGAGACTCTTTCATCCCCGCACCTGAAATACGAACAAATTCAGCTTTGGTGCGCATATCTTCGATAGTCGCCGAACCGGTCAGGCCCATGCTTGAGCGAAGACCACCCATCTGCTGGTGAACGATCTCTTTCAGGCGGCCTTTGTAAGCGATACGACCTTCGATACCTTCCGGTACCAGTTTGTCTGCCGCGTTATCTGTCTGGAAGTAACGGTCAGAGGAACCTTGAGACATCGCGCCCAGCGAGCCCATACCACGGTAGGCTTTGTAAGAGCGGCCCTGGTAAAGAATCACTTCACCCGGAGCTTCTTCGGTACCGGCGAACATAGAACCGACCATGACACAAGATGCGCCAGCAACGATTGCTTTACAGATATCGCCAGAGAAGCGGATACCACCATCGGCGATAACCGGAATATCGTATTGGTTGGCCACTTCAGCCGCATCGGCAATGGCGGTCACTTGTGGAACGCCTACACCGGTAACGATACGTGTAGTACAGATAGAGCCAGGGCCGATACCCACTTTTACCGCGCTCACGCCGGCTTCGATCAGGGCTTTTGCACCGGCAGCTGTCGCTACGTTACCACCGATGATTTCCAAATCCGGGTACGCTTCACGAGTTTCGCGAATACGCTGCAAGACACCTTCAGAGTGACCGTGTGAAGAGTCGATCAGCAGTACATCAACACCTGCAGCAACCAGCGCAGCGACGCGCTCTTCATTACCTGGCGCAGCACCAACGGCAGCACCAACACGCAGACGACCCTGCTCATCTTTACAAGAGTTAGGTTTACGTTCAGCTTTGTGGAAGTCTTTGGCAGTGATCATACCGGTCAACTGGAAGTCGTCATTAACCACCAGCACTTTTTCGACCCGGGCGCTGTGCATTTTTTCCTGCACTTCTTCACGAGAAGCACCAACTTTGACGGCGGCCAGGCGCTGTTTCGGCGTCATCACCACTTCAACTTTCTTAGACAGGTCGGTAACGAAACGTACGTCACGGCCGGTAATGATACCAACCAGTTCGTTATTTTCAGACACGACAGGGAAACCGGCGAAACCGTGCTTTTCAGTTAATGCCATCACATCGGCGATGGTGGCTTCAGGACGAACCGTAACAGGATCGGTGACGATGCCAGCTTCGAACTTTTTCACTTTACGAACTTCATTCGCTTGTTGTTCAATTGACATATTCTTGTGAATGAAGCCAATGCCACCTTCCTGAGCCAGGGCAATCGCCAGGCGAGCTTCAGTAACCGTGTCCATAGACGCCGATACCATAGGAATATTCAGGTTGATGTTTTTCGTCAGCCGAGTGTGCAGATCAGCTGTATTTGGGAGAACGGTGGAGTGTGCTGGAACGAGCAGTACGTCGTCGAACGTCAGCGCTTCTTTGGCAATTCTTAGCATTTGCAATATCTCACAAGATAGGTGTTTTAAAGGGTAATCCAAGCTGTGCCGCGAGAGCGATATCAGGATTTGGATTAGATATTGCGGAGGGATTATACGGCCAAGGCAAACGGTTTACTACTCATTTTTTCATTTTTTATTTGCATTCCACCCCTTGCTATGTATTATATTGCCGCTAATTTCCATACTCACGCCCACGGGATTAGCCTTGCCTTCCTCGAGTAACCAAAACATTTTCACTGTCTCTCGTCTTAATGCAGAAGTTCGCTTACTGCTTGAAAATGAAATGGGTCTTGTCTGGTTGATTGGCGAAATCTCCAATTTTGCCGCGCCGGTATCCGGCCATTGGTACTTCACGCTCAAAGACAGCCGCGCCCAAGTTAAGTGTGCCATGTTCAAAGGCAACAACCGCCGGGTGAGTTTCACACCCAAAAATGGCACCCAGGTATTAGTCAGAGCGCGCTTATCTCTTTATGAGCCTCGTGGCGACTATCAACTGATCGTTGAAAGTATGCAGCCGGAAGGGGATGGCAGGTTACAGCAACAGTTCGAACAGCTTAAGATGCAACTAGCCGCGGAAGGTCTGTTTGCCCAGGCAACCAAGCAGCCGTTACCTGAGCACCCTAAACGGGTTGGGATCATCACCTCCACCACAGGTGCGGCACTGTTTGATATTCTGGATGTGCTGAAACGACGCGACTCCAGTTTGCCGGTGGTGATCTACCCGACTATGGTTCAGGGCGAAGAGGCCGCGATTCAGATTGCCCAGGCGATTGGCCGGGCTAACAGCCGGGCAGAATGCGATGTGTTGATCGTCGGCCGCGGCGGCGGTTCGCTGGAAGACTTATGGTGTTTTAACCATGAAATCGTTGCCCGTACCATCGCAGCCAGCCAGATTCCGATCATCAGTGCGGTCGGCCATGAAATCGATGTCACCATCGCCGATTATGTGGCCGATATGCGCGCCCCTACCCCTTCGGCCGCCGCCGAGCTGGTTAGTCGTGACAGCCAACATAAGCACCAGACCCTGGCCAATTTGCAGCAACGTCTGACTGGGTCGATCCGCTACTACCTGCATCAGCAACAAAAACAGCTCAGCCAGTTACAACATGGCCTGGAACGGCTTCATCCCCAGCATCAATTGCTGCGCCAGGCGCAGCAACTGGACGATCTGACGCTACGCCTGCAACGCGCTGTTAGTCATCAACACTACCGCTCGCAGCAGCGACTGGATAATTTACAATATCGGCTAAATCAGCACGCGCCGGATCAGTTGGTTAAGAGCCAGCGACAAAACATCCAACAATTGCAGACCCGTTTGGAACTCGCCATTCAGGCACACTTGAAAGAAAAGCGTCATCAATTGGTGCTCAGTGCAGAAACCCTGGATGCAGTCAGCCCGCTGGCGACATTAAAGCGGGGCTATTCTATTACCCGACTGGTCGATGGAAAAGTGGTCAGTCAGGCAAGTCAGGTAAAAGCGGGCGATCAGTTGGTCACCCAAGTGCAGGATGGCGAAATTTATTCCTCAGTGATCGAGTCATCGCGCTGAAAACTAATCCGGACCCGAGACTTAGACTTCAATTCATTACATTGGGGGCAAAAATAACTGGCGGCACCGCAAGCTTGCAGTTTTTCCAGCTCAGCCGGACAATCAGGGCAATGGGCTAATTTTACGTATCTTTGCTGGCAATGGCTGCAGTAGTAATGCCCCTGCCAATCTAATGGCTGGCGGCAGTCAGGACAAAGATTATCACTCATAATTCACCTCAATATTAGCAATAACTAAATTTTCACTTAGTTAGCCGAATGTGATGTTGATCTCTGTCATGCTTATTGCGCTTGGCGGCTTTGAGACGATACATGGCCTGGTCGGCAGTTCGGATCAGTTCATCGGTCTTTAATCGATGCCCTTGCTCCGCAATACTGCTACCGAGGCTAACGCTAACCAGTGAGCCATCATCGAGCACAATATCGCACAAACTTTGCCTAAGCTGATGATAGAAGAGTTCAAAATCAGCCGTCGACTCAAAACGCTCAAAAGCGACAAACTCATCGCCACCGTAGCGGCCGACCAATGACAAACTGCCCAACTGCTGGGTAAACCTGTTAGCGACTTGGCTCAGAACGGCATCACCCACGTCGTGCCCATAATGATCATTGATGGCTTTAAAATCATCTACATCGGCAAAAAAGCAGCCGACTACTGTTTGGGTGTCAACCGGACAAAGCAGAGCCTGTTCGACTTCCTGCAACAGCGCCCGTCGGTTAAGGCACAGGGTTAACGGATCTCGGCTGGCGTGAAAGCGTAGCTGTTTTTCCAACTGAAATTTTTCCATTGCCACGGCATACACCGAGGCCAGTGTCTCAAGAATTTCCAGTTCATAAGGGCGGGGATCACTCGGTGTATCACTATAAATGGCGAAAGTGCCTAGCACGATATTCTGTGAGGAAATGATCGGTACCGACCAGCATGCGTGCAGATTGGCTGGTTGAGTGAGCTTAAGAAATACTTGCCAGTTAGGATGCCTGTCTATGTCACTCACCACGATCAACTGCTTGTGAAATGCAGCCGCTCCGCACGAACCAACATCCGCACCGATATCGATGCCATTAATAGCCTGATTATAGAAATCAGGCAAACTGGGAGAGCACTCGATATACAGCTTATTCTCAGCCAGGCGCAGTATCGACGCCTTGCGTTGACCGAACATCTGCTCCGACAGGGAAATGATCTCCTGATTGAGGCGATCTTTATCCATTCCTAGCGCCAGATCTTTGAGTAAATGGTTCATTGCCCGATGAGCATTTAATAAGCGACTTCGTTCCATGGCAACCGCCGTTATGACTATGTTATCGTTGTTATTCTATATTTATTGAGCTAGATAATATTAACACCATTGCATAACAAGTGGCAAAACTGGCGGTCAATTTTAAGATCTTTTCCCGATCTCCGGCTCTTTACCTTTTGATCAGCGATCTGGCTTCTAAAGAACATTTATATAACCACACCTCGAAAGCATAAGTTACATGTCCTGTTTTTGGATTTTTAACGATATAAAATCTCACAAATACAATACAAAACCCATATTAATGAAATTATATAAAAAGATCGTTTTACACTGACTGAGTTACGGATGTGCGCATTTCAATATGCTGGTCATCTATCTGACACAGACTGACGGTTATCTGCTGCAGTTGTCTGGTCGTGGTGACATGGGTACCACCGCAGGGAATTACCGCCGGAGTCACTTCACCCAAATCACAGTGCCAGTAACGGCTGTCTGTGATTGCCGGCCCATGGCAGTTCATTTCAATCGGGCGCTTCTGTGCTAACCACACTGACAGTTGCTGATTAACCTTTTCAGCGATAGCGTCTAATTCATCGAGTAGCAGCAGGTGATTTAAACCGCGCTTACGCAAGGTTTTGCCCAGTCGATAAACATCGATGCAACCGGCAGGGATCACCTGACTAGTGTGCTGGGCGTAACTGTTAAAATCGGGGAAACCGTGGGTATCAAGCCTGTCCGGCTGCTTGCGCCAGTAGCCTGCCGCCAGTACCTTGTTCAGGGCCAACGCTGCTATATGCCCGGCACTGTGCCCCTGGCTAAGCTTCAACTGGTAATCCTGGTCGACTTGCAATGTCACGGTATCCCCGTGAGCAAGCGTACAGGGTTGCCCTACTGAACGGATGCAGTGCACCACAACAAATATCCAGCCTTCTTCGCCGCGCTTTACCGGAATATGCTTGCCAATAAACAGCTCATCAGTTTCCAGACACACCGCACCCATTTGGCAGTCGGTTACGTCCCAGTTCTCTGTCGTACTGCTTACCTGACCTTGGTCTGCGGGATGATCCGGCCAGATATGACTGACCGGGTGAAAAGGCGAGCGATCGGTGATCAGACAGAAAATTCCATCTTGTCGTTCAAGGCGTTGTACGGTCGCCTGCATTTGCCAGGTTTGGTGGCAAAAAAAGCTGAGAGTCGGCTGTAGTGACATAGTTTTGCTCGCTTTGCGTTTATCGTGAGTCAAAGTATTATCCGATGATAAAAAAACGCCTGACAACTGTCAGGCGCTACTGCGTAATTTATTTTTTATTGCGGTTTTTAACCATGCTCATCAGTCGCTTCCGTTTACGTTCCTGCGACAGCGTCATTTTGCTGGTTTTACCCTCAAATGGGTTATCACTGCTCTGGAACTGAATACGGATCGGAGTACCCATGATTTCCAATGACTTACGGTAGTAGTTCATCAGATAGCGCTTGTAAGAATCCGGTAGCTCATTCACCAGGTTACCGTGCACCACCACAATCGGCGGGTTGTATCCACCAGCGTGGGCATACTTCAGTTTCACCCGCCGTCCGCGCACCATAGGTGGCTGATGATCTTCAGTGGCCATTTTCAGAATACGGGTCAATACAGAGGTACCAACACGGGTCGTCGCGGATTTATACGCTTCCTGCACTTACTCAAACAGGTGACCGACTCCGGTACCATGCAGCGCAGAAATAAAGTGAATACGGGCAAAGTCAACGAAGCCTAAACGGCGGTCGAGCTCTTTTTTCACCTGCTCTTTGACATCGGTATCCAGGCCGTCCCATTTATTGACCGCCAGAACAATCGAACGACCGGCATTGAGAGCAAACCCAAGCAGACTAAGGTCCTGATCGGAGATATTTTCTCGCGCATCTATCACCAGTAACACTACGTTGGCGTCTTCGATCGCTTTCAGCGTTTTAACTACCGAGAATTTTTCCACCGTCTCATTGATCCGCTTGCGGCGTCGTACACCGGCGGTATCAATCAGCACATATTCACGCTCATCGCGCTCCATCGGTATATAGATAGAATCACGCGTGGTGCCTGGCATATCAAACACGACTACCCGTTCCTCGCCGAGAATACGGTTGGTCAGGGTCGATTTACCGACGTTTGGTCGACCGATAATTGCCAGCTTGATCGGCTGATCCTGCAGACGCTGAAACTCCTGCTCGGCTTCCTCTTCGGTGTAATCCAACTGCTCGGGTTCCTGATCTTCAAATTGAGTCAGGTCTTCGATTTCTCCGGCCAACTGTGCCTGCAGTTGTTCGGCGAACGGGTTCAGTGCCCGGTCGATCAGGGCACCGACACCGCGGCCGTGCGCTGCAGCGATCTGGTACATGGAATCCATACCCAGTTGCCAGAATTCCGCACTGGCAGCGTCCGCATCAATGCCATCGACTTTATTAACCACCAGCATGGCTGGCTTTTCAATTTTACGCAGATGCTGGGCGATCGCTTCATCGGCAACCGTTAGCCCTGCCCGGCCATCCACCATAAACAGCACTACGTCGGCTTCATCGATCGCCGCCAGTGACTGTTCCGCCATTTTGGTTTCCACGCCCTCTTCACTACCATCGATACCGCCGGTATCAATAACAATAAATTCGTGTTCGCCCAGTTTGGCCTGACCATATTTGCGGTCACGGGTTAAGCCGGGAAAATCCGCCACCAGCGCATCACGAGTGCGGGTCAGACGGTTAAACAACGTCGACTTACCTACGTTAGGACGCCCGACAAGAGCTACAACAGGTATCATAACAACCTCTACAAAAGCTTTATTAATGTAGTTATAGGTAACCTTCCGCTGGCTGCCTAATCACTGCTTAAGGAACTTTACCTATAACCACAGTATGAATTTAACCCAATAAAACGGCTCCTAACTGTTACCAGCCAGGAGCCGAATGTGAATTATATCACGATATTATTGGTCGATCGTTAGTTTATTTACCAATCCACTTCGGGTGATCGTCAGGTAACCATCTGGCAATGCCAGCGGCGGAACAGCAAAGCCTGAATCATCGACCTTTTGCTGAGCGACAAATTCTCCGCTGCTGCGGCTGAGCCAGTGCAGGTAACCTTCACTATCGCCCACCACCAGATAACCTTTGACGATAGCCGGTGCAGTCAGCAGACGGTGCTCCAGCTGCTCGTTGGTCCAGAGTTCGGTTCCGCTTCGCGCATCGACTGCCACCAGGTGATCTTTGTCCGTCACCAGGTACAATCTGCGACCATCCGTCACCAGATCGGTCGCCGACGAGTACTTACGTTTCCAGGCAGGGTTACCAGAACGCAAATCGATAGCGGTTAACTGACCATTGATACCAACAATATACATGTTGCTACCGATCAATACCGGAGCGGCATCCACATCCACCAGGCGATCAATTTCCGTAGAGCCCTGAGGACTGCCGATCGGTTGTTGCCATATCAGCTGGCCACGTTCGACAATGGCCGCAGATAAACGACCATTAGCGGTGCCCCAGAACACACCACCGGATGTGGTGGTTGGTGCAGACACGCCCCGCAGAGTCAGGTTTGGCACGTCACTGCTGATGGTCCATTTCTGCTCACCGGTTTCACTGTCCAGTGCCAGCAGAATGCCGCGACTGGTATGAACAATCACCAGGTTGGCATCGGCAGCCGGTTTTGCCAGTACTTCTCCGTCGACATCAACCCGCCACAACAGCTCACCAGACTCGGCATCCAGTGCGATCATCTGGCCGTTTTCACTGCCGATAAAGAGTTTGCTGTATGCCGCCAGGATTCCGCCGGCTAATCGCTCGGGGCTATCGCCCTGCTGTAAGTCCTGTTGCCAGAGGCGTTTACCACTGTCTGGATCCAGAGCCTCAACTTTGCCGTCGCGACTGGCGACGAAGATTTTATCGTAGGCATACTCCGGGACCAGCTTGGAGAAATAGTGGCCTACGCCTTCACCAATCTTGGTCGACCATTCAGAATCTGGCGTAAACTCACTGCTGACCTGAGGAACAGGCGCCATAATAATGGTGTCCTCTTCGCTGGCACAGCCGATCAACGCACCGGCAGCCAGTGTGGGTAACAGCAGTGTTTTTAACAGTTTTTTCATCCCGTTAAGCCCTTACTTGGCCAAGTCGTCCAGTTTCATCTGTAGTGTTGGGCTGGCATCTTCTGCCTGGCTGGCTTCGGTATAAGCCGTACGCGCAGCATCAGCATCGCCCTTGCTCAACAGAATATCACCGCGCAGCTCTGCCACACGGCCATTCCAACCAGAATCTGTAATGCTGCCAAGCTCAGTCAGTGCAGCATCATAATTGGTCAGTTCCGCCTCAATACGGGCCAGACGGTATGAAATCACTGACAATAGCGCGGCATCTTTACTGTGGTTTTTCGCCCACACCAGTTGCTGTTTTGCCTGTTCCAGGTTTTCTGCTTCTACTTGCACTTTTGCCAGTTGCAGTGCCGCCAGTACCGAGTATTCACTGTCCTGATTCGCATCAATAAAACTGCTGACCTGAGCTTCTGCGTCAGCCCCTTGCGCCTGCAAAGTCTGAATCGTTTTGGTGTAAGCAGTGGAAGCCGCTTCCTGAGCTGTCTGAACGCTGTCCTGATAATAGCGCCAACCAAACAGGCCACCGAGGCCGATGATAGTACCGAAAATGATCGATTTGCCGTTCTCTTTCCACCAATCCTTGATCGCTTCGACTTGTTGTTCTTCAGTATCGTAGAGTTCCACTTAACGTCCTCATATCTATGTAAAGCGGTCGGTATCACCAACCACTTTGGTAATTTCCAGCTGTATTACACCAGAGCCTGCAACTGAGATGCGACCTCTGACTGTAGCCAGGTCGACTGTTCGCCGCCTGCCAGATCTTTCAGCACTACGGTACCTTCGGCGACTTCATTTTCGCCCAGCACCAAAGCCACTGCCGCACCGACTTTATCGGCACGTTTAAACTGTTTCTTGAAGTTACCGCCACCAAAGTGGGTCATCACCCGCAGTCCGGCCACTTGTTCACGCAACTGTTCTGCCAGTTTCATGCCAGCCATCAGGGTACCTTCACCGGCGGTCACCAGGTAAACGTCTACCGGACGTCTTACCGCATCCAGCTGTAACGTTTCCAGCATCAATACCAGACGCTCCAGCCCCATGGCAAAACCGACCGCCGGAGTGGCTTTACCACCCAACTGCTCCACCAGACCATCATAGCGACCACCACCACAGACGGTGCCCTGGGCACCCAGGCTCTCGGTAATCCACTCGAACACGGTGCGGTTGTAGTAATCCAGGCCACGCACCAGGCGTTCGTTAACTGTGTATTCGATACCTGCGGCGTCAAGAAGTTCACATAATCCGGCAAAATGTTGTTTTGACTCATCATCCAGATAATCAGACAGACGTGGCGCATCGACCAGGATCGCCTGCACAGCGCCATTTTTGCTGTCTAGCACCCGCAGTGGGTTGGTGTGCATGCGGCGTTTGCTGTCTTCATCCAGCACATCAATATGCTGCTCCAGGTGGGCAATCAATGCGGTACGGTAGTCAGCACGCGCTTCCGATGAACCGATGGAGTTCAGCTCCAGACGCACATGCTGGTCGATACCCAGTTCACGCCACAGACGCGCCGTCATCATGATCAGCTCAGCATCGACATCTGGTCCATTGAGGCCAAACACTTCGACACCGCACTGGTGGAACTGGCGGTAACGGCCTTTCTGAGGACGCTCATGACGGAACATCGGCCCCATATACCATAAGCGCTGCTCCTGGTTGTACAGCAGACCATTTTCAATCCCGGCGCGAACACAACCCGCGGTCCCTTCCGGACGCAGAGTCAGGCTGTCGCCGTTACGGTCTTCAAAAGTGTACATCTCTTTTTCAACCACATCGGTCACTTCACCGATTGCCCGGCTGAAAAGATGCGTCATCTCAACAATCGGCATCCGTACTTCGCTGTAGCCGTAGGCGCTGACGACACTCTCAACTGCGGTTTCCAGTTTTTGCCACAGCGGAGATTGGGTTGGGAGGCAGTCGTTCATGCCCCGGATTGCTTGAATAGTTTTTGCCACAATTACTTACCGAAATCTGGTTGAGATGAATTAATCTTGAATTTTGACGTCAATACGCTGTTTTTCATCCAGCTGCGCCGCTTTCGCGCGAATCTTTCTTTCCAGCTGGTTAACGATATCGTCGTTGTCAAAGCGTTCTTTCTGACGTTTGCCATCCTCGTAGAAGGCACTTTTCTTGCTGCTGCCAGCCAGGCCCAGATGCGACACTTCCGCTTCACCAGGTCCGTTCACCACGCAGCCAATCACTGACACGTCCATTGGTGTCAGGATATCTTCCAGACGCTGCTCCAGCTCGTTGACCGTACCGATCACATCGAATTCCTGACGGGAACAGGTTGGACAGGCGATAAAGTTAATACCACGAGAGCGAATGCGTAACGATTTAAGAATATCGAAGCCGACTTTGATCTCTTCGATCGGATCCGCGGCCAGTGAAATACGCAGGGTATCACCGATACCTTCTGCCAACAGCATACCCAGACCAACAGAAGATTTAACCGCTCCGGCACGTGCGCCACCCGCCTCAGTGATGCCAAGGTGCAGCGGCTGGTCGATTTTCTTAGCCAGCAGCCGGTAGGAGTCAACCGCCAGGAATACATCGGAGGCTTTCACGCTCACCTTGAACTGGTCAAAGTTAAGCCGGTCGAGAATGTCGACATGACGCATGGCTGATTCCACCAGCGCTTCCGGCGTTGGCTCGCCATATTTAAGCTGCAGATCTTTTTCCAGCGAACCACCGTTGACGCCGATGCGAATCGGAATGTTGCGGTCACGGGCGCAATCCACTACCGAACGGATGCGCTCCTCGTTACCGATGTTACCCGGGTTGATACGCAGACAATCCACACCGTACTCCGCCACTTTCAGCGCAATGCGGTAGTCAAAGTGAATGTCAGCAACCAGCGGGACATTGACCTGCTGTTTGATCAGTTTGAATGCTTCAGCAGCATCCATGGTCGGTACCGATACCCGGACGATATCGGCGCCGACTTTCTCCAGCGCTCTGATTTGCGCGACAGTGGCTTCGACATCCGTCGTTCGGGTATTGGTCATGGATTGCACGGCAATCGGTGCGCCGTCACCAATAGGCACGTCGCCCACGTAAATTCGAGTCGATGGGCGACGTTTAATAGGAGATTCGTGTTGCATAATAGTCGTCTAAGGTAGAGTAAATCTTGCTACTTTGCCGGAATTATACCCAGAAAGGTCGACAGGTTCACTCGCAAATGTCATTGAAACGTTTTCCGGGGCACCTAAAATGACCTGAAACGGCGCTTCACCGGTTAATGCCAGGGTTTGACCAGCTTGTTTTATGCCGGAGACCAGTACTTTTCCAGCGGCATCTTTAACCTGAACCCAGCAGTCATCGCTGAATGCCATGTTGAGCAATTTACTGTCGTCGGCCGGAGCCGCCGTTTCTGCTTCAGAGCTACTGGTCTGGTTCACCACGGTTTCACTGGCGCGGTTATCTGCTGTGCTATCTACCGATTCTGCCACTGAGGTATCTTGTGCTGAAGATGTGTCAAGGCCAGTTTCGTCGGCCGGTACTGATTCTTCAGTTGGCTGACTTTCCTGGGCGCTATTCTCTTGTTCAGTCACTGGGGTTAACTGGTCAAGGCTTAGTTGACTGGCATCTACGCCGCTATCGGTTTGAATATCAGCGCCTTGAGCCTCAGCACTTGGCATCTCAGCAAATTCGCCCTGCGCCGGTTGACTCTCTTCCGGGAAACTGAACGAATCCTGTTGCTGATTTTGCCACCACCACAAAGAAGAAATACCGATGATGATGGCAAAAATGCCCCATGTCAGGGTCATAATGCGGCTGTTATGCTTTTCAACCTTGGTCTTGCGGGAAAAACTTTGCATCGGCTGCTCGCGATGCTGCACTTCAGTGCGATGTTCCAGTGCCGCTAGCACCTGTTTTTCAGGTAAGCCGACGGCTTTGGCGTATGAACGCAGATAACCACGGGTAAAAATGGCCACCTGATCGGATTCAAACTGGTTATTCTCGATATTATCAATGATGGTCAATCGCAATCTGAGTCGATCGGCAATTTGCCGTTGGGTCAGGCCCAATTCTTCGCGACGCTGTTTTAATAATGTACCGGCTTCAATTGTTGCTTGTTCTGTTTCTGTCTCTATCTCTGTCTGTTGTTCAGCGGTCATGTGCTATGTACTTCTCTGGTTGTCATCTAAGTGGCCACACCTTTCTTATTGTCGTTTGTAGTGATATTCCACCAGATAGCGGATTCATCAGAGGATCAGTTCGTCCTCTCCAATTGGTCTATTTTGCCCCACCGCGCGAGTACTTTAGGTACTTTTTGGCGCGGTTTAGAGCTTTAACTTTTCATTCTAATAGATAATAAGGGTTAAACAACACGGCTACAGTAAAGAATTTACAGCCAGCTCAAGGTTTTTACACAAATTGATAGGGAGTTGACAGTCTTTATTAACTTCTAGCTCAATAACTGCATGCCCGGTCGATAAAAAAACAGCCAGACTCGGTCTGGCTGTTTATAAAAGAAACTTACAAAGATTTTACTTCAATCACTTCGCCGGAAGCGGCCTGTTTCAGTTTGGTTCGTTTGGTCCGGTCAATGACATCGCCTACCAGCTGTCCGCAGGCCGCATCGATATCATCACCGCGGGTTTTTCGCACCGTCACGGTATGGTCGTATTGCATCAGAGTTTTCTGGAAGCGATCAATACGTGAGTTGCTCGGCTTCTTATAAGGTGAGCCCGGATATGGGTTAAACGGAATCAGGTTGATTTTACACGGCGTATCTTTAAGTAGCTCTGCCAGCTCACGGGCATGGTCCATGTCATCATTAACGTGGTCGAGTAATACGTACTCTATGGTGACCTTGCCCCGGTTAGCGTTGGAAGACGCGATGTATCGGCGCACAGACGCCAGGAAATCTTCGATGTCCCAGCGGTCATTGATCGGCATAATCTGGCTACGCAACTGATCATTCGGCGCATGCAGTGATATCGCCAGTGCCACATCGATGTTACCAGTCATCTGATCCAGTCCGGATACCACCCCCGAAGTCGATACCGTGACGCGGCGCTTCGACAGGCCGAAGCCCAAGTCATCCAGCATAATTTCCAGCGATGGGATCAGGTTTTTCATGTTCAGCAGCGGCTCACCCATCCCCATCATCACCACGTTGGTGATTGGACGGCGGCCGGTCTCTTTTTCCAGACCGATTTCACGTGCGGCACGCCACACCTGACCAATGATTTCAGACACCTTCAGGTTACGGTTAAAGCCTTGTTGCGCGGTCGAGCAGAATTTGCATTCCAGCGCACAGCCAACCTGCGATGAGACACACAGAGTGGCTCGGTCGTCTTCGGGAATATAGACGGTTTCCACATCCTGATCGCCCACGCGCATTGCCCACTTAATGGTCCCGTCGGAGGAGTGCTGGGCATCAGACACGTAAGGGGCATTCACTTCGCAGCGCTGCAGCAGTTTTTCGCGCAGTTGTTTGTTGATGTTGGTCATCTTGTGGAAGTCATCCACACCGAAATGGTAGATCCACTTCATCACCTGATCGGCACGGAACGGCTTTTCGCCCAACTGCTCAGCGAAAAATTGACGCATACCCTTGCGATCAAAATCGAGTAGATTGATTTTCTCAGTGGTCATGATGCCTCTCAAATGACAGAACGAACTTTTTATAAGGGCGCGAATTGTACAGTCTTTACCAGAGTTCAACAAGGGCTGTAAACCCCTGAGAATGCTAAGGCATTAATATCAATATGATTAAATTTTAACCAGTAATTGAGCGAAAGGCGCTTAGCTGGCTAAGGCTTTGATCTGATCGACAATCGCCCGTAAACCGTTGCCCCGTGACGGACTCAAATGGCTCAGCAGGCCCAGTTGCTCAAAATAGTCATCCACATCAAAGGACTGGATTTGCGCGGCGGTTTTACCGTTAAAAGCGGCCAGGGCGATGGCGATCAGACCACGGACAATACGGGCATCGGAATCGGCACAAAAGTAAAACTGCTGGTCAATGTGTTCGGCAACCAGCCACACCTGGCTTTCACAGCCTGAAACCAACACCTGTTGCTGTTTCAACTCCTCCGGCATAGCAGGCAGTTGTTTACCCCACTGGATCACCTGCCGGTAGCGGTCTTCCCAGCCGTGCAGTGCCTGCATGGTGTTCACCACCTGTTCGGCGTCAATCTCACTACCAAATATAGAGGGGGGGAATAACGACATGCGCGCTCCTGTCTGACTGATTAGCCGTTAAAAAACTGAATTAGTGCGCCTAAACAGGCGCTGGCGAGTTACTGGCGAATGGCGTGCTTTTGCAGCAGTTTATCGATAATACGTGCCACCGCGACAAAGCCGAAACTGGCCGTTACCACAGTGCTCGCACCAAAGCCACTGGCGCAATCCATCCGTTTTGGCCCATCGGCGGTCGACTTGACTGCACAAACGGAACCGTCCGCCTGAGGATATTTTAGCTGCTCGGTGGAAAAGACGCAGTCAATGCCAAACTTACGCTGCGGATTTTTCGGGAAGTTATGAAAACGACGCAACCTGTCTTTGATTTTTTTCGCCAGCGGATCCTGAATGGTTTTGGTCAGGTCAGCGACTTGAATCTGGGTTGGATCGGTCTGGCCGCCTGCGCCGCCCGTGGTGATGACTTTGATTTTATTGCTACGGCAATAGGCCAGCAGCGCCGCTTTGGCTTTTACGCTGTCAATCGCATCCAGCACATAGTCGTACTCTTTGCTCAGGTAAAGATGCTGATTGTCCGGGGTGATGAAGTCATCGATCAGGTTAACTTTACATTCCGGGTTGATCAGCCTGACCCGCTCTGCCATCACCTCGATTTTGCTCTGGCCAATGGTGCCGGACATGGCATGGATCTGACGGTTAATATTGGTGACGCAGACATCGTCCATATCGATCAGGGTCAACTCGCCAATACCACTACGAGCCAGCGCTTCTGCCGCCCAGGAACCGACACCACCAATGCCGATCACACAGACATGGGCCGCCCGCAGGATTTCCAGTTGCTGATCGCCGTACAGACGACGTGTGCCGCCAAATCGTTGTTGGTAGTTTTCTGAAGCTGGAGAATCCAGGTCGCGCATAATCGATATCCGAATGTAACAAGATAAACAAAGAGTGCGTTTTATACGCACTCTTGGTAAAAAAGTCTAGCCGCCCTACGGTAACTTTTCCGGTGGCATAACCCAGGGGGATTCAGTGGCGGAATTTTCCAGCCCCAGTTTCCAAACCCGGCCAAAGTGCTTGTAGTGGCCCGCTTCCGTACCGGCTCTGGGGCCGATACCGTGATAGAGGTCGAGATGATTCTGTTTCACCGCACCACCGGTATCAAGCACCAGCAACAGTCGCAATTGATGCGCGCCGCTCCAACTGCCATCGGTATTGAGCAGCGGCACTTCTGCCAGGATTGGGGTACCCATCGGCAGTATGGAGCGATCCCCCGCGACCGATGCCATCGGCAGCAGAGGAATTCCGGCCGTACCGGTTACCGGCGCAGCGGCACGCGGGGCAAAGAAGACATAGGATGGATTCTGCTCCAGCAGCTCGCGCACGCTGTCGTCATCGTTGGCCAGTACCCAGTCTTTAATCGCTTTAAGCGACATCTTCTCCCGCGCTACTTCGCCACGATCAATCAACACCCGGCCGATACTGACGTAAGCTTTATTGTTCTTGCCGGCATAAGCGTAATACTCCAGCGTGTCGTCATCTTCATAATGCACAAAACCGCTGCCCTGCACTTCCATAATAAACGGGTCAATACGATTGGCGGCATAGCCCAGTTCCAATCCCAGCCCTTGCAGCGCACCGGCGTAGATCTCGGCCCGGGTCGGACAATCCTGATCGCAGTCAGGTTTGCGATAAACCGGGTATTTAAAGGTATCATCCGGCTGGTGACGCAGTTCCATTACCGGAGAAAAGTAGCCGGTAAACATAACGTTACCCTGCTGATCGCCACCACCTAATTGCGCAGCCTGAATGCCATACTGGCTAAGCTGTTCTGTCTCACCGCTCTGCAGCGCCCACTCGGCCAGTTTCTGATACAGCGGCTGGTAGATGGCCGCCATCGAAGGGGAATTATCAACGACCAGCGTCGCCTGTCGTTCAAATTCGGTAAAATCACGCGGTTTATTGGACTCCACCAACTCCACCTGATTAAGAGTGTCGTTAAAAGGCTGGTCGAGATATTGCTGGGCACGATCGGTAGGTTGGGCACAGCCAAACAGCAGCAGCGCCGCCGTCAGCGGGGACAGTTTTTTCAGCACCTGAGTATCCTTTATGGTTCCAGAATGGTTCCGGAAAAGGTCCGGATTGGTTACAGATTGAGTCGCTCTGCCAGATAATGAACAGAGGGCAACAAACCTTGTTACCAAAGGGTTGAGTGAATGTAGCTCACTCTAACCCTGCCACCGGTGAAACTCAACTGGCACAGCAAGGTTTTGACACAGACTGACACCGTTTTAAACCAGTCGACGCTTAATTGCGCTATCTGCCGCTAAACTTCGGCTCCTCACGGCATGACTGCGTCCTTTACCTATATCTTCTGAGCAAAAAAAGACTTGCTAGGATTTGAATAAAATAGCAATATTTAAACATATTAATTCATTGGATAGCCGCAAGTGAAAATACGTAGTACCGCCCTGGTTAAAGGATTCCGCCAGTCTGCCCCCTATGTGAATGCCCACCGTAACAAAACCATGGTGGTGATGCTGGGCGGCGAAGCGATCGCGGATGAGAATTTTCCCAACATCATCAGTGATCTGGCGCTGTTACACAGTCTTGGCGTCAAAATTGTCCTGGTACACGGCGCGCGGCCACAGATAAACCAGATCCTGGCCCGGCATGATTGCACCACGCCCTACCACAAAGGCATCCGGGTTACCGATGAAGATACTTTGGGACTGGTAATGCAGGCCGCCGGACAACTGCAACTGAAGATCACTTCTCAGCTGTCCATGAGCCTGAACAATACCCCGATGGCCGGTACTCAGCTCAATGTGGTCAGTGGCAACTTTATCATCTCTCAGCCACTCGGTGTCGACGATGGGGTCGATTATTGCCACAGCGGCCGAATTCGTCGTATCGATATTGCCGGCATCAATCGCATGCTGGAACAGGAAGCGATCGTACTGCTTGGGCCGATTGCCAGTTCCGTTACCGGTGAGTCGTTTAATCTGCTGTCAGAAGAGATCGCCACCGAAGTCGCGATCCGACTGCGGGCCGACAAATTGATCGGCTTCTGCTCCGAGCAGGGCATCATCGACAGCGAAGGCAATGCCATCGCCGAACTATTTCCGGCCGAAGCCGAACGGATCTTGCTGCAGCAAAATGGTAATGATGCTGAAGCCGATACCTCAACCGGCACCCGCCGCTTCCTCAAGGCGGCGATCTCAGCCTGCCGGGCAGGTGTGCCCCGTAGTCACCTGGTCAGTTATAAAGATGATGGTGCACTGATCCAGGAGCTGTTCTCGCTGGATGGGATAGGAACGCAAATCGTCATGGCCAGTGCTGAGCAAGTACGTCAGGCGCAGATTGATGACATCGGCGGTATTTTGGACCTGATTCGGCCGCTGGAAGAACAGGGAGTACTGGTACGGCGTTCCCGCGAACAGCTTGAGCAGGAGATCGACCGCTTCACCATCATTGATAAAGACGGTCTGATCATCGGCTGTGCCGCGCTCTACGCTTACCCGGATGACCATATGGCCGAGATGGCTTGTGTCGCCATCGACCCGGAATACCGAGACGGTCACCGCGGGCTGCTGCTGCTCAACCATGTCAAACAACGCTGTCGTTCCGCCGGGATCACCCGACTGTTTGTACTGACCACTCACAGTCTGCACTGGTTTCGTGAACAGGGCTTCCATGAAATCACTCTGGAAGACCTGCCGATGGCCAAGCAAAACCTGTACAACTTTCAGCGCAAATCAAAAATCCTGGCGCTGAAAATCTGATTTGTCCTTAGCGGATGTTGGGTAAAAAAGTGACCATTTTTTACCCAACCCTCTTTCAACTTCCACTGTAATTGGTTAAAATCCGTACGCTGTTTTATGTGAGATGAGTGGAAGTTTTCTTACAAAGCACACAAAAATTTGCACGGAATGCTTGAAGTTAATCACCATACAACTAAGAGCAAATCATTAATGAGAACTGTCATCTGTAACTCCATCCAAAGCTTCTGGGATATGGCCGAGAACCAATTTCTTGAAGGGTTGGATGTGCATTGCGTATTTCCTGTCTCTTCAGGCGTGAAAGCCTTTATCCTCAATTACAAATCGAAGTACCGTATTCGCAGCATTACCTTCTCAGACGCGTTTGATCACTAACGACTGACGCTCGGTTTACGAAGACAATCGACTGACCAGGCCACTGGCGCGTTCAGTGGTCAGCGCTATCGCTCGGGCAATGATACCCTTATCCGCATACAGGCTAAGCCGATGCTTGGCCCGGGTAATGCCGGTATACACCAGTTCACGGGTCAGTACCGGACTAAACTTCGCAGGCAGCAACAGGTAAGTTGAGGCAAATTCACTGCCCTGGGATTTATGAATCGTCATCGCGAAAGCGGTCTCGTGTTCGGGCACCCGGCTTGGCAGTACCGCTTTAACGCTGCCATCGGGCAACTCGAAATAGACTTTCAGTCGCTGATCGTCTGCCGCCAAATCGCGCATACAGATTCCGATATCACCGTTGTACAACCCCAGCCCGTAGTCATTGCGTGCCACCATCACCGGCCGGCCGTGATACCAGCTTTCTTCCTGAGTCTGGATCAGCTTGCGCGCCGCCAGGGCTTTTTCTATCCGGAGATTGAGCCCGGAAACGCCAAAGTCGCCCTCACGAGTAGCACACAGCAGCCGGCACTGATTGAAACTGTCCAGCACCGTCTTGGCGTGACGCGCCATCGCGATGGCTCTGTCCGCCTGGCCATTCACCGGATCGGTGGCCATCAGTTGCAAATAGTCGCGGTATTCACCAACCAGATCCGTCACCAACTGCTGATAATGCTGATTATCCAGCGGGTAGCGGCTGATATCAGCGTAGTCGCGCTGCCATACCTGCTCCAACATCGCCGCAGAGCCTTGATTGACTGCCTTGGCAAGCTGACCAATCCCGGAGCGGGCGTCAAAACGATAACTCTTTTGCAGCATGCACAAACTGTCAGCCACCGCATCAGGTTGCGCGACACGAGCCGAAAAAGTAGTAAAACCGGTCAGTTGGGCCAGCAACTGTTGTTGGCTGGTGCTGTAGCCTTGCTGATGGAAAGAACAGATATCCCCCAGCACCGCCCCCGCTTCCACCGACGCCAACTGGTCTTTGTCTCCAAGCAGGATCAGCCTGGCATGGCTGGGCAGAGCGTCCACCAACTTATACATCATCGGCAAGTCCACCATAGAGGCCTCATCCACCACCAAAATATCCAGGTGAAGCGGATTACCCCGATGATGACGGAATTGGACACTGTCCGGGATCACCCCCAGTAAGCGGTGCAGAGTGCTGGCTTGGGTGGGTATCGCCTGTTTGAGCGCCTCGTCCACCGGCAGTTGCGCCACCGCTTTACCGATCGATTCGGTCAGCCGCGCCGAGGCTTTACCGGTCGGCGCCACCAATTTGATCACCGGAGGCTGGCCTGAAAGCTGTTTGCTCTGCTCGATAAGGGCGGCCAACAGTTTGGTCACTGTGGTAGTTTTACCTGTACCCGGGCCACCGGAAATCACCGCGAAGCGCCGGGTCAGCGCGACTGCCGCCGCCACTTTTTGCCAGTTGATGCAGTGTGCTTGTGGCACTAACTCATCCAACGGTTTTAGCTCCACAGCGCTGTTGGCGCTGCACAGCAGTGCATCGATCGCCGGCCAGTCCAGCGCCGACTCATCGACCACATCGAGCTGATCACAAATCAGCCGTTGACGGGAAACCGGATTCCAGCTCTGCTGCCGCAACGGTTGCAGCGCTTGCCAAAGATAGCGGTACTGGCGCGCGAACAGATGATCCAGCAGTTCAGAGAGCTTTTGGACATCGGTAGGCTTAAAGCTCATGGGTGTCCCAAAGCTCTGTAATCGCTCGGCGAGTGACACTTCATAATGCCAGTAGCGGTGCAGGTACAGCCGCTGACCGTCGCACATCATTGGCAATGGTTCACTGCCGCGACCGACCCAGTCAGAGTTGGCTAACCGCGCAGCCAGATCAATTCCGTACACCCACCGGTTAAGCGCCAGCGCCGGGTCACCAAACAGACCCAGCTTGGCAGCCAGGTCCACCGGTTGGCCCTCGCCGTCCTGAAGCGGCAGGCAGATATGTCCACGCCCCAGTTCGGCGCTGACCACGGTCGCCAGCAGCCCAAGCAGGGTGTCACCACTTTGCTGGGTGATAAAGCGGCCAAACTGGAAATCGAGCTGGCGTATCCCGCCCTGGTCGGCGAGCTGCTGCAGCAGTGGCAGCACGTCTTCATTATTCATAGCCCTAACTCCATCTGACCATGTGGTTCGTCGCCCGGTTCAGGTGACTGCCCGGCGATTAGCCGATCCAACTGCTCTAAGAACGGCTGGCTAGGTTTGGCCGAGAAAATACCGTGCTCGCTGTCGCCATCAATGCCGCGTAGAAACAGATAGTACACCCCACCAAAATGGCGTTGGTAGTCGTAATCAGCCAAACGGCTTTTTAGCATCCGGTGCAGTGCCAGGGCATAGATTTGATACTGAAGATCATATCTGTGATCCACCATGGCGCTTTGCAGCGCCTGGCCATGGTAATCGCTGACCGTGTCGCCGAGGTGGTTGGATTTCCAGTCCAGCACGTAATATTTACCTTTGTATTCAAACACCAGATCGATAAATCCTTTCAGCATGCCCTGCACGGTTTGAAAACCCAGTTGTTGCGCTCTGGCCGAGAGCGGATCGTGTCGCTGCGCCAGCTGGTTAAGTTCGCTGCTGGACAACACTTCAATCGGCAGCAAGAACTCCATTTCGACCAGACGCTGTTCAGGCTGGGTCTGGTTCAGTTTCATCTGCCGGCCATCCAGCGGCGTTGCCAGTACTGTGTCGACCAGTTGCTCCAACACCGGTTGCCATTCGGCATCAAACTGTTCCTGTTCCAGTAACTGACTGATCACCGCCCGGTTGTGATCACTGGCGGCCGGTTGGCCAAATTCCACCTGTTCAAAAATGGTGTGCAAAAACGTACCGGGACGAGCGCCACGGGGAAAGTTAAAAATTGACCGTTCGCTGGCCAGCAGTTCCGGCTGTGTTTGCTCATCCGCCGAATCGATGTCATAGCCGATCGGCTCCAGGCTGGCGTCATGGCTTTGTTGCCCGCCCTGCTTGACCAGCGCAGAGTAGCTGGTCAGCCGCCACAACCGGTCGACAGGCTTGGCCATTTGGCGCGCGGCCAGCGGTTGTTCCGGCTCGGATTGCGGCTGGTAACTTTGTGTAGGCGGCTCTGGCAGCTCGGTGCAGGTCATGCCCGCAACCGGGCCAATTTGCGCTTCAATTGCCGCAGATAGTGCGGCAATGTCGCCCGGCTGACCGTTTTGCAGCAGGTAGCCCATCGCGCTGTGGTGCACACCGGTCGGCGCCTTGGCCGAGCGGCCGTTGCGGATTGGAGTGACACCGATAAAGCAACCATATACTGCCCGGGTCAGTGCCACATAGATCAAGCGTAAATCTTCCGCCAGCCTCTCCCGTTCGGCCGCCAGCATCGCCGGTGCGCTGGCGTTCAGATCCAGCATGGTCTGGTCGTGGATATCATCGTAGTACTTGGCTTCGCCCGCCTGGCGATAACTCATCACAAACGGCAAAAACACCAGGTTGTACTCCAACCCTTTTGACTTGTGGATGGTGACGATCTGCACCAGGTTACGTTCCGATTCCAGCCGCTGAATATAGTCATCGCTGCCGGCCAAGCCGTGTTCGGCATCATCCAATGCCTGAGCCAGCCAGCGCAGCAGACCGTGATCGCTGTCCAGAGTGAGGCTCGCCTGCTGCAACAATTCACTTAAATGCATCAGGTCGGTCAGGGCGCGCTCGCCGCCCGGCTCTTCCAGCAATCGCTCGGCAATATGACGCTGGCTGATCATGCTGCGCAGCATCGGCATCACCCCGACCCGCTTCCACACTTCACGATACTGGCGAAATTCTTTTACCACCTGCTCCCACAGCACTTCATCATGGTTAAGCTGCTCTAACTGACTGGCATTCTGCGCAAACAGCTCGCTGGCCAGGCAGCTCTTCAGCGCCGCCTCCTGCTCCGGCGTCAGAGCCGCCTGCAAGAACAGCAGCAGATCCGAGGCCACCTGGCTGGTCATCACACTGTCACGGTTGGACAGGTAGACGCTGGCCACCCCTTGCTCTGCCAGCGCCTGCCTGACTAGCTGCGCTTCACTGCCGGTGCGCACCAGCACCGCAATGTCACTGGCGCGGATCGGCCGGGCGCCGGAGCTGCTGTGCAACTGGGCCTGATCGGTATCTGCCAGTGTCAGTATCCGGTTGATCTGCGATGCACACGCCACCGCCAGCTGGTTCTGATAATCGCCTTTACTGACCGGTTTTTCCTGCTCGTCGTCCTGAAACAGCCAGTAACTCAGCGCTGGCTGACTCTGCCCTTCGATACTCCAGTAGCGCTGATCGGCCGCCGGACTGGGTTGAACCGGCAGAAACGGGATATCCTCATCATAGATAAAAGGTTTATCGGCACCGGCGAAGATCCGGTTCACCGCCGCCACCATGTCCGCACTGGAGCGCCAGTTGGTGCCCAGAGTAAAATGCGAGCTGACCTGTTTGCGCGCCTTGATATAGGTGAAAATATCCGCGCCGCGAAAGGCGTAGATGGCCTGTTTCGGGTCGCCGATCATAAACAGGCCACACTCCGGGTGGTCCAGGTAGAGGCGGCTGAAAATACTGTATTGCAGCGGGTCGGTATCCTGAAACTCATCGATCATCGCGACCGGATACAAGCTGCGGATTCGCTCACTCAGCAGCGCCTGCTGATCCTGATCGAGCGCCGCGGACAACTGGGTCAGCAGGTCATCAAACGACAACCACTGATGCTGTTGCTTCGCTTCCGCCAGCCGTTGCCGGCACTGCTGGATCGCGTGAGCGATCAACGGCGCTTTCAGGCTGACCGGCTGAGACAGAAAGGATTCAATTTCACTGAACACCGGATGGCTCGGCGGCGTTCCGCTGCTGGTTTTTTCGTTCAGCACATTCTGGGCAAATTTTTCCAGCGCATCCGGATAGCTGTAGTCCTGGCTTGGCCGCCCGGCCCACTCATCGACGCTGGCCAGCCATTTCGGCAAACTGGTTTTGCTGTAACTGCGTCGGTTGATGCCAGACTGCTCAAACAGTTCAGAAAACTGCTGCTGATGCTGGCGCCAGAGGCTTTTGAGCCGGTCGATCTGCTGCAGATTGTCACTGTGCAGCTGTGCCAGATCCTGCGCCATCGGCGCAACGCTCATTGCCAGCGGGGCACCGGTCAGATAACCGCTGATCTGCGCCAACAGATCGGCCGGTGATGCCCACAGTTTGCGTACTTCGCCGGCCAGATTGAGCGGCAGCGGATAGAAATTGCGCCGCCAGTAGTCGGCCACTACCTGAGCTTTAAGGCGGGTTTCGTCAGTGACAAATTCATGACTGAAACGGCTGCCCGATTCAAATGCGTTCTGGGTCAGCATTCGCTGACAGAAACCGTGGATGGTGAAAATCGCCGCTTCATCCATCTGCCGCTCGGCGTCCAGCAGGATCTGTGCAGCCTGGGCATGGTTGTCCACCTGATCCAACAGCGGCGCGATCACCGGATCGTTACTCTGGCCGCGGGCAAACGCCAGCCGGGCGGCATGAATACGGCCGCGAATCCGATCACGCAGCTCTGCGGTGGCCGCTTCAGTGAAGGTGACCACCAGGATCTGATCGACCGTCAGAGGTGCCCGGTGCCTGGTCTGCTCGCTGCCATGCCCAAGCAGTAGCCGTAGATACAAACCGGCGATGGTAAACGTTTTACCCGTCCCGGCCGAAGCTTCAATCAAGCGCGCGCCGTGCAGCGGAAACGTCATGGTATCCAACGCTGAAATATCGGACTTGGCTGTCATAGTTTGCGATCCTCAATGTATAGACGGTTTAGCAAAGTGTGACCGGAGGTAAAACTTCCGCCCAAACAGCAAATTTTCCTTGGCAGTTGAACAGCTTGTGCGATCCTACTCACGGAAGTACTCCTGTTTGATGCGTTACTATCTGCGCCGTGCATTATGTGACTACTTTAATAGTAAATATTGTCAAGATTTCGGTCCCTCTGACCCTGTGGCCGCACAGCGAACACCCTACAGATAATAACGATTTTCTGGCGGCCACCATTTCCTCATCACCCCAGTTCGGCATAATACTGCTCGCTGTCGATTGCGGCTCTTCTGGCCGGCTCCAGTATCTGCCTGGCTAACTGGTAGCTTTGCGATGCCAACTCGGCCTGCCATTGTGGCCAGATGCGACGGATGTAATCGTTGCGGCCTTCCCCGCGGCGCAGGTAACCATCATTAAACGCCTCGGCCATTTTTTGTCGGGCCCGATCCGGATCCTCGACCCACTTGCCTCGGTTAAAGCCTGCCTCTACCCCGGCCAGACAGGTTTGCGGAAAGTAACAGAGCGGTTGATTCAAGCCCTGGAAATAGAGCTCCTGCACAGGTTGCAATAGCTGTCGGGCCAACTCCGGACTGGCAAGCGGTGAATACACCTTGTGCACCACGCCCTCTTTTTTGTCGTAACCGACCATGTGGGTCGGACAACTCTGTCCGGCAGCCGCCATCGCCAGGTGATCGATCCAGGCTGACAGGTAATCCTGGCCGCGCAGCCTTCCCATACGAAAACGCACCAGGCCAGATCGGTAATGCTGGGTGATCCAGCCGGTCAGCTGAAGTTGCTGCTGCGTCGGCAGTATGGTGGTCAGGCGCAATTCCTGATCCGGCTGCAGTTGCTGACAGAGCGGCTGTAAGGTGGCCAGCATCGCTTCGGCCTGGACCCGGTTGGCAGCGAACTCCAGCTCACCTAAGGCCCCCACCGGCAACTTGCCTTCGGCGCGCTTGCAGCGGATAAACTGCTGCCACTGCTGGTCCTGCTGCTCGGGCGTGACGGCAGGCAGCGCCAGCAGCTCGTTCAACAACTCATCCCGCAGCTGGTAACTTTGCAGGCCGTCCAGAATAAACGGCTCGTCATCCGCCATCACCGCCAGGGAGCGGTCAAAACGGACTTGTAAACGACGGTTGAAAAAATACTGCACGGGCAGGCGCCAGAATCGCTGCAGCTCAACCAGATCCAGCTCAATGCTGGCCGGGCTGTCGAGCAGCACATCCGTTAGCGGCTGACTGAACTGGCCGCTGGCTTGTCCCTGACGCCGGGCGGCAGGCAGCCACTCTTTGGCAAAGCTGCCGTCGGCGCTGTTAAACTGCTCGACACTAAACGGTACCATAGCGTGCTGACGTGTCAGTTGCGCCAACAAGCGCTGTCCGGACTTATCCACCGGCAGTTGCTCATCCCCTACCAGGCAGTAGTTCTGCTCCAGGTATTCCAGCAGCTCGCTAACCAGGATCGACGGCGCTTTGTCACTGTTATCCTGAATCGAGCGGCCGACATAACTGATGTACAAGTTCCGCTGAGCCGACAGCAAGGCCTCCAAAAACAGGTAGCGGTCATCGTCGCGGCGAGAACGGTCGCCCGGACGGCTGCGACCGTTGATCAGGTCGAAGCCTTCCGGCGCCACCGTGCGCGGATAGGCACCGTCGTTCATCCCCAGCAGGCACACAGTTTTAAACGGAATCGAGCGCATCGGCATCAGGGTACAGAAGTTCACCTGACCGGCCAGAAAACGCTGGCTGACCCGGCTGCCAGACAGGCTGTTTTGCAGGTAATAGCGCAGCACCGCCGGGGACAATTCCTCCTGGTAGGCCGCATCACTCAGCTGCTCCTGTAACTGAGTGAGGGCATCGCGAATCGATTTCAGCGCCAGCTCTTCATCCAGTTCAGCACTAAAACAGCGCTCCAGCAATTGGTTGATACATGCGCGCCACTGCTCGACCGATTGAGGGTGGGACAGCTGGCTTCTCAGCTCGCTGATGGTCTGGATAAACTGCGCCAGTTTTCCGGCCAGCTCAGCCCCCAGTCCTTCAATTTCCTGATAGGGCAGGATCTCGCCCTGGTCGGTGGTCAACAGGCCAGCCGATTGCGGCATCGCATAACCGAGCAGCATGCGTTCAATACCAAACTGCCAGGTATTCTGTCGGCTGGCGGGCAGCTCAAACTGGCTTGCGGTATGCTCGTCCAGCCCCCAGCGGATACCACTCTCTTCCACCCAGCGTTTCGCCTGACTGAACTGGGTTTCGCTGATCGCAAAGCGACGCAGTATCGCCGGCGTTTCCAGTAGTTCGAGTAATTCTGACGCCAGGCAGCGAGACTGTGGCAGGTGAATCAGCTGCAGAAACGCCGCCAGGATCGGGTTCTCCTGCTCGGCGCTGCGATCGGAAATCGAATACGGAATGTAGCGCTCACCCGGTGCGTTACCAAACACTGCCTGAATCGCCGGGCTGTAGGCGTTAATATCCGCCACCATGACAATAATATCTCGCGGCTTGAGCTCTGGATCGGCGGCAAACATCGCCAGCAGCTGATCGTGCAACACTTCCACTTCCCGCATCGGGCTGTGGCAGGCATGCAGGCTGACGGAATTGTCTTGCGCCGACACCCGCTGCTTGTGTTGGCTGTTGTCGATACAGTGATCGTCCTGGTGCTGCTCCAGATTAAGGATATCGGCTTGCAGCTGATGCAACAGGCTGTCACGGGCGATATCGACGAACGCTTCGATCTCATGCGACTGCGACTGCGCCAGCAGGTAGTGGTTGTCGCGGCCCAATTTACCCATCGACGCCAGTAAGCTGTTGCCCACGGCATCGGTGTGCAGGGTGGTATTCACATCGTCCTTCAGTTGGCCCGTTTCCCCTTCCAATTCGGAATGGTCCTGATGCCACACTAAATGTTGGCGATGACGGGCGGCCAGACGGGCGAGAAACTTCTGATCCCGCACATCGCCCCAGTAGTAACGACAGGGGTTGGTGAACATCAGGTGCACGTCGGTGTGTTCGCCGATCGCTTTCAGCGCATCAATATAGCGAGGCGGTAAAGATGAGATACCAAACACAAACAGACGCTTTGGGAAGTCAAACTCCTGGCGGCTGTTTTGCAGCGTATCGATAAACTGTTCATACAGGTTGGCGCGGTGGTACGGTGACTGATCGAGCGAGACGGTGTGATCGTACAGGGCCTGCCATAAAATCGGCTGCCACGGGTGTTCGTCGCCCAGTTCGGCCACCGTAAGGCCGGCTTCCCAACTGGCGATCCACTCCGGCCGATAAACCAGATAACCGTCAAAAATATCGGCGATCTTCTCTGCCAGTTGATAGCGTTTGGAGCCGTCTTCATCGTCGCTGAGATAGCGCTTCAGCGGCGCAAATTCCGCCCGGTCCAGCAACTGTGGAAGCAGCTGCATCAGCTTCCAGCACATAGCGGGCTTATTGAACGCGCTGCGTTTCGGCACATCAGGCAGCACCTGGCTGAACTGGTCCCAGATAAAGGTTGCCGGCAGCGGAAATGCGATATTGGCCGCGACCCCGAGTGACCTGGCCAGCTCCATTTTCAGCCATTGCGACATCCCCGGGCTCTGTACCAGGATTTGCTCTTGCTGGAAAGGATGCTGCAAAGGTTGGCGGCGTATTAGCTCTACCAGCAGCGATTTAAGAATATCGACCTGATTGGAATGATAGACGGTAAACACTTTGCTCTCACCAACGTCACCTTGATAACCGTCAAGATTAGCACAGCCAACGATGATTACAGAGCGATATAACCAATTGATATTCTGGCTTGTTCAACTTGTGCTCAACGCAGCATTTCAGGCTGAAAGGCTGGTCAACTGCGACCGGATTCTGCTATACCGATAACGCCCTGTCCCTGAACCATGCAGACAGACCGACGCACAACAGACGGAACCGCTATGGCGCACAACATTACTCTGAAACAGTTAAAGGTCTTTAGCAGCCTGACCCAGCACCCTACTCTGACCCACGCCGCCGACACCCTGTGTCTGTCAAAAGCGGCGGTCAGCATGACCCTTTCGGAGCTGGAAAAGCAGCTCGGCCATGCCTTGTTTGACCGGGTCAACAACCGGCTGATCCTCAATCAGGAAGGACAGAAACTGTTGCCGCTGGCGGACGAACTGCTCAGCCGTAGCCAGGATATTGAGCAGCTGTTTCAAGGCCAGCAGGAGCTATTCGGCCAGTTACGTATCGGAGCCAGTGATACCATCGGCAATCAACTGGTGCCTTACATGCTACAGGCATTTCGCAGCCAAACCGGCCACCAGCAACAGAGCCTGCTCATCGGTAACTCGGCACTGATCTGTCAGAAACTGGTCGACTACGAGCTGGATATAGCCCTGATTGAAGGTAAAACTCTCCATTCAGAACTGCTCTCCAGTCAGTTTTCCCGCGATGAGATGTGCCTGATCTGCGCGCCGGACCATCCGGCCGGGCAACAAACTAATCTGGTACTCAGTGAGCTGGAAAATAGCCAGTGGATTCTGCGTGAAGCCGGCTCTGGTTCAAGGGAATTCTTCCTGCGGGTAGTGGCGCCGCGGATTGAACAGTGGCAGGAAGCGTTTCAGCTTAATACCACCGAAGCGATCATCAACAGCGTTTCCGCCGGACTGGGGCTCGGCTGCCTGTCGCGACTGGCGGCAGAAGCGGCGATTCGGGATGGCAGGGTTAAGCCGCTTAACGTGCCGCTGGATATGCAACGCCGTTTTTGGTTATTGGTTCATAAAGAGAAGTATCAGAGCCCGTTGCTGAAGGCGTTTATTGACTTCTGTCAAAGCTGGGATAAGAGCTGAGCACTCAGCTCGCATTCCGGCTTACTGCTCTGGACTTAGCTTGCTACAACCTGTATAAAAAGACAGTAAATCATTCACATCAAACTTTGGGGAAGAACCATGGCTGTAATCGTCAAGTACGTGGTAGAACGCAACGGAGAAGAGAAAATGACTTTTACCTCTAAAGCGGAAGCGGACGCTTATGACAAAATGCTGGATATGGCAGACGAGCTGTTCGAGCTGTTAGGTAAAAGTGATCTGATCGAAGATGAAGCCAAGCAGGAAGATCTGGCGATGTTTCTGGCACAGAACAAAGAAGAAGTTATGTATGCGCTGGGTGCCAAACGTAAGCCGGCACCGAAAAAGGCCAAAAAAGTGGCCGAAGTTGAGCCGCAACAGGAAGACGCCGCATAAAGCACAACGCCCCGACTTTTATCGGGGCGTTGTCATTCTGGCTGGCGGGTAAGGTTAGCGCAGCGCATCGTCAATACTCTGGTCGCCCAGATGACGGACATCCTTACCGCGGACAAAATAAATAATATATTCACAGATATTCTGGCAGCGATCGCCCACCCGCTCTATCGCCCTGGCCGACCACATCACCTGCAGAATATGCGGGATATTTTTCGGGTCTTCCATCATGTAGGTCATCAACTGGCGGATCACCGCTTCGTATTCAGCATCCAGCTTATCGTCCAGCTTGTACACTTCGGTGGCGGCATCCACATCCATGCGGGCAAACGCATCCAGCACCTGGTGCAGCATGGCTATCGCCTGACGGCACAAAGGTTCCAGTGACACCTGGAACTGGCCTTCTTTGGACGACGGGCTTTCGATCGCCACATAAGCCATTTTGGTGGCAACATCACCGATGCGTTCCAAATCGGTGATGGTTTTGATGATCGCCATAATTAGTCGCAGATCTTTGGCGGTCGGTTGCCGCTTGGCAATAATCCGGGTACAGGCCTCATCGATGGACACTTCCATCGCGTTGACTTTGTGGTCGTCGCGGACCACTTTTCTTGCCAGCTCGATATCGTCTCTGTGCAGTGCCTGCATAGCGAAAGATAACTGCTGTTCCACCAGACCGCCCATGGTCAGCACGTGGGTACGAATCGACTCCAGCTCCACATTAAACTGGCCTGAAATATGACGTCCGAAATTCATGCTACCCCCTACTGATTGCTGTGCGACTGGTTGTGCGATTAACCGTATCTTCCGGTAATGTAGTCTTCGGTCTGTTTTTTCAATGGTGAAGTGAAAATAGAATCGGTATCTGAGTACTCTATCAAACTTCCCATATGAATAAACGCCGTATGGTCGCTAACCCTGGCTGCCTGTTGCATATTGTGAGTGACGATCACCACGGTATATTTGGTCTTCAGATCGTTGATCAGCTCTTCAATGGTCAGGGTTGAGATCGGGTCCAGTGCCGAAGTCGGCTCATCGAGCAGCAGCACTTCTGGCTCGATAGCAATCGCGCGGGCGATCACCAGCCGTTGCTGCTGACCACCGGAGAGGCCGAATGCGTTCTCATGCAGGCGGTCTTTCACTTCATCCCACAGCGCGGCCGAGCGCAGCGAACGTTCTACCGCATCATCCAGCGCCCGGCTGTTGCGAATTCCTTGCAGCCGCAGCCCATACACCACGTTCTCATAGATGGATTTGGGAAAAGGGTTCGGTCGTTGAAATACCATTCCAACCCGGCGGCGCAGCGTCGGTACATCGACACTCGGATGGTAGACGTTGCTGCCGTACAATTTAACTTCACCTTCCACCCGGCACCCTTCCACCAGATCGTTCATGCGGTTAATACAGCGCAACAGCGTCGACTTACCGCAGCCAGACGGGCCGATAAACGCCGTAACCTGACCTTTAGGGATGCGCATCGAAATGTTTTTCAATGCCTGACTCTGCTGATAGAACAGATTTAACCCCTCAATGCTGATCGCAGTCTGCGCATCGCTGAGGTTATTCACATTGAGTGGCGGTTTGTATCCCAGTGCTTGGTCAACGGTAAACATGATTAATCTTGTCCCAGGGTGCGGTATTTTTCCCGCAGGTTATTTCGAATACTGATTGCTGTTAAGTTTAGGCCGACAATCACGGTCACTAACAGAAAAGATGTGGCATACACCAGCGGCCTGGCCGCTTCAATGTTCGCGGTCTGGAAGCCGACATCATAGATGTGAAAGCCCAGATGCATGAACTTGCGCTCCAGATGCAGGAACGGAAATTGATCGTCTACCGGCAGCGTCGCCGCCAGTTTGACCGCCCCGACCAGCATCAGCGGTGCCACTTCGCCCGCCGCGCGGGCCACAGCCAGCACCAGACCGGTCAGAATCGCCGGGCTGACCATGGGCAGAATGATCCGCCAGATGGTTTCCGACTGGGTGGCGCCTAATGCCAGAGAACCGTGACGCACCGAACTTGGAATCCGGGTCAGACCTTCTTCAGTGGCGACGATCACCACTGGCAGCGTCAACACCGCCAGTGTCAGTGCCGACCATAGCAAACCCGGGGTACCAAACGTTGGTGCCGGCAGCCGCTCGGCATAGAACAGCGCATCGATGGAGCCGCCCAGGCTGTAGACAAAAAAGCCCAGGCCAAACACGCCGTAAACGATGGAGGGCACCCCCGCCAGGTTGATCACCGCAACACGGATGATTCTGGTCAGGGCATTATTGCGCGCATATTCGTGCAGGTAGATAGCGGCAATCACTCCGAGCGGCATAACGATGACGGACATGATCAGTACCAGCAATACCGTACCAAAAATGGCCGGAAATACGCCCCCCTCAGAGTTGGACTCACGCGGATCGTCAGAGACAAATTTGCCCAGCTGTTTGGCCCAGTGCAATAGCTTCTCGGCCAGGCTCATCTGATTCGGAAACCAGACATCCAGCATCTGACTGAGAGGAATAAACTGCCGAGTGCCGGTCATATCCTCGACCAACAGGCCCTGCTTCGCCAATTGTGCCCTCAGCTTATCCAGTTCACTTTCCGCCAGACTCAACTGCTGCTGCAGATCCGCAGCGCGCTGTTGCGCTTTAGCAACGAAATCGTCCGTCAGGGTCTGATTCAGCTCATGCTTGCGTTTTTGTCGGCGCAGAGTTTCCATCTGTTCACTAATGTGGCGAATCTTGTTGTCGATCAGCTGTTGCATCGAGTCATGCATTTGATCGGCAAACCGGAGCGCACTGGCGATGACCTCGGTACTGACTGCCTGTGGCTGGCCAGAGGAATCCCGGTAACTGACCGGCTTACCGTAAAAGTCGCCATAGCGACTACGTTCGATCACCGCCCAGCCTGGCGGCGTGGTCGGCTCAGACAGGTTGATATCCAGCAGGGAGACAAAGTCTGCCGGGTAGAGATCCCGGTTGGCCACTTTAATATTCAGCCGCATCGCCCAGCCCTGCTGCAGTACCTGTTCCGGCAGCGGGTAATCCATTTCACGCAGATGTGCCAGCGACACCTTTTCCTGCTGATAGAGCTGACCAACCAGTATCTTGCCTGGTTCGGTTTGCCACTGATACAGGGGCGCCGGCCAGAAATAGGACAGCCCTTTCCAGCCGATCAAAAGCAGCAGCCCTAGCACCGAGAGCAGAGCGATACTCACGGCTCCCCCCGTCAGCCAGACCCAGGGCGCGCCGGATTTGATCCACTTCAGCATACCAATTCCTCTGACTGGTGATTACAAGGCACGATAGCGCTCCCGCAGTTTTTGTCTGACCCATTCCGCCAGTGAGTTCACCGCAAAGGTGAACACCAGCAGGATTAACGCCGCCAGAAACAGTATTCGGTAGTGTGAACTGCCAACTTCAGATTCCGGCATTTCGACCGCAATGGTCGCCGACAGAGTGCGCATCCCTTCCAGAATATTCCAGTCCATGATCGGCGTGTTACCGGTGGCCATCAGCACGATCATGGTTTCGCCCACCGCCCGGCCGAGCCCCATCATAATGGCGGAGAAAATACCGGGACTGGCGGTGAGCAGTACCACGTGCGTCAAAGTCTGCCACGGCGTCGCCCCCAGCGCCAGCGAACCATCAGACAAGTGTTTCGGCACCGAGAAAATGGCATCTTCGGCAATAGTAAAAATGGTCGGGATCACCGCAAAGCCCATTGCAAACCCCACCACCAGCGCATTACGCTGATCGTAATTGATGCCGCGCTCAGTCAAAAACAGCCGCACATCACCACCAAACAGCCAGGCTTCCAGGCTGCCGCTGTTGGCCATGATCAGCCAACAGAGCAAAACGATGCCCGGCATGACTAACAGCGCATGCCAGCCATGAGGGAGTTTACCCAGCCAGCGTTGACTCACTACGTGCCACAGCGCGCCAACTAAAATCGTGGCAACAGGCAACAACAATAACAAGCACACGATGGCGGCCAGATGACTCTCGACGATCGGGGCAAACCAGAGGCCAGCCAGAAAACCGATGATCACCGTCGGCAGTGCTTCCATCAGCTCAACCGACGGCTTCACCACCCGGCGCATCCTCGGCGACATAAAATAGGCGGTATACACCGCGCCCAATACGGCAATCGGCACGGCAAACAACATGGCGTACAACGCCGCTTTCAGGGTGCCAAATGTGATCGGGACCAGGCTGAATTTGGCTTCGAAATCATCACTGGCGGAGGTGGTCTGCCAGACGTAGTCCGGCTCCGGGTAGCTCTCGTACCACACTTTCTGCCACAGAGCCGACCAGGAGATCTCCGGATACTGGTTGTCTACCTCGGCGATATCCAGCTGGCCATCCCGGTAGGTGACCACAAAGCGCTCGTTGTCGGACATGGCCGCCAGTTGTGGCGCGCTATCATAAGCCCGTTCAAACAGCACCAGCTTTTCACTGGTGGTATGATGATTCTGCACCGTACCGTTGCGGTAAAAACTGTAGAAGCCTTTGCGGTTCGTGTCCGGCAGCAGAAACTGCAACTGCGAGGCGAGTTCGAACTGGCGGATATACGTTAAGTGGCGGTCCCCATCACGCAATACATCAAACCACTGGCTGACGGTGCCATCTGCGTGACTGACCAACAACGACTGAGCACCAGCCAGCAGTGCCAGTTGCTCAACCTGGTGGCGGGTATTGCCCTGGCTGAGGTCAACCAGTTCCCGCACCACAAAGCGGTTCTCCTGCTTGACGGCGACAATCAGCTCCGACTGCTGCAACAGATATAACAAGCGGCCATCAGGCGAAAGCAGGAATTGATCCAGCGAAGCAAAAGGAAGCGCGAACTCAAATTGCTTTAGTTTACCGTTATCCAGCCAGCGCAGCCTGAGCCGCTGGTCATCGTAGTAGCCTGCCAGTGTCGCTTGCTGGCCTTGCACGGCAATCGCCAGTTGCTGCAACTGAACGTCAGGAAAAGCCAAATCAAGCGCTTCACGCCCGGTGTACTGGTCCACTTTGGCGCTGAACTGTCGCCCTTTCGCCGACACTATCTGGGTAAAATCGGGTTTAAACAGCTTAACCTGTCCCTGAGAGTCTGCCAGCGCCAGCCACTGGCTGCCGCCGCTGCCATGGGCATACAGGCTGGCCTGAGGAAACAGGGGAAAAGTTTTAATCGCTGAGCGGCGTTCAGAGTTGAACTGCCAAAAATCCAACTGGCCGTCGGCAGACAGCAGATAGGCGTACTCACCGTAATCGCCTACCCCAACCGCCAGTGGGGCTTGAGTATTCACCGACTGACGGGCGTAGTCGGGCTGATAACTGGCGTCGGAGAACAGCGGCAGCACCATCAACGCCAGGTAAACAAAGATCAGAATCAGAGCGGCAAGCACACTGACGCCGCCCAGCGAAACCGCCAGGCGTACCAGGCGATCCGTTGCGGATCGCTTTCTATCTTTTGCCCGAAGTGAAAAATCGGCGTCAGCCATTTGTCTCTCTACTTATCTTAAGGAATTCATTTTATGTCGAACAGGTGACAATTATATTACACGTCGCATTAAACAACTGAAATCAATACAACTATACTTTGGAAGCACATATGAAATAAATCTGTCATATAAAAGTCTTAATTTGCTAACTCTGTTGAATATTGCCTCCTTCGGCAACAAAATCGAAGAGGCACTAAGGTTAGGCTATGAGCGCAGAAAAACTATACATAGAAAAAGAGTTGAGCTGGCTGTCGTTCAACGAGCGCGTATTACAAGAAGCAGCTGACAAATCAGTCCCCCTGATCGAGCGAATCCGATTTCTGGGGATATTTTCCAATAACTTAGACGAATTCTACAAAGTCCGTTTTGCTGATGTTAAGCGCCGTATTCTGATCAATCAGGAGCGCGGCGGTAGCAGCAGCTCCAAGCACCTGCTGTCTAAAATGCAGGCCAAGGCACTGAGGCTGAATGACCGCTTTGACGAACTGTATGCCGAGTTAATTCGCGAAATGGCCCGACGCAGAATCTTTCTGGTCAATGAAACCCAGCTGGATGAAACCCAGCAAAAGTGGATCAGAAAGTTTTTTAAAAAAGAGGTGCTGCCGCATATTACCCCGCTGCTGATCAATGATGACATTGACGTACTGCAATTCCTCAAAGATGAGTATGCCTATATTGCGGTCGACCTGCAAAACCGGCAGCAGTCGCAATACGCCCTGATTGAAATTCCCACCGACCATCTGCCACGCTTTGTGATGGTACCGGAACAGAAAGGCAAACGGCGCAAAACCATCATTCTGCTCGACAACATTATCCGTTACTGTCTGGATGACCTGTTCCGCGGTTTCTTCGAGTATGACCAGCTCAACGGCTATGCGATGAAAATGACCCGCGACGCCGAATACGATCTCAGCCACGAGGTGGAACATAGCCTGCTGGAACAGATGTCCGAAGGGTTGAGCCAACGGCTGTCAGCGATGCCGGTGCGGTTTGTTTACGAGCGTGAAATGCCGGAGTCGATGCTGTTTTTCCTGTGTGAAAAGCTGAAAGTTTCCAGCTATGACAGCCTGATCCCGGGAGGTCGCTACCATAATTTTAAAGATTTTATTAACTTTCCTAACGTCGGTCGCGACTATCTGGAAAACAAACCGCTGCCACCGATGACCTGCGCCGATTTTGAAGGGCACGATAACAAGTTTGATGCCATCCGCGCCCAGGACATTTTGCTCTATTACCCCTATCACACCTTTGAACACATCACCGAACTGGTGCGCCAGGCGGCATTTGACCCGAAAGTCATTGGCATCAAAATCAATATCTACCGGGTGGCGAAAGACTCGCGGCTGATGAATTCGCTGATCGATGCGGTGCACAATGGTAAAAGCGTGACTGTGGTGGTTGAGCTGCAGGCCCGATTTGACGAAGAAGCCAATATCGAGTGGTCACGGGTGCTGACAGAAGCCGGAGTGCAGGTCATCTTCGGTGCTCCGGGCCTGAAAATCCACTCCAAGCTGCTGCTGATCAGCCGCCGCGAGGGCGATGATATCGTCCGTTATGCCCACATCGGCACCGGTAACTTTCACGAAAGGACCGCCCGGATCTACACCGATTTCTCGCTGTTAACCGCCGACCCGGAGCTGACCAACGAAGTTCGCAACGTGTTCGGCTACATTGAAAACCCCTATCGTCCGGTACGGTTTAACCAGTTGATCGTTTCGCCACGCAACTCCCGCAGTCAGCTGTACAAACTGATCGACGGCGAAATCGCTAACGCCAAACAGGGACTGCCCGCGGCGATTACCGTCAAAGCCAACAATCTGGTGGATAAAGGCCTGATCAACAAGTTGTATGGCGCATCGGTAGCCGGGGTAAAAATCCGCATGATCATCCGTGGCATGTGCTCTCTGGTACCGGGCATTGAGGGGGTCAGTGACAATATCCAGATCATCAGCATCGTTGACCGCTTTCTCGAACACCCCCGGGTGATCGTCACCCACAATAACGGTGACCCGCAGGTATATATATCCTCGGCCGACTGGATGACCCGTAATATTGATTACCGGATTGAAGTTGCGACACCGATACGGGATCCGCGCTTAAAACAACGCATTATCGACATTATCGATATACACTTTACCGATACAGTCAAAGCGCGCTGGATAGACAAAGAGATGAGCAATCAGTACGTTGCCCGCGGCAACCGTAAGAAGGTCCGCTCGCAGTACGCCATCTACGACTATCTAAAGCAGGTTGAAAAACAGACCCGAAAACAGAGACAGCCAGAACCGCCATGCCTCAATCCATAGAAACCCGCGATATCGCCGCCATCGACCTTGGCTCCAACAGCTTCCACATGGTGGTGGCCAAGGTGGCCAACCACGATCTGCAACTGGTCAGCCGCCATAAACAGCGGGTGTATCTCGCTTCCGGGCTGGATAGCCAGCGTAATCTGGATAAAGCGTCCATGGACCGCGGGCTGGAGTGTCTGGCGATGTTTGCCGAGCGGTTGCAGGGCTTTGAAGACGGCAATGTGCGCATTGCCGCTACCCACACGCTTCGTCAGGCCAATAACGCCCACCTGTTCATTCAACGCGCCCGTCAAGTGCTGCCATTTGATATCGAAATCATTTCCGGTGAAGAAGAAGCACGCCTGATCTACCTCGGCGTGGCCCACACTCAGCCGGAATCGGACTCCAAACTGGTGGTCGACATCGGTGGCGGCAGTACCGAGCTGATCGTCGGCAAAGGATTTTCGCCAGAACTGCTCAACAGCAAACAGATGGGCTGCGTCAGTTATACCGACCGTTTTTTTGCTAACGGTAAGCTCTCAAATAAAAACTTCAATAAAGCCATCCTGGCAGCCGAGCAGAAGCTGGAATCGATCGCCCATCGCTACCGCAAGAAAGGCTGGGAGATCGCTTTTGGTTCCTCTGGAACCATCAAGGCGATCAGCGAAGTGTTGATCGGTCTCGGTCATGAAGATGGGCTGATCACGGCCAAACGGCTGGATAAACTGATTGAAAAACTGTGTGAATGGCAGACTATCGATGACATTGAGCTGGATGGACTGACCGACGAACGCAAACCGGTATTTGCCGCCGGGGTGGCTATCTTAAGCGCCATCTTCAAAGACCTGAAACTCGAGTCGATGCATTATTCCGAGGGGGCACTGCGGGAAGGGTTGCTGTATGAAATGGAAGATCGGCTGCAGCGCAGTGACATTCGCATGCGCACCACCGAAAGCCTGGCGCGTCGCCATCTGGTGGATCTGGACCACGCCGAAAAAGTGAAACAACAGGCGCGACTGTTTCTCGATCAGGTGCATGACCAGCTTGGTATCAAGCCAAGCAGCGAACTGTTTGACCTGCTGGAATGGAGTGCGCTGTTGCATGAAGTGGGCCTCAGTATCAGCCTGGCGGGCTTTCACAAGCACTCGGCGTATATTCTACAGCACACCAATATGCCCGGCTTCAACCGCGAACAACAACGGGTACTGTCGATGCTGGTGCGCTTTCAGCGCAAAGCGCTCAAGCTGAAAGAGATGGATGATTTCAGCCTGTTCAAGAAAAAACATATCATCGGGCTGATCCGAGTTCTGCGTCTGGCGATTTTAGTTAATGGCCAGCGCAATGAAGATCCTCTCCCTGCGCTCAGCCTGGCTATCGAAGGCGATTGCTGGACGTTACAATGCCGCGATACCGACTGGCTGGAAAACAACAAGTTGCTGCATGCCGACCTGCTCAGTGAACAGGAATACTGGCAGAATGCGCAGTGGCAACTCTGCTTTTAATCCAGTCTATGCCCTCATAACTTAGTCAATGGACTCGGTGATTATGGCGCCAGGCCGACCTTAGCCAGTTCGCGCTGGGCGTAATCAGCGCTCAGCGGCACATACCCCTCTTTAGCCACCAGAGTTTGCCCCTGGTGGGAAAAAATGAAGCGGATAAACTCGGCCTGCAGAGGGGGCAACGCTCTGGCCGGGTGCTTGTTAACGTAAAGATACAGATAACGTGACAGCGGATAGCGGCCCGAAAGAATGTTGGCCCGGCTGGCTTCTACGTAATCACTGCCCCGTTTGGCAATCGGCAGTAACTTCACCCCGGACACCTGATAGCCGACGCCGGAATAGCCAATGGTGTTGATTGCGGACGCGACGGACTGCACCACAGACGCCGAGCCCGGCTGCTCATTCACATTGGCGCGGAAGTCGCCACCACATAGCGCATTTTGTTTGAAATAGCCGTAAGTTCCCGACACGGAGTTGCGGCCGAACAGCTGGATACTGTGTCTGGCCCACTGGTATTCCAGCCCAAGCTGAGACCAGCGTTCAATCGGTTGCCGGGCACCACAGCGCAGTGTGGCAGAAAAGATGGCGTCTAGCTGCTCAAAATTGAGGCCGGTGATCGGATTATCACGATGGACAAAAATGCCGATGGCGTCGATGGCCACTTTCAGTGCCACCGGCTTATAACCGTGCTCACGTTCAAACGCTTCCACTTCACGATTGCGCATCGGTCGGCTCATCGGGCCGAACTGGGCGGTTCCTTCCGTCAGCGCCGGTGGCGCAGTTGACGAGCCCGAAGCCTGTACCTGGCCATGAACACTGGGGTAAAGCTGCTGAAATTCTTCCACCCACAAGGTGGTGATCCCGGCCAGCGTATCAGATCCGACGGTCGACAGCGTGCCGGATAAACTGGTGGATTTGACATAATCGGCCAGCGGCTCGGCCTTAAGCGGCGTGCTTAAGCTTACAACCGCCAACCAGGCAGTCACCATGCGGCAGGTTATCTCGCGGCAGGTAGTCTGATGCCACTTAACCTGGCTTGATAGCGATATTTGACGGCGAATCATCATGCCTTAACCACTAAGCGGCGCGGCAGGGTAAAACTGAATTCGCTGCCCACGCCCACTTCACTGTGAATTTCCAGATGAGAGTCGTGGTGCGACAGCGCATGTTTAACGATCGCCAGCCCGAGGCCACTGCCGCCGGTATCCCGCGAGCGCGCTTTATCGACCCGGTAGAAACGTTCGGTCAACCGGTGCAGGTGCTGAGGTTCAATCCCCTCGCCACTGTCTTTCACTTCCAAGCTGGCCCCTTGTGGCGTGGCGTACCAGTTAACCTTAATATTCGCGCCGGCCGGGGTGTATTTGACCGCATTATAGACCAGGTTCGAGATCGCACTGCGCAGCTGGTCTTCGTCACCCAGAACCCTTAGTTGCCGGTCGACATTAAATTCTAGCTGATGGCCCTGATCACCACTGAGACTGGCAGCTTCTTTTTCCAGCACATCCAGCATCGCGGGTACATCGACCACGTCTTCCAGTTCATGCATCGGCGCGGCTTCGATTTTGGACAGCGTCAGCAACTGATTGACCAGGCTGTTCATCCGGCTCAGCTGTTCTGTCATCACACCGTGCGCCTTGCTCCACATCGGCCCGGCGGCGATATCCGGGTCTTCGGTCATTTCCAGATAGCCCTGCAGAACCGTCATTGGTGTGCGCAGTTCGTGAGAAACGTTGGCAAAGAAATTCCGCCGCATCCCTTCGAGCTGCTTAAGCTGGGTGACATCACGCACCACCATCAAGTGCTCACCCTCGGTGTAAGGTACAATCCGCAGCTCCAGCGAGCGTTCGACATTCAGCGGCGAACGCATCTCAAGAGGCTGGGAAAAGTCATTTTTACTGAGGTATTTGATAAAATCGGGTGTGCGGATCAGGTTAGAGATCGGCTGGCCACTGTCGTCCGGCCAGCGAAAACCGAGCAGATGCTGGGCCAGTTTGTTACACCAAACAATATTGCCTTCGCTACGAAAGACCACGACCGCATCGGGCAGAGATTCTGCGCCGTTACGGAAACGGCGGATCAAATTAGTCAGCTCTTTGCGTTTGCGACGTTGGCGCTGCTGCAAGCGGTAAATACCGTTGAACAGGTTTTCCCAGTTGCCGGATCCAGATGGCGGGGTCAGCCGCTTTTCATCCCACAACCAGGCAGAAAATCTTAGCTGGTTATGTAGGTGCCACAACAGCTGCAGTACCGTCGCGGCCAGCAGCAACCAGGGCAAATACCCGAATATCCATCCTACCAACACCCAGGGGGTGTAAAAAAAAGCCAGCTCCCAGGCCAGCTTCTTCCAAGTCAACCGTTCTACCACTTACCTCTCCATATTGGTGTGTTACGCTTTGGTGGAAAAGCGATAACCGGCACCTCGTACTGTCTGAATTAACTTATCATGACCGGCCGCTTCCAGCGCTTTTCTCAGGCGACGAATGTGAACATCCACAGTACGGTCTTCAACGTAGACGTTAGTGCCCCAAACATTGTTCAACAGTTGTTCGCGGCTGTACACGCGCTCCTGGTGGGTCATAAAGAAGTGCAGCATCTTGAATTCAGTCGGCCCCATGTCGAGCGGCCCATCATTGGCCGTTACCCGGTGAGATACAGGATCCAGTCTCAGTCCCTGAACATCAATCACATCTTCCAGCGCTGTCGGCGTAACGCGGCGGATCACCGCTTTCAGTCGCGCTACCAGCTCTTTGGGTGAAAATGGTTTGGTAATATAGTCATCCGCACCGACTTCCAGGCCACGGACTTTATCTTCTTCTTCACCACGCGCCGTTAGCATTACCACCGGGATATTGCGGGTCAGCTCTTCGCGTTTCATGTGTTTGATAAAGTTGATCCCGCTGCCACCTGGCAACATCCAATCCAACAACACCAGATCTGGGAAAGGTTCCGCTAATTTGGTAACCGCGCTGTCGTAGTCTTCCGCTTCGACTGCCTGATACCCCTTCTGTTCGAGCACAAAGCACAACATTTCTCGGATGGGTGCTTCATCCTCAACAACCAGAATCCTTCTAGACATAATTGAGTAACCTTATCTTAGTTGAGTTTTTGACTGGCCTGTGGCCCTCTGCAACAGTAGGCATTATTACCATCAATTATGACACTTTTGTGACCCTTGAAAACAATTTTTAATATAAGTTTCGCATGAATTTCATTGCGATATTTTGCAAATGCACTAGGACATCCCGGGCAAAATTGCCTATGATGAGCAGCTAAAATTATCTTAAGAGACTCCGTATGTGGTTTAAAAATTGTCTGGTTTATCGCTTCAACCGCGATATTGAATTCAACGCTGAAAAGTTAGAACAACAGTTGGCCGAATTTCGCTTTACGCCCTGTGGCAGTCAGGATAAACAAAAGTTTGGTTGGGTCACCGCGATGGGCAAACACGGGGACATGATGACACACGTTTCCGACGGTCAGCTCTTACTGTGCGCCCGTAAAGAAGAGAAAATGTTGCCGGCATCGGTGATCAAAGAGTCACTGGCCGCCAAAGTCGATGCGATGGAAGCACAGGAAGGTCGTCCGCTGAAGAAAAAAGAGAAAGACAACCTCAAAGATGACATCGTGCTGGATCTGCTCCCACGCGCCTTCAGCCGCAGCAGCCACACTTATGTGCTGGTGCTGCCACAGCAGGGTTTTATTCTGGTCGATGCCAGCAGTTCGAAAAAAGCCGAAGATGTGCTGGCGCTGCTGCGTAAAACCATGGGCAGCCTGCCGGTAGTACCGGCCATTCCGGAGAAAGCGATTGAAACGACCCTGACCGAGTGGGTTAAAAGCGGCACTACCCCATCCGGCTTTAGCATGCTGGAAGAAGCCGAACTCAAATCAGTTCTGGAAGATGGCGGCGTGATTCGCTGCAAAAAACAGGATTTGACCGCAGACGAAATCCGTACCCATATCGAAGCCGACAAGCTGGTGACTAAGCTGGCACTCGACTGGCAACAGCAGATTGAATTTGTGCTGTGTGAAGATGCCAGCCTGAAACGAATTAAATTCTCAGATGAGCTGCGTGATCAGAATGATGACATTCCGCGTGAAGACCAGGCCGCCCGCTTTGATGCCGACTTCTCGCTGATGTGCGGTGAATTTTCAGCGCTGCTGCCGGCTTTGTATGAAGCCCTGGGCGGACTGCCGCACCCTAACGCATAATTCCCCTCTAAGCGCAGACGCCCGGCCAGTAAAGCCTGCGTCTGCTGCTTTGGCTTCTGCTCTCACTCCATCACCATTACAGTCTTCACTCCGCCCAAGCCATCTTTACTTTCCCATTGGGCCAAATTAGCGTAAAATCTGCGCCCCCGATACCATCAGGTGGTGTCGGCCTGACTTGAGATCAGACTGAGAGAATTATTCATGACCACAGAGAACACTTTTGTCCCTGAGCTGCTTTCGCCTGCGGGCAGTTTGAAGAATATGCGTTACGCATTTGCTTACGGCGCCGATGCGGTTTACGCCGGCCAGCCCCGTTACAGCCTGCGCGTACGTAACAACGAGTTTAACCACGAAAATCTGAAAATCGGTATCGATGAAGCCCATGCACAGGGCAAACGATTCTATGTGGTCTGCAATATCCAACCGCACAACTCGAAACTGAAAACCTTCATCCGTGATTTAAAACCGGTTGTCGACATGGGACCGGATGCGCTGATCATGTCCGATCCAGGCCTCATTATGATGGTGCGCGAAGCGTTCCCGGAGATGGCGATTCACCTGTCGGTGCAAGCAAACGCGGTTAACTGGGCGACGGTGAAATTCTGGGCTGCGCAAGGCGTGGAACGCGTTATCGTTTCCCGTGAGCTGTCTCTGGAAGAGATCGAAGAGATCCGCCAGCACTGTCCGGAAACCGAGCTGGAAGTGTTTGTTCACGGTGCATTGTGCATGGCTTACTCCGGCCGTTGTCTGCTGTCGGGTTACATCAACAAACGCGATCCAAACCAGGGCACCTGCACCAATGCCTGCCGCTGGGAATACAAAGTCGAGCAGGGCAAAGAAGACGAGAGTGGTCAGATTGTCGAAAAATTTGACCCAACAGAAGGCCAGGCGATCGAAGTCCAGCAGCAACGTCCGGATAACACCATTGGCTTGGGTAAACCGAGCGATGAAGTGGTGCTGCTGTCTGAAAGCCACCGTCCTGAAGAGAAAATGGCTGCGTTTGAAGACGAGCACGGCACTTACATCATGAACTCGAAAGATCTGCGCGCGATCCAGCACGTGGAACGCCTGACCAAGATGGGCGTGCATTCACTGAAGATCGAAGGCCGGACCAAATCTTTCTACTACTGTGCCCGTACCGCACAAGTGTACCGTAAAGCGATCGACGATGCCGTGGCCGGTAAGCCGTTTGATGAGTCGCTGATGACCACGCTGGAAAGCCTGGCCCACCGCGGTTATACCGAAGGCTTCCTGCGTCGCCACACCCACGATGCGTACCAGAACTACGATTACGGCTACTCGGTGTCTGACGCTCAGCAGTTTGTCGGTGAGTTTACCGGTAAACGCCGTGGCGATCTGGCCGAAGTGGAAGTGAAAAACAAATTCTGCGTTGGCGACAGCCTGGAGCTGATGACGCCACAAGGCAACGTGGTATTCAACCTGGAAACCATGGAAAACCGTAAGTCGGAGTCCATTGACGATGCCAAAGGTAACGGTCACTTTGTGTTTATTCCGGTACCCCAGGATGTGGAGCTGAATTACGCGCTGCTGATGCGTAATCTGAATTCAGGGCAGGATACCCGTAATCCAACGGGCAAATAATTATGGCACTGCTGATCACCGATAAGTGTATTAACTGCGATATGTGCGACCCGGAATGTCCGAATGGCGCCATCTCAATGGGGGCGGAGATCTATCAGATCGACCCCAATTTATGCACTGAGTGTAAAGGCCATTATGATAAACCGACCTGTCAGTCGGTTTGCCCGATCACCAACTGTATCATTACCGATCCAGAGCACGTCGAATCTGAAGAACAGCTACTGGAAAAGTTTGTGATCATCCAAGGGTTGGCGTAACTTCTCTTCCTTGCGTCCCTGGCATCCGGTCAGGGACGTCTGTTTCCTCTCATCTTGACCTCACCCAGTCCCCCTGGTTCGTTAACCGTTCATATCCAGTAACAGCTGACAGCGCTGCGGTATCACTTTGCGCGGCTTAGCTTTGGCTTGGTTAACGGTTTTGGCGACAGGCGGCGAACTCTCCGGCTTAGGTTGCCAACTGGCCAGTTCCGCACCGCAGCCATCTCCGGGTGGTGGTGGTAATTGTGGCTTACATGCCTGGCTGCCAGGCGGACAATTTAACCGGACATGCATGTGAGAGTGGTGTCCCCACCAGGGGCGGATTTTACGCAGCCAGCTGCGATTATCATTGCTGGCACTGGCGCACAGTTGCTGTTTAATCACCGGATGGACAAATATCCTCGCCACCCGGTTATCACTGGCGGCCATTTTTAGCAACTGAAAATGGCGTGGCTGCCACTGTTCCCGCTTCAACCGGTAGTTAGCCAGGTCCACCAGGCTGAGTGGAGTCGGCTTTGCCAGTTGCAACGGTGAAAGCGGCTGGTCGGCAAACCTCAGCCAGATATCGGCATCCAGGCCGGTCTGATGACTCGCATGGCCGGTAGAAAAGCGGCCGCCCTGCGGCAGCGATAGATCGCCTACCAGTAGTTGTGTCTCCAGCTTCTGTGCCACCTGGCTGGCCAGTTCCTGAACGAACTGTACTGTCTCGGGGTGAGCATAAAAACGGCCCCGTTCAGCGCGCAGCACCTGATACCCGGAGCCTTTCAGCGGCAATGCGACGGCACCGGCCAGACAGCCATTGGCGTAACTGCCGATCGCTGCTGCAGGTGTGGCTGAAGGCACCCGGATTTGTTCCCACGGGGTAGCCCAACTCAAAGGGCATATCAGGCTGACCATCAGCCCGCTCAACCAGACTCCTTTCATCGCCACACTCCCTGTGCGTTATTGTCAGAGCTTAATAGTGCTCTCCATTATCATAGTAGCCCTGACTATTGAGTGCGGAAAATATCACTGCCACATCAACCTGTTGCTCCTGCACCTGCCGAACCTGGTCGGTAATAATCCGCGCAACCTGGTCCTGAGTTTGCTGACCTCGGTCGAACCAGAGCACTTCAACAAACGGATAAGCCTGGCTCACTTCCCCTTCGTGAAAGAAGGTACTGTAAATGTATTCGAAAGTGAAATCTTCCCGCGGGCAATCCATTATTGGCTGGAGTTCATCGAGCAGCGTTTTAGACAGAGATTCAACCTGCTTAGGTTCAACGGCGCGAAAACGTAAATGAGGCATAACGGATTTCCTATCTTTTATTGGTAAGTATTTACTCACATGATGATAACAATTTGCGTTGCTGGGTGCGACACAGCGTTGCAGTTCTGCCAACCTGAACCGGCTGAGAGAAACACCTCAGAGCGCTCTGCTTGCTTTTCAGCGGCTAAAAAAAACCGCCGGGATCTCCCAGCGGTTTTAGCGTCAGTGATGTCGCAGTCGATTAAGGCAGTTCGTCGAACTCTGCGCCTTCTTTTTCCACTTGCGGCGGCATCAGGTGCTCTTTGGTGATACCCAGCTTCAACGACAGCGCTGAGGCGACGTAGATAGATGAGTAAGTACCCACTGTGATACCCAGTAGTAGCGCGGTCGCAAAACCGTGGATCATCGCCCCGCCTTGAGTAAACAACGCAATGACCACAAACAAGGTCGTACCCGAAGTGATCAGTGTACGGCTCAATGTCTGGGTAATGGAGCTGTTCATGATCTCTGCGGGGTCGCCTTTCCGCATCTTGCGGAAGTTTTCCCGGATGCGGTCAAACACTACGATGGTATCGTTGAGCGAGTAACCGACCACCGTCAGTAGCGCCGCGACGATCGTCAGGTCCACTTCGATTTGCATCACCGAGAAAATACCCAGCGTGATAATGACGTCGTGCGCCAGCGCCATAACCGCACCCGCAGCCAGACGCCATTCGAAACGCATTGAGACGTAAATCAGGATACAGATCAGCGACACCAGAATCGCCAGGCCACCCGCTTCAGTCAGCTCGTCACCCACATTAGGGCCGACAAACTCGATACGACGCATCTCTACGTTCTTGCCCGTGCCGGTTTTAATCGCGCTTAAAATCTGGTTACCCAGTGTTTCACTGGCCACGTCCTCACGAGGACGCAGGCGTACCATCACATCTCTGGCGCTACCAAAGTTCTGTACGGTGGCATCGCCAAAGCCTTTCGCTTCCAGTGCGGTGCGGATCTCTTCCAGGTTAGCGGGCTGTTCGAAACCCACTTCGATCAGCGTACCACCGGTAAAGTCCAGCCCCCAGTTCAGCCCCTTGGCAGACAGGGTTAAAATAGACGCGGCAATCATGAGGATAGATAACGCGAATGCCGCTTTTGACCAACGCATAAAGTCGATCGTTTTGGTTGCCTTTAGAATTTGAAACATAACAATTCCCAGCCTTAGATCGACAATTTGTTAATACGTTTACCGCCGTACATCAGGTTCACCACACAACGGGTGCCGATAATGGCTGTAAACATGGAGGTCAGAATACCGATCGACAGCGTCACCGCGAAGCCTTTCACCGCACCGGTTCCCACAGCAAACAGAATGATTGCGGTGATCAAGGTGGTGATGTTGGCATCGGCGATGGTACTGAATGCGTTGGCATAACCCTGATGGATCGCCTGTTGAGGGTTGCGTCCATCACGCAGCTCCTCACGTATCCGCTCAAAGATAAGCACGTTGGCATCCACCGCCATACCCACGGTCAGAACAATACCGGCAATCCCCGGTAAGGTCATGGTCGCACCCGGAATCATCGACATCACACCGATAATCAGTACCAGGTTGGCCGCCAGCGCCATATTGGCGATCAGACCAAACTTACGGTAGTAGATCAGAGTAAACAGCATTACCGCCACCATACCCCAGATACAGGCCTGAACCCCTTTGTCGATGTTCTGTTGTCCCATAGATGGGCCAATGGTACGTTCTTCAACAATGGAGATCGGGGCGATCAGGGCACCAGCACGCAGCAGCAGCGCCAGGTTGTGTGCTTCGGCTGGCGAGTCGATACCGGTAATGCGGAAGTTGCGTCCCAGCGCAGACTGAATCGTCGCTTGGTTGATCACTTCTTCATGCTTAGACAGGATCACTTTGCCTTCCGGCGTCTTGCGTCCGCTGTCTTTGTACTCGGCAAACACCGTCGCCATCAGCTTGCCGACGTTCTTTTTCGAGAACGCCGCCATCTTATTACCGCCTTCGCTGTCGAGGGAGATATTGACCTGAGGACGACCGTATTCATCGGTACTGGAGCTGGCATCGGTGATGCTGGCACCGCCAAGAATCACCCGCTTTTTCAGCACTACCGGGCGACCATCGCGGTCAAACTTGATTTCACTGCCGGCTGGCGCACGGCCAGTTGCCGCAGCGGCCAGATCCGCCTTAGAGTCCACTTCACGAAACTCTAGGGTTGCCGTAGCACCGAGAATTTCTTTCGCTCGGGCGGTATCTTGTACACCCGGCAGCTCAACCACGATACGGCTTGCCCCCTGGCGTTGTACCAGAGGTTCGGCCACACCCAGTTCATTTACCCGGTTGCGAAGAATGGTGATGTTCTGCTCGACAGCGTAGTTGCGGATTTCCTGCAGGCGCTCTTCACTGAAAGTCGCGGTCAGCTTGAACTGGCCGTTAGAATCAGAGTCAGCAAACTGCATGTCCTGATGTTTGCTGCCAAGGGCACGTTTCGCCGTTGCCAGTTGCTCGGCATCACGCAGCAGTACTTCAACCGCATTGTTATTAACCGAACGAATGGCACGGTAACGAATACGCTCTTCACGCAGTTCACTGCGGAACGCTTCTTCCTGTTGACCAACCAGCTTTTCCATCGCCGCATCCATGTCCACTTCCATTAAGAAATGCACACCACCGCGCAGGTCCAGGCCCAGTTTCATTGGCGCTGCACCGATCGATTCCAGCCAGTCAGGGGTTGAAGGAGCTAAGTTAAGAGCAACGATGCTATCGCTACCCAGGGTTTCGCTAATCACATCACGGGCACTAATTTGGGTATCAGTGTCGTTAAAGCGAACTAAGATGGATCCATTTTCGAGAGCAATGGATTTATGAGGCAGACTCTGTTTATCAAGAGCCTTGGTGACAGTATCCAGCGTTGACAGATCTACAGAGGCGCCACGCGCCCCTGTCACTTGAATTGCCGGATCTTCACCGTAGATATTAGGAAGTGCATACAAGGCAGAAACCAGGATGGCAAACAGCACCATCAGATACTTCCATAAAGGATAACGGTTCAGCACAGCGAGGATCCTCTAGCTGATTTTATAGAGATTTCAGCGTACCTTTAGGTAGCACTGCAGTAACGAAGTCTTTTTTGATAACCACTTCATTGTTCGCGTTCAGCTCGATAGAAATGTAGTCGTTGTCTTCAGCAATCTTGGTGATTTTACCCACCAGGCCACCGCTGGTCAGAACTTCATCGCCTTTAGACATAGACGACATCAGGCTCTTGTGTTCTTTAACACGCTTGGATTGCGGACGGTAAATCATAAAGTAGAAGATCACCGCAAACATACCCAGCATGATCAACATTTCGAAACCGCCACCTTGTGGTGCACCTTCAGCCGCAGCGTGAGCTTGAGAAATAAACATTAAAACGTTCCTCTATATTTTTTCAATCATTTAAACAAGTTGGGTTGCAATACCCGGCTTTCAAGATGCAGCCGGCCAGTTAGGCGAACTGCGTCTCAAAAAGTGTGACATTACAACACATTATTTGCCAAGAGGCGGTACTTCACGATCGCGGCGTGCATAAAACTCCGCCACAAATTCTTCAAAACGATCTTCGTCAATTGCCTGACGAATACTGGCCATCAAACGCTGGTAGTAACGCAGGTTGTGAATGGTGTTCAACCGCGCGCCCAGAATTTCGTTACAACGGTCCAGGTGATGCAAGTACGACTTGGAATAGTTCTGACAAGTGTAACAGTCACATTGCGGATCCAGCGGACTGGTATCGGTTTTATGTTTCGCATTACGGATCTTGATCACACCGCCGGTCACAAACAGGTGGCCGTTACGGGCATTTCGAGTCGGCATCACGCAGTCAAACATGTCGATACCACGGCGGACACCTTCCACCAGGTCTTCCGGTTTGCCTACCCCCATCAGGTAGCGAGGCTTATCTTCCGGCAGTTGCGGGCAGGTATGTTCCAGAATGCGGTGCATATCTTCTTTTGGTTCACCGACTGCCAGACCACCGACAGCGTAGCCATCAAAGCCAATCTCAGTCAGACCTTGTACCGACACATCACGTAAGTCTTCGTAGACACTACCCTGAACAATACCAAATAGCGAATTAGGATTTTCCAGCTTATCGAAATGGTCGCGAGAACGCTTCGCCCAGCGCAGTGACATTTCCATCGACTTTTTCGCTTCGTCGTGGGTAGCCGGGTAAGGAGTACATTCGTCGAAAATCATCACGATGTCGGAACCCAGGTCTTTCTGGATCTCCATCGATTTTTCCGCATCCATGAAGATTTTGTCGCCATTGACCGGGTTGCGGAAATGCACGCCATCTTCGGTGATCTTACGGATATCGCCAAGGCTGAATACCTGGAAACCGCCTGAATCGGTCAGAATCGGACCCTGCCAGTTCATAAAGTCGTGCAGGTCGCCGTGCAGCTTCATGATTTCCTGGCCAGGACGCAGCCACAAGTGGAAGGTGTTACCGAGCAAAATTTCTGCGCCAGTCCCCTTAACTTCTTCCGGGGTCATCCCCTTTACGGTGCCGTAAGTGCCGACCGGCATAAAGGCCGGTGTCTGCACGCTGCCGCGCTCAAAGTTCAACTGGCCACGACGTGCGTTGCCCTGCTTCTTTTTAAGATCAAATGTTAATTTCACAATGCCTCCAACGGTCAGAGAAACAGTCTGACTAAAAATGCCACCCACAGCCGGTTATCCGGCCGGGTCAAAATAAATTAGCCGGCAGTTGTGCCGGCAGGATAACCGCGCTCAGGCGCCCTCGCCTGCTTGGGTCATCCGGGTAATAAACATCGCGTCACCATAACTGAAGAAACGATAGCGCTCTGCTACGGCGTGCTGATACGCCGCCATGGTGTGCTCATAGCCAGCGAACGCGCTGACCAGCATAATCAGGGTTGATTCCGGCAAGTGGAAATTGGTAACCAGACAATCTACCAACTGATACTGGTAGCCAGGGTAGATGAAGATTTCGGTGTCGTCGAAGTAAGGCACCAGTTCAGTCCCGTTTTTCAGCGCCGACTGCGCCGCACTTTCCAGCGAGCGAACGGAGGTGGTACCGACTGCAATAATCCGCCCGCCACGGGCTTTAGTCTGGGCAATGGCGTCGACCACTTCCTGGCTGACTTCAACGTATTCAGCATGCATGTGGTGATCAAAGATGTTGTCCACTTTAACTGGCTGAAACGTCCCGGCACCTACGTGCAAAGTGACATAGGCAAACTGCACCCCTTTGGCTTGCAGTTTATCCAGCAGAGCCTGGTCAAAGTGCAAACCCGCCGTCGGTGCGGCTACCGCCCCTGGCTTCTGGTTGTAGACGGTCTGGTAGCGCTCTTTATCGGCGTCTTCATCCGGGCGATCAATGTACGGCGGCAGCGGCATGTGACCGATCTGTTCCAGTATGGTCAAAACATTTTGCTCACCGGCAAATTCCAATTCGAACAACGCGTCGTGACGAGCCAGCATAGTGGCCTGATACTCATCATTTTCACCCAGCATAATAGTGCTGCCCGGTTTCGGTGACTTGGAGCAGCGAATGTGGGCCAGGATGCGTTTGTCATCCAGCATGCGCTCCACCAGCACTTCCAGTTTGCCGCCCGACGCTTTACGGCCAAACATACGCGCCGGAATCACCCGGGTATTGTTAAAGACCATCAAATCACCAGCCTGAACCTGATCGAGGATATCGGTGAAATTGCTGTCGACCAGCGCCCCGCTGTTGCCATCCAGTTGCAGCAGACGACTGGCGCTACGCTCGGGTTGCGGATAACGGGCGATCAACTCATCTGGGAGATCAAAATGAAAATCGGAAACTTGCATCTTACTTATCTGTATCGGTTGTGAGCGGAGCGGATATTCGCGGTTTTTTCGCAGCCGACTAGTATAGGCTGAGCGGGAGTAATAGCAAGAACTGTCCATGCAAATATTGTAATCAAAAACGACACGCTGCCAGACCCAGTTCACGGCGGATTTTTTGCAATCATTTCAGATAAAAAGAACTAGCTCAAATTTCAATTATCCAAAACTCACTATATTAAACAATAGAGTCACCAATCAGGAGACGGCTATGATCAAAGTGGAAGATATGATGACGCGCAATCCCCATACCCTGCTGCGCTCACACACTCTCGAAGACGCGCTCAATACCATGGACGCGCTGGATATCAGGCATATTCCCATCGTTGATAGCGAGCGAAAACTACTAGGGTTGGTCACCCAGCGTGATCTGCTGGCTGCGCAGGAATCCAGTTTACAAAAACTCTCTAACGATCAGTCCTATACACTGCACACACCGCTGAAAGAGATCATGCATACCAGCATCATGACCGTGGAGCCAAAAGCCGGCTTGAAGCAGAGCGCGCTGTATATGCAAAAACACAAAGTGGGCTGCCTGCCGGTGGTGCACAAAGGCGAACTGGTCGGCATTATCACCGACACCGACTTTGTCTCGATTGCGATCAATTTACTGGAACTGCAGGAAGAGGTAGACCCGGTCGAAGTTGAACCGGAAGATTAATCCGGCATTGTTGTGCAACGGTCAGGTCACTGCCGCAGCCAAGCTTTGGATGACTGTGGCCTAACAAGAAAAAGAGCGACCATCAGGTCGCTCAAAATAGCTCTAGGATTTCGTCAATTTAGAATTGATCTTCTTCGGTGGAACCTGTCAGTGCGGTGACAGATGACTGACCACCCTGAATAGTGTTGGTCATCTTGTCAAAGTAGCCAGTACCTACTTCCTGCTGGTGCGCTACAAAGGTATAGCCTTTTTCTGCCGCTGCAAATTCCGGACGCTGCACCATCTCAACGTAATGGCGCATACCCTCACCCTGTGCATAAGCGTGCGCCAGTTCGAACATGTTGTACCACATGTTGTGAACCCCCGCTAAGGTGATGAACTGGTACTTGTAGCCCATGTTGGCCAGCTCTTGCTGGAATTTGGCAATCGTCTCTGCGTCGAGATTTTTCTCCCAGTTAAACGATGGTGAGCAGTTGTAGGCCAGCAGTTGATCCGGGTACTGAGCGTGTATCGCTTCAGCAAACTTACGCGCTTCTTCCAGACAAGGCGTTGCCGTTTCACACCAGATCAAGTCAGCGTATGGCGCATAAGCCAGACCACGAGAGATCGCCTGGTCAATACCAGCACGCACGCGGTAGAAGCCTTCTGCCGTGCGCTCACCTTCGATAAAGTCTTTATCATACGGGTCACAATCTGAAGTCAGCAGATCCGCCGCGTTGGCATCGGTACGGGCAATAACCAGTGTCGTGGTGCCGGCAACGTCGGCTGCCAGGCGAGCCGCAACCAGCTTCTGCACCGCTTCCTGGGTAGGAACCAGTACTTTACCGCCCATATGGCCACATTTTTTCACTGACGCCAGCTGGTCTTCAAAGTGAACCCCGGCCGCACCCGCTTCGATCATCGACTTCATCAGCTCATACGCGTTCAGTACGCCACCGAAACCGGCTTCCGCGTCCGCCACGATGGGCAGGAAGTAGTCGATGCCATTTTCATCTGTTGGTGTCTTGCCGCTCGACCACTGGATCTGGTCAGCACGGCGGAACGCATTGTTGATGCGTTTTACCACTGATGGTACTGAATCTACTGGGTAGAGGGATTGGTCTGGATACATAGTACCAGCGGTATTGTTATCCGCTGCAACCTGCCAACCGGACAGATAGATCGCTTCGATACCGGCTTTGGCCTGCTGCACTGCCTGACCTCCCGTCAGCGCGCCAAGACAGTTTACATAGCCTTTTTTGGCATCGCCGTTGACCAGTGACCAAAGTTTGTCGGCACCGCGTTGCGCAATGGTGTTGGCTGGCACCATTGAGCCACGCAGCGCGACAACTTCTTCTGCCGAGTATGGGCGTTTTACATTTTTCCAGCGTGGGTTGGTTGCCCAGTCTTTTTCCAGAGCTTCGATTTGTTGGCGGCGAGTTAATGTCATGGTCTATCCCTCATTATGTCTGTGCGCACTGCGCAAGTCTTTTTGCTTTCTAGGCAGTACTACACTCTCTGCCTTGAAAATCCTTGTGTTCACGTTAGTAGTTCAATCAATCCAGGTAGTCGTAACCTGGTATGGTTAAGAAATTGGTCAGTTCATCACTGGTGGTCAGTTGTTCCATCAGCTCTGCGGCTTCATCAAAGCGGCCGGACTGGAATCGCTCTTCACCGACTTCACTGCGTACCACGCCGATCTCTTCAGCCAGATAGCGACGGAACAGCGCCTTAGTGACCGGCTCCCCGTTGTCCAGTGATTTGCCGTGCTGGATCCACTGCCAGATAGAGGCGCGGGAAATTTCTGCGGTTGCGGCATCTTCCATCAGGCCGTAAATCGGCACGCAACCATTGCCGGAGATCCAGGCTTCAATGTATTGCAAGGCCACGCGGATGTTGTGACGCATTCCCTGTTCGGTCCGGGCGCCATCGCATGGTTCCAGTAACTGCTCAGCAGTAATTGGCAGATCCTGTTCGCGCGAAATGTCGAGCTGGTTGCTTCGCTGACCAAGCACCTGACTGAACACTTCCATAGCGGTGTCCGCTAGTCCTGGGTGGGCAACCCAGGTGCCATCGTGGCCATTATTGGCTTCCAGCAGTTTGTCGTTGCGGATTTTGTCCAGTACCTGTTGGTTTTCCTGTGGGTCTTTTGCCGGAATAAACGCGGCCATTCCCCCCATCGCAAACGCGCCACGTTTATGACAGGTACGCACCAGTAAGCGCGAATAAGCATTCAGGAACGGTTTATCCATGGTGACCACCTGGCGATCGGGCAACACGCGATCCGGGTGTTTTTTCAGGGTCTTGATATAGCTAAAGATGTAATCCCAGCGGCCACAATTCAGACCGACAATGTGCTCTTTCAGGGTGAACAGGATTTCATCCATCTGGAATACCGCCGGCAGCGTTTCGATCAATACCGTTGCTTTTATGGTGCCGGTATCCAGGCCGTAATACTCTTCCGTAAAGTGGAACACATCACTCCACCACTGTGCTTCGCGATAGGACTGCAATTTCGGCAGGTAGAAATAAGGCCCACTGCCTTTTTTCAGCAACGCCTTGTAGTTGTTATAAAAGTAGAGTGCGAAATCAAATAGGGCCCCGGGAATGATTTTGCCGTTAAACTCGACATGCTTTTCACGCAGGTGCAGACCGCGCACGCGACAGATCAATACGGCAGGGTTATCGCTGAGTTGATACTGTTTACCGTTGCCCGGATTTTGATACGAGATAGTACCATTGACCGCATCACGCAGGTTGATCTGACCGTCCAGAACCTTGTCCCAGGCTGGCGCCATCGAGTCTTCGAAATCGGCCATAAACACCTTAACGTTGGCGTTCAATGCGTTGATCACCATTTTCCGGTCCGTTGGACCCGTGATTTCAACCCGACGGTCCTGCAAGTCTTCAGGAATCCCGAGAATTTTCCAGCTACCTTCGCGGATATCTTGCGTATCCGTCAAAAAATCAGGCAGCTCACCCTGGTCGATTCTGGCTTGTCGTTCTTCGCGCTGCGCCAGTAACTGATCGATCCGGCCTGCAAAATTGGCACACAGCAGAGACAAAAAGGTTTGGGCTTCAACAGGGAAAATCGCCTGATGTTCTGGTGACAAAGTACCAGTAACCTCAAGCATGCCTAGGGTTTCTTGGGCTTCGGCTGTTGTGGGTTGTTTCTCTGGAGTGTGCGCAAGCATATTTATCATCCTTGAGTCATTGGTTTAACCAGCTGGCTTACTTAGCGAAGCCATAAAATTACATTTGTAACTATCAAACCACAAACTTACATCCTATCAATTTGTGACATCCGACGGTTTTCGTGTTTTGTTCGCTCTATAGTGAGTGAGTTAACATCGCCAGGCAATCTAGACATAAGTCTTAGCCGGGCCTTATTTAACTTACACAACAAACGGTTAGTGTAAAAGTGCAAAAGTGACTTTCCGGAAAATTCAAAGTTTTATTCCGTTTCAAATAAGTGTTTGATCTTCACTATCATTTTGTAATTAATTACGTAATTAAATTACAGTTAAAATTGAACACAAAAAGAGTTTTAAACGCGTGTATGAATTACATTAATCGAGGGAGTCGCCTTGAAACACGGTCTCTATGGGCTAATTACGGCAGCGGAGTAAACAAGTTGGGACAAAAAATCAGTAAAATTAACATTGTGAAATTTCACAATTTTATGAAAGGTTCATCAAAATGATGCTGTAAAATTTTACAAGTTAAAAAACACCATCAGAATAAAATGCTAAAAAAGACACTATGTGCAGTGTCTTTTTAGGGGGAACTATTGTAAGACTAACCGCTATAGCAGCTCAGTCACCAAATCGGCCAGTTGATTAAAGGTGTCCACCCGGGATGAGCTTGGCCGCCAAACCAGACCAATATTACGGTAAGCCTGCCGCCCCGGCGGGTCCACCACCACCAGATTCTGATTGTCGAGCAGGCCGTGTTCGATAGCCATCTGCGGAATGAAGGTGGTGCCAAGACCATTGGCCACCATTTGCACCAGCGTATGTAAGCTGGTGGCGCTAAATGGATTAATCTTCTCTTTATCAGTCAGCTGACAGGCGGAGACCGCGTGATCCGTCAGGCAGTGAACTTTTTCCAGCAAAAACACCGATTCATCCGGTAAGTCATCGTATTTGATCGGCACTCTAATCGCATCAGCCTGATGGCGACTGATGACCATCTTGAAGGGATCCTGCCCGACGATACGACTGGCCATCCCTTCGATATCCACCGGCAAAGCGAGAATAAGGACATCCAGTTCACCGTGACGCAGCGCCGCCAGCAGGTTGACGGTAGTATCTTCTCTCAGCAGTAAAGTCAGATGTGGAAAGCGCGCATTGACTTCCTGGACTAAGTCGCACAATAAAAACGGTGCAATGGTCGGAATGCAGCCGACTTTTAGCTGCCCTTGCATGGTATCCCGTGGACATAGTCTGCCTAACTCCACCAGATCCTGACCTTTAGCCAGCAGTTCTCTGCCTTGTTGAACGACCAGTTCTCCGGTTTGGGTAAACACCAGCGGGCTTTTCTTATCTTTCTTTTCATACAGCGGACAGCCGATCAACTCTTCCAGGTTTTGAATACCTTTACTCAAGGTGGACTGACTGACGAAACAGCGCTGCGCCGCTGCGCTAAAATGACGGGTTTCATGCAGGGTAATTAAATAATGCAGCTGTTTTAAGCTTGGCCATTTACTCATAGTGATATCATTTAGTTCAATTCAGATTCTGTTTGCTCATTAAACGAGTCATCGCTTTTTTCGATTAACTTAATCTATTTAATTCGCTTTTTTCAATACTACTATCTGTACTATAGTTTGTCTCGAACAAACACGGACTGAGCGCAAGACTCATTAATGCGTTCGGAATCAAACAAATATGTTAGGAGCAGAAAAATGGTACTAGTCGGTCGTCAAGCCCCAGACTTTACTGCAGCAGCGGTTCTAGGTAACGGTGAAATCGTTGAAAACTTCAATTTTGCTGAATTCACAAAAGGCAAGAAAGCAGTGGTTTTCTTCTACCCACTAGACTTCACTTTCGTTTGCCCATCTGAACTTATCGCATTCGACAACCGTTTCCACGACTTCCAAGAGAAAGGCGTAGAAGTAATCGGTGTATCTATCGACTCTCAGTTCTCACACAACGCATGGCGTAACACTGCTGTTGAAAACGGCGGTATCGGTCAAGTGAAATACCCTCTGATTGCAGACGTTAAACACGAAATCTGCAAAGCGTACGACGTTGAGCACCCAGAAGCTGGCGTTGCGTTCCGTGGTTCTTTCCTGATTGATGAAGACGGTATCGTTCGTCACCAGGTTGTTAACGACCTGCCACTAGGCCGTAACATCGACGAAATGCTGCGTATGGTTGACGCACTGAACTTCCACCAGAAAAACGGTGAAGTGTGCCCAGCACAGTGGGAAGAAGGTAAAGCAGGTATGGACGCATCTCCAACTGGCGTAGCTGCATTCCTGTCTGAGCACGCTGGTGACCTGGCACGCTAATTAAGCTTTAACACCCGCGCTCAACGGGTGAATGGTTGGACAAAGATAAAGCAATAAGCTCGCGCATAAGCGCAACGCCAATCAGTTAAAGGTAAAGTCATTAAGCCCAAAGTTGCTACTTTGGGCTTTTTTGATCGGCTACGTTATAGCTAAAAAGACAAAACTATCGCTAAAAAGACAAAACATATCGTTTTACGGACGTTGTGCCGCGAAGCGCTTTAATCTGCTGCCGGCTGTCTTTATGATGAATCCAACAGCAAATCTGGGCGATGCCCTCTGAATTGAAACATGGAGATACACTATGGCTTATTTTGCTCTGGCCTTTGGTACGGCTACCAAAAATCTTGATGGAAAAATTATTGAAGCCTTTTTCCCTTGCCCAACTTTAAACCCGGCCGATGAGCTGGTCTCGGCAGTCGCCGACGTGGTGGATTATCAACAGGGTAACCAGGTAGTGGAAATCAGCGCCGAGCAACGGACTAAGTTGGCCGAAGTGTTCTCTTCACACAATGATCAGGGCCACGCTGACTTCGCGACTCAAGCTGCCGCCTCTTCCCAGCCTTTAGTTTTGGTCATTCTGGCTAGTGACGAGCAGCCTCAGTCGGTCGCGGAAGGCTTTTTGAAACTGCAGCTGATCTCGCACCGCCTGGTGCAACCACACGGTACGGTGCTGGACGGTATTTTTGGTCTGCTGCACAACATCGCCTGGACCAACGAAGGCCCAATCGATCTGCCTGAACTGGCGCAACGTCAAATTGAAGCTCGCCTGGCCGGACGGGTACTGTCCGTCGACTGCGTCGACAAGTTCCCTAAAATGGTCGATTACGTGGTTCCTGCCGGCGTTCGTATCGCGGATACTTCCCGCGTTCGCCTGGGTGCCCACGTGGGTGAAGGTACCACAGTCATGCATGAAGGTTTCATCAACTTTAATGCCGGTACGACCGGTGTCAGCATGGTTGAAGGCCGTATTTCTGCTGGTGTGGTAGTGGGCGACGGCTCCGATATCGGTGGCGGCGCTTCAATCATGGGTACCCTGTCTGGCGGTGGTAAAGTGGTGGTTTCCATCGGTGAAAATTCGCTGCTGGGTGCCAACGCTGGTCTCGGCTTCCCGCTGGGCGACCGCTGTACGGTTGAATCTGGCCTGTATATTACTGCCGGCGCCAAAGTACGCATGCTGGACTCCGATGGTAACGAAGTCGAGATCGTCAAAGCGCGTGATCTGGCCGGCGTATCGGATCTGCTGTTCCGTCGCAACTCTGTCACTGGTCAAATCGAGTGTCTGGCCAATAAGACGGCAGTGGAACTGAACAGCGAACTGCACAGCAACAACTAAGCTTAGTGAGCAATCTAATCGCAGTTCTGCATCCAGTTCTGTAATCTGCTCTGAGAAAACCTCAAGCCTCCGCATTAAGCCGGAGGCTTTTTTGTACCGGTTACCCTGCCATCAGCGGTTATTTGTTTTTTGCCCGGAAGCGCATTTTTATCATCCAATTATTATGAAGTTGGCAATTCCATGCACAATATTATTAACAGCAGCTCGTCTGCAATTAATTACATCTGTCCATCAGCCAAGGATTAGACATGGAACAAGCCAAGTATATTGTTGCGTTGGATCAGGGCACCACCAGCTCGCGAGCCGTGGTGCTGGATCACGACGCTAACGTCATTAGCGTGGCTCAGCGGGAATTCAGCCAGATATACCCGCAAGCGGGCTGGGTAGAACACGATCCGATGGAGATCTTTGCTACCCAGAGCGCCACCCTAATTGAAGCCCTGACCAAATCAGGTATTCACAGCGACCAGGTCGCCGCTATTGGCATTACCAATCAACGAGAAACCACCATTGTCTGGAACAAAGAGACCGGCAAGCCGATTTACAATGCTATTGTCTGGCAGTGTCGCCGTACTGCTGATATCTGCGACCAGCTTAAGCAGCGCGGACTGGAAACTTATATTCGCGACAACACCGGTCTGGTGCTGGATCCTTACTTTTCCGCCACCAAAATCAAATGGATTCTGGATAACGTGGACGGCGCCAGACAACAAGCCGAACAAGGAAAGCTGCTGTTTGGTACCGTCGATAGCTGGCTGGTCTGGAAAATGACTCAGGGCCGTGTGCATGTGACCGACTTTACCAACGCCTCACGTACCATGCTGTTCAACATCAACTCCCTGAACTGGGATAGCAAGCTACTGAGCGAACTGGATATTCCCGCCTCTATGATGCCGGAAGTCAGACGTTCATCGGAAGTGTACGGCAAGACCAATATCGGCGGCCGCAGTAACACCCACATCCCGATTGCGGGTATAGCCGGCGACCAGCAGGCTGCGCTGTTTGGCCAGATGTGCGTCAATGCCGGTGAAGCCAAAAATACCTATGGTACCGGCTGCTTTCTTTTGATGAATACCGGCAAAGAAAAAGTCAGCTCCAGTCACGGCCTGCTGACCACTCTGGCCTGCGGGCCAAATGGTGAGCCGGCCTATGCACTGGAAGGGGCGGTGTTTATGGCCGGGGCTGCAATCCAGTGGCTCAGGGACGAAATGAAACTGCTGGTTGACTCGCAAGATTCTGAATATTTTGCCACCAAAGTGGATTCCTCGAATGGCGTCTATGTTGTCCCGGCCTTTACCGGCTTGGGAGCCCCGTATTGGGATGCTTATGCGCGCGGTACCATAGTTGGACTGACCCGCGGCGTCAACGCTAACCATATTATTCGGGCTACGCTGGAAAGTATCGCTTACCAGACTCGTGATGTGCTGGATGCGATGCAAGCCGATTCCGGCATTGAGCTATCAGCTTTGCGGGTGGATGGTGGCGCAGTGCGCAACAATTTCCTGATGCAGTTTCAGGCTGATGTATTGGCTAAAGATGTGCAGCGTCCACAGGTTACCGAAGTGACCGCTATTGGCGCTGCTTATCTGGCCGGTATGGCGGTGGGTTACTGGCAAAGCCTGGAGGAATTACGCACTAAACAAGTGTTAGAGCGCACTTTTACCCCACATCATGATGAACAGAAACGTCAGCGACGTTATCGTGGCTGGCAGTTAAATGCACTCAGATGTGGGCACAACTGCGCGATGACGAAGAAAGCTTGGACAGTTAACTACCGCCCCTGAGTGCGCTGTGGTATTTATTTGAGCGGGGACAGAACTGAGTTAAAAATGCTATTGCAACAATACATTAGCTAAAAGCAGCTACAGTTATAGGACTTGCCTTATTTGCATCCACCGTTGAATCTAAGGGGTCCCTATGAGCCGTCTCGCCACTGCAGAATTTTCCGCGCCG
>NZ_JBNKVP010000007.1:0-85545 GCF_050299255.1 Vibrio sp.
TCCACCACAATCCCCTTGGTCAGAGACTGACCGTTGGTGCCGGTACCACCGCCTCGCGGAGAAAAATTGACCCGCTCGTACTGCTCCTGATTGGCAACTTTACCGATCAGCGCCACATCCTGAGTCGATTTAGGATGTACGACCGCCTGGGGTAACTGCTGATAAACACTGTTGTCTGTCGCGACCGCCAGACGGCTGGAATACTGAGTTTCGATATCGCCAGTAAAACCGGCCTGTTGCAGCTCTTTTAAGTAACTGACAACCAAAGGGTCAACATTAGAGTTGGATTGTAGTCTTGGTAACATTGCTTCCTGCCCCTATCGCGCTGATCCGCTCAGCTCTGGGAAATAAATACTAATCTTTTGAATTTCGTCACTTTACAACATTTAAAAAGGTGATCAAATCAGAATCTGAATGCCAAAATGAAACTTATGCTTTCTTTTCTACGTTTTCTCGCCTGAATGATCGCACACACCATTAAGCAACATAGTCGTTAAATGAGAACCATAATGAAGAAAAACAAAATCATCACCACGGAAGACATTCTACTAAAACTTTGCCAGTCAGTATCTAAAGTCCTCAGCTCCGCCACTAATTCTCACATCAGTTACTCGGCAATGGTGCAAAAAATTACCAAAACCAGCCTGAAACCCGATTTTGGCTGTTTTGTCCTGTTCGACGGCGGCTTCTCTGGTTTGGTTGTGATCAATTTTACCTCAAAAGCGGCACTGGAACTGTACACCACCTATATGAGGAATATGGGTATGCCAGAGGACGAACTGGCAGTACTGCACACTTCAGATGAAGTGGGAGACGTGCTCGGTGAGTTGATGAACCAGCTGGTTGGCGACTTCACCAATAAAGTCCGTAAAGAGTTGCAGACCAATATCACCCAGAACCAGCCTAAAATGCTGGCGCTGAACAAACAGGTGATTCTGTCGGTCGATACCAACCTGGATCGGCCGCAAGCACGCAGGGTGACCTTCTCCACCGAGAGCAACAATATTTTTTACCTGGAGCTGGCGATGGATAAAACCGAGTTTATCCAGCTGGAAGAATTTGAGATCGATGAGGACGAATGTCCTGATACCATTCTGGCGCAGACGCAACAGAAAATGGCCAGTCAATCTACTGCCAGCCGCGTAACTGACGCCGATCTTGCCAACGACCTGCTGGACGAACTTGGCATCTAATCTTCCCCTATCCCATCCAATTTATCCTGACCCGTCACAGGCGGGTCAGACAATTGACTATTAATATTTCGTTTTCAGCGAATTCACGTTAAAATGGCCGACTTTATTTAGTTACCGTCATTAGTAGTAGTTGTTGTCGATGGATAAGCAAAAAGCCCTGAAAAAAATTGCCAAGTGCCTGGAGTTAGGTAACTCCGCCAACGTCAATGAAGCCGCCAATGCCATCAAGATGGCCCACCGGCTGATGTTAAAATATGGCCTGGATAAAGATGATATTGAATTTATCAAAATGGGCAAAACTCAGTCCGAACATCTGCTACCTGCCAATATCAGCTCAACCTTGCTGCGTGTGATCCGTGGTATCAACACTAAATTCGGTGTCGAAGCAGTCCTGCTTAATCACAAAGGGCTTAAACGGGTCGAATTCATCGGTGAAGCCGACCGCGCCATCTTCGCTGCATTCGCTTTCGACATCATTTATCGGGAGATGAACGGTCAGACCGGTCAGTTCCGCAACAGCTTTGCCGGTAGCGGCACGTCCAGTGCAGAAGTGAACCGTCGGGTCAACTCTTTCCTGTCTGGCTGGGTGGAAGGCGCTTTGGAAAAACTGCCTGTCATTACCCCGGATGAAGAGTCTGCCAACAAAATTAATAACTACATCGATAAAGAATTCAAAAACATCGACAGAGAAACCTTTAAGCAGCAATTACGTGAGGCGATGAAAAATCTCACCCAAGACTATGAGGTTGGTTTGAAAAAAGGCCGAAAAATCTCTGTAAATCGTCCAGTCGCTGGGGCACAGGCCCCGAAGCTCTTAAAATAGCACCAGGCTTTCATAGGCCGGCCAAACTCAGCGTCGGTCAAATTTGGTCGAGTTAAGCAAACATTGCGTCAATTTATAGTTTTAACATTGACATAACCGCTTGGTTAGCGTTTATTGCGACCTGAAAAAACAATTACATGGAGAAAAGATTGTGAAAAAAATCACTCTTGCTGCCACTATTGCTGCCCTGGTTCTGACCGGCTGCCAGGCAACTCAACGTCAAAGTGCTACTACTGGTGAAACTGAAACCAACGATGCGACCAAAGGTGCCCTGATGGGTGCATTGGCTGGCGCTGCTGTTGGCTTAGCCACCGGTGATAATGCGACTGAACGCCGTCAACACGCCCTGATTGGTGCTGCCGGTGGTGCAGCCGTCGGTGGTGGTATTGGCTACTACTTCGACCAACAGGAAGCGGCACTTCGCAAAGAATTACTCGACTCAGGCGTTCAAGTGCAACGTGTGGGCGAAAACCAGCTGCTACTGCGGATGGAAAACGGCATTGGTTTTGCCACCAACTCTTACCAACTGGATCCTAGCATCCATAATACCTTACGTGGCGTTGCCCGTATCCTGGTTGAATACCCAGATACCAGCCTGGTAATCGATGGTCATACTGACAGCACTGGCGGTGATACCACCAACCAGATTCTGTCTGAGCGTCGTGCAGAATCCGTACGCGGTTATCTGGTATCTCAAGGTGTTGCGTCAGGACGTGCTATTGCACGCGGTAATGGCGAGCGTTACCCTCTGTGCAGCAATGACACCTCTTCAGGACGGGCATGTAACCGCCGGGTAGAAATCAAGATCCTACCGCTGAAATAAACCCAACAGGCTTAGTGTTTAATGCAGACACTAAGCCTTTTTTATCATTTCCCGGCCATCGAGAAAATCGACCGTGAAAATCTGTTTGCTAGCGCTGCTGTTCACCACATCCGTTACAGCTGCCACCTCTGTGGACGATCTGATTGGTCAAGCCAAACAAGGTGATGCTGAGGCACAATACCATTTAGGCGAACTATATCTTAGCGGCGATCAGGTAGACCGTTCACCTGAAGAAGCGCTCTATTGGCTAAAGCAAGCGGCCCGGCAAGGAAACCGTGCAGCAACCTTCACCCTCGCTGACCAGCTGCTCAATGGTAAAGATATTGAGCACAATTCAACCCAGGCAATGTACTGGCTCACCTCTCTTGCCGTAAAAGATGACACCGACGCTCAGCTTAAGCTTGGCCAGTTACTGGAAACACGTGCGACTTCGCCATCGCCAACAGAGTTAGCCAAGATTTGGTACCAGTTGGCGGCGGATAAAAGTACTCATGCAGAACAAGCATATGCAAGGCTGTTGGAACAACAATTCAATCAGCAGCGTGCCAAGCAAGTTGCCAATATCACTGAGCAGGAATCGACGCTGCTCAGCAACACTTCCACGCTATCCGCTCTGTCCGACAGCGAGTCCAATAGCAATACCAGCCTGCTGGCCATGACTGCTGGCCTGGTTTTGGCTCTGATGACTATTTTGACACTCTACCTGAGACAACGTCGAATCAGTGAACGATTGCTTAAAACGGCTGACCGTGACGTAACCGCAACCCAACAACAGCTGAACGAACAACAACGGCTGATCGCCCAGCAAAAGCGGCAATTAGAACTGCTTTACCGTCAACTGAAAAAACGCCAGTCTGCGAGTCAGCAGCCGGGTAAGTCAGCGGCCTCCGGCCCTGACGACCCAGCTCAGCCAGTGCCAGCCGTAACTAAGCAGGACCTTGCCTGTGCCATGTTGGGTTATAAACCGTCTGATCTGCCAGATAAAAAACAGATCAAACAGCGCTACAAGCAACTGTGCAAGATTTACCACCCGGATGTAAAAGGCAGCGATGAAGAAATGAAGCGTTTGAACGCGGCAGTCAAACTTGTTCTTGCGCAGGTTCGCCGCTAAATAGAAGCGGTTTTTGCCAGCTGACACGTCTGGTTAATAAATGGTTACATTTCTGGTGATAGTTTCATCAATTTAAGTGTCAGCCCCCTATTTTAAAGGGCATGCAATCGATCTCTTTCTCAAACTTAGTAACATAGAATTAACTTTGCTGTCCGAACTGTGTCATAATTGACTGTGACAATTGTCAACGTTAATCATAGTGAGGAGAACGTAATGTTTACGATTGAAGGTGTATGTGACTGGTGTAAAAAGCCAAGCCTTCTCACTAAGCACGATTATATTGACGGCAAATCCAACTACTCTTGTAAAGAGTGTTATGAATTAGCCACTCTCGATGTACGTCAGTTCAACATTGCAGAGTTGCAGCAAAGGCAAAGAGACAATCTGCATCAATAAAAACCTGCTCTACTGAGAACCGAGCGCCACCATACAGGTTGGCGCTTTTTGTTTTCTGTCGCTTAATATCTGCTAATGAGTTCCTCCCATGCTTCATACCATTAATAGGCACTAACAAGATGCTAAATCCCCTCTTAACTATTGCACCATCCTGCTTAGCCTGTCGCCATATCACTTAAAACTACTGTATACAGTGTTGATCTAATTCGATTCGCTCGCTTGACCTCTCATTTGGCGCTTAAATTTCCACCGCCACTCTATAATCTATGCCATTGATTTATAAATCATTATTTTCCAATGATGATTCATCTCACTCAGATAGGGCAAAAAACCAACAAAAAACTCTTGATCAGCAAGCGGAAACAAACTACTGTATATACACACAGCATGTATAAAGGAACAGTAACCATGATTCAAGCTCAGCCACGCACTTATTCCAAATACAATGTACTGGCCCGTGCAACTCAGCCGATGGCTGTGGATCACGGTGTTCTCAGCCAACTGGCCAGCCTGTCAATGCAAAACCAGTGGATCCTGTTTACCGCAGAGTGCCCACGTCCTCATTACGACCAGCTGGCTGCTGTCGATATCTGCTGTAATAAAATCATTCAAATGAAACCGTCCCACGCCCTGTCTGAATTTGAAATCGTGGTAAAAGCGATTCGTAGCGGAAATGCCAGTGCTATCGTTGCCTCAACGGCAATCAGTACTGTTGATCAGGCGCTACTGGTGGATTTAGGCTCACAATATCAGTGTCAGGTATTCTTCGTTGAAGGCAGAGCAACTCAGTATCATTAACAAGTTCAGCGAATTCCAACTGTCTTTCTGCCTCCCTTTGGGAGGCTTTTTTATCCCGGCAACAGAAAATCAAGCAAACGTTTGCTTTTTCGCTAGCGACAGAAAATAGTTCTGGTATTATGCCCGTCATATTCGCTATTCCGCCTTAGTGATCAACTGGAATAGTGCTGTATCACGTTGGATAACATAGGAATGTCTTCATGAGCCTTGCTGATCAAGTTCTCGCCGTCAACGACGATCTCCCCATTCGTACCCATCAAGCTGTCCATAGCGGTAAAGTACGTTCGGTATACTGGTTAACCGAACAGGACAGCAAACGCCTGATTGAAGAAAAAGGCTATGATGTTGCCTCGGATGCACCATTGGCCATCATGGTGATCAGCGATCGTATCTCTGCATTTGACTGCATCTGGCACGGCGAAGGTGACTTGAAAGGAGTTCCGGGTAAAGGCGCCGCGCTGAACGCGATTTCCAACCATTGGTTTGACCTGTTTAAACAGGCGGGTCTGGCAGACAGCCATATCCTGGACATTCCACACCCATTTGTCTGGATCGTACAAAAAGCCAAACCGATTAAAATCGAGGCTATCTGTCGCAAATACATTACTGGCTCTATGTGGCGCGCTTACGAAAAAGGTGAACGCGAATTCTGTGGCATTGAAATGCCGGAAGGTCTGGAAAAAGATAAGCTGTTGCCAGAATTGTTAGTCACGCCGTCAACTAAAGGCATTTTAAAAGGCATTCCCGGCGTACCGGAAGCCGACGACGTTAACATTACCCGCGAAAACATCGAGCAAAATTTCGCTGCGTTTAACTTTAGTTCTCGCGACGATATCGATCAGTATGAAAAACTGCTAAAGCAAGGCTTCAATGTCATCAGTGACGCGCTGGCCGCGGTTGGACAAATATTTGTCGATACTAAATTTGAGTTTGGCTATGTTAATGATGCTGCTGGCAACGAGAAATTGATTTATATGGATGAAGTGGGCACACCAGATTCTTCTCGCATCTGGGATGCACAGCAATACCAGGCGGGCAAGATTGTCGAAAACTCAAAAGAAGGGTTTCGTCAGTTCCTGCTGAACTACTTCCCGGATCCCGATATTCTGCTCAACAAAGAGCGGATGCCTGAGCGTGAAGCTCTGGCTCGCGACAATGCCCTGCCGCTGGACGCGTTAATGGACGTCTCGAAAACCTACGTCGGTATCGCGGAGAAAATTACCGGCAAACCAATCGAACTGAGTGACAACCCGAAACAGGAAATCATTCAGATTCTGCGTGACCAGTACGATTTGATTGAAGACTAATTACGCTTTAGTAAGCTACAGCGCGATTGCAACGAATGCCGGCTAATGCCGGCATTTTTTGTACTGTTTTTTAATGAGATTGCCCACTGGCAAACCGCGCCAGCTCCCACCAATTAAATCAACAGGATAAGTCCTGACCATCTGTTCCTGAATTCTAAAGTCGTTTGATGTAGTATGCTTGTAACAGCAAGCCATACAAAGCAGCCAATATGATGACGATGGAAGCCGAGCTACTAGAGATCCAAACATTTCTCGCCCAGTATCCCCCTTTTGATGACCTGCCCGATGAGGTATTGGAGCATGTCACTCGCAATGTCGAAATTTCCTATTACCGTCAGGATACCCCCGTTATCCATTTCGGAGACCATATCCACGACCTCTACGTGGTGCGCAGTGGTGTGGTCGAAGTGTATCGACGTAAAGGAGAACTGTATAACCGTCTCGATCAGGGTGACGTGTTTGGCCAAATGGGATTACTGACCAATAATAAAGTCCGCTTCCCGGTTAAGGCGATTGAAGACACCCTGCTCTACTGTATTCCGGAAGAGATTTTTCAACAGTTATATGAGCAACATGAATCATTTGCCGATTTTGTTGAAGTGGAAGACAGCGCCCGTCTCAGGCACGCAGTATCAAGTAGCCAGCAGGAAAATGACCTGACTACTTCCAAAGTCAGAACGCTAATCCAGCGTGATGTTCCGGTGGCTCACAAAACCGATACCATTCAGGAAGTCGCCATTAAAATGGCCAATGAAAATGTCTCTTCATTACTGATAATCGACCCGGATATCCAGGACGACGACGAAGACGAACACAGCTCGCTACTGGGCATCATTACCGACCGCGATCTCTGTACCCGCGTACTAGCAGAAGGGCGGGATCCGCAAGACTGCGTCGATACCGTGATGACTTCCGAAGTGATTTCCCTCGACCACAATGCCTATGTGTTCGAAGCTATGCTACAGATGTTGCGTTATAACGTTCATCACTTGCCGGTCCTCAAAGACAGGCGGCCGATCGGCATCATAGAAGCCACCGATATTGTCCGCTACGAATCACAAAACTCCCTGTTGCTGGTCAGTAGTATCTTCCAGCAACAGTCCGTAGAAGACCTGGCGTTGCTGTCTGAACAAGTCAAAGACAGTTTTGTCCGGTTGGTAAATGAAGATGCGAACTCTCACATGGTCGGCAGCGCCATGTCAGTTATCGGCCGAAGCTTTAAACAACGTATTATCGAACTTGCAGAAGCACAGCTCGGCTTACCTCCCATCCCATACTGTTTTCTCGCACTCGGCTCAATGGGACGCGATGAGCAGTTGCTGGTAACAGACCAGGATAACGCCATCATTCTTGATGACAGCTACGACGCTGAAAAGCATGACGGCTATTTTGCCCAGCTGTCGCAAATTGTCTGTGATGGCCTGGATAAATGTGGTTACAGTTATTGTACCGGCGATATCATGGCCACCAACCCTATCTGGCGCATGACCCGCCAAGAGTGGGAAGCCTGCTTTGCCGACTGGATCGATGACCCCAATCCAAAGGCGCTGCTGAATGCATCGATTTTCTTTGATCTCGACGGAGTCTACGGCCGCTTGAAGTGGGCCGAGCAACTGAACGGCTTTATCGTCCGACGCGCCAGACGCAACAACCGCTTCCTGGCTTGCCTGGCACGCAACGCTCTCAACCGCACCCCACCACTGGGTTTCTTTAAGAATTTTGTGATGGAGAAAGACGGACAGCACAATAACTCCATCAACCTCAAACGACGAGGTACCGCCCCGCTGGCTGATTTGATCCGGGTTCACGCTCTGGCAGTGGGCTCACGCTCGCGGAACTCATTTGAACGTCTGGACGATATCATTGACGCCGGTATTCTCCCCAGAGGCAAAGCTCAGGATTTGAAAGACGCCTTAGAATTTATCTCAATGGTGCGGATACGTCATCAGGCGTATGACGTAGAAAACAATATCGATCCTGACAACAATATTGAGCCGGAACACCTGTCGGATTTTGAACGTCGCAACCTGAAAGACGCATTTCAGATCTTAAGTAACGCGCAGAATTTTCTGAAATTCCGCTACCAGGCCAGCAAGAAATTCAGTTGAGGCAAATATGTTAAAGAAAATTGTTCAGCCGCCTAAAATTGACTGGCCCAGAAAATTTGCCCAGCTGGAGAAAATAAGTCGCCACCCGGCATTAAAACAGTTTTACCAAGCCGGACTGCCCGAACCGTCAACGCCGCTGGAAGAAGTCAGGTTTCTGGCGATCGATTTCGAAACTACCGGGCTTAATTCGAATAAGGACGACATTATTACCATAGGTCTGGTGCCGTTTAACTTGAATCGGATTTATCTCAATCAGGCGAAACACTGGACAGTAAGACCACAACAGAATCTGGCAGAAGAATCGGTCGTGATTCACGGCATCACTCATAGTGCGGTAATGGACGCGCCGGATCTCACGGAAACTTTTCCGGAGATCCTGGCACAGATGGCCGGTACGATTCCGGTAGTTCACTACCGCCGCATTGAGCGCGAGTTTTTTGACCGGGCGCTCAGGAACCGAATACAGGAAGGTATTGAGTTTCCGGTTGTCGACACTATGGCGATAGAGACTCAGCTACAGCACAAGGTAGCTGGTGGACTGTGGAACCGAATCAAAGGCCGGAAACCCGAATCGGTACGGTTGGGACGAACGCGTACCCGCTATGGTCTGCCTCCGTACACGCCCCACCACGCGCTCACCGATGCGATTGCGACAGCTGAACTGTTGCAGGCTCAGGTGCGCCACAATTTCGACAGTAAAGATACTATCGACCAGTTGTGGTTGTAGCCCTTAGCCTTAACAAAAGCGAAAAAAAACCCGCCTGACTGGCGGGTTTTACATTTGTTATCAAGCGTTAGTCACGCAGGCTAGCGCCAAACTTGTCAGCCACATGGGCAACAATCGCATCGACACTGGCTGCGATTTCCGCTTCTTCCAGAGTACGTTCGACTGACTGCAACGTCAGGGCGATTGCCAGGCTTTTATGCCCTTCCTCGACACCTTTGCCGACGTAGACATCAAACAGCTTGGCATCTTTAACGAATTCGCCACCAGTTTCCAGACAGGCGTCAACCACATCGCCAGAAGCAATAGAGTCTTTCACCACCAGCGCGATATCACGACGGTTCGAAGGAAACTTAGACAGTGCTACCGCTTCTGGAATGATGCGAGCATTGATAGCCGACCATTCGATTTCGAATACGATAGTACGGCCGTTCAGACCGAATTTGCGCTCAAGCTCAGGGTGGACAGTACCGATAACACCGATTTCCTTACCATCGACAACGATAGCGGCCGACTGACCAGGGTGTAGCGCTGGATGTTTGGCGGCAGTGAAGCTGTAAGCTTTATCTTGCGCCGTCAGTTCCAGAATCGCTTCCAAATCCCCTTTCAGGTCAAAGAAGTCAACCGTGTTGGTTTCAATATCCCAGTGCTCTTCACTGCGGCTACCGGCAATAACACCTGCCAGCATCGGCTCCTGACGCATGCCATTTTCCGCACTTTCACACGGAATGAAACGCAGGCCGTACTCAAACAGACGCACGCGTGGTTGCTGACGCTTCTGGTTGTGCACAACCGTGTTCAGCAGCCCCTGGATCAGACCCAGACGCATGGCCGACATATCCGCTGAAATCGGGTTCGGCAGTACCAGCGGCTCTACGCCAGGTACAGTCAGTTTTTGCTGTTCTGGTTCAACAAAGCTGTAGGTAATCGCTTCATGGTAACCACGGTCAACCAGCAGGTCGCGAACGCGTTTCAGAGGCAGATTCGCTTCAACGTGATCGTGCATCTTCAGCGCCGCTGCCGGGTGCTGGTTCGGGATATTGTCGTAACCGTAGATACGGCCGATTTCCTCGATCAGGTCTTGCTCGATAGCGATATCAAAACGCCAGGTCGGCGCAGTCGCAACCCAACCGTCGGTGGTGGTTTCTACTGCCATGCCCAGGCGAGTCAGGATCTCGACCACGTCTGCGTCCGCAATTGAATGACCCAGCAGGCTATCCAGTTTGCTACGGCGCAGGCTAACCACATTTGCCGTCGGCAGTTCGGCCTCAGCTTCTACCGCCACAACCGGAGCCACTTCACCGCCACAGATCTCTACCAGTAACTGAGTGGCGCGTTCCATAGCGCTGGTTTGCAGGGCGTAGTCCACACCGCGCTCAAAACGCATAGACGAATCGGTGTGCAAGCCGTAGCTGCGTGCGCGTCCACGGATATGATCCGGTGCGAAGAAGGCACATTCCAGCAATACATCTTGGGTTTCACCGGTGACACCAGAGTCTTCACCGCCAAAAATACCGGCAATCGCCAGCGCTTTGTTATGGTCGGCAACAACCAGGGTGTCTGAATTCAGTTCCGCTTCGGTGCCGTCAAGCAGCGTCAGTTTTTCGCCCTGCTCAGCCATACGGACTACGATACCGCCGTCGATCTTCGCCAGATCAAACGCGTGCATTGGCTGGCCTTGCTCAAGCAATACATAGTTGGTGATGTCGACAACCGGGTCGATGGAACGGATGCCACAGCGACGTAATTTTTCCTGCATCCACAGCGGCGTTTCCGCTTTCACGTTGACATTTTTCACCACGCGACCCAGGTAGCGAGGACACGCTGCCGGTGCTTTCACTTCAATCGATACTGTGTCATCGATAGCCGGGGCAACCGCAGTAACCGTTGGTTCAGTTACATCAGCGCGGTTCAGTACACCGACTTCACGCGCCAGGCCGCGAATGCTGAAACAGTCAGCGCGGTTTGCCGTCAGGTCAACGTCGACCGTCACGTCGTTAAGGCCCAGGAAGTCACGGAAATCAGTACCGATTACCGCGTCTTGTGCCAACTCCATGATACCGTCAGATTCAACGTCGATACCCAGTTCGGTGAATGAACAAAGCATGCCGTGAGAAGGCTGACCACGCAGTTTGGCTTTCTTAATTTTAAAATCACCAGGCAGGACTGCGCCGACAGTCGCAACCGCAACTTTCAGTCCCTGGCGACAGTTTGGCGCACCACAGACGATGTCCAGTAGTTCTTCTTCGCCAACGTCCACTTTAGTTACGCGCAGTTTGTCCGCATCCGGGTGCTGACCGCACTCCACCACGTGACCAACTTTGACGCCGCTAAAAGTGCCGGCAACAGCCAGGACGTCATCGACTTCCAGGCCAGCCATAGTAATTTGATGTGTCAGTTCGTCAGTAGATACCGCAGGGTTTACCCACTCACGAAGCCATGATTCGCTGAATTTCATAGTGTTAAAACCTCTGGATTACTTGAACTGTTTCAGGAAACGAAGATCGTTTTCAAAGAATGCACGCAGGTCGTTTACGCCGTAGCGCAGCATCGTCAGACGCTCGATACCCATACCAAACGCGAAACCAGAGTATTTTTCAGGGTCGATGCCCACTGCGCGCAGTACGTTCGGATGCACCATACCGCAACCCAGGATTTCCAGCCATTTGCCGTTTTTACCTTTCACGTCAACTTCAGCAGAAGGTTCTGTGAATGGGAAGTAAGACGGACGGAAACGGATTTCCACTTCTTCTTCAAAGAAGTTAGTCAGGAAATCATGCAAAATGCCTTTCAGCTGAGCAAAGTTGACGTTTTCATCTACCAGCATACCTTCCACCTGGTGGAACATTGGCGTATGCGTCTGGTCGTAGTCGTTACGGTAAACGCGGCCAGGTGCGATGAAACGGAACGGCGGCTTGCCATTTTCCATGGTACGAATCTGAACACCTGAAGTATGGGTACGCAGCATCAGATCAGGATTAAAGAAGAAAGTATCGTGATCAGTCCGAGCCGGGTGATCCTCGGCAATATTCAGCGCATCGAAGTTGTGGAAGGCATCTTCGATTTCAGGGCCAGACTCAACGTTAAAGCCCAGCTCACCGAAGAATTTCTCGATTCGCTCAACGGTACGGGTAACCGGGTGCAAACCACCGTTCTCAATGCGACGACCCGGCAGGGTTACGTCGATGGTCTCAGCGGCCAGTTTCGCTTCCAGCTCGGCACGCTGCAGCGCATCTTTGCGTGCGGCGATAGCTTGCTGAACAGCACCTTTTGCTTTGTTGATCTCCTGACCAGCAGTACGGCGCTCTTCCGGTGGCAGTTTACCCAGGCTTTGAAGCTGAGCAGTCAGCTCACCTTTTTTACCCAGATACTGAACACGCACTTCATCAAGTGCGACAAGCGACTGCGCGGCATCGATAGCAGCGGTCGCGTTAGCAATGATCTCTTCTAGATGTTGCATTGTTTCCTCATCTACCCTCTGGTAGTGTCCATCAGGTGTTCCACTTGGGAATTTTCGGTACTTTCAAATAGCTGTACATAGTAACGAATGCGGCTATTAAAGCCAAATTGAAATCTCGCTTCAGCGGCAAATTCGCCTGAATTTCAGCAAGGTTTTCCGCCATTCGGCACGAATAACGACTTGAGATTGTCATAATTGGTGTTTTTGCATAGTGAAGTGTCGTGAAATCTGCTATTGATTAGCCATTCAAATAGCATCGTCTGCGCGCTTTTCTCACCACAGAGGCAATAATGAGCATAGAAATCAGAGCAATTGAAGCTGAATTTGACCCAGCAATCAGTGAAATAATCAAAGCCGTGGGCGCTGAGTTCGGAGCGGTCGGTGAAGGATTTGGTCCGGGAGACCCGGAAGTGGATGCCATGAGCCGCCACTATGGTGTTGAAAACCGTTCGCTTTACCTAGTGGCACTGCTTGACGGCCGCATCGTCGGTGGATGTGGGCTGGCCCCTTTCGCTGGTGATGCCGAACTTTGTGAGCTGAAAAAACTGTTTCTGCTACCGGAGAGCCGCGGGTTGGGAATTGGCCGCCAACTGACCGAGCGCTGCCTGGAGTTTGCCCGTCAACATGGCTATCGGCGCTGCTATCTGGATACCTTAAAAAGCATGACCGCTGCGATTCAACTGTATGAACGTGCCGGATTCGAGCACCTAAGCGCCCCTCTGGACGGCACCATCCATAACCGTTGTGATGTCTGGATGCTCAAACAACTCTGAAGTGATACTGTTAAAAACCCAACAAGTACCCCATCAGCGATATTACAGCATCGTCAGAGCCAACTTGGCCAGGTTATAGGCGTCGACAAATCCGGAATGTTGCCGCCCTTCCCATTCGATCTGTTTGGCTTCCTGAGCGGCCCGGTGGCCAATCCGTTTGTCTTTCAAGCGGTTTTGAATCCGGTACAGGGTCGCCAGGTTAATGAATTCACAAAACGGCGCATCAATGCCTTTTTCCGCACACTCGCTCTGCAGTATCAGGTCATCACGCCCCCAACTGGCGTAAATTTTGTTGGTACCACCAAAGTTTTTCACCATGGATTTGACCACTTCAGCCAGCGGCCGGCCCTGCTTATCGATCGTGCGCTGGGAGATTCCGGTCAGTTCAGTACAGAACGGCGATACTGAATCGCGCTCGGGTTTGACATAGTATTGAGCGCGTTTGACGATCTGCCCTTTGACCAGATCGATTTCTGCCAGGCCAACTTCGATGATTTCGCCCGTAGTGCCAATGCCATCTTGATTCCAACAGCACATTTCCAGATCAAAACAGACTATCCGGTTATGATTCATGGTTCCCCTTTCAGACCAGAATTTGCCAACTCGATTGACGTTCGAATGATAAAGCGCGCCATTCTACCGGACAATAGCGAAAAACTCGACTCAGCAGGAGGAAAAAAGCCTCTCACGACCGCCCGATTTGGCAGTTTTAGCCAACCTGGTCGAGACTGTCTATTGTATTACCATGACAGGCTGCCTCTTTTGTGTTCACCGTGGTGAAAATACCACCACTAAGCGACGAGTTAAGCGGCCAAAAGTACGATTGTCACTATGTTCTGACTTGAATATGTTACCATTCGGCCCAATTTAGCGCCTATTCAGATAAAGATGCGACATACGTCGCCAATAAAAGTCATCTATCAAGAGAATTCATTATGAACTTCGATTTACAAATGATCCCTCAAACTTTCGATATGCTGCACGCCGGTCTGGCCGCCACTTCAGTCGCACTACTGGTGGTTGCTGCGCTGCGTAAACCTAAAACGGTGGAAAAACTGGTAGAGAAACCGGTCGAAAAAATCGTTGAGGTAGAAAAGCCGGTAGAAAAAATTGTCGAAGTGGAAAAAGTCGTCGAAGTGGAGAAAGTGGTCGAGAAGGTGGTAGAAGTCGAATCGAATCTCGCTACTGCCTCAACTGACTCGGCACTGCAGTTGCTTTCTATTCTGCAGCAAGAGGCCCGTCTGGTCGATTTCCTACAGGAAGACCTCACCCACTTTTCTGACGATGAGGTCGGTGCTGCCGCTCGTGTAATCCACTCTGGCGGTCAAAAAGTACTGGGCGAATACCTGACACTGCAGCCGATCCGGTCCGAAGACGAAGAGAGCCGCATTACTATCGAAGACGGCTTTAACGCCCAACAGATTCGCCTGACCGGTAATGTCATGGGCAGTGCCCCCTACTCGGGCACTCTGATTCATAAAGGCTGGCAAGCCACAGACATCAGACTGCCAAAACTGGCCAAGAATTATGACGCCTCTATCATCGCTCCAGCAGAGGTAGAACTGTAATGACCCAACTTCCGCAAAACGGTTTGCCATACAGCATTGGTATTGACCTGGGAACCACCCACTGCGTGTTGTCCTACCTGGATAATCAGGCAGACAACCCACAGGTGCAGGTGCTGGCCATACCGCAACTGACTGCGCCGGGCACGGTAGAAAACAAACCGCAGTTGGGGTCGTTCCTGTATCAGCCACACGAACACGAACTGAATCCGGCTGCACGCGTGCTGCCCTGGAGCAGCGAACCTAAAGCGCTGGTGGGAGCGATTGCCCGTCATCTTGGCGCGAAAACCCCGATTCGCCTGGTCGCCAGTGCCAAATCCTGGCTTTGCCACGGTGGTCTGAACCGTCGCGATGCTTTTCTGCCGGCAGGCAGTCCGGACGAGGTGGCAAAAGTGTCTCCTCTTGGTGCGACGGAACTGTACCTCGATCATTTACAGTCCGCTTGGAACCACGTTCATCCAGGCCATCCGATGGCAGAGCAGGAAGTGATCATCACCGTACCGGCCTCGTTTGATCCGTCGGCGCGTGATCTTACCGCCGAAGCCGCGCGCAATATCGGTTTGCAAAACCTGACGCTGCTGGAAGAGCCGCAAGCGGCGCTGTATCACTGGATTGATAGCCGCGGCGATAGCTGGCGGGATCAGGTCGAAGTCGGCGACATCGTCCTGGTAGTCGATATCGGCGGCGGTACCACCGACTTATCCCTGGTCGAAGTGACCGAGCAACAAGGTAACCTGAACCTGAACCGGGTCGCCGTTGGTGAACATATTCTGCTTGGTGGCGACAACATGGATCTGGCGCTGGCGTTCAGACTGAAAGTGAAACTCGCCGAGCAGGGTAAAGATCTGCAGCCCTGGCAAATTCAGGCGATCACCCATGCCTGTCGTGATGCCAAAGAAGCGCTGTTAAATGATCCTGAGCTGCAATCAATACCGATAGTGGTCCCGAGCCGCGGCTCAAAACTGCTGGGTGCAACACTGAAAACCGAACTGACGCAACAAGAGGTGCAACAGACACTGGTCGATGGCTTCTTCCCTGCGATCAGCATCAGTGAACATCCACAGCAGAAACCGCGCGGCGCACTGACTCAAATGGGTCTGCCTTATGCACAGGATGCCGGGATCACGCGTCACATTGCAGCATTTCTGGCCAAGCAAGCCAATGCCACTGGTGCCGGAACCGCTGAGCAGTCGGCGCAATTTGACCCGTTTGCCAATATGCCTGGAATGCCTGGCATGTCTGCCGAGCCCAGCAGTCATGACTTTATTAAGCCCACGGCAATCCTGTTCAACGGCGGCGTACTGAAATCTGACCTGCTGGCGTCACGTCTGCTGGATACAATTAACAGCTGGCTGGCTGACAGCGGCTCAGCCTCGGTGAAACAGCTGCAAGGCGGCGATCTGGATCTCGCTGTCGCTCGCGGTGCGGCCTACTACGGCGCCGTACGCCGGGGCGAAGGCGTTCGAATTCGCGGTGGTATCGCTTCCGCGTATTACGTGGGCATCGAAAGTGCCATGCCGGCCATTCCAGGTATGGCTCCGCCGCTGGAAGCGGTGTGTGTGGCACCGTTTGGAATGGAAGAAGGCTCCAGCGCACAGGTTCCCAATCAGCAGTTTGGTTTGGTGATCGGACAGCCGGTCCATTTTCAGTTTTTCGGTTCCACCGTCCGGCGTGACGATCTGGCGGGTACTCATCTCGACCACTGGCAAGAAGACGAACTGGAACAACTGCCAGAGATTCAGGTGACTCTACCGGTGGCTGATGGACGACAACAGGGAGAAGTGGTTCCAGTCAGCCTGGCATCAAGAGTGACCGAGCTGGGCACCCTGTATCTGGAAGCGATCGCCAGCGATAACGGTCAGAAATGGCACGTGGAATTTGATGTTCGCGACGACAGCCGCGACAGCCACTAATCCGAGCATAATAACGGCCCCTACGGGCCGTTTTTTATGTAAATCATCCTGATACGGCTCTCTAAGCCACCCTACAGATTTATGAGGCAACCACTATGTCGACGTCATCCGGACGCTATCTGGTCGGTATCGATTTAGGCACCACCAATACCGTTATTGCCTACTGTGAAAACGGGTCACCGCTGGCCCAGCAGCCTGTGCATATATTTGAAATCGATCAGCTTATCGGCCCCGGCGAAGTCGTGCGCCGGCCAATGTTACCGTCATTCCGTTACCACCCGGCCAAAAACCAGTTTAGCCAGGAGGATTTGACTCTGCCCTGGCAACACCAACCGGTTGCCGGAGATATTGAACAGCTGATCATCGGTGCCTGGGCACGTGATTTAGGCGCCAAAGTGGCCGGGCGTCAGGTATCGAGCGCGAAAAGCTGGTTATCGCATCCCGGTGTCGACCGACAGTCTGAAATTCTTCCCTGGGTGAGTTCAGATGAAGTAGAAAAAGTCTCTCCGGTGGTTGCCAGTGCCAGCTATCTCAATCATATCCGGCAGGCTTGGAACCACCGTCACCCAGGCGATAAACTGGAGCAGCAACAGCTGGTGGTTACCGTTCCCGCTTCCTTTGACGAAGCGGCGCGCAACCTGACACTGCAAGCGGCACAACTCGCCGGCCTTGATAATATCATGCTGCTGGAAGAGCCTCAGGCAGTCTGTTACGACTGGTATGGACGTTATCATGACCAGGCTGATGACATGCTGCACAGCCTGCCGCTGATTTTAGTGTGTGATGTCGGCGGCGGTACCACCGACCTTAGCCTGATCTCAGCCCAGTATCAGCAACAACAGCTGCAACTGAATCGCATCGGGGTCGGTGATCACCTGATGCTTGGCGGCGATAACCTGGATCTGGCATTGGCCCACCTGGCCGAACAGAGATTTAGTCAAAGCAAAAAACTCAATGCCGCCAATTTATCCAAGCTGATTCAGCAAACCCGCCAGGCCAAAGAGCGTTTGTTGTCCCGCCAGGCTCCGGAAGAGATCAAAGTGACCATGCTGGGCAGCGGCTCTAAATTGCTCGGTGGTACCCGCAGTGTTGCGTTAAGTCGTCAGGAAGTACTGCAGATTGCTCTGGAGGGCTTCTTTCCCCTTACCTCTTATCAGGAGTTGCCCGACAAACGCCGTGGTGCTGTAGTGGAGTTTGGCCTGCCGTACGTCGCCGACCCTGCAGTCAGTAAGCATATCGCCGAGTTTTTGCATCAGCATACGATTGCCAGCCAGCAGGCTTTGGGGCAAACAGATAACAGTCCGGCATCGCTTCCGGTGGCGGTGCTGCTTAACGGCGGCGTATTTAACAGCGACCTGGTCACCGAGCGACTGACCGAGCTGTTAAGCGCCTGGCGCGGCCAGCCGGTGACCCTGCTTGATAACCCCCACCCGGATCTCTCGGTAGCTTACGGCGCGGTCGCCTATGCCAAGGCCAGAATGGGGGCGCAGCTTAAAATTGGTGGCGGCGCGGCTCGGTCTTACTTTCTGCACCTGCCAGAAAAATCATCGCCGGGTAAAGCGCTCTGTTTACTGGCCAAAGGGACCGAAGAAGGACAAGAAATTCGGCTCAGTGGCCGACGTTTTGCTCTGACCTTGGGGGAACCGGTGCGCTTTAATCTGCTCACCACTCCACACGATACGGTCGGACAAAACCAGAGCGTACAAAATGGGCTGATGGTCGAGGCAACGTCGGAGCATTTTCACCCCCTCCCACCGTATATCAGTACCTTAGATAGCGAAGGTGCGGTACTGCAGGCCAACCAAAAGGAGCGCGTTGAGGTTCAGTTAGCCTGTCAACTGACTGAGCTCGGTACGTTGAAGCTGGAATGTGTCAGTAGCGATGACGACCAGCGCCGCTGGCAACTTGAGTTTGAACTGCGCCGTGGCGGTACGGAATCCGACGATACGGCTGAAGCAGCGACGAATCTGCAACCCTGCCTGGAACTGGTTAACCGCCTTTACAGCGGTAACAAGAACAGTGTCCAGGGCAATGAAATCAAAACCCTGGCGAAAACACTAGAAAAACGGCTCGGCAAACGCGACCAATGGACGTTTGCCACCTTGAGGCCGCTGTTCGATACGCTGTCTCAGGGCCGAAAACGTCGCCGGCGCAGTGAAGCGCATGAGAAAAACTGGTTTCGCCTGGCCGGATACAGTCTGCGGCCAGGTTTTGGTGACGCCACCGATCAGTGGCGTATTGATCAGATCTGGCCGTTGTATCAGCAAGGGATTCAGTTTAAGAACCCACAAGGCTGGACCGATTGGTGGGTATTCTGGCGCCGGCTGGCTGGCGGACTCAACCAGGAGCAGCAGGAAACCATTCTGGCTGATATCGCCAAGTACCTGCACCCCGGCGCGATGAAAAATCCCAAATCGGCTAAAGCCGCCCAGGATATGGGTTACGATTCGATGGTCCGGCTGGCCGCGTCACTGGAACACCTGGAGCTGGAAGACAAAGCCCTGCTGGCTAGTTGGTTTTTAAACAAAGCCTGTCACACCCAGCAGTTTGAGCAGGCTCACTGGTGGGCTCTGGGACGTCTGGCTTCGCGGACCATGCTGTATGGCAGTCAGCATAAGGTTCTCCCCAGAGAGCAGATAGAACAGTGGCTACCAAAATTACTGGACAAAAACTGGCTCAAACAGCCGGATGCTGCTTTTGCCGCAGTGATGATGGCGAGGAAAACCGGCGACCGCCTGTATGATATCAATCCGGATCTGCGCCAGCAGATCGTCGACAAACTGATCAAGTGTAAAGCGCCTCAGTCCTGGTTAACACTGATGAATGAAGTCAGTGAATTATCCGCCACAGAGTCGAAGAAAGTCTATGGCGATGCATTGCCTGCCGGCTTACAACTGATTCGTCACACATAAAAAAACCGGGCATATGTGCCCGGAAAATGCCAGCTTAGGAGACTCACCCCGTAAAAGGGGTGAGTTATTGTTATCTCTGAAGGATATTTGATTGGGGATGATGCTTTGCCTTTCAGACTCTGATTTAACCGCGAAGGTTTACCAGTCATCCAGCTCATCTTCTACTTCCGATATGATGATCTCATCTTCGATCTCTCTGGCAATAATCTCATCTTCAATCTCACCCGCGATGATTTCATCTTCTATTTCACGACTGATGACTTCATCCTCAATCTCACGGGCAATAATTTCGTCTTCGATTTCACCACGCCAGGCTTCACGTTCTATCTCATCGCGAATCGCGCGATCACACTCAACATCCTGATAGGCGCCGTCAACCACGCCGACAGCGGCACCAATCGCAGCGCCCGTTGAAGCGTTGCCAGCAATTGCACCTGCTACACCACCGATCACAGCTCCTTCAACAGCATCTGTGATGGTATTGCCTTCTTCACAGACGGCAAAAACTGAAGAGGACACCAGGCTAAGTAATAGCAAATATTTTTTCATAATATTTCTCAGTGAGGGAAGTTCTGAGCCAAGCTTAGCGAGCCTGATAAAATACCGCGAATCAATATCTATGCGTAAAACGAATGGTTTATCCAGAAGTTTGACTTTGGCAGGTTTCGGCTGACGCAACCATCACTTTGCTCAAATAAAGCTGATTTTCCCGCTTAGTTTTTCGTCGCAGTTTGCTACTATTGTTAGCTAAGATTCAGACAGATAAATTCGTTTGACCAAGGAAGAAATGGTGGAAAAATTCGATCAGATATATCAGCGTGCGGCCCAGCGTAAAGGGGGAGAAAACCAGTTAGAGCAACTGTTATCTCAGCCGCTTACACAACAACAAATCGCATCGATCCCTGAAGATCGCTGGTTGGCGGAAATGACCATGAAAATATTCCAGAGTGGTATATCCTGGCAACTGGTCAGAGACAAATGGCCCAACTTTGAGCAGCTGTTTTTCCAGTTCAGAATTGATCCGTTACTGATGCTCTCGGTGGAAGATTGGGAACAGAAAGCCAGCGACCGCTCAATCATTCGTCATCTGGCTAAAGTGATGTCGATCCCCGCCAATGCACAAATGATCTATCAAGCACGCGCAGAACACGGCTCTTTCGGTAACATGGTTGCCAACTGGCCAGCCGAGCAAATCACAGATTTGTGGCAGTACCTCAAGAATCACGGCAATCGACTCGGTGGCAACACCGGCCCTTATGCCCTACGACACCTGGGAGTGGATACCTTTATTTTGTCCGGTGATGTGGAAGCTTACTTACGGCAGCAAAAAATTATCGAAGGCGGTAAGCAGACCAAGCGCAGTCTGAATGCTGCAACAGCAGCGTTTTGCCAATGGCAGCAGGAGTCTGGTCGTTCATTTACCGAAATCAGTCCGACTATTGCTTTCAGCACCGGGGATAACCGCGTCAATTAACTGCAATCCGCCAGCTGCAAGCTAACCTCGGAAAGCGGCTATTTACTTTGTCGCTATTCAAGATGTCTGCAAGTGCTTAATAAAATGGTTGGGGTCGGCTTGACTGGGGGTAAAGCCGACTGTCTGTAAGTAGTGGCGGTGGCTTGGGTCTGATGACCAGGCATGCAAAGTGTGAATACCGCGGTTTTGCATTACTTCCGGGTGGCGCTCAAAGCAGTATCGACCAATTTTAAAATCCCGATATTCCTGAGTAACGTAGTCAAGGATCACCTCCATGACGCCCTCTTGGGCCATCTTACCCACTAACACACCGGCAAGGCTATTGTTGCGCAATATATAAAATGCCGTATCGGCTTCCGCCAGTTGTTGTTCGGTAGCCTGCTTAGCAATGTCCTGGCGGTTGGTTGCGATAAAATGTTGATAGTATTCAGACCCCAGCGTGGCTGGAATCAGCTTGAACTCTTCTTTAGTACTAAGGATTTTATTGAGGTAGTAAACGTTAATCCCGGCGATACCAAGATTCATCAGCATGGTCGGATAAGAATTGATTAGCCAGGCAAAGGCCGCAAACAACAGACAGCCGATAAAGTTAATCACTCTCAGCTTTACAATTGACGACATGGTCAGCGAGATCAGCACCACCAATGACGCCAGGTAACCAAACCACTCTACCCAGTTGATTTCCATTCGGTTATCCCTCTGTTTTCATTAAATAATGAACAGTATAGTTCACCGTCTGGCCGGGTAACTCTATCGATGTCTCATCACGGTGCAACGACTTTGCAGCACATAGTAACAGGCCAGCGTAACGCTGGCCTGATGTGAATTCTAGTGATACTCATGATCGGCAGAGGAGCGAAATTCGACCGGCTTATAAATATCAGCTAAGGTTTTCGCTGATTTTACTCTGCGCCGGGAACCGCTATGATCCGGTACCGCGTCTTCCTGTTTTTCCAGTGCCTGCTGATGCGCTTTGGCAGAGGCGACAAATTCTGGATTGTTCATTGACTGCTGACGTAAACGATTTACACGTTCGATAGTGTCCCACAACATAGTTTGCCCTCCTTTATACTGTATTTATAAACAGTATAAAGAGTAACCACTAGATTGCAAGAAATTACTGTATAAATAACCAGCACACTATCTGGTTAGCCTGACCGGCTTGGCGTCCGGGCAAAATTGTATCGGCTGCTATTTTATCTATCCATGAGCATAGTGATGATGTCTGATTCGTCCATTGGCTTGTAAAAGTAATAGCCCTGAATTTCGTCAATCCCCCACAGTTTCAGTTTACGGTGTTGAGATGCCGTCTCTACCCCTTCCGCAACGGTAACTAAACCCAGCTCCCGCGACATACTGGCGATGCTTTTTACCAACACCTGAGCTTTGGCATTATGTTCCAGCGGAGAAACATAGGACTTGTCGAGTTTGACGATATCTAACGGGAAGTTACATAGAGTACTGAATGAGGAATAACCGGTACCAAAGTCATCCAGCGCCAATTGCACGCCAAGCTGTTTGATGTTTTCCATTCGCTCAATGATTTCAGATTCAGCACCAATCAGCATGCTCTCGGTGATTTCAAGCGTCAGTTGATCGCGTTTTATTCGATAGCGGGCCAACAGTTGCTGCAAATAGCCCTCCAGCGAGGTGTGATAAAAATGCGGACTGGAAAGATTGACATGAATGGTGACCGGAAATTCATCGTGTGGCATTTGCCGGCTGATCTTTTCAATAAACTGACCCGCCTGATCCAAGATACTTTCGCCAAGCTCCACAATCAGATTATGACGTTCCGCCAGCGGAATAAAGCTCACCGGTGATACAAAACCCAGACTTGGATGGGCCCAGCGGGCTAAAGCTTCAAAACCGGTAATCTTACCAGTCTGGCTATCCACTATCGGTTGATATTGAGCGTAGATTTCGCCATTGCGAATTGCAGCCGGCATATCCCGTACCAGCATGTATGCCGCATTCGCTTCTTCTATCGTCCGATCATCCACGATACACAGTGGAGTATTCCATTTACCGGTTTCCTGTTGGGTTGCAAACTGCACCACTTGCAAAACCGAATCAAAACCATCCTGTAGGTATTGCGTCGCAATAAATGCCGCACGCAGACCTAAATCCATTTCAATATTGGACACCACGGCGAGATCCGCGTACTTGTGCACCAGCTCGGTTTTGCGCTCGTTCAGATGTTGGCTCTCATCAAGCACAAAAAATTCATACTCGCTGATACGACCGATCTCGGCATTGGGGTAGCGACGGTTCAGTTCCGCTGAAATGCTGATAATGATGTCATCATACAACTCGTGCCCTTGCAGATCGGCGATCTCTTTTAGGCGGGTAAAGGTGAAATACAGCCCCGCTGTTGCCTGCTGCTGATCCATCAGGCGTTGTTTGAAGGCTCGGATCAGCGACGGCCGGTTAAGCAGACCTGACACAGGATCGCGATTGGTCAGGGTTTCTATCAACTCGGCCTGTTGCTTCTGCTCACTGAGGTCTTTAATAGATAACATTAACGCCAACTGACCTTTCTGCTCCACTGAAGCAACTTCAACATGCACTGGGATGATCAGGCCATCTTTACGCTGCATGCTGGTCTCAAAGCGGGATTTCCCTTTACTTAACGCTTTGTCGAGCATGTCATTGAAACCACCTTGCGAGTCGCACTGCTCGTATAAGCGACATAGATCCAACGCTTGCAATTCGTGTTTTACGTAGCCCAGCATATGTTCCATGGTTGGGTTGGAATCGACAATAATCTGGTCGACGACCAACAACATGCCAAGGTTGTGACTGTGGTAAAGGGCATCAAATTTTTGAATGGTTTCCGCCAGCTTGTCCTCAGCCACCGACGAGGCCCGAGCGAGTTGCTCCACCATATCTGAAATACGTTCAAATTCATCTTTCGCTTTTGCTTGGGGAATCTTGCTGTCGCCAAACAACTGTGAAATTTCGGCTTCGAGATGGAAAAAGCGATCACTGACGTGGCTGCGAAACAGCCAGGTCATCAATACCGCGATAACACCGGACACCACGGCAAACAAAAATATCAGTGTGGCGAAAAGCCGGTTACCTTTCAGGTAATACAGACGGGGAACGGTCGTATTGAGATAAGCCACAGTTTGTCCGCTGACATCCACCAACGGACGCATCGCGGACAAGGTTTTTTCACTTTTGTGAATATGCAGAGGTTCGGAATCTTCACCGATAATTCCATGGTATGGCGCTTCATCACTCATGACGATCTGGTTGTCTGCAGTCAGCAACCCCTGGTAATTATCAGGGAAACGGGTAGAAATATGCTGAGCCCATATCTGCCAACCGTTTGATTTCTCTTTGCCTTCACTATCGCGTACCGGGGTCAGCGTCATCACCCACAGTTCATCGTAGTGGCGCACAATCCCTGAGAGAGCGCTGAGGTCATCATCAGCGACCGTCTTACTTTGCTGCAAAAATGCTTGGACTCCGTCAGCTTCCAGCATGGTTTTTAAAACCTGGTGGAAGGTGCTGTTATCCATATTTCGGTAACCCGCTTCGACCAAGCGCAGATCAGGTTTCAGGTAAGCGATGATATCCAGCTGCAACGCATCCAGTCCTTCCTCTGATAAATTGCGTTTGGCAAAGTTGTGGTCACCATAGCGAAGCAAAATATACGTCTCATCCCAGATTGCCCAGTCAAAAGAGAGTTCCAATTGGTCGGATTCGATGTCTTCAATCACGGCAAAAGCCTGATTGCTGTCTTTTTCAATCTGAGAATGTTCCAAATCATCAAGACTGATCAGAAAGAAATATCGGGTAATAAACAGACAGCTCAGAATGATGGCAAGCAGACCCGCTGAAAAGATCAAAACCGTTTTGGTTCTGAGTGTAAAGGTAAGCTGCGGTGTGCGACTAAAAGCTGTCATAAAGAATGGATTCTTAGTTGTTGTTATTGATACTGATATTACGCTAATTGATACAATTGATAATTCGAATAAGTCAGCAGTTTGATATATATAACAATATTTTAGTGAATATCGTCTGCTTTAATGAATCAGGCCCTTTTCCAACGCGTATTTGGCGAGCTCGGCGGTATTGTTTAGCTTCAGTTTATGCTTGATATTTTGCCGATGAGTTTCAACTGTCCGGTAGCTGATATTGAGCAGTGAGGCGATTTTTTTGCTGCTGTGCCCCTGGGCAACAAACTTGAGAATGGCCTCTTCTCGCCGACTGAGTGGATTGGTAGTCAGCGAAGATTTGACCGGAATATCGGCTTGGGTAAACAGTGTCTGCGTGACCGATTCGCAAAAGTAGGTTGAGCCCAGATTCACCGTTTTGATCGCCTGCACCATTTTTTCTGCGCTGATCTCTTTCAACATATAGCCAACCGCGCCAGCCTGCATGACCTGCATGATGTACTCCCGGTTATCATGCATGGTTAACATCAGCACTTTAGCCGCCGGATTGGCCTCTTTGATCAGTTGGGTGGCTTCTATACCGTTCATCACCGGCATACTGACATCCATCAGTACCACATCCGGGTTTAACCGCTCGACTTCGCTAATAGCCTCGGATCCGTTACTGGCGGTGCCAACTACTTCGATCTCAGGTTCCAGACTTAGACGGGCCATAAACCCTTCCAACACCACCTGATGATCGTCCACAATCAATACTGAGATCGGTCTATCCATCTACTATTCCATCCAGTTTTAATAACACTATGATTTCGGTGCCAAACCCCGGCTCGCTCATCAATTCAAAGTCACCACCGATAAACTCTACCCGCTCACGCATATTACGCAGACCGATACCGCGCCGATTGCTTTTATCATTCACACCAAACCCGACACCATCGTCACGGATAATGAGCTGCAGCATGGCGCCCATCTGCTGCAGGATCACGGTCACTTTATTGGCCATGGCGTGTTTCTCTATGTTATTCAGTGATTCCTGAGTGACCCGATACAAAGTGGTCGCCACTTCCGACTGCAGTTTGCCCTGTTGAGTATCCATTAATGACTCGATTTCAATTCCTGAATGAGAACGGAAATCTTGCAGTAAACTGGTCAGAGCGGCTTCAAGCCCGATATCATCCAGCACACTGGGACGAAGCTGGTGAGATATATGCCGGACTTCGTTAATCGCCGTCATCAGCGATTGCTGGGATTTATCCAGATGACAGCGCGTGTCACTGTCGTTCAGTTGGTTGCCCAGCAGCTCCAGATGGCACTTGCTTGAGACCAGTAGCTGATTAATCCCGTCGTGCAGCTCTCTGGCCAAGTGTTTCTTTTCGTCTTCCTGAAACATCACCGTTTTATACGCCAGCTCTTTGAGGTTTTTATCGGCCAGCTTATGTTCATGCAGGTTGATAGCCAGCGTTAACACTATGATCACCGCGACGGTCACTAACACAATCACCACAATGGAGAAAAACGTCGTCTCGATGTTGCTGTTGATCGCCTGTTGCATGAAAGCGACTTCGGCGGTGATGTCATCGATGTACAGCCCGGTGCCGATCATCCACTGCCATTTATCCAACCAGGTAGCGTAACTGAGCTTAGGCACCACTTCGCCACTGGACGGTTTTTTCCATAAATATTGATGGAAACCACCACCAGACTGGGCTTGGTACAGCAGCTCTTCAATCAGGTGATCGCCGGTTTCATCCTGCAACTTGAGCAGATTTTTACCAATTAACTCTGGCATCGCCGGATGAACCAGGTTAACGCCATCGGCATCATAGACGAAGAAATAACCGTCATTGCTATAACTTAGCTGGGAAATGATCGCTTTCACCTGCTGCTTAGCACTCGCTTCGTCCAACTGGTCTGAATTATAGATATGGGAGATGGCATTGATCGCCAGCTCCATGCTGTCTCGCAGTGCGCGTTCCTTTGATTTGAACAGGCTGGCACGGAAGATTTCTATTTCGCTCTGACCAAGTGATTTTGACTGATACAAGGATATCCAGCTGATAGACAACGTTACGATCAGCAAAGGCACTATGGTCAATAATATTAGCTTGGCTTTAAGAGGCATCCTTTCCCCATAATGAAAACTGCTCCCCTTTTTTGCAGGGGAGCAGTTTCAATGTAGCAAGTAAGCGCCGTATCGTGAAAGCTTACGGCAATAATCTGTGAATAACGCTACATTCCATACAGATGCGGGAAGGCCAGCAGGCTGATCAGCACCACAATCTGAATGGCGATGAACGGCGCCACACCGCGATAGATATCTTTGGTTGAGACCCCCGCAGGTGCCACCCCTTTGAGATAGAACAGGCTAAAGCCAAACGGTGGAGTCAAAAATGAAGTTTGCAGGTTCATGGCGATCAAAATCGCAAACCAGGTCATATCAATACCCAGCAATTCGGCCACTGGCGAGATCATTGGGACAATAATAAAACAGATCTCGACGAAATCGATAAAGAAGCCCAGCACCAGGATAACCAGCATGGTAATGATCAAAAAGCCCCACTTTTCACCTGGTATCGCCGTCATCCACTCTTCGACTAACAGGTCGCCGCCGGTATAGGTAAAAGCCATTGAGAACGCAGTCGCACCCAGCAAGATGGCGAACACCATCGCCGTGACTTTGACGGTTTCTTTGGCAGATGCATAAACCATTTTCCAGCTGAATTGACGATACAGCGCTGCCAGGACAATCGCACCGGCGCCACCCAGTGCGGCCGATTCAGTGGGGGTTGCCACACCAGCAAAGATCGAGCCCAGCACCACGATAATCAGCGTCAGCGGCGGAATAACAGCTTTCAGTGCCGTGATCACCTCTTCACGGCGACTGATAGACTCATCCCGTTCCAGTGCCTGGGCCGCCATCGGGTTCAATTTGGCATAAATCAGGATATAAACAACATACGCGCCCACCAGCACCAATCCAGGCCAAAGCGCCGCCTTGAACAGGTCACCAACCGGAACGCCTAATACGTCACCAAGCAGGATCAGCACGATTGATGGGGGGATGATCTGCCCCAGTGTGCCGGACGCACAAATGGTGCCGCAGGCCAGGCCTTTGTCATAGTTGTATTTGAGCATGACCGGCAAAGAGATCAGTCCCATAGCCACAACCGATGCCCCTACTACCCCGGTAGATGCTGCAAGTAATGCACCCACCAACACGGTTGAAATGGCGATACCGCCGCGCACCCCACCAAACAAACGACCCATCGACTCTAAAAGTTGTTCAGCCAGGCGGGTTTTCTGCAATACCAAACCCATAAAGACGAACAAGGGCACCGCCATTAGTACGGTATTTTTCATAATTGATTCAATGCGGTACGGCATGAAGGCAAACATATCCATGCCTTCTGACCAAACACCGAAAATCAATGCGATGCCACCAAAAGTAAACGCGACTGGAAAGCCCAGTAACAAGGCAAACAGTGCGACAAAAAACATTACAATTCCGATCATGATACTACCCTTCTACTTGCCATCTTTGCTGTTGGTAAAAACCAGGCGCGGATTGAATATTTTATTGAGTGAATGCACCACCAGGCCTACGCCACTGATGGCCATAAACAAGAAGGAAACCGGAATCATGGCTTTGATTATCCAGCGATAGGGTAAACCGCCAGGGTCGCCGGACGTTTCCCCGAGAGCATAACTCTCTTTGGCAAAGTCAATCCCGTACCAGGCCACCAGCAGGCAGAAGGGAAATAAAAACAGTACGCAACCAAACAGATCGATTATCGCCTGAGCGCGAAATGACAGCCGCTCATAGAAAATATCCACCCGCACATGCCCGCCTGCTTTAATCGCATAAGGTATACCGAGCAGAAACACAGTGGAAAACAGGTGCCATTCCATTTCCTGAAAAGCGATAGAGACATCGTTAAACACATATCGCATCACCACGTCATAGACGACATTGGCGAGCAATAGAATAAATAGCACGCTCGAGAGCCAGCCGAGAAACTCGCCAAAGCGATTAAACAAGCGCTCGATATAGATAAGACTTCGCATTCCGTACTCCATGGAATTGGTCACATGGCTCCGTTTTAAACCAGACAAACAGAGCCTAAATTCGGATTCTTGGGCAGAGTGCGGCAGTCAGACTGCCGCACATAGTGAGTTATTATTCTGCGTTGGCTTGGTTGTTCAGGTAAGCACGAGTTGAAATATCGGTCCAGGAGCGGACCTGTTTCAAGTAACTAGCCTGTGATTCCTGAATTTCTTTAGCCAGCGGGTCCTCTGCAGCGCTATCTTTCAGCAGCTTGTCGTTCGCTTTACGCAACGCATCCATTACCGCAGGTGGGAAGTCTTTCACCATTACGTTCGGGTACTCAGACTTGATCGTTGCCCAGTTTTTACCGCTTTCATAGGTAGACTGTGCAAACATGTCGTAGGCAGCCGTTTTCATTGCGACTTTGAGAATGGCTTTCAGATCATCCGGCAGTCTGTCCCAGGTACGTTTGTTGACCAGGAACTGCAGCTCGGTTGCTGGCTCGTGCCAACCGGTGTAGTAGTACGGTGCGATTTTGTGGAAGCCCATGCGTAAATCCAGTGATGGCCCTACCCACTCCAGTGCGTCAATGGTACGACGCTCCAGAGAGGTATACAGTTCCCCTGGTGCGATATTGGTTGGTTTGGCGCCCAATTCAGCCAGGATTTCACCGGCAAAACCAGGAATACGCATTTTCAGGCCTTGCAGGTCTTCCACGGAATTGATCTCTTTCTGGAACCAGCCACCCATCTGAACATCGGTGTTACCACCTGGGAATGACAGCATGTTATGCGGCGAATAGACTTTTTCCATCAGTTCCATACCACCGCCGTAGTAGAACCACGAGTACTGTTCCATTGGCAACATGCCAAACGGCATAGAAGTAAAGTAAAGCGTATTTGGCACTTTACCTTTCCAGTAATAGGAAGCTGAGTGGCCCATATCGTATTGGCCGGATTTGACCATGTCGAATACACCGAACGGTGCTTTATGTTTGTTGGCTGAATCGATGCGGATCTGCAGACGTCCGTTAGACATCTCTTCCGCCATCTTAGCCATATTTTTGGTGGCATCACCAAATATCGGGAAGTTCGGTCCCCAAGTTTCCGCCAGTTTTAAGCGGTAAACTTTCTCCGCGGCTTGTGCGGAAGTCGCCATAAGCGCAAGTGCCGCTGCTATCGCTGTACCTTTGGCTATTCGTTTAAGAGATTGTTGAATCAAACTCATGTTTCACGTCCTTGGTTGTTTTGTGTCTTTTGACACTATTGTTTAGACGTATCATGGTAGATTTACGAATCAGATGACATCGGCGTGAACACGCAGTATTGGTGGTTAGTTGATTTAAAGGTTAGACCTAAGCATTACGTAGTAATACGTAGGCTATAACTCAAATTGATATTTTGTTTTTATTATTCAGTTAGATATACACAGAAATACACAAAACAAATCGAATACTACGTACGTAACATTGCCAGGCAATGTTTTCGATAATGTTGTGAAAAATGTGACTATTGTTAACATTTTGCCTACGCCAAAATGCAAAAGCCTCAGCACAAGGCTGAGGCTTCTTATCATCAACGCCGGGTTTAGATGGCTTTGTAGATAACTTTGTTAGCAGCCAGTTGCTCTTTTACCACCAGGTTTTCTTCCAGTAGCTTTTTCAGTGCACCTGTGGCCCATGAAGCCGCTTTGCTGTCTTCCTGCCCTGCCGCAAGACCAATACCCTTAGGGTTAATGCCTTCGGCATTAGCGGCAACAATTTCCAGTACCTGCTGCTGCTTAGGAGTTAGAGCCAGGTTGGTTTCCACTTTGGCTGGCGCTTGCTGTGCTGGGGCTGGCGGTGCCGATACTGTCTTTGTGGTTGACGGTTTAGCGGCATTAGCAGTGGCAAGGTTAGCCACAGTCACTTTTAGGCGCTTTTGTAGTTTTTGCTGCACTTTGCGCTTATGAGCAAGTCTCATCTGGTATTTCTCCAATTCACTGCATCAAACGCAGTGGTGAAAATCAAAGCGCGTTTTATAGCAAAATTTGCCATCAATTTGTAGGGTTACTGAGCGCTTTACTGGTAAAAATGCGCGATAAACCTAGTTACGTCTACAATTTAATCAAGGCAGTTAACTGATCTCACATACAAAAGAACGCATATAAATGAATGAGATAGTCACGATTAGATGAGGCAGCGGCGGATCACATTAGCATGCATACGCGACACTTGAGCAACCAGCCATTTACTTTTGGACCGGTCACCAACAAGGCACTGGCGGCGCTGGCTGGCTGCTGCGGAATTGTCGTTATTATTATCGCGCCTAGTTCGCCCAAGCTGGCACTGGTGTTAACCGTGCTTCTGCTATTGGCAATGTATATCTACATCCTGATCGTCCGAAGCCGAGTCAGCTATACCCTCACCGCCACACATTTCCAGCAACACCTCTATAAAGGCGGTTGGGTGGTCAAGTGGACCAATATCAGCCAGATCGGTATCTGCCAGTATGATCAGGACGGCTGGCAAACCCCGCTCCCCTGGATAGGCATTAAATTAAAGCACTACTCACCCTACCTGGATGGGATCTGTCCGCGTGTTGCGGCCGAAATACTGCTTGGCCAACGGGCACTGCTCTACCTGGGCGCGAAACAGCTTGGCCAGGAGGCTCAGTTTGAAAATATCGTCTTTGACGCTAGGCCGTATAGCGGTAGCCAAGGCAAGATCTATGAGGGGCTGCTAGCCATTTTGGCGAATCGAATGACTTATCAACGGCGATTTTACGGCTATGATATTTTTATTGCGGTTCGGGATTTGGACAGAAGTGCAGAAGAATTTGTTGGCCTGGCCCGCCGCTACTTGGCTGCAGCAGAACCAGAACCAAAACAGATAGATGATCAGTAGAGCGGCATCTCATCCGCCACGAATGGGTTGTTGGCTCTTTCATAACCAAATGTGGACTCCGGCCCATGGCCAGGAACAAATCGAACATCCTTGCCCAGTGGCCACAACTTGGTTTTGATGGAGTTAATCAGGGTGTTGAAATCCCCTTGCGGAAAGTCGGTGCGGCCGATACTGCCGTTAAACAGCACATCGCCGACAAATGCTAACTTCGCTTGCTGGCTGAACAACACCACATGCCCTGGAGTATGGCCCGGCGTATGCAGGACCTGCAATTGCTGCTTACCAAAGGTGACAACGTCACCATCTTCAAGCCATTGCTGCGGACGAAATGCTTTGGTCAGTGGAAAGCCAAACATCTGACTCTGCCCTTCCAGTCCCTGTAGCCAGAAATCATCGGCTTTGTGCGGGCCGACGATCTCGACACCGCCCAGTTCCGCGGCCAGTGGTTCGGTGCCACCAACATGGTCCAAGTGGCCATGAGTCAAAACCAGCTTAACCACTTCTACACCTAACTGTTTGATTTGTCGCTTCAACTCCGCCACGTCACCGCCTGGGTCAACCACGATGCCTTGCATGGTTTCATCACACCAGACGATTGAGCAGTTTTGCGAGAACGGGGTTACCGGAATTACTTGATACTGAAGAGACATAGTTAAACCTTATCACTGTCTGAGTTGGCTGAACTATGACACTACCGGCAACGTTTTACAAATCCAACCTTATGCCCAGCTACGGACCGGACCGGTATCAATATGGACAAAATTGCTTGATGGGTAATAGCCTACCCCGCCAGCTTTCAGACTGAGTGCCGCAGCACGGACACGTTTCAGCTCGACCCCTTGAATCCGGAAGTCAATCGCCTGACCAAGCATATGGAAACTCTTCTTTGCAACACCGCTGGACTTAGCACGCAGCGCTTCATTGGTCGCAGGAGAGCGGTAGCCGGAAATGATCTGTACTTCAGCTTCGGTGCCCAATAGGTTTTGAATCTGAGTCAGCTGGTCAAACAGTCTTTTGTCCATAGGATGGACTTCGTCACGGCGGAAATCGCGACAAAGATGATTTAACTTGGCCAGTTCGCTAGTGACATAATTTTGACCATTGAAGTAGCAACTTTCTAATGTTTCACCTGTATGAAGATTATTCAGTGCCAAAACCCTCGGCTGATCAGGATACGTTGCATGAACAACACCCGGCATACATCCCAAAACAACAAGGCCGCTACCGGCCAACTTTAAGAACTCACGTCGAGAATACTGCACAATTTACCTTTGTTACGTCTGGATTCGCTCATTTCGATACCGGACAGTACCGAACTCTGTTGCGAAGTTCAAATGCATAAATCGTGCAAGTTTTAACCAAATAGGGGAAATTTCGTGCTTAGTTATTGAGTAAAATAACAAAATAAAAAATTAGACCTGCGTCAAAAAAACGGCACTAACTTAGCCGCTTTTATGATCGCCAGTATCCAGTCGGTAGATGTCGTCCCGATAGTGAATGGTTCCAGCTTCAAACCAGGCGGTCTGATAGATAATATGAACCGGTATACGCCTTTTTAACGGTATCGAACTGTTTGGCTGGGCTTGTGCCAAATCAAACTGTTCCAAACCCTGGGTTTCAACTAACAGCTGCGCCAGCTGCTGGGCATTCTGTACTCGAATACAACCTGAGCTGAAAGCCCTGACAGGTTTGTTGAACAATGACTTGCTTGGAGTATCGTGCAAGAAAATGGCTCTGTCGTTTGGAGTATGGAACTTATACAAACCTAACGCATTGCTATTACCGGACAGTTGCCTGATTTTATACGGGAAATTACGCGGGTTGACCATCGACCAGTCAATCATCGCCGGGTCGATCTCTTCCAGTGCATTCCAGGCAGTAAGAAGCTGCATATTATGCCGCTGCAGGTAAGTCACGTCGCGCTTAATATGCGGCAAAATGTCTTTCACCATAATTTTATACGGCACATTCCAGGTAGGATTGAGGATTAGCGCATCCAGGTTCACTGTCATCATCGGGGTTGGACGCGTAGTTCTCCCTACCACGACTTTAGAGTGAAACACCGACTGCCCCTCCTGCCAGAACTCGATTTCAAAGCTCGGCACATTGACAACGATAAGGGTATCTCTCTGCGCCGGTAACAGGCGGCTACGCTCAGCGTTTAAGGCCAGTGTTGCCATCCGCTTGTTTGGCGTCAGATTGAGCCAGTGCAGAGTCGACGGGCCGATAATGCCATCCACTTCCAAACCATGCATTCGCTGGAACTGTTTAACCGCCTGCTCCAGGGTATCGTCATACCAGGATACATCGGTTCGTATCTGGCTGGTATCAATCCCCACGACCTGCAACCGGGTTATAAGCTTATCGCGTCCGGTCAGGTTGTCGCCGGGTTTTGCCAGTCCACGCTGACGATAGACCGGTAAATCCGCTTCGCTAAAATGTTTCAGTTGCAGATAGTTTTCAACCAAACCCTGATAGTTGTCGGAGATAGGGGTATAAGCTTCAACCAGTTCATCCAGTTGCTGTAGCTCCATCGCAGTATACAGCGCCATGATGGCGTCATGACTCGGCGGTGCCAGACGCTTGGTTAACTTGTGGTCGAAAAACCACTGTTCGCCCAGTTTAGGCGCTTGTTCCGCGTAGCTCATGTAAAGCAGTAGAGTATCCGTGGCTAACACGTCGTATTCGAACCAACGGTTGCTGTCACGAAAATATTGCAGGTAGCTGAGCTGACGCGTAAAGAGCGGGCTGAACCCGGCGCGTTTTATGATTTCGAGTTGAAACTCGAGTTGACTACTTTGCTGGATGTCGAGCCAAATCATATGGTCGTCGTTTTCACGATAAACCTGTTCGACCAGACTTGGATATTGGACTAATTCGTTTACCTTTGCGTTGGATTCAAACCAACCTAGCCGCTCAAATCGTTCCAACGCCCAAGCATGGTTTACCACGATAACCAGACACAATAGCAACCAACGGTACTTGGACATGAACGGTCTCCTTACCTTGTCCTCGACTTGGTAATTATGGCAAACATTGTCCGGTAATGTAGCAGGAATACAGCAGTGAATGAGACGCTATCGCAACTTTAAGATCGTTTGCATAGCAACTACACGATAGAAGCCTGATTGCATTTCACTGATTTGTTATTCACACCCGCTACACTTAAGGCTCTGATGTTATTAAATTTTTGGTATGCTAATCGAATCTTATTGGATTCACACTGGCAAGGAATGATTTCTGGAATGGAGGTTAAATTAAGTGCAGCCGCATTGAAAATATTCAGAGATGAGTTCGCCGGCAGTCACTCTGCCGACGCCCTCAACGAGCTTTAAACAGCGTTCCAGTGGTTATCCCACATCACCGGACTAGCAGTAATGATTGGTGCATTGGGCCCGGACAAATCGACTACCTGTCCCGCCCCAGAGCTTACCTGAAATCGGCCTCGCCTGACGACAACACCCGATGCATCAGCAAGCGCTGCCAGTTCAACCAACTGACGGGTCTGCTTCGACCAGATGCCATAACAATTACCTCGTGGTGAGGTCGCCAGGATCCAATCTTCTGTAGCGGCAATGCTGGCGATATAGTGATTAAATCGCGCCCACTGCTCCTCTTCAGCCAGCAGCGGTTGAATCTCACCGCCGCGTTTATGCATCGCCAACAATGCTGGATAGGCGTCTGGCTCACCCCGATACTGTTGTCCGCACAGCACTGTTTCTGCTCCATCATGGGCCAGGTGGCGAATGCTGAGGTGGTGATCCGCCAAGCGGGCCTGATCCAACAGTTGCCCGGTCGGCGAAAGGTAACTCAGACTGGGTTGCATGCTGTCAATGTTTAACGCCGTTCTGCCCTTAGTGTGCACCCCGCCGACGCCAATCACCAAGGTGTCATCCTGCATAACGATCACTTCATGCGGACCGATACCAAAGCCCGTTAATTCGTCGACCTTTTGGTAACTGTGCTGCGCATCGTACACTCCAATAATGCCGCGACTGGTCGCTCGCTCGCCTTCGGTAGCAAACAGCCAGCGCCCGTCATTAGAGAACACACCGTGGCCATAGTAATGGCGTTTCTCACTGGCCAGGTTTAGCTGGATCACTTCACCGGAAGCGTAATCAAACGCCAGCATAAACTGCCCGGGCCTGCGGGCAAAAGCCACCGCCTGACGACGGGACGGATGAATGGCCACGCCGTGGCCACGTCCTGGCAGCGCGATAGTGTGCAGCGGTTGTCCCAACGCATCCGCGACCACAGCCCTGTAGCGATCGCGCCCTGAGACTGAACAGCCAATCAGTGCAGGCGCCGCATTTTTGTCATTAAAAACGGAAGCACAGCCAAAAGGCATCGCCGGTACAGCGGCTCCCATCAGCGCGGCTTTAAGCAAATTGCGTCGGGTTTGATCAGTCACCATCAGTTGCGTTAAATCCTATTACTACGCCGAGTTCCACGGCGACTTCTTCGTGAATCATAAACTTGAGCTGTTCCAGTTTATTGTATTGGCTGAGGGCACTTCGGTAGCCTTCGCGACTGTTCAACATGTCAAACAGACTGCTCTGCTGCGGCCAGTTCTCCAAGGTATGATCGAACTGAAGTTTAATACTGTCGGCTAAATCAATTCGCCCCCGCTGGCGCAATATTTCATCCAGCCCATTCTGAGCCAGATATAAGCTGCGCATGGCGACTAGATTGGCCTGCAGGTTAGCCATCGATGTTTTTGAACGCCAGGATTCCGCAAAATACGGCCGTGGCTGTCCGATGTTAGCCAGCGGGCGGCTTAACTTTTTCATGCTGTAATCGAGTTGATTGGACAATAGCGCAATGTACTCGGCGTACCATTGGTTATCTGAATCCCGCTGCCATGGATTGGTTTGCCAGGCAATGGCAATTTGCCTGGCGTTAGCGGCCAGAAACTCGCTGATTGCTTCACCGGTCTGGCAGGCGTTAGGGTCAGTTTTCAGCGGCGACTCGCTGTCATACAACAGCCACTCCAGAGCACCTAAGCCCTGAACGGCAACGCTTTGCTGGCCAATGTAGTTAGCGTCAACCAGCCCCTCTTGCTTAAGCAGCTGGGTCAGCTTACGCCCGGTGGTGTTCTTTTTATCCGGCCAGAACTGCATCTGCCAGCTCAAGTCCAGTGCCGCATTCGGCCCGCGTTCTTGACCTTGCAGCGCCATCCAGGCTGACATTGTCCGTTGCCAGCTCTGCTGCAAATCCGTATCCGAAACGTTTTGCTGACAGTAGTTTTGCCACTGTTGACTGAGCTGCTGCGCCGAACTGGCCAGCCGGCTAGTGGCCTGAAACTCGGCTAAATAGACGCCCTGGCTGATATGGTTGCTGCTGTCAGCAACCAGTGATACCTCTGGTGCGGGTTGTGCTGTGGTCTGGCAGCCGGTAAGCAACATCGCACCTAGCCCCAGGCTGGTAACGGTAGATAATCTCATCTTTATTCCTTACAAAGAGTTGAGAAACGCAAGCAGCGCCTGACGCTCTTTCTTGTCAAAATTGAGCACGCTCTGTTTGGCTGACTGCGCTTCTCCGCCGTGCCAAAGCACCGCTTCAAGCAAATTGCGAGCCCGGCCGTCATGGAGGAAATAGCTGTGGCCATTTACCTCACGGGTGTAACCGATTCCCCACAACGGCGCTGTGCGCCATTCACTGCCTGTGGCCAAAAACTCCGGGCGATGGTCTGCCAGTCCCGGTCCCATATCGTGCAGCAGTAGATCGGTATAAGGTGCGATTTTCTGCTGGGAAATGGCAGGTAAATCATCCCGTAGATCGGTTACCGCCGATGGCCGGTGACAGGAGTCGCACCCTGCCTGGCTAAACAGCGCCTGGCCATGCTTCACTTGCGGGTCCTGACCGTTGCGCCGTTTGGGGACCGCCAAATGTTGCGAGTAGAACTCAACAAATTTCAGTACCTTATCGCTTACTTCCGGCTGGCCACCGTTGGGTAAACTGGCACATAAGGATTGGCTGCTGGTGCAGTTTTCCTGTTCGAACAGACGGCTGGTCAGACCGATATCACCGTTAAAGGCTGCGGCGTTTTGCTGCATCAGGTTAGGCTGACCGGCTTTCCAGCCAAACCGCCCCACCACAGTTTGCCGGCGCTGTCTGTCCCACACCATATTCAGCTTACCTGAAATACCTGTTTTGCTGTCCGCCTGTTGCTGGGCCCACTCTCGTAGGCTCGATTCCGGTATTGATTCAAGCAGGCCCAACCCAATCATCGGCGGCGCCACCCGCGCCGACATCATGGTATCAGGGTGCAGGTCTCCGTAAGCGAGCTGGCTGATGGTCAGGTTGGGACGCCGCAGTTCAACTACACTACCGTCGGCAAAAGTTTCCTGGAGATAGTGATAAGCCAGCTCTATTTTGCCTTCCGGCTGCTGACCCGGCAGGGCAAAATCCTGTAACTGATCACCGTAAGTAGGCTCCGGCACCACTCCTGACTGTTGTAACGCGGCCCGTTGTTGGTCCGTTTGAGCCGGGATGCTCAGCCGCACCAACATCGACACGGCATTATCCATTCCCGGCTCAGGTGGATGACCACGACCATCTTTGATATGGCAGTTTTGGCAGCCATTGGTATTAAACAACGGGCCAAGGCCATCTCTGGCATCGGTCGAGGCTGGTGCCTGAACCCATGGGTTACGGAAAAAGCTGTTCCCAACACTAAAATCGAGTCTTTTTGCCAGCGGCAGGTTGGCCGCCGGCTGGGAGTAGGCATTGGCACCTTGTTTACTGACACTGGTACCACCACCCGAATCCGGCTGATATGCGTAGACAAGACTGCAGGACACAAGCCATAGAGAGGCAACAACAGAAAATTTCATACCCGTCTCTCAGGTGTAAATTGAACGACAAAAGGGCTCCGAGGAGCCCTAAACTTAAACAGGATGACCATTAAAATTCATGGTCTGCGGTATCAGGATTGAGGCTGTCGATACCGATAATGCCGGCGGCTTGTTCAATGGCAGCGGTTTGAGCAACCAAGCTTGTGATGGTGCGGTTAACCAGCGCATTACCCTTAGCATTTGATGCTGCGATCAACTGATCAAAATGCTGGTTTTCTTTCTCAGCTGAGCGGACTAACTGGCCAACCTGTGAGCGGGTGGTATCGAACTGTTTCTGGATCTCTTGTGCTGCCGCTTTATCGTTCTGAACGACCAGATCGTGAATGCTTGGTCCTGATAGCAGAGTGCCATCGTCTTTTTTATACAGACCAGTGTATACGTTGTAGATACCCTGCTCGTTGTAGTAATGCGAGTTGTGGGTGTTGTCTGAGAAACAGTCGTGCTCATCTTCAGTAGAATTTGCTTCCAGTGCTACTTTCATCCGTTCACCGGCCAGCTCACCCAGTGACAACGACCCCATACCAAACAGCATCTTACGCAGGCCGTTTTCCGCACTGTCGCTGAGCAACGTTTGACGGTAGTTCGCTTTTACATCGGCATTCCACTGTTTTTCCATGTAAGTCAGATCCTGTACCAGCAACTGGGAGACCGCTTTCAGGTAGGCTGCACGGCGATCGCAATGACCGTTAGTACAGGCTTCACCGACAACATAGTCCGTGTAAGGACGCTGGCCGGCACCGCTATTAGTGCCATTTAAATCCTGCCCCCACAGCAGAAATTCAATCGCGTGATAACCCGAGGCTACATTCGCTTCAGAACCACCCAGCTCATTCAGGCTGGCGATCAGTTCAGGCGTGATGGTGCTGATATCCAGCTTAGTGGTGCCGATCTGCAACTGGCTATTGGCGATGATGTTGGCGCTTGCGCCGACGTTGCCCAGCTCATACTGGTAGTCGTCCGATACGTAGTCGATCAATCCTTCATCCAGTGGCCAGGCATTTAGCTGCCCTTCCCAGTCGTCCACCACAGGGTTGCCAAAACGGAACACTTCAGACTGTTGATAAGGTACACGGGCATCAAACCAGGCCGATTTCACCTCGGACAGCGTATCTTCTGACGGCTGTGCCAGGAAGAGATCGATGGATTTGTCCATTCGCTGCGCAGTAGTTAAGGCATCTGCATACACTGCGTGAGCCAGGTCCGCATAATGTTCGACCACTTGTTGCTGGGTAACATTTGCTGCCAGAGTTGAACCGCTAAACGCGATTAAAGACGTAGCTATAGAGCCTACCACTACTTTTTGAACGGTCATTTACGCATCCTTGTTGAGCTGTAAGAATTTACATTTACTGAGTGCTAATTATTCTCATTTGCACTTTCGAATGCGAATAATACAAAGTTACAATTTATTTGCAAGCTTTATAAAGAAAAAGCCTCACATAAGTGAGGCTTCTATCGTTCTGAATTTTGAGGTTAAAACGGCACTAAAACTTTAAATCGTGCTTGCCGTGGGAAGCTTTGGCTTTGAGGTAATTTTCATTGCCCGATTTTATGTGTGCCGAGGTATTGACTACTTCTACAATATCAATCCCGTGTTGCTTGAGATCAGCCACTTTTTTCGGGTTATTGGTCACCAGACGGATCTGCTTAACTTTGAGAGCATCCAGCATCTGAGCGGCTTCGGAGAAATCACGCAAGTCATCACCAAAGCCAAGGTGATTGTTTGCTTCGTAGGTGTTCATGCCCTGGCTCTGCAGCTTGTACGCATCAATTTTGTTGTACAAGCCAATCCCGCGCCCTTCCTGACGCAAGTAAAGAATAATGCCGCCGACTGAAGCCATTTTGTTGATGGTTTCTTCAAGCTGCTCTCCACAGTCACAGCGTGACGAGTGAAAAACATCTCCCGTGAGGCATTCGGAGTGCATACGCACTAGCGGAACGTCCTGGTTTAAATCAGCCTGTTTGAATACGATGGCGATGTGTTCTTTCTCGGTCGACAAGCCACGGAAAGATAAAATCTCTGCGTCAATATCGCTTTGGGCACCGACTTTCAAATCGACTCTGGCTCTTACTTCTGCCATAGCTAAACTCACTTTAAAATTATTGTCTTTTTACGCACCACTGCCGGGCATCTTAAGTGTCACTTCGTGACTTACTATGGGGATTATCGCCTCGCTTTTCAACGTTTAGGCCATAATTAAAATGTTATAATATAACATTAAAGGTGATAGGCAAGAAAAAACCCCAGAAGACCAAGCCCGCTGAGGTGTAGTATCGACTAGTAGAAGGTTATTTTTATTAGTGGGTTTGCTTTTTCTTCCAGACTTTCAGCTCGACCCAGATGTTTTCCAGTTCCGCCAACTCTTCTTTAGTGAGCAAAGACAAAGTGGGCTGAGACTGTGGCAAGGTGTAAGCCTGGAGTGCGCTTAGTTGCGCATAAAAATCCTTCTTTAATTGTGATACTAATGAGTCCACTGCTTTTTCCTATTATAAAGCTCACGCTATATATGGTGTTTCACTGGTCAAAATAATACCATTGTGATTGTGTTACGCACTATTTGTGCCAATTTATGGAATTATTGTCACATTAATTATAAGGAGTATTTATTTACCTGGCTGAATACCTATGAATGTAATGAAGCCAGTTTTATAAGTGATCCTGAATTATAACCCCCGATATATCGCTTATTTATTGACCTATTCTACCTAGCCCTACCTGTAGATTAAGTGACCAGGCCAGTTTTAACAGCTTATTCCATCAATAAGGTGGTCATAATTTGAACTAGTTAACAATATGAACATAATTTATATGCACCTTTGCTTTATTAGCACACGTTTATATTGTTAAAGCTATTTATTTTCTTAGTAGGCAGAGACGAAAAAGGTGGCCGAAACCACCTTTAATTAATATTTAATCATTACAGTATGATATATCTCGAGCACTTATTCTCTATTGCCTAATTTAACCATACCGTCATTCTGAAACCACAGCGCCTGTTTTCTTCTTCGCGCAATTAATATTGGCCCGTCATCAAAGAACAGGAAATTTTTCCAGTGGCGCTTAAATATTGACCATTTGGTTTCGATAATATTGTATTTCTCATAGCAGAAATACACGGTCACATCATCCTGCCAATCGATATGTTGCAGGATCTCTTCCGGCATGTCGGGGGCATCGCTGTCCCAGGCATCCATCCAGTCCACCGGATCGGGTTGCCAGCTTTGGGCCTTCATTGGCCAGTCACTACTACTAAACCGCTCAGCATCCGGGCTTTGCGCGCTGATATTACCAACCCAGAGTTGAGCCGCACGAGCAGCTTCCAGTGGCTTAATCTGTTCCAGATCGGCCTCGGGGACGGGCATCGACTGATGAGTAAAGATCCATTTTCGAGAGTATTTGTCCAAAGGCAGGTATGACATAGTAATTCCTTAAATTAGGCTTTTAGCCAGCCTTGTTCTGTCGCGAACTCTACCATCTGTTGGGCTTTTTCCCACAGCGCCTGCGAACCATATTCAATACGACGGTTCACCGTTAACACCTGCTCCCGTGTGACACCGTGTTCTCTCCAGCTCTGACCTTCATTGTGAAAGTTAAGCAGCATAGGAATGATTCTATCCAGTGCCTTGGCGAACTTGGCATCCGCCGATTCGGCATTCTCAAACTCATGCCACAGGGTCAGAAGTTCTTCGCCCTGCTCTTCTGGCAGCATACCAAACAGTCGCTCAGCTGCCTGGCGTTCTTTTTCTTCCTGCTGCTCTGCCGCTATTGAGTCGTAAACGAAAGTGTCGCCGGCATCGATCTCGACCACATCGTGTAACAATAGCATTTTCACCACCCGGCCGATGTCAACCGGTTGGTTGGCGTGTTCTTCAAGCAAAATGGCCATCGTCGCCACATGCCAGCTATGCTCTGCACTGTTCTCAAGGCGTTTTTCGGCACTTTTTACTCGGGTGCGACGCAGAACTGATTTCAGCCGATCCAGTTCCATCAGCAGGTTTAATTGTTTTTCAAGCCTTTGATTCATTGTCATTCTCTATATTATTCTGGGAACCAGTCCGGGTTTACCAGCGAGGTTAATACGTGGTCTTCCCATTTGTCGTTAATCAACAGGTAGTCACGCGCTAATCCCTCGCGCTGAAAGCCAAGCCGCTGCAATACCGCCTCACTTCGTTGGTTCCTGGGCATATAACTGGCCATGATACGGTGCATATTCTGAATCGTGAACATATAGTCCACCGCCAGGCGCAGTGCCTGGGTCATAATTCCCCTGCCCTGAGCCTGCTCACCCAGCGAATAACCAACACTGCAGGCATGAAACGGAAAACGGCTGATCTGACTAAAAGAGATGGTGCCGAGCACATCCTGGCTCTGCCTGTCGACGATAATTAAGTAGTAACCCAACCCGTGCTGATGCAGTTCACTGAGTTTAAACAACCGCTGCTGCCAGCCTTCGATGGTGAAAAACATTTCATCACGCTTAGGTTCCCACGGTTTCAGGTAGTTTCTGTTTTGCTTAAAGTAACTGACGATTTTTTCAGCGTCGGTGATTTCGGCGGTGCGAACGGTAAACTCGTCCGTCACCTCATACACTCGCTGAGGGGTACTGACTGGTTCCATTAGTTTTTGCGAATCCCGTAATCTCTCAATTTATTGGCAATTGAGGTGTGCGATACATTTAGTCGTTTTGCCAATTTGCGGCTGGAAGGGAAAGTCTGATACAGACGTTCCAACACCTGAGCTTCATAATGCTTCATGATGTCATCCAACGAGCCGTCGATATTAATGGTGGCCGACGGTGAACTGACCGTTTCCATCTTCGGCAAATGGAACAGTTCCAGTGTCAGCGTCTCATCCTGCAGCTCAGTAAGAGCACGCAGCACCATATTTTCTAACTGACGCATATTGCCCGGCCATGGGTAATGGGCCAGTTGATCGAGCAGTTGCGGATCCAGTTTTGGTCGCTGCATCCCCAGCTGATTGATGTATTTAGTGATAAATAGATCCAGCAGTGGGGCGATATCATTACTGCGCTCCCGCAGCGGTGGAATACTCAGGGTTAAAACATTCAGCCGATAGTAAAGATCTTCCCGAAACGAACCGGAATCGGCCAGCTCTGACAATTGATAGCGGGTAGAGGCGATCACTCTGACATCAACGTGCACCTCGTGCTCTTCGCCAACCCGGCGGAAAGTGCCATCTTGTAAAAAGCGCAGCAATTTAATTTGCAGGTGCGGGCTCATTTCACCGATTTCATCGAGGAAAACCGTTCCGCCATTGGCCTGTTCAAAGATACCTTTATGACCTTGCTGATGATTAAACGAACCCGGCGCATGGCCAAACAGTTCCGTTTCGGCCACATCATCCGGCATGGACGCGCAGCTCAATACCAGGAACGGTTCACCGGCCCTGGGTGAACGATGATGACAGGCACGGGCCAACATCTCTTTCCCGGTACCGGTCTCGCCTTCGATCAGCAGCGGCTGATCCAGCATCGCCAGTTTTTTTGCTTGGCTTATCAGACCCTTATGTTTGTTGGACACACCAACAAAGTGTTCAAAACCCAGCTCATTGTGTTCAGGTAACATGTGATCAGAGTGAACCACCTGCGAGGCATTGCGTATGGTCATTACCGTGCTGGCCAGAATCGACTGTTCAGATTCTCCGCTGATGTAAACCGGCATGATTTCCATCAGATAATCCAGACCATTGATCACCAGCTTTTCTCTTTTGCGTGAAATCTGCCCTTCGGCCCACTTGGCAAAATTGAAAGTTGGTATCAGGTTACTGACCGGCTGGCCGATCAGACCATCGCCGTCAGCCCCAAACAGACTCATCGCGGCGTGGTTAGCCATATCGACATTGCCCTTGAGATCGATGGCCAGGACCGGATCCGGCAGGTTGTTTAGCAGCGCGATCAATTCGGTATTGTGCCGCTCGATCGGCATAAACTGGATTTTTCGTACGTCTTTCACCCCGGCAATGCGGCGGATCTCCGCCATCAGCTCGCTGAAGGTATCAAAGTCAATATCGGGGCAATTAAGATAGATAATGCCGGATACATCGATCTCGATGCCTCTCAGATCGATACTTTTGGACGCTAAAATATCCAGCAGTTCACGAGTGAGGCCTAATCTATCTTCACAGAATACTTCTAGACGCACGGAGATATCCCTAATTTGGCAGGTGTCAGGAAAAGTTGACAGTAGTTTCGCCTAACCTCTATAAACCGTCAAGAAAACTCCGCCACAGCAAATCACATAAAGCGCTATTTGACTGTTATTGCTGCAAGTTTCTCCATTATCTGCTTACGGATTGTACTGATTTTCACTGCCTTGCCCGCTTGCCACGGCAGAGGCCGCAGCAGAGACATCGCTTTCAGTCCCAGCCTGGCCGTCAGCAGACCAACCCCTAAGCCCTGACCGGCGCGGGCGGAAATTTTACCGGCCAAATCCATCGAGACCAGATCCATGCCAGCGTCGATCACCAGTTCACTGGCCCCGGCCAGCGCCATATTCACCAGCACGGTCTTAAACAGTTGCAGTCTCGACCAGTACCCCAGTTCAACCCCATATACCTTCGCCAGCTGGTCCAGCATGTGGAAACTGCGCCACGCCACCAGCAGCATATCGGCCAGCGCTAACGGGCTGATCGCGACCATAGCAGCCGCTTCCGTAGCGTAACGGCTGACGATTTTGGTTGCCTGTTGATCTTGTTTGGCCACCACCAATGCATCGTACAGTTGCAATATCTCACTGTCGCTGTGAGCCGCATTCAGGCTGTTTTTCCAGCGGTCAAAATAGGGTGACTCCTCACTGACGCCACACTCTTTGGCCAGTTGCAGACAGAATGACTCGCCCTGGCCAACACCGTCATTGCTGAGCAGTTGTTCCGCCTGCTCCTGGACATTGAAGTGGTGCTTCAGCCCTCGCAGACGCCATAACTCCTTCGCCAGTGCCCCAACGCCTAATGAGGCCACCAGCGCCACCAAGCCAGACCAGCCGAGAGACAACCAGTCGGAAGCCAGGTAAGACTGATAGAGGTTGTCCAGTAGCTGCCAGCCGGTCAGGCCAACAAAGCCCGTCAGAATACCTTTCAGCCACCAGCGTGAACGTTTTGCCGGACGCAACACCTGCTCGAGTTGTTTTTCCAGCGGCTTGTCCTGCTGCTGCTCTACCTGTACCGGGGTAAATTTCTGCGCCGGTTCAAACTGCTGCTGCGGATTCAGATTAACCTCTTCAGGTTTATCAGCCAGCGGGCGGTCAAACACCTGTTTTGACTTAATTTCTTTCATCGCAGTTTATCTCCCAACAGGTATTGCAGCGCTTTGTCCAGGCGAATATGTTGCAGCGGTTGGTCCGGGTCGCTGATACCGGGACGAAACGCGGTAAAATCGAACCGCTGATTCCGCCAGAATTCAGCACTGGGCAGTTTGCCCGGTACATCACCGGGAAATACCGTCAGCGGTTCGCCCTGCAAAGTGACGCCTTGCAAAGCAGCCATTGTCGTCTCTCCGGAGGTTATAAAACCACTTTGCGTCGCCTGAACCGACGCCATCGTCAGGCACTGCATATCAATATTTTCATAAGCGGCATGTTGCCAGGCGGGATGGATCATCTGCTGCAGTAACTTGGCCAGGTTGGCATGTTGCTCCGGCGTTACATGGTCGGCTTTGGTGGCGGCAAACAGTACCTTGTCTATTTTGGGTGAAAACAGCCGGTTCAGCAGGTGATTCCGGCCATAGCGGAAGCTGGTTAAGATTTGTTCCAGCGCCGCGCGCATATCCTGAAACGCGGTATCACCGCTGTTGAGTGGTGTCAGACAATCCACCAATACAATCTGGCGGTCAAAAGTCGCGAAGAAGTCTTTATAGAAGGCTTTCACTACCTTCTGTTGATACTGCTGATACCTGCTTTTCAGCATCGCGTAATTACTCTGTTTTCCCGCGCTGTCCTGATCTTTTAGCCGACACGGGAAAAACTGCAGTACCGGCGCTCCAGCCAGTTCACCCGGCAACACAAACCTGCCCGGCTGGACCCAGTGCAATCCGGCCGCCTTACATTGGTGTAAGTAGTCCGTGTATCGATCTGCAAGCTGCTGGAGCTGTTTCTCATCGGCGTCAGCGGCTAAATCCAGCTCGGCGACTTGCGCTTGCCACGCGTCGGCCAGCGGTTTACGAACATCACACATGCTGGTGAGCTGGCTTTCGCTCCACTGTTCAAAATTCATGCTCAGTAACGGCAGATCCAGCAGCCATTCACCGGGATAATCAATGATGTCCAGATAGAGAGTGGATGCCTTACCCAACAATTTTCGGGTTCGTTTCTGGGAACGGTATTTGATGGCCAGCCGTATTTCACTGACATCACGGGTGGGCTCTGGCCACTGAGGGGGATCAGACTGCAGATGATCCATGGCTTCGTCATAGCTAAAGCGAGGCACCATCACGTTGGATTGCGGCACCCTGCGCGCGCCAATCAGACGACGCTCTCTTGCCGCATCCAGTAGCGGCAGGTTGTCATGAGTCGACGTGTGCAGAAGTTGATTGACCATAGAGGTAATGAATGCGGTTTTCCCGGCACGGGAAAGCCCGGTTACCGCAACGCGCAAGTGGGCATCCAAACCACGATTGATAAGATCATTCACTTCCTGGCCAATTCGTTTCATTGCTGCCCCTCTCTACACTGATATCCCCATTATCTTAATATGAGACGTTAAAAAAAGCCCCTGATAAATATCAGAGGCTTAGCTTTCTCTATAGCGGTAAACTGGCTTTAATCGTCTTCAATCAGCTTGAAGATGACAAACAGAGCCAATTCCAACAGTAGCAACAACACACCGGTCATAATGACGTATTTATCATCAAAAATGCTGACCCCGTGCAGAATCAGGTCGTAGCCGAGAAAACCACCGATCACTACAGCAAACAAAATTTGTAAAAACTGAATAAAACGTGGCATATATTCTCCTGATTTTTAATTAACTTTTTGTAATTCAGCTTAGGGCAAGTGGTGGCAGCTTCCAAGCCACTTGCCCTGTTTTGGCTGCGGATGTTATTCCATTTCAGCGATTTTCACTTTCCAGGTGTCCGGACCAACCTGGTGAGCGTTCACGCCTTGTGAGTCAACCGCGACGGTCACTGGCATATCTTCGACTTCAAATTCGTAGATCGCTTCCATACCCAGGTCTTCAAACGCCACCACGCGGGCTTTCTTGATCGCTTTCGATACTAGGTATGCTGCACCACCGACAGCCATCAGATACACCGCTTTGTGGTTTTTGATCGATTCTACTGTCGCAGGACCACGTTCCGCTTTACCAATCATGCCCATGATGCCGGTTTTATCCAGCATCATGTCGGTAAATTTGTCCATCCGGGTTGAGGTTGTCGGTCCGGCAGGGCCAACCACTTCATCACCCACGGCATCAACCGGGCCGACATAGTAGATAAACTTACCTTGCAAATCAACGCCTTCCGGCAGGCCTTCGCCGTTATCCAGCATCGTCTGCAGGCGTTTATGCGCCGCGTCACGTCCGGTCAGGATCTTACCGGACAACAACAGGGTTTCACCGGTTTTCCACTGCTGTGCTTCTTCTTTGGTGACAGTGTCCAGGTTCACGCGGCGAGTATTGGCGCCCGCTTCCCAAGTAATTTGCGGCCAGTCTTCCAGTTTTGGTGGCTGCAGATCCGCCGGGCCAGTGCCGTCCAGAGTGAAATGCACATGACGGGTAGCTGCACAGTTCGGGATCAGACACACCGGCTTAGAGGCCGCATGGGTTGGTGCGGTTTTTATTTTCACGTCGACTACAGTAGTCAGGCCGCCCAGGCCCTGTGCGCCGATACCCAGCTTGTTCACCCGGTTGAAGATATCTAAACGCAGTTCTTCTTCTGCATTTTGTGGACCACGCTCGATCAGTTCCTGAATATCGATGTGCTCCATCAGAGATTCTTTTGCCAGCACGGCTGCTTTTTCTGCCGTCCCGCCAATCCCTATGCCCAGCATGCCCGGTGGACACCAGCCTGCGCCCATGGTTGGCAGGGTTTTCTCAACCCATTCAGCGATGTCATCAGACGGGTTCAACATCACCATCTTGGTTTTGTTTTCACTGCCGCCGCCTTTGGCCGCGATCTGAATTTCAACCTTATCACCCGGCACCATATTGATGTGTACCACCGCTGGGGTGTTGTCTTTGGTGTTGATGCGTTTGCCTGCCGGGTCCATCAGCACTGAGGCACGCAGCGGGTTATCCGGGTTGGTGTACGCCTGACGAACACCTTCATCGACCATCTGTTGTACCGTCATATCGGTTGAATCCCACTGGACTCCCATACCGACATTCACAAAACAGGTCACGATACCGGTATCCTGGCAGATAGGACGGTGGCCTTCAGCCGACATCCGCGAGTTGATCAGAATCTGGGCAATCGCGTCTTTCGCTGCCTGGCTTTCTTCACGGTGATAGGCTTGTTCTAGGGCTTGGACAAAATCTAAAGGGTGGTAGTAAGAAATATACTGAAGTGCGTCAGCAACACTGCTGATCACATCTTGCTTGCGAATTACCGTCATTGCATGCCTCTTTATAGTTATGCTTCCTTTTGCGACTGCTGGCTTGTTTCCGACACTGGCTCTATGGCAGTTGGTTGGGGTGACACAAGGCAGTAGCAGCCTGAGTTTTGGATATGATACTCTTGCTGTCCGCTATGCGCCACGTGGTGAACGAACTCTTTGTCACAAATTAAACAAATGAATAACAACAGCCAAAAATCGATTGAAATCAAATCAATTCCTTACCGAGTTGACCTCGCGCCAGAGCTATTTAGCCCGATCGAATCCAAATGCGGGTCAATGTTGCTGCGTTCTGCTGCCACTGGCCATGTCGATAACCGGTTCGATATCCTGGTTACCGAGCCGGTCGCCACGCTCACTACCCGGGGTAACAGCAGCTATATCGAGATAGATGGTCAACTGCAGATCAGCGACCAGGACCCGTTTGAGCTGATCAATGAACTGCAACAACGCATGCTACCATCGATACAGTTTGACACTGAGTTGCCATTTGTTGGCGGTGTGCTGGGTCTGTTTAGCTACGACTTGGGCCGCCGGGTAGAAACACTCCCAGAGCTGGCAGAGAAGGATATCGATCTCGATGATATGGCCGTCGGGCTGTACAGCTGGGCGGTGGTGGTCGACCACCAGCGACAACAGGCCTGGGTAGTTGGCACTGAAGTTGAACAGCATTGGCAGTGGTTAACGGAGCAAAGCGCGCCACCCCCTTCCCCGTTTAAACTGACCTCTGACTGGCACTCCAATATGACCCGGGCCGAGTATCAAACCAAGTTTGAAAAGGTGCAGGAATATCTGCTGTCTGGCGACTGCTACCAGATCAATCTGGCGCAGCGATTTTCTGCCAGTTACCAAGGCAGTGAGTGGCAGGCCTACCGCAAGCTGGAAGCGAGCAACAGCGCGCCATTTTCTGCTTTCCTGCGCCTGAAACAAGGGGCAATTTTGAGCGTGTCGCCAGAGCGTTTTATTCAACTCAATCAGCAGGATATTGAAACCAAACCGATTAAGGGCACTCGTCCACGCTCGGCTGATCCGGTTACAGATAAACGAATGGCAGAGCAGTTGGCCAGCGCCGAAAAAGATCAGGCCGAAAACCTGATGATCGTGGACTTGCTGCGCAACGATATCGGCCGGGTAGCCAAGCCTGGCAGCGTCCACGTACCGAAGCTTTTTGATGTGGAAAGCTTCCCGGCGGTGCACCATTTAGTGAGCACCATTCGTGCCAAGCTGGATGACCGCTATAATGCCACCGACCTACTGCGCGCCAGTTTTCCAGGCGGCTCGATCACCGGTGCGCCAAAGGTGCGGGCAATGGAAATCATCGAAGAGCTGGAACCAAACCGGCGCTCCGCTTATTGTGGCAGCATCGGCTACATCAGCCGACATGGCCGGATGGATACCAGCATCACCATCCGCACCCTGGTCGCCAATCAGCAAACTCTTTACGCCTGGGCGGGCGGTGGTGTAGTCGCCGACAGCGAATGCCAGTCTGAGTATCAGGAAACGCTGGATAAAGTCAGCCGTATTCTGCCCACACTAAAAGACTAAACCTGACAACGGCACCACGCGTGCCGTTGTTAGTTCTCTGATTTATCATCATTCCTCTCTATCTATCCGGCTCCTATCAGCCATGGTCATCAGCCAGATCCGGCGGCCATTCGGTGCACATCCATTAACATTGTTGTATAACAAAAGATTAATACTGCGAATCAATCGGGAGTTTGTTGTGTCTTCGCTGGACAAAAGCACGCTAATTCAGAAATTTCAGATGCGTCCCCCGCAACCATATCCTAACGATGTATTGCGTCGGGTGGCCCACCTTCGCAACCAGCCGCTACGTAAAGCCGCGGTATTGATCGGTTTTGTTGAACGTCCGCAAGGATTGCAGGTACTGTTTACCAAAAGAGCCAAGCACCTGAAACATCATCCGGGTCAGGTGTGCTTTCCCGGCGGGCGGTATGAAGAGTCTGACGCCAGCTTAGTGGACACTGCGCTAAGAGAAACTTTTGAAGAAGTCGGTATTGCCCCGAAGTTGGTCGATGTATTTGGCGCCATGCCACAATTGACCACCATCAGCCGCTTTTCCGTGACTCCTTACCTGGCGTTTATCAATAGCGATTATCAGCCCGATATCGACGTTAACGAGGTGGCTGAAATCTTTGAAGTGCCAATTGAAGTGATATTAGATCCGTATCATCTACACAGCTCTGCGTTTAATGTCGGCGGCCAGCTGCATCGTATCTTTGGCATCAACTACCAGGGCCATTTTATCTGGGGTGTCACGGCACAAATTATCCACGCGCTACAACGTCAACTCGGCCATGAGTTGTAGCCTTATTTTTGTAAACCAAATGCACATCACCCACCCCATAAAGAAACATTCATTCATAGCCGATAACAATTATTTGCGAATGTTTCTCGAAGGCATTTTCAGTTGACCCGGCCCTGACATTTCGCATTAGTTTATCTAATTATACAAATAAGTAATTTTAGGGTGTGGCACATCATTTTCGTGATTGAGAACAGGTTTTTGATAGATCAATAAGTAGCCCCACGCGTAACATGACCTAGATCTACTTTTTATGTAAATAAACACTGCAAAATTCGCTCAACTTATTTCCTGTTCCCATAAATGAGTAATTTTGTATGAATAACACAACTACTGTGACTTCGGTCACTCAGTCGTCAAGTAAGTTTACCTATAAAGATTTTACTTGGTGTCTCTCCCTGTTTGGTACCGCAGTGGGTGCCGGCGTTCTTTTCTTACCAATCAAAGCAGGTGCTGGCGGCTTTTGGCCATTAGTAATTCTTGCGCTAATCGCAGCGCCAATGACCTGGTTTGCACACAAATCTCTGGCCCGTTTTGTCCTGTCAGCTAAAAACCCGGATGCGGATATTACCGATACTGTAGAAGAACATTTCGGTAAGGCCGGCGCGAACCTGATCACCTTTGCTTACTTTTTCGCGATCTACCCTATCGTTCTGATTTACGGTGTCGGCATCACCAACACGGTTGACTCTTTCCTGGTTAACCAGATTGGTATGGAGTCTATCCCTCGTTGGTTGCTGTCTGGTGCCCTTATTGCAGCCATGACCGGCGGTGTAGTATTCGGTAAGGAACTGATGCTTAAAGCCACTTCTGCCATGGTATACCCACTGGTTGTGATCCTGCTGGCTCTGTCTGTCTACCTGATCCCTGAATGGAACACCTCAATGATGAGCGTTTCACCTGAATGGGGTGCAATGCCTAGCATCATCTGGCTGGCGATTCCAATCATCGTGTTCTCATTTAACCACAGCCCTATCATCAGCCAGTTCGCTAAAGATCAGCGCCAGCAATACGGTGACAAAGCGGTACAGAAAACTGACGCTATAACCGGCGGTGCAGCCATGATGCTGATGGGCTTCGTGATGTTCTTCGTGTTCTCTGTAGTGCTGTCTCTGTCTCCTGAACAGCTGGCCACCGCCAAAGCAGAAAACATTTCCGTTCTGTCTTACCTGGCAAACATCCACGAATCGCCAATGATCTCTTACCTGGGCCCTATCGTGGCATTCGCGGCGATTACTTCAAGCTACTTCGGTCACTTCCTGGGAGCGCATGAAGGTCTGGTTGGTCTGATCAAATCTCGCTCTGAGACTCCGGTTAGCAAAATCGAGAAGATGTCTCTTATCTTTATCGTCGTCACAACCTGGATTGTTGCCATCATCAACCCAAGTATCCTGGGCATGATTGAAACCATGGGTGCGCCAATGATTGCCGCTATCCTGTTCCTGATGCCGGTATTTGCAATGCAGAAAGTACCTGCAATGGCAAAATACAAAACCAGCGCTTTAGCACAGATTTTCACAACTATTTGTGGCCTTGCCGCCATTACTTCGGTAATCTACGGCGCCCTTTAATCACGGCTGATTGATTCAGCGTGGTTATATGAAAATATAACGATAATAAGAGCCTCCCCGAATACCTTGGCGGAGGCTCGATTGTGAGGTAATCGAAATGATTAGTGTATTTGACATCTACAAAATCGGCGTTGGTCCTTCCAGCTCCCACACCGTGGGTCCGATGAAAGCGGGTAAACAATTTATTGATGATCTTCGTTCAATGGGAAAATTGCGCGACATCACTAAAATCACCGTCGATGTTTACGGTTCATTATCACTGACAGGGAAAGGTCACCACACTGATATTGCCATCATCATGGGTCTGGCAGGCAACTCGCCAGAAAAAGTGGACATAGATTCAATTCCGGGCTTTATCGCTCGCGTTGAAGAAACCGGCCGTTTACCAGTCGGCCTACATTGCCACACTGTCGACTTTCCTAAAGACGGCGGAATGAATTTCCATACCACCAACCTGGAACTGCATGAGAACGGTATGCAGATCCATGCCTGGATTGATGACGAAATCGAATACTCCAAAACGTATTACTCAATAGGCGGCGGTTTTATTGTCGATGAAGAAAGCTTCGGCAAAGAAGACGCTAACCCAATCAAGGCCCCTTACGAATTTACCTCTGCCGAAGAGCTGATGAACCAATGTAAACAGAGCGGTTTGTCAATCAGCACCCTGGTCATGAAAAACGAAGCTGCGCTGCACTCCGATGAAGAAACACGTACATATTTTGCCAACGTGTGGAAGACCATGCGGGAATGTATGGAACGCGGCATGGTGACCGAAGGCATTCTGCCGGGTCCATTGCGCGTACCTCGCCGCGCTGCGGCACTGCGTCAGCAACTGATCACCTCGGAAAAAACCACTAACGACCCAATGTCCGTAGTGGATTGGGTGAACATGTTCGCCTTCGCGGTCAATGAAGAAAATGCTGCCGGTGGCCGGGTGGTCACTGCACCCACTAACGGTGCCTGTGGCATTATTCCAGCGGTACTGGCGTACTATGACAAGTTCATCCAAACCGTGACAGAAAAAGATTACATCCGCTACTTCGCCGCTTCTGGTGCGATCGGTGGCTTGTATAAGCGCAATGCTTCTATCTCTGGCGCAGAAGTGGGTTGTCAGGGTGAAGTCGGTGTCGCCTGTTCAATGGCAGCTGCAGGCCTGGCAGAACTGATGGGCGGTAGCCCGGAGCAGGTCTGTATGGCTGCGGAAATCGCCATGGAACACAACCTGGGCCTGACGTGTGACCCGGTTGCCGGACAGGTGCAGGTTCCTTGCATTGAGCGTAATGGTATTGCCGCCGTGAAAGCGATTAACTCATCTCGCATGGCACTGCGCCGCTCGTCTGACCCGCGTGTCTCGCTGGACAAGGTTATCGAAACCATGCTGGAAACCGGAAAAGATATGAACGCTAAGTACCGCGAAACTTCACAAGGCGGACTGGCAATTAAAGTGGTCTGCTAACCATTGGTTATTGCGCCTGTTAATCAATGGCTTTAAACGAAAAAACCGCCTTATTTAAAGGCGGTTTTTTAATGTCTTGCGGTTTGGCAGAGAGTCCGTCGGAAAGGCTTTCTTTTTACTCGCCGCGATAAATACAACCCGCGGTGCAGGTTTCTTTGATCTCTACTTTGCTCAGTAGCGGCAGCTCTGGCTTGAGCTGATTCCAGATCCATTTTGCCAGCACTTCACTGGTGGGATTTTCCAGCCCTTCAATATCATTCAGATAATAGTGATCAAGGCGATTGTAGATTGGCTTGAAAGCCGCTTTAATTTCAGCAAAATCCACTACCCAGCCTGTGTGCGGATCCACCTCGCCTTCCACATAGAGGCGAACCAAAAAAGAGTGTCCGTGCAGGCGACCACATTTGTGCCCTTCCGGCACGTGTGGCAGATGATGCGCCGCTTCAAACATAAACTCTTTATATAACTCTGTTTTCATATTGGTTCTCAGCCTTAATTTAGGACAGGCAATACTAAGGAATCTGCTGTCAAGACTCAAGCAGAAACCCCTCTTGATTGGCATTGTGAATGGTATAAATAACCAGGATTGGCCAGATGTAGTATTAATGTTGCATTACAACCCGTATCAGAAACAGCGTGTATACATCACATTTACATAAACCTTGTTTTGAGTGGGGTCACACTCTTTCCGCTACCACTTTCTTGTTATAAGTCAGAACGTTTATATTTCCCTGCAATTACCTTTAAAGACAGATAATTATAAAAATGACTTCCAGTATTACCACTAAGTTGCTAGCCATCCTTCTGACTGTTTTTGCCCTGGTTCTTTCGGTCTCTACCGCTTACCAATATCTGCAACAACGTGACCTGATTAACTCGGTACTGAGTGAACAGTTACATGACAAAGCGAGCAACTATTTCGACAGCCTGAATATGATGATGCTCACCGGTACCATGGCGCAAAAAGAGACACTGCGACAAAAAGCCCTGGCGCAAGATGGTATCGAGCAAGTGCGGGTGCTGCGTGGCGACCCGGTTCGCAAACTGTTTGGTGATGGTGAAGCCTATCAGTCTCCTCAAGATGATATTGACCGCCGGGTACTGCAAGGTGAAATGATTATCGAGCCCTATAAAGCAGACTGGGGCACCGGCCTGGTGGTCGCCCTGCCGATGAAAGCGAGTGAAAACTACCGCGGCACCAATTGTGTTGCCTGCCATATGGCACCGGAAGGCGAAGTGCTCGGTGCTATCCGGTTGGAATACAACCTATCCCACATTAATTCCCTGATTAGCCAGCGCACTATGATAGCGGTAGCCATTATGGCAGCGATCGCATTTATCGGTTTTGCCATTACCATGACTCTGACCCGTAAGATGTTTGTTCGTCCGGTACAGAAAACCTCCCGCTTTATGCAGCAGGTTAGCAGCAGCAAAAACCTGGCCCTGCGTCTTGGTTCAGAGCGTCGTGATGAAGTCGGACAGCTGGCCAATGCCATAGACTCATTCCTGGATACGGTGAGCGATAGTCTGCATGATGTGCAGGAGACTTCGCATGCTCTGGCCAGCGCTTCGACCCAGCTGACGAAAGTCGCGCAGGCCACTGATAATGCTGCCAATAATCAGCAGCGGGATACCCAAAGCGTACAGGCCAATATCGAACAGATGCAGCTTCAGCAACAACAAGTTGACAGCGCCACCATCAATGCGTCCGACCTGATCAAACACACATCGATTGTGGTGGAAACCAGCGCCGCCAGCGCCCACAGTGCCAGCGTCGACATCAAAGGCTTGGTCGGCGACATCGAAAGCGTAAAACAGCGAATGGCAGACCTGAACACCCAAACCGGCGAAGTCTCCAATATTCTCCAGGTGATTAAAGGGATTGCTGACCAGACCAACCTATTAGCGCTTAATGCTGCCATAGAAGCCGCCCGCGCCGGAGAACAGGGGCGAGGCTTTGCGGTCGTTGCCGATGAAGTACGCCAGTTGGCCAGTCGCACCGCAGATGCCACCGGCAGTATCGATTCCATTATCAGCCAGTTCCAGAGCGACAGCGAAGCGTCAATGGAATCGGTCGACGCCGTCTGTAACAGCGCCCACCAGCGTTCCACCGATATAGAATCGCTTTCCGTTGCCATGACTGAGGTGGTGACCGAAATGCAGCAGGCGCTGAACCGCGCCGAGAGCATTCAACAGCAGTCACAACAGATGACAGCCATTAATAGCGAAGTGTCAGAGAAAGTTGAAGTGATTACCCAACACGCTAATGAAACCTCCACCTCAGCGGCGCAAAGCCGTCAAATTAGCGAAAACTTGCAGTCACTGTCTGACCGACTGGAGACGCTGCTGAATCAATTCTCTCTGTTAAACCGATAATCTCGCACTATAGCCATTGGCCGGGAAGCATCTGGATATGCTTCCCGGATTTGACAATTTCTGGCCCGAATGGCGAATAAAGGTTGAAGCTGTCAAATAGCGAGGTAATATGTTCGGCTAAATCTGAAAAGTTGTATCCAACTCAATGTTTCGGTTGTTTTTTATACTGATACAGCACAGGTAGCTGATTGGGTTGGTTTTTACCTCAATGGAGAAGATAATTAAATGACTTACGCGCCTGTAACTGACGTGTTGAAAGGTAAACTGGCAGTCGACAGTGAAGTGACTGTCCGTGGCTGGATCCGCTCACGTCGTGATTCCAAAGCTGGAATCTCTTTTCTTGCCATATATGACGGCTCTTGTTTCGACCCGATTCAGGCCGTGGTCCCAAATAATCTGAATAATTACGACGATGAAGTTCTCAAGCTGACTACCGGTTGCTCGGTAGAAGTGACCGGCACTATCGTTGAATCTCCGGCGAAAGGCCAAGATTTCGAGCTGGCAGCCACAGCCGTTAAAGTTGTCGGTTGGGTGGAAGACGCCGATACCTACCCAATGGCCAAGACTCGCCACTCAATCGAATACTTGCGTGAAGTCGCCCACCTTCGCCCTCGTACCAACGTGATTGGTGCCGTGGCGCGCGTGCGTAACTGTCTGTCTCAGGCTATCCACCGCTTCTATCACGAGCAGGGTTACTACTGGGTATCAGCGCCGCTGATCACCGCCTCTGACGCCGAAGGCGCCGGTGAAATGTTCCGTGTTTCAACGCTGGATATGGAAAACCTGCCACGTACTGAAAAAGGCGACGTCGATTACAACGAAGACTTCTTCGGTAAAGAGACCTTCCTGACCGTATCTGGCCAGTTGAACGCTGAGGCTTATGCCTGTGCGCTAAGCAAGGTTTACACCTTCGGCCCGACTTTCCGTGCGGAAAACTCCAACACCAGCCGTCACCTGGCGGAATTCTGGATGGTTGAACCAGAAGTCGCGTTTGCAGATCTGGACGATGTCGCCAAGCTGGCTGAAGACATGCTGAAGTACGTGTTCGCAGCGGTATTGGAAGAGCGTCGCGATGACCTAGAGTTCTTTGCCCAGCGTATCGACAAAGACGCTGTCACTCGTCTGGAACAGTTTGTGAAGTCTGATTTTGCGCAGGTGGATTACACCGACGCTATCGACATTTTGCTCAAATCTGGCAAAGAGTTCGAATTCCCGGTGGAATGGGGTATCGATCTGGCCTCAGAGCACGAACGCTTCCTGGCGGAAGAGCACTTCAAAGCACCGGTTATTGTTAAAAACTATCCAAAAGACATCAAAGCTTTCTACATGCGTCTGAACGAAGACGGCAAAACAGTGGCAGCGATGGACGTACTGGCACCGGGCATCGGTGAAATCATTGGTGGTTCTCAGCGTGAAGAGCGTCTGGACGTACTGGATGCCCGTATGGTTGAGATGGGAATCGATCCCGAGCACATGGGCTGGTATCGCGATCTGCGCCGCTACGGCACCGTACCACACGCGGGTTTTGGTCTGGGCTTTGAGCGCCTGGTCTCTTACGTCACCGGTATGGGTAATGTTCGTGACGTAATCCCATTCCCACGTACGCCACGTAGTGCTAACTTCTAAGTCGCTGTTAGCCACAATACAAAAAAAAGCCGAGCAGTTAGTGCTCGGCTTTTTTGATTGTGTAATCCGGCTATTGAAGCGAAATCGGACCTCGCGACCGTACCAAACTGCTAGTGGTAAGCCCTTGGCTATCAAGCTATAGTTACCAAGCTATACTATAGTTTTCAAGAAACAGTTTTCAAGCAGTGGCATTGGCTACCGAGCCATTAACGATAGTAATTCTTCCCTTGCCCGCCTGCTTGGCTTGGTACATGGCTCTATCTGCCACTGAGATACTCTCAATCAGATCGGCTTTTTCATTATCGACAAACACCACTCCGAGGCTGACACCCATCTGGTGTTTCAGGCCTTTTAAACTCTCAAGCTGATGCTCGGCAAAGATTGCCAAAACGTGTTTGGCCAGGCGCTCAACTCTGACTTTATCTTCGGCGTCAGCAATGAAAATTGCAAACTCATCACCGCCTAACCGGCCTACATCATAAGGGCCAAGATCATTTCCGAGATTACGCAGCGCAACCTGGCGCAACTGTTTGCCAAAATCTGCCAGTACCTTATCTCCGCAGTCATGGCCATAATCATCATTAATGTCTTTAAAATTATCCAAATCGATGTAGATGATTGCCGACACAGGGAAATTGTGCCGCTGGATGGAATGGTACAGAATTGAACGAAAGGTAACCCGGTTCGACAGCATCGTCAGCGAGTCAAAATAAGCCAGCTTAACCACATCTTCTTCATGCATTTTGATGATGTACTCATCGGCCTTGGACTGAAAGTAGATCAAGATATGGCACATCCCAGCCAGGCCAATTAAAGTGATCACCACTCGTACAGCAAATACATCGGTATACAGTGCTTCAGATAACTGTTGGTAGGGGCTAAAAAACATCACCCAGGTTAATATCAGTAAGAACAGCGCATTAAGCAACAAGCCGATTTGAAACGGGTTGATAAAAATAGCAATAGCCACCAGTGGATAGACCCAGAGAATCCCAGTCGATTGATAGCCACCGGTCACGGTAAGAATCACCCCGAGTGAATAGATGATCGTGGTCAGGCCAATAAGTCCGGCGGTACGCCAGCGGTTCATCACATAGACATTGCATACAGCCAAGCCGGAAAACACTGCCAGTATGCTGCCGAGCATCTGCTCCCCTTTCAGAAAGCTGTTGACGCAAAATACCACCAGAAAGACCAAGCCAAATACAGTGATCGCATTCACCATCATGCGCTGCCGACGCTGCTTGTCTTTGACCACTTCTGCCAACTTATCGACTATAAAATTATGCGCATTGATACTCATGCGTAACTCCTGGGTTGGCAACAGTTCCGAATTGGTGCCCTAGCAAGCGTGGGATTTGAGGCTCACCGTATGAAATGAATTTCGCTGGCGCCACCAATAACGGGTAATGATATTATAATAATTAACTATTTGTATTTTTTGGAACTAAGTTCTTCTATTTTCTTGATCATGCACTCGATTCAATATACAAAAAGTCACTATTGTTGAAAGGGTTGGTGATCTGGAGGGGTGTTATTAGCTTATTAGGGAGTGTGTTTTTCTACCCGGAGTAAACAGCAACTATTCCTCAATGGTGAAAACTACCTCCACTAAAAATACCACTATATAGTCGTTTTCAGTCTTAAACCGGCTAAAAGTATCATTGTTGATGACAGAATCAGTTGGTTTATCCAGGCGTAACCAGTACTTTTCTCCTCTGGTTCATATAGTTAAAGACCCAGCGGCAAATTCAATCATGAAACCGAGAGGGTAGAAATTACGCAAACCGCTTTAACATCCGTATAACAATCGCATTCAGCTCGGCGTTTCTATGCAAGATTTCTGGCAAAAATCGACGCTAAGTCGAAAACACTTCCGTTTTGGCAAGTTTTTGCCTTTTTCTTGTCGCTACGTATTGTCTCTGATTTGCCATACAGGTATAACTAACCGGATTTAGTTTTATCACGCCTCGATACACATGGATGACGATTATGTTTGAAAAAGTAGTTGCCGCTCCGGCTGACCCAATCCTTGGCCTAACTGAAGAGTTTAAAAAGGATCCCCGCACTGAAAAAATCAACCTTGGTGTTGGTATTTACAAAAATGAACAGGGTGAAACGCCTGTTCTGGCAACGGTTAAAAAAGCGGAAACCGCTTTAGTAGAAACCGAAAAAACCAAATCTTATCTGACCATTGAAGGCACTGCTGAATACGGTCTGGCTGTACAGAAGCTGCTGTTTGGTCAGGATGCTGAAATCGTCACCAGTCAGCGCGCCAAAACCGCTCAGGCTCCTGGTGGTACCGGTGCCCTTCGCGTAGCTGGCGAGTTCATCAAACGTCAGCTGGGCGATGTAAAAATCTGGATCAGTAACCCAACCTGGGCTAACCACAACGGCGTATTTACCGCTGCAGGTATCGAGACAGCTCAGTACAGCTACTACAACGCCGAAACCAAAGACAAAGACTTCGCCGCTATGCTGGCGGATCTGGAGCAAGCGTCTGCAGGTGATATCGTGCTACTGCACGGCTGTTGCCACAACCCAACCGGTATCGACCCGACTGCCGAAGAGTGGGAAACACTGGCGAAGCTGGTTGCCGAGAAGCAACTGCTGCCACTGTTCGACTTCGCTTACCAGGGCTTTGCCAAAGGCGTTGAAGAAGATGCGGCTGGCCTGCGTACTTTTGCCAAATACAACAAAGAAATTCTGGTTGCGAGCTCATTCTCGAAGAACTTCGGTCTGTATAACGAGCGTGTCGGTGCCTTTACTCTGGTAGCCGAAAACGAACAGGTCGCAGCGACCGCATTCTCTCAAGTAAAAGCCATTATCCGCTCTATTTACTCCAACCCACCAGCGCACGGCAGTGCGGTAGTGACTCACATTCTGAACAACGCAGAACTGCGTCAGGAGTGGGAAAACGAAGTAAAAGAGATGCGTGACCGTATTCAGGATATGCGTGAGCTGTTTGTTACCACCCTGAAAGAGCAAGGCGTAACAGCTGACTTCAGCTTTATTGAGCGTCAAAACGGTATGTTCTCTTTCTCTGGTCTGAACAAAGATCAGGTTAACCGCCTGAAAGAAGAATTTGGTATCTACATTGTTGGCTCTGGCCGCATCAGTGTTGCCGGTATGACTCGTTCTAACATGCTACCGCTGTGTAAAGGTATTGCGGCAGTACTGTAATCGAGACCGCGAGCTAAACGTAGCTCAAAACAACTCAAACACTTAAAAGCCCCTTTTGGGGCTTTTCTTTTATCGGTTAAAGCCTATGAATCAGTTGCTGCTAAGCAGTCACGCTGGTCAGCGTGTTGCCGAGATAGTTCACCTATATAGTAATTCACCTAAATAATTGCGGGCAGTGTCTAAACGGGAATTCATACCGGGCTGACGAATGATTTGCCCGAGCTCAGCAGGCAAACTCGCTGTATTTAGATTTAATTGAAAACAGTGAAGTTACAGGATGATGGTAAATTCGTCCTGATCACGATAACGGATATTAGTGTGAGTCATGCGCTCAATCAGTTCGATTTGCTCACTGTCTAGGGTATAAGGCATCACCAGCTTGATCTCTTCAATTCCCTCTAGCTTTGCTAACCGGATCAACGCCATCAGATTGGCTTCATCAGTATGCTGAGCAGACAAGGACTTCATGGCATGATCCCAAAGACGATCTTCAACACTTTGAGTGTCTTTGATGGTATCTTTCCACACAGTGCCAAACACCGGTGAAAAGCTAGTGATCGCTTCAAGGAAGGTCCATTTTTTACGGCAGTTGGCCCCTAAAAACGAGGTATAGTCAAATTCAACACACGCTTTGGATTGATTTTGCATTCGTTTTCTCCGACCAATGTTCACCGACATAAGCTAACTATCGAACATCACCATGCATATATCAATAGGATATAAAACAATCATCTTTTATACCCATAAATTCGGATGTTCCGCTATATAAAACGCAGAGTGATAACAATTCTGGAACAAGGATGATCAGGTTTGAGTGTAACTGGTTAATATTTCTACCGGTAAAATAAACCAGCTAGCGTACTTGCACCACCCTGCTCGCTTTGCGGTATTGTACCCGCCAGCCATTCCACTTCGGTAACTCCCAGCGTTTGGGCTCACCTCTGCGTAATCCACTCTGATACACCACCTCTACCAGCTTCCGGGATGCGAAATAGTTTACGGTAAGATTAAGGTCACCCAGCGCCAATTCAAATGGGTAACGCTCGGCGAACTCGTCGTATTGCCAATCCGGTATACCGTCGAAAGGAAAGTCCTGTTCATCAAACAGCGCCAATTCGTCCAGGTTTTGTAGCTCTAATTGCATCAACAGTTGGGTAAACCAGGACTCAAAACTGAGCTCCTTGTCTGCGTCACTTTCTGCCAGGCCAAGTTCCAGATACAGCTTCCAGTGTTCGATTTCGCGACGACGTTTTGTCGCTAAACCCGGCAGGACCTGCTCGGTGAGCACAGCATCCAGCATAGGTTTGATTGCCCGCTCCCCTTCTGCCTGGCACTGGCGCCGGACTATCGTGCGACCGGCATAGACCAGCTGCATTTCCGTCAGCGGAATCTGTCCGTCGAACAGAGTTTCGCCTTGCTGCCATTGCCCCAGTGCCAGCTGTTCAATCAATGTCAGCGGAACGGGCACGACGACCGTGGCCAAGTTGAGGGTTTGCTTTACGCCTCTGCCCGGTAAGCTGTGACTATCTAACACCAGGCAGGCTTCACTGTCTGGTTTCATCCGGCCCTCTCTGGCTAACGTCATTTCCATCTCGCCATTGGCCAGGGCTTCGCGCCGTTTTTCCCGCCGAACAAACAGCAGTTCCGGATGCAAACGGGCGATTTCGCTGACCAGTTGGCTGCGGTCAAACCGGGATGCCACCGACAACTGAGGTAGCTCGAACACCTCGCGCATCTGCTCTGACAGTCCACGCGCTTCGCGAAGGGCATCGGAATCAACACTCACCCCGTCAAAATCATTGCCCCGCACCAGTTGGATAACCAGTTGGGCATCGCACCCCAGTGGTTCTTGCTGATCCAATCGCTCCAGCAGGTCACTGTTTGCAGACAGACGATACAATCTCGCCGGAACCGACAACGCGGCCGCCAGGTCGACCATGGCTTCTTGCAGCGCCCGGCTTGGCATTCGGCTGATCAGGTCAGCAAACAGGGTATCCACCGGCAGTGGATAGATTTTGCGGCCATGCTCGGTGGCTAAGCCACAGTCGTCAATCGCCGCCAAATCGCGCAGCATGGATTGGGCGCTGGCTAGTGATTTATCGTGTAAAGGATCCAGAAAGCTCAGTTGATCAAGCGGAAATCCGCTACACGCGGCTGCCAGCATGGCCTCTGTCAGTGATTCACGCTGCAGCTCGGGCGGCGTGACGGTTTCCAGCGCCGCATGCTGACCATAGAGGCGGTAACATATTCCGTCCATTACCCGCCCGGCCCGGCCGGCGCGCTGAGCGGCACTGGCTTTTGAAATGGCTTGCAAGCTGAGGGTGGTGCGGCCATTACGCTGAATATTTCTGCGCTCCAGTCCGCTGTCTACCACTGCGGAAATATTAGGGATCGTCAGTGAAGTCTCGGCGACATTGGTGGCCAATACCACTTTACGTAGCGGCTGCGGATTTAATGCCCGGTCCCGCTCCTCGTCAGAGACACTGGCGTGCAGTGGCGTGATGAGAATATCGTCGAAATGCGACAAAGCAGAGCCACACTGCTGTATCTCCTTACGGCCTGGCAAAAACACCAGAATATCCCCGCTGGTTTGCTGCAGGGCGGTTTCCACTGCCGCCACCACACGTCGCTCAAGGCCACGACTATCTGGCATATGGTGGCTTTCGCTCGCCAGGTACTGCACCGATACTGCGAAGTTCCTGCCCTCGGCGATCAGACGCTTGGCATTAAGATAACCGGATAACCGGGCACCTTCCATGGTCGCAGAGGTCACGATCAACCGATGCGACTGGGCCTGATGCAACAAGGCGACCAGCAAGTCACAGTCCCAGCGCCGCTCGTGAAACTCATCCACCATCACGATATCAAAATCCGCCAGTCGGTTATCAGCAAACCAGCGCAGCGCCACCCCGGGCGTGACAAACACCACTTGCGTCTGCTCGTTAAAGCGCTGTTCAAGCTTGATCGCGTAACCAATCTGCTTTCCCAAAGGCAGCCCGGATTGGGCCGCCAGATACTGGGCCAGAGAAGTACAGGCTATCCGTCGCGGCTCCACCACTAAGACTCTGCCCTGCTCCCCGGCCCAGAGCGGTAAACAGGTTGATTTTCCTGAACCTGTCTCCGCTTCAACCACCAGGTGATGCCGTTGCAGGTTTGTTTTCACTTGTTGTTTAAGAGCGGCAATGGGCAGGTCATGCATGAAAGTAATCCGGGTATTGAAATTAACATCGGATTGTACCCGAATTTGCGTGATATTGGAGCTTCGGTCTATTTACATCTCAGTTACTAATCCTTATCATTTTTGCGTCCTGTTTTCCCCTTTCATAGGCTCCCAATGACGAACGATAATAAACGCCCGCTCTACATATCCTACGCCGGCCCGGCACTTCTCAGCACTCCGTTATTAAACAAAGGCAGCGCATTCAGTGCCGAAGAACGCAGTTCTTTTAACCTCGAAGGTTTGCTACCGGAAAATACTGAAACTATTCAGGAACAGGTGGAACGTGCCTACCAGCAATACTGTCATTTTGAAAATGACATGGATAAGCACATCTATCTGCGTAATATTCAAGACACCAACGAAACCCTGTTCTACCGCCTGGTTCAGAATCACATTTCTGAAATGATGCCGATCATCTATACGCCAACGGTTGGTGCCGCCTGTGAAAACTTCTCCAATATTTACCGTCGTGGGCGCGGCCTGTTTATCTCTTACGCTAACCGGGATCGAATTGATGACCTGTTAAATAACGCCGCCAACCACAACGTTAAAGTGATCGTGGTTACCGACGGTGAACGCATTCTCGGTTTGGGTGACCAGGGTATCGGTGGGATGGGCATTCCTATCGGAAAACTGTCGCTTTACACCGCGTGTGGTGGCATCAGTCCTGCTTATACCCTGCCGATTGTGTTGGACGTGGGCACCAATAACCCACAGCGACTTGCTGACCCGATGTATATGGGCTGGCGTCATCCGCGTATTACCGGCGCAGAATATGATGCATTTGTCGAAGAAGTGATCCAGGCGATCCAACGCCGCTGGCCACAAGCACTGGTTCAGTTTGAAGATTTTGCCCAGAAAAATGCCATGCCGTTGCTCAAGCGCTACAAAAACCGTATCTGCTGTTTCAACGACGATATTCAAGGCACCGCCGCAGTAACGGTCGGCTCATTACTGGCCGCATGCCAGGCTGCCGGCAGCAAACTATCTGAGCAGCGTGTCACCTTCCTGGGTGCAGGTTCAGCAGGCTGCGGCATTGCCGAAGCCATCATCGCGCAAATGGTGTCTGAAGGGATCAGCGATGAGCAGGCCCGCTCGCAAGTCTTTATGGTCGACCGTTGGGGACTGCTGCAACAGGGTATGCCGAATCTGCTGGATTTCCAGCAACGATTGGTACAAAAAAACAAAGCGACCAAAGCGTGGCAGAGTGAAGGTACCGGTTTCTCGCTGCTGGACGTGATGCGCAACGCTAAACCGACAGTACTGATTGGTGTATCCGGCGCGCCGGGACTGTTCTCCCAGGAAGTGATCGAAGAGATGCATAAGCATTGTGAACGTCCGATCATCTTCCCGCTGTCTAACCCGACCAGCCGGGTTGAAGCGACACCAAGCGACATCCTTCGCTGGACCAAAGGTCAGGCGCTGGTCGCAACCGGCAGCCCGTTTGATCCGGTGGTGTTTGAGGACAAAACCTACAATATCGCCCAGTGCAACAACAGCTACATTTTCCCGGGTATCGGCCTGGGCGTATTGGCAGTGAAAGCCAAACGCGTGACCGACGAAATGCTGATGGAATCGAGCCGAGCACTGGCGACCTGTTCGCCAATGGCCATTAATGGCCGTGGTCCTCTGTTACCACCTTTAGAAGCGATCCACTCAGTGTCTAAGAAAATTGCCTTTGCAGTAGCGAAAAAAGCCATTGAGCAGGGCGTTGCGCCGGAGATTACCGACGAAACATTGGAAGCGAAAATTGAAGACCTCTTCTGGCAACCAGTTTACCGTCGCTACAAACGCACTGCATTTTAATTTTCTGACAAGAGGACATGCCCCAGCTAACCTGGGGCTTTTTACTTATGATGGATTATTTGGTTCCAGCCGGAAAATTTCTGGCCCCTTACCTGCCTGAAATTTCTGCAGCACTGATCGCCTGCTGCCTGGTTATGCTGGGCGGTGAGATCAACGCCCTGTTACGCCGACTGATGCGCAACCAGCACTTTATTGTCCGTACCTTAGTGTTTGTGCTGGTGAACGCCTTTGGCTACGGACTGGTGATTATTAAAGCAACCCCGTACCTTACCAGCACGCTTAGAAACCTCCACCTTGGTATGATGTTTTCAGTCGTGCTAGCATGCTTTATTATCATAGGGATGTGGGCACAGAGAAATCGGCAAATTTAGTGACCTTGTTACTCAGGCTACGCTCGGCAAAGTACTTCTGCCGACGACAACGCAAACGCATTATCTATTGGCTGACCATGACCATGCTGTTGATGGTCAGCTTTGTGGTGTTGATCGATCGCTGGGTAAGCCTGCAGGCGCAAGGGGACGTGATTGAGAGTCTCGATCAGGTAGAACATTTTAACGTTGCCGTGGTGCTCGGAACCAGCAAATACCTGGGTAAAACTCTCAACGATTACTATATCCACCGCATTGACGCCGCGATCGAGCGTCATCAGCAGCATAAAGTCGATAACTTTTTGCTCAGCGGCGACAATGCTCATCGCTCATACAACGAACCCTGGACCATGAAACGTGATCTGCTGGCCGCCAACATCCCGGAGCAGAACATCTTTCTGGATTACGCCGGTTTTCGTACCCTGGATTCTATCGTGCGGGCCAAAGAGATTTTCGACACCGATAATTTCCTGATTATCTCTCAGCAGTTCCACTGTGAACGGGCATTGTTTATTTCCAATTACCACAACATCAATGCGAAATGTCTCGCGGTACCCGGGCCGCAAACTAAGTCAGGACTAAAGATTCGCCTGCGGGAAGTGCTGGCTCGCACCAAAGCCTTCCTGGATCTTTACATCATCGGGGCTGAGCCGAAATTCCTCGGTCCAAAAGAGCCGATTCCCAGCAGCAATGAAGACGCATTGGCCAGTTCGACTGACACCGAAGAAGCGGTAATCGAACCTGCCCTAGAGAACATGTCAGCTGAGCAGAACCAATAGCCCGTATTGATTCTGCCTGTCACCAGGTACTGTCATCAAATGGAGACGATAACCGAACCTGGCACTATGCAGCTACCCCACTTTCCACCCGGTTGCGGCCATTGCCTTTGGCGTTATACAGCGCATCATCAGCCCGTGCTAAGGTTTCGGTCAGCCGTTCATTACTGAGCTGCGCTACGCCAATACTGGTGGTTAGCGGATCGCCATGGACCCAGAAATGCTGCTCGACCGCGCGGCGGATTTTCTCAGCGGTATCCAGCGCCTGCTCTAAGGTCAGGTTTGGACAGAAGGCGACGAATTCCTCCCCTCCCCAACGCACCAGCTTATGGCTACTGTCTAACTCTTTTAACACCACCATGGTAAATTCGCGCAAAATGTCATCGCCTATCGAATGACCATAATCATCATTAACCCGTTTAAAATGGTCTAAATCCAGATAGAGAATCGACATCACAGGCTTGCGTGGATAGTGATTGTCGAGTAAGGCATCAAACCAGTCTTTCACAGAATGGCGGTTCATCGCTCCGGTCAGCGCATCACGATGGGCCAGTTCCGCGAACTGGATATTTTGTGCCCGCAGGGAATCATTGATCGTTTTCAGATGGTTGTGGCGCGAGTGGGCCTGCATGACCAGACGGCGACTGCGACGTATCTCGTTGACACTAAAACCGATCGCCAAACTCACCCATACTCCCAGCAGCAACAGGAAAAAGTCATCGGCCTGGATATAGGAGCCGACCAACTCAATACTATGTATCGTCATCCGATAGCGACCGATCCCGGCCGCCGAACCGGATGCGAATTCAATTTTGTTCACCCGGCTGTACTCCGGCCCGGAGTGGTCAATAGAGATACTGTTGTCGGCCAGCCACCAGGTCATTACCTGTAAGTGATTGATAGGGATATCAATCGCGCCCCGCCCCACGCCAGGTTGATACTCTAAGCCGTTGTATTTATGAGTGTATTCGTTGTCCGGTACCGAATATTCCGGATTATAGTTGCGCAGATAGAAGCGCATCCGTGGCTGGCTACCATCATCGAGATTGGCAAAATCGATATTGATCCTAGCGGTATGGTAATTGGATAAGTCCAGCCCCACCGTCGGGTCCTGGTCAACATGTATAGAGATCCCACAATAGGGCCAGGGATAAGGACTGCTTCGCAGTACACAGTCAATGACGACTTTGTCATCTTCAACCGTCATGGTGGCCGTTGAGGTGCCTTGGTTGTATCTGTCGTCAGTGGGCAGAAAAATCAATCGCTCCGGCGAAACTCGGTACACTTTCTTATCGCCATACAGGTTATAAATCTGTATCGCGGCTATGGTCAGAACCACCAGGACTATGACTGACTTATGCACTACCTTCAACGGAACACCCTGATTGCTATAAAGTTACTCGAGACGGGATTGGTTTTACTTAACCACAATTATATGACCGGTCTTGACGATTAATACTATTACTTATCTCACCAGTGTTGAAATTTCAGAGTCAGATCGATAAATGCGCAACACCGGCGAGAACAATTACATAGCGAGCTTGGTACCCTGCAGCGGGATAGTTTCTCACGGCACTGAAAACCTGCAGAGCTATGGAGAAAAGCCGCGATGCACCCTGAGCAAAAACGGAAATTTTGTTACACTGGGCCAATCAGAATAACTATGAGTAATGTCATGCCAATACTAGCCACAGGAACGCTCAACAAACTGCGTTCTGACTTAGACCAAACCGTTCACTATCAGCTACCGGTCGGCGATCAGTTGATCGACCTGGACCCTTATATTGGAAAGCAGTTAGTCCTTAGCCATACCGGCAATATCTTTTGCTGCTCGTGCGGCAAAAAAACCAAGAAGAGCTATTCTCAGGGGCACTGTTTCGTCTGCATGAAAAAGCTCGCCAGCTGCGATATGTGCATTATGAAACCCGAAACCTGTCACTATCATGAAGGCACCTGCCGCGAGCCGGAATGGGGCGAACAGAATTGTATGATCGACCACTATGTTTACCTGTCTAACACCTCGAGCCTGAAAGTTGGCATCACTCGCCACAATCAGATCCCGACCCGCTGGATCGACCAGGGCGCCACTCAGGGAATGCCGATATTTAAAGTGAAAACCCGCCGGATTTCCGGTTTGATTGAAGTTGAGCTAGCCAAACATATCGCCGATAAAACCAACTGGCGAGCGCTGCTGAAAGGCGATGGCGAACCGCTGCCACTGGAACAGCAATTTGCCACTCTGCTGCCTCTGGTGGAAGACAAAATCGCCGAAATCAGACAGCAGTTTGGTGACGATGCGATAGAAATCCTCGATGCGCCAATCACTGCCATTCAATACCCGGTGGAGCAGCATCCGGTGAAAATTGTCTCGCACAACTTTGATAAGAACCCGATAGTCAGCGGCATCCTGCAAGGCATCAAAGGGCAATACCTGATATTTGATACTGGCGTGATCAATATCCGTAAATTCACCTCATACGAAGTGGAAGTCAGCGATAGCGAATAGACAGCGACAATGATTACCCACGGGCGGCATGCTCGCCCGTGTAAGCGGAAAAACGCAAGTTCTCACTGCTTTTCATAGCACTTCTCGCTAACTTGCCCCTCCCACAAAAATATAATGAATACCAATCTTGATAATCAATATGTCAACATGGTTCGTAGTATTGGTTCATTCCAGGGTTGAGGTCTGAATTTCTGCACAATACCCATAAGTAATTTAGGTATTACTTATGGGAACAACACTTACTCAACCAAGTTAGCAGGCTCGCAGGGCTAGAAATGCCCGAAACTCAATATATCGTCTGAATTTTGATCGCTTTAGCTAGGATTTACTCATGAACTAAGTTAGTCAAAGCCGGTCTCCTTTCAAAAATTTATTAATTTTCTGCTAGTTAATTTTCAACCCCAACTGCGCCTTGTTCGACCTATATTGCCACTTCTTTGAAGTCCTTCTCATATATCTAGCACTTAAATATCAAATAGTTATGTCACATCGAACTGCTTAACTAAAAAAACGACTATTTCTATAAAATCAGCGCTAGTTTCAAAGTTACTACCGCTGCTAACCTGAGTTCAGTAGATCGGGCCGATTCATTGGCCTTAGATAAATAGTTTTTTTAAAGTTAAACGAGGTAGTGCATGTCAAACGCATTCTATATTCCATCTTTGAACCTAATGGGGGCAGGTTGCCTTGCTGATGCAGTAAAAGTCATTAAAAGTCATGGTTTTCGTAAAGCTCTGATTGTTACAGACAACGTTCTAAACAAAATTGGGGCGGTAAACAAACTGAAAACGTTACTTGACGATGTGCAAGTCGCTACAGTGGTTTTCGACGAAACTAAACCTAACCCAACCATTGAAAACGTAAACAATGGTCTAGCGTTGTTAAAAGAACATGGTTGTGATTGCGTTATCTCGTTTGGTGGAGGTTCTCCTCATGACTGCGCAAAAGGTATTGCTCTGCTAGCGACCAATGGCGGCGAAATTAAAGATTACGAAGGAGTGGATGTGTCTAAAAAGCCGCAACTTCCTCTTATAGCGATTAATACGACTGCTGGCACCGCATCAGAAATGACCCGTTTCTGCATTATTACTGACGAAGCCCGTCATATTAAAATGGCTATCGTTGACAAACACGTCACGCCAATTATCTCAGTAAATGATCCTGAGCTAATGTTAGCCAAGCCCGCCTCACTTACAGCAGCAACAGGTATGGATGCGCTAACCCACGCAATCGAAGCCTACGTTTCTGTAGCAGCTACACCAGTAACAGATGCATCTGCAATAAAAGCGATTGAAATGATTCAAGCGAACTTACGTGAGGCGGTTGCCAACGGCAACAATCTAGAAGCACGTGATAATATGGCATATGCACAGTTTATGGCAGGTATGGCATTTAACAATGCGTCTCTTGGCTACGTTCACGCCATTGCCCACCAATTAGGTGGCTTCTATGACCTACCACATGGTGTTTGTAACGCAGTATTGCTTCCTCATGTTCAGCAATATAATGCTCATGTTGCACCAGAACGCTTAGCTGATGTTGCACGTGCAATGGGTGTCAACACGACTGGTATGAGTAATGAACAAGCTGCAAACGCAGGCCTAGACGCTATTCGTCAACTATCAAAAGACGTTAATATTCCTGCAGGTCTGAAAGATCTCGGCGTGAAATCTGATGATTTTGATGTGCTAGCAGAAAACGCGCTCAAAGATGCTTGTGGTTTCACTAACCCGAAACAAGCTACACATGAAGAGATTGTTGGCATCTTAGCCGCGGCATTATAAGGCCTAAGACTTCGACTAAGGTTTTGAAACTGCAGGTAAAAAGTTAGCCTGCAGTTTTGTTTATAAATGATGTAGGGTAATCTAACCCAGATCAATACCGAAATATTTTCTCCTGCCTATTATGACTCCCTCCATCATAATCGGAGTAAAACACCAATTATGCACGCGTTACGCAACTTTGGTCGCATCGCAGAGCGAGAGTATGCGCTGAATGCAGGTCAGATCAAATTACTCTATTACACTCTCCCTAAAGACTTTCATGATGAATATCATTCATATGAAGCACCGCGCCTTTGCACCATAATACAGGGGAAAAAATCCGTACGAGTTAACCAGTCAGAAGCCTTTGACTATCAAAGCGACGAGTTTGTATTACTCTCACCAAACTCCAATATCCATATGAAGATGCCAGAATACACCAAGGCTTTGGTTTATGAGTTCAACCAACTGCTCATAGAAAAAGTAGCTCAGCGTGTGTCCGATTACTTAGAAGTCGATAGCTCCTTGAGCGCTCTGGACTCAAAGAGCTTTGTGGTCAACCCTATCGAGAAACGGGTGGAGGCACTGCATAAAAGGATGCTGGATATTCTTCATGAACAAGAAGCGGGCATGGAGTTTTTGATAGAATTGACAGGCCAAGAGTTAGTATTTGAGCTTCTGCGGAGCAATACGTGCCAAAGTATCATTACTGTAAGTCAAACTCATCCGATTAATCGCGCAATACGCTTAATGAGTTCAACTGAGGGGATGCAATTGTCATTGTCTCAGGTCGCAGAAGAAGTGGGGATGTCGCTTTCAAGCTTTTCGCAAAGGTTTAAAATGATGACTGAACAAACTCCCAAACAGTATCTGACTCAAGCACGCCTTAAAGCCGCACAACGTCATTTGTCATACATGTCGGTGACTGATGCAGCCTATGAGACCGGGTATAACAATATTTCTCACTTTATTCGTTTATTTAAAGGTGAGTTTGGGCAAACGCCCAAGCAATACCAACACTCTATAAAGCGTTTAAACTAGTCTCATTGTATATAAAAATTTATAGTTACAAGTTACATTCGGATCAGTTGAACTGTGACACTATTGGCTATTCACCCAAAGCAGTAGAAGCAAAAATGAGTTAGCTAGTGGCGAAATCTAAAAAAGCCGCCCTGACCATCTGGTGAGGGCGGCTTTTCAATCCAATTCCACTACTACAGCGATTCGAGTGCGTCGAACAGTCGATCGACTTCTTCCAGGGTGTTGTAGTGCATAAAGCCAATCCGCACCACACCGCCAGTGGATTCCAGCCCTAACTGGCGCACCAGTCCCAGAGCGTAGAAGTGGCCGTTCCAGACACAGATATTGCTTTCACCCAGTGCCTGAGCCACCAATTCCGGCGGGAAACGCTCGAACGTCAGCGCAAATGTCGGCGTACGTAACTCACTGTCTGCCACATCCCTGCCCCACAGTTTAACGCCATCCAGCTTGGCCAGACGCGCCAGGAAACGCTCACTCAGCGCTTGCTCGTGCTGGTTATAGGCACGAAAACTGTCTGCAAGGCGCTGACGCAGCTTATCGCCCGGCTTGCCCCACTGGGCCAGATAGTCGATTGCCGCGATCACCCCGGCTAAGCCTTCAAAACTCTGGGTTCCGGTTTCAAAGCGGCCCGGGCCAATGTTGGTTGCAGGTTCCACTTTGTAGGGCTCTAATGCATGCAGCCATTGCGGGGCAACATAAGCAATCCCGACGTGGGGGCCAAAAAACTTATATGCCGAGCAGGCCAGGAAATCACAGCCCAGCGCCTGCACATCAATCAGGTGATGCGGCGCATAGTGGACCGCGTCCACATACACCAGCGCGCCAACTTTATGGGCCGCCTGCACGACTTTATGCACATCGACAATACTGCCAGTGGTGTTGGATGCATAAGTCAGCGCCACCAGGCGGGTGTTCGGGTTCAGCAGACTGATCAGGTGATCCACATCCAGGCTGCAGTCCGCTTCAGTCACCGGCACCTGATGAAGGGTAACCCCCTTGTCTTCGGCGGCTTGCTGCCAGCTGGAGACGTTTGAGTAATGATCCAGCGCGGTGACGATCACTTCATCGCCCAGTTGCCAGTCGCGACTGATCGCCCGGCTGAGCTGAAACGTCAACGAGGTCATATTGGCGCCAAATACAATATTGCCGGACGATTCGGCATTGAGCAGCGCCTGTACCGACTCACGAGCACGTTGCATCAGCTCAGTGGTAATCCGGCTGGAAAAATAGTGGCCACCGAGATTGGCGTTGTACTGGCCCAGATAATCACACATGGCGTCCAGCACGCTGGTCGGCACCTGCGAGCCACCGGGGCCGTCGAGAAAAGTCACCGGCAAGTCATTATGACGTTGCGATAATGCCCGGAATTGGCTTCTGGCTTGTTCAGGAGTGAAATGCATGCTCAGCACCTTTTGCGGTTAATACAAACAGATCCATATGACCTTGCTGGCCGTTTTTCATCGACCGGATCGGGCTAGCGTTGTGCCACAATTTGGCATCATCTAGCAGAGCCACTTCACCATTATTCAGTACCTTACGGAAGAACGGCGCTTCATGACGATCTTGATAAAGCATTATTTCACCGCCTTCGACATTTTGACGGTTGATACTGACCAAAGCGATATGGTCGAAGCCATCCTGGTGGACGCCTTCTGGGGCGACTTGAGTTTCATCAAACACGGCAGCAATTCTGATCTGGTGGATTTCGATTTCCTGGCCGTTGGATAAACCATTGCTGGCCATAAACAGCTCACACATTTCGCGCATGCCTTCACTGGTCAGTGTCGAGCGCAGAATGGGTTCAAACTGGCGAACTACGTTACCCTGAAAACGGTTAATATCGTCACTCTGAACAAAGTCATGTTTGTCCTGCTCCACGACCACGCCATCAAGGTAACGTACCACGGAGTAACGACGCAGGCGGTACTGGCCATCGGCGTGATCTGTGTTGGGCAGTTCGGCAAAAGATGGCGATAACTGAGCAATCGCGTCCTGGCTTAGCTGAGTCAAATGTAGGGTTTTTTCGTGCTGATGTAACATCATCTACTCCTTAATCACATTACATTTCCTGCTGTTTTTGTTAACAAGCAATTAACAACCAAGCATACGCATTTATCTGGCAAAATCAAATTTTCACCATCTATAATTCCAAATTACATTAATTTTTAAGATGTATATCTGGTTAAAGGCTATTTTGTGGTGATATCCACCAGTTTTCTTCATCGACAGATGCAAAAACCAGTACGGATCACTGGCAGCAATCGGCGGGTCTATACCCCACAGGGGATTCCAGTGATTTATACGGCTTAAACAGACTATTGCAGTCGTTCTAATCTATAACAAAATTATTGATCGGCATTGCTCAGCAACGCTTTAAATCCCGCGGCGATTTACCTACAATCGATGGTTATCTGAATCCCGCTTTTGCCTGTCATATCTCGCAGATCAGGTTGGCAAAACGGCGAACGTATAACGTCATCGTGAATGGAGCGCAAATGAGCGACGTCAAACACTGTAATTTACTCATTCTTGGTTCGGGCCCAGCGGGATATACCGCCGCGGTATACGCAGCGCGCGCCAATCTGAAACCGGTACTGGTTACCGGTATGCAACAAGGCGGTCAGTTGACCACCACCACCGAAGTGGAAAACTGGCCAGGTGATGCGGAAGGTCTCACCGGTCCTGCCCTGATGGACAGGATGAAAGAGCACGCAGAGCGCTTTGAAACCGAAATCGTCTTTGACCATATCAATCAGGTAGAACTGGGCCAGCGTCCATTTCGCCTTAAAGGCGACAGCGGTGAATACAGCTGTGACGCGTTGATTATTTCGACCGGTGCATCGGCTAAATACTTAGGCCTAGAGTCTGAAGAAGCCTTTAAAGGCCGCGGCGTATCGGCTTGTGCCACCTGCGACGGATTCTTTTACCGTAACCAGAAAGTGGCCGTGGTTGGCGGCGGCAATACCGCGGTGGAAGAAGCGCTCTACCTGGCTAACATTGCCTCGGAAGTGCACCTGATTCACCGCCGTGAAGGCTTCCGCGCAGAAAAAATTCTGCTCAAACGCCTGATGGACAAAGTAGAAAATGGGAATATCATCCTGCATACCGACCGAACTCTGGATCAAGTGTTGGGCGATGACATGGGGGTCACCGGAGTACGCATTAAAGACACTCAGTCTGATGCCACTGAAGATCTGGATGTCATGGGCGTGTTTATCGCCATCGGCCACCAGCCAAATACCGACATATTCCAGGGCCAGCTCGAGATGAAAAACGGTTATATTCAGGTGCAGTCCGGCCTGGAAGGCAACGCTACTCAGACCAGTATCGAGGGCGTATTTGCCGCTGGCGACGTGATGGATCACACCTACCGTCAGGCCATTACCTCGGCGGGAACCGGTTGTATGGCCGCTTTGGACGCCGAGCGCTATCTGGACAGTCAGGAATCGGTTGCTTAAGTCACCTTTTTGTACCCAGATTCAAAACCTTAAAACCCGGCGGTATTCCCGCTGGGTTTTCTTTTGTATAATGCCCGCTTTCTCCTATAACAATTCTCATTAAGCCTTTCTAAAATGGATAAAAAGAAACAACGCAGTTTGAATGCCTGGCTTAAACAGCAGAGCAAACTGGCCAAACGCTGGATGATGCTGGCTGTTGGTCTGGGTTTGCTGTCAAGCGTGTTACTGCTGGGTCAGGCTGCTCTGCTGGCCACTATTCTGAGTCAGCTGATCATTGACCAGGTCGACAAAGTCACCCTGTTACCTCACTTCGCCGGTCTGGCAGTGATCATCGCCTTACGCGCGGGTTGTGCCTGGGGCCGTGAGATTGCCGGTTTCCACTGCGGCGCGGAAATCCGTATTTACATTCGCCAGTTAATTTTAGATAAGCTTCGTGAGCTTGGCCCCGCCTACATCAAGGGCAAACCGGCTGGCGCCTGGGCTACCCTGGTGTTGGAACAAGTGGAAAATATGCACGACTTCTTCGCCCGCTATTTACCACAAATGTCACTGTCGGTGATGATCCCATTCGTCATTCTGATCGTGGTCTTTCCGGTCAACTGGGCGGCTGGATTAATTTTCCTGCTGACGGCTCCGCTGGTTCCGTTTTTTATGGCACTGGTCGGCATGAAAGCCGCTGATGCCAACCGCAAAAACTTCAAAGCGCTGCAACGTCTGTCCGGCCATTTTTATGATCGCCTGCAGTCGATGACCACCATTCGCCTGTTTGACCGTACTCAAGCCGAAACGGAAATCATGCAAGGTGCCTCAGAGGTATTTCGTACCCGAACCATGGACGTGCTTAAAATCGCCTTCCTCTCTTCAGCGGTACTGGAATTTTTTACTTCGGTTTCTATCGCAGTCACCGCAGTTTACTTTGGCTTCAGCTATATCGGAGAGCTCGACTTCGGCCATTACGGAGCCGGCGTATCTCTGTTAGCCGGACTGTTTATCCTCATCCTGGCACCGGAGTTTTATCAGCCACTGCGCGATTTAGGGACTTACTATCACGCCAAGCAGCAAGCGGTGGGCGCCGCGGAAAGCATCGTGGAGTTTTTGCAGATCGATGCGGCGACGCTGACCGGTGGCAATCAACCGATTTCTGATAGTAAACAGGTCACCATTGAAGCCAAAGAGCTGGAAATTTTCAGCCCGGACGGTCAGAAGCTGGCCGGGCCGCTTAGCTTTACCCTGCCGCTGGATAAAACCACCGCCCTGGTAGGCCCAAGCGGCGCGGGCAAAACCAGCCTGGTTAATACCCTGCTTGGTTTTCTGCCGTATCAGGGCAGCCTGACCATTAACGGGCAGGAGCTGAATAAGACGGACATCGCCCAGTGGCGACAAAACATTAGTTGGGTTGGCCAGAACCCTCTTTTGCTGCATGGCAGCATCCGTGAAAACATTACTCTGGGTAAAAGGCAAGTATCCGATGCTGAGATTCAACAGGTGGTCAAAGACGCCAAGGCGGATGAATTTGTCGACCGTCATGGTCTGGATTACCCGATTTCTGACCGCTCCGGCGGTTTGTCTGTGGGTCAGGCGCAGCGACTGGCTTTGGCCCGTGCGATGTTGCAAAACGGCCAGTTCTGGCTGCTCGACGAGCCGACGGCAAGCCTGGATGCCCGCAGTGAAAGACTGGTAATGGAGAGCTTGTCGCAGCAGATCCAAGGCAAAACCAGCCTGATGGTGACGCACCAGCTGGCACCCTTACAGCAGGTGGACCAGATTCTGGTCATGCAGGATGGTCACATCGTGCAAAGCGGCGATTTTGCCACTTTACAACAGCAACAAGGCCTGTTTCAGCAGATGCTGGCAGCCAGTCAACAAACTGATGTCGAACAGAAGGGAAACTTAGATGCGTGATTTACTCCCTTACCTAAAACTGTACAAAAAACACTGGTTCGGCCTGACAATGGGTATGTTGTTGGCCATGTTCACCCTGTTTGCGTCGATTGGCCTGCTGACCCTGTCCGGTTGGTTTATCTCCGCTGCAGCGGTAGCTGGCCTGACCGTGGCGCGGGAAACCTTTAACTACATGCTGCCGGGTGCCTTTATTCGCGGCATGGCGATCGGCCGCACCGCCGGTCGCTGGGGTGAGCGGGTGGTCAGCCACAACGCCACCTTTAAGCTGCTGACCGATTTACGGCTGTTTTTCTTTAAAAAACTAGCACCTCTGATCCCTGGCCGGATCGGTAGTCTGCGTGATGCTGACCTGCTAAACCGCCTGGTCGCCGACGTTGATGCAATGGATCACGTTTACCTGCGCCTGATCAGCCCGGTCACCGTTGGCGTGTTGGGCATTGCTGCCATTACCGCCCTGCTTTCCTGGTTCGATCCGCAACTCGGTCTGCTGCTGGGCGCTATCCTGCTGGTACTGTTGATCACCTGGCCGATACTGTTTTACCGGCTGGGTAAAAATAACGGCCGCGACCTGACTCAGAATAAAGCCGCACTGCGTATCACCACACTGGACTGGTTACAGGGTTACAGTGAGCTGACTCTGTTTGGCGCAGAAAAAGCCTATCGCGACAAAATCTTTGCCGCCCAGGCCAGTTTGTTGCAAAACCAGAAAGTTAACGCCCATTTCAGCGGTCTGGCTCAGGCACTGTTGATGCTGGCAAACGGCTGGGCGCTGGTGTTGATCCTCTGGCTGGCTGCTGGCGGTGTCGCCGGACAGGCGCCTGATCCTATGGTGGCGATGATGGCGTTTGCTACCATGGCCAGTTTTGAGCTGTTGATGCCGATAGCCGGTGCCTTCCAGCACCTTGGCCAGACCCTAACGTCTGCCAAGCGACTCAACGAAGTGATCCTGTCCGAACCGACGGTGCGTTTCTCCGACCAGGTTAGTGAGATTGACCAGCCTTATTCTGTCGCCTTTAATAACGTCGAGTTCTGTTACCCGGACAGCCAACAAGCGGCATTAAAGCAGGTCAACCTTGACGTCGCCGCCCAGCAGAAAGTCGCTATTGTCGGTCAGACTGGCTCCGGCAAGTCAACTTTAATCCAGCTGATCTCCCGCTACTGGGACCCTCAGCAAGGCACGGTATCTATCGCAGGCCGGCCATTAACCGAGTGGAACGAAAGCCAGTTGCGCAGTGCCGTCGGGGTGGTCAGTCAGCGTGTCGATATCCTGAACGGTAGCTTACGCGACAACCTGACCATGGCGAAAGCTGATGCCGACGATGCGCTGCTGGAAAGCACACTCCAGTCAGTCGGGCTTGGCAAACTGTTGGATGCACCAGGCCTAGATTGCTGGCTGGGTGACGGCGGACGGCAACTGTCCGGCGCTGAAAAACGTCGTATCGGCATTGCCCGCGCACTGCTGCATGATGCCCCTATCCTGTTGCTGGACGAACCGACCGAAGGGCTGGACAAGCAGACTGAGCAGCAGATTATGGCGCTGTTTTCTAAGCATTTCAGCAACAAAACGGTGCTGTTTATTACCCACCGGCTTGTTCACCTGGATAAGATGGATGCGATCTGCCTGATCGAACAGGGTGAAATTGTCGAATACGGTAGCCATCAGCAACTGATGCAGCAGCAAGGTCGTTATTACCAGCTCAATCAAACGCTCTGAGTGGTTTAACCGATACAAAAAACGCAGCTTTCGCTGCGTTTTTTTATTTGGCGCTTCAGCCAGACTGGCGAAAACTCGCCGGATAATGTTACTGCTGCGGTTTACCGCCGCGACGATTCTGACTGCGGCCACCTTGATTGCCAGCAGGCTTGCGGCGTTTGGTGGAATTACTGCTGCCGCGACCCTGTGGATTATTCACCCGTTCTTCATGGCGTTTCACCGCACGACGGATCTTCTGGCTGCGGGCGCGTTCACGCTTACGAGAGGTGTTGTCTTTGTTCAGGTCGAGCATGGTTTGTTTTTCAGGACGCAGCTCTACCAGCTCACGCAAATAGTTGACCTCTTTCAGGTCCAGCTCCATCCATCCGCCGCGAGGAAGTTTTTTGTCCAGGTAGATTTCACCGTAACGGACCCGCTTCAGACGGCTGACGGTACACTCCTGAGATTCCCACAAACGACGAACTTCGCGGTTGCGGCCTTCGTTAATCACCACATAGAAGGTATGGTTCATACCTTCACCACCGGCATAAACCACGTCTTCAAAGCGAGCCAGACCATCGTCCAGTTCAACGCCGTTTACCAGGTGACGGATCTTGTGTTCATTCACTTCACCGAATACGCGCACCAGATATTCACGCTCTACCTGACGGCTCGGGTGCATCAGACGATTGGCCAACTCGCCATCGGTGGTAAACAACAACAGACCTGAAGTATTAGCATCCAGACGGCCGACCGAAATCCAGCGTGAGCCGCGAATTTTTGGCAAACGGTCAAATACAGTGCGACGACCCTCAGGATCGTGACGGGTACACAGCTCACCTTCTGGCTTGTAGTAAGCCAATACGCGGCAGATCACTTCTTCTTGTGCTTTGGCCGATACAACATGTCCGTCGATGCGGACTACGGCGTTTTCGTCTTCAAGTCGTTCTCCCAACTTGGCGACGACACCGTTGACGCTGACGCGTCCGGCCTTAATCAGCGCTTCCAACTCTCGGCGAGAGCCATGACCTGCTCGTGCTAATACCTTCTGTAGTTTTTCGTTCATTTAGTTACCTATGTGTCGTCTTCTCAGACGTCGATAAAGATGCGGCAATTTTGCGGCCGCACATTATCGCAAATGATCACCAAAAAAGCATTATATTTTGCAGTGGTTATCTGCCTATAACCTTATTCAAACGGCGTCGGGTCTCCGGCACCAATGCGGGCAATCACGGGTTCACCGTCACTAAAGTCAACCACCGTGGTCGGCTGTTCACCCAGGTAGCCACCATTGAGGATCACATCCACCGCATGCTCCAGCTTGTCACGAATATCTTCCGGGTCTGATTCGGTATGTTGATTACCCGGCAAAATAAGCGAGGTCGACATCATTGGCTCGCCCATCGCTTCCAACAGATCCAGTGCGATACGGTTATCGGGCACCCGGATACCGATGGTTTTGCGTTTGGCGTTCATCAGGCGGCGCGGAACTTCTTTAGTCCCTTTGAAAATGAAAGTGTATGGGCCAGGCGTGTTGTTCTTCAACAACCGGAACGCAGTGTTGTCTACCCTGGCGTACAGCGACAATTCCGACAGATCGCGACACAACAGCGTGAAATTGTGTTTATCATCCAGACGACGGATCTGGCAGATACGATCCAGCGCTTGCTTATTCTCCAACTGGCAACCCAGCGCATAACCTGAGTCGGTTGGGTAAACCACCACGCCGCCATTGCGAATAATTGCCACTGCCTGACTGATAAGACGTGCTTGTGGGTTATCAGGGTGTACGTAAAAAAATTGGCTCATTGTCATTCCTCATTATCGAGTCTCTCGACTCTATAGCGATTGGGAAAGTGAATGCGGATCAAGAGTCTAATCCCCAATCGGTCCAAACGGGCTCCACTCCAGCGGGCAGCCAGAGATTCCGGCCCAGTTCCATCCAGGGAGAGGGATAATGAAAGTCACTGCCCTGTGATGCTAATAGTTTGTATTGTATAGCATAATCGGCTAAGTTGCGTCTTTCTTGAGGCGCTTGTTGCGGTTGTGCCACTTCCATCGCATCACCATCCGCTTCAACAAACGCCGTAAGCAGACGTTTTACCCACTTTGCCGTTAATTGGTAACGCCCCGGATGGGCTAACACCGCTTTGCCTCCCGCAGCATGAATCGCCCCAACAGCCTCTGCCATGCTGCACCAGTTTGGCGGCACATAGCCGGGATTTCCTCGAGTCATATATTTTACAAACACCTGTTGCATAGTTTTCGCATAGCCATTTTCGACCAGCCAGGTGGCAAAATGGGCCCGGGTAATGGGTGCATCACCGGCGATGCCTTTAACCTGTTGCAACAACTCTGGCTGGGTCACTTTGGCCAGGCGTTCGGCCATCAGCTCCGCGCGTGCTACCCGGCGCTGCTGTTGCTGCTCAATTAACGCGGTTAATTGTGGATGCTGTGGGTCAATATTCAGCCCGACAATATGAATGTCTTTATTTTGCCAGCAAGTTGAAATCTCAATGCCATTAATTAGCCGGATAGGCAACTGTTTGTCTTCGATATAGCGACGGGCCGGAGCCAGCGCCTCTGTTGTATCGTGATCCGTAATCGCCAGTACATTGATGTCAAAACCCACCGCCCTGTCGATTAATTGTTCAACACTAAATCGCCCATCGGACGCCGTAGTGTGACTGTGTAGATCAATTCTCATTAATTCCTATCTTTTCGCTTGACTTTAACCGCTTGCACTAGTTAACTAGTACGCAACAACAAAGTACCTGACTTAAGGCTCAACATGTTACAAGAATTTAACCAAAACCGGCAAATCAATCGCTCTGCAGTCAATGTTGAGCTGAACTGGTGGCGCACTTGGACAAGTTCTTGGTGGGCTAACGTGTACTTCTAAATTATAGAATTGAATCCGAAAAGCCCGCTTACAACGCGGGCTTTTTTCATTTTTTCGTCATACCCAATTTGATTGCATAAAAATTCAACAGAATGGTTAAAATCCTAATTGGGCATGGTTACGCTTTGTGCCAATATGTACAAAGCAGGTCAAAAAGAATTGAGGAGGTCTTGTGAACAAGGCCATACAAATAAAACAGCAAGCAGCAATTTCCACTATCGATAATACGGTGCCCTATACCCAGGATCCGACCCGCTTGTTTCACACTCTGTGCGAGAACAAAACCGATAGCCTGTTATTGGAGTCGGCTGAAATCGACTCAAAACAGAATCTAAAGAGCTTACTGATCGTCGACTCTGCGGTACGTATCGTGTGCAATGGTCATCAGGTGACCATGAACGCGTTGAGTGATAACGGCCGTCAGCTTCTGGATATCATCAGCCACAATCTGGTGGATGGTATTGCAGAACGCCCTGAGCCAAATCAACTGATCCTGACTTTTGGTCAGCCTGACGACAGTCTGGACGAAGACTCCCGTTTACGTGAAGCGTCCAGCTTCGACGCCCTGCGCCTGGTCCAGCACAGCTTTGATCTGTCCGGACACGATAAGTTTGCCCTGTTCCTGGGCGGGTTGTTTGCCTATGACCTGGTTGCCAACTTTGAGCCGCTGGGTGGTGCTGACAGCATTAACCAGTGCCCGGATTATGTCTTCTACGTGGCGGAAACCATGCTGGTGGTCGACCACCAACAACAAACCTGCTTTGCCCATGCCACCCTGTTTGGCGATAACCAACAAAACTGCGCGATGCTGACCGAACGGTTAGACCAGATCGCGCAGCAGTGCCAGAGCCTCAAACCGCTACCGAACGCCAACAAACTGACCGAGGTTGACGTTGCCACCAATATCTCCGATGAAGAGTTCTGTCAGGTAGTACAGGATCTTAAGCAGTACGTGGTAAAAGGCGATATCTTCCAGGTGGTTCCGTCGCGCCGCTTTACCCTGCCCTGCCCGTCACCACTGGCTGCTTATAAACAGCTCAAGCAAAGTAATCCCAGCCCTTACATGTTCTATATGCAGGATGAACTGTTCACCCTGTTTGGTGCCTCTCCGGAAAGTGCACTGAAATATGAGACCGACACTAACCAGGTAGAAATCTACCCCATCGCCGGTACCCGCCACCGGGGCAAGTATCCTAACGGCCAGATTGACTTTGACCTCGACAGCCGGATTGAGCTTGAGCTGCGTAGCGATAAAAAAGAGAACGCAGAACATATGATGCTGGTCGACCTGGCCCGTAATGACGTTGCCCGTATTTCAGAGGCTGGTACCCGCCACGTCGCCGATCTACTGAAAGTTGATCGCTACAGCCATGTGATGCATCTGGTGTCGCGTGTGGTCGGCCAGTTGCGAGAGGACTTGGATGCACTGCATGCCTATCAGGCCTGTATGAATATGGGTACTTTAACCGGTGCGCCAAAAATTCGAGCCATGCAGCTGATCCGTCAGGTCGAACAGGCCCGCCGTGGCAGTTACGGTGGCGCCGTGGGTTACCTGACCGGCGAAGGAACGCTGGATACCTGTATCGTGATTCGCTCAGCCTACGTTGAAAACGGCATTGCCCAGGTGCAGGCCGGCGCGGGCGTGGTGTTCGATTCCGACCCGCAATCGGAAGCCGACGAAACCCGCGGTAAAGCCCAGGCGGTTATCTCAGCCATTCAAGCAGCCCATCAGGAGTGAACATCATGGCGAACATAGTCTTTATCGATAATTTTGATTCGTTCACCTACAACCTGGTGGATCAATTCCGTTCACTCGGTCACCACGTAACCATTTACCGAAATCATATCGCAGCCGAAACGGTTCAGCAGGCGATTGAAAAACTGGACAACCCGGTAGTCTTGCTTTCTCCGGGGCCGGGCGCCCCATCCGAA
>NZ_JBNKVP010000008.1:0-83110 GCF_050299255.1 Vibrio sp.
ACATATACAGAATCAAGCCGATAACCACCGTCGGGACCGCTTGCAAGGTATTCACTAAAGATAGCAATAACCACTTGCCGGTAAAATTACTGTAAGCCAGCAGAAATGCCAGCAGAATAGCAGGAACCAACACCAGAGAAATGGCCGTTAAAGAGACCCGGAATGAGACGGCAACGATCGCCCACAAGTCAGCATCAAAACTGAGCAACAGGGCGAAAGCATCTAGTGTGGTTTGCCATAAATTCATATCTAGCTTCTAATTAGTGGCATTGGCAACAAACAGTTGCTGGCCGTTTTTCTTGTATTGGTTGATGAGTTGCTGACCGTGTTTGGCGACCAGCCAATCGCTGAACACCTTGGCGCCCTGATAATTAATATCTGGGTAGCGTTGCGGGTTCACCAGTATAACCTGATACGGGTTAAACAGGCCCTTGTCGCCTTCAAAAACGATAGCTAAATCCAGTTTGTTTTGATAAGCCAGCCAGGTGCCTCTGTCGGTGAGGGTATATCCCTGCATTTCTGCGGCCATGTTTAGGGTTGGCCCCATGCCCTGGCCAACAGAACGATAGCCACCAAAATCCGGTTCTATGCTTGATTGTTGCCAGAGACCTTTTTCTTTTTTGTGGGTACCGGAATCATCCCCGCGAGAGATAAAGGTCGCGTTCATACTGGCAATTTTTGCCATAGCTCGTGCCGCGGTTTTTTCTGCAGCAACTTTTGCCGGGTCGTTTTTAGGGCCGACGATAACAAAGTCGTTATACATAAGTGCCTTGGGTTCAATCCCATACCCCTGTGCGACAAATTGTGCTTCCGCTTTCGGTGCGTGGGTCATCACCAGATCAACGTCACCATTTTCACCCATTTTAAGAGATTTGCCGGTACCGGCGGCAATAACGTCAACATGAATACCGGTCTGCTGTTCAAATTCCGGCAGCAAGTAATCCAGTAAGCCCGAATGATAAGTACTGGTCGTGGTAGCCAGTCGAATATGATTCTCATCTGTCGCCGACTGGGCGTTGAAACTGAAAATACAGAGGGTAGCCAATGCTGAGACGTAGTGGGGTAGTTTCATAATTCTCTCGTTCTATTTTGTGTTTTATACGGGGGTATTTGAGTATTCAATCCAGCCTGTGAGGACTGGTTGATGAAAACCAGTATGGCTAAGTTTAGGACATTTTTTCAAAGAGTTAGGTTTAAAAAATTTGAGCTGAGACAAAATGTCGCATATTAGTCCGGTTGGATGTGCATTTCGTTGATACACTGATTGATAACGGAATGATTTTATGAGTGTTACTATGGTTGCCGCGTTATCTTGTTCCAATCCCAGCCAGTTTGAAGCGTTTTCAGTGCTCATCGTCGATGACGAACCGGGCATGCAGGCCATTTTAACCAAGTCACTGGGCAAATGGTTTGCCAAAGTCGACGCGGCGGATTGCGTCGAAACGGCCGAACAACTTCGTAGCGAAAATCATTACGACCTGATTATTCTTGATATCAATTTGCCCGGTCGTTCCGGTATTGAATGGCAGGAGGCGTTTGACGATCCGGATAAGCGTGCGGATGTGATCTTCATGACCGGTTTCGCCGATCTGGAAACCGCTATTTCCGCGTTAAAACTTGGCGCCAGTGATTTTATTCTCAAACCATTCAACCTTGAGCAGATGTTAAGTGCAGTTAAACGCTGTATGGAACGTCGTTTAAATGAACGGTTGCATTATGCGCTGCGCCACGATGTTAACCGGATGGCGAAATCGGAACTGATAGGGCACTCTGCCGCAACGCAGCGACTCAAGAAAATGGTGGCCCAGTTGTCTCCTTCTAAAGGATCGGTGTTGATCGAAGGGGAGTCTGGTACCGGTAAAGAACTGGTTGCCAGAGGCGTTCATGCGTCAAGCGGCAGAACGGGTCCCTTTGTACCGATAAACTGTGGCGCGATTGCACCGGACCTGCTGGAAAGTGAACTGTTTGGTCACACATCCGGCGCTTTTACCGGGGCTAAGAAAGGCAGAGAAGGTATGTTTCGGGTGGCCAATGGAGGCACCCTGTTTCTGGATGAAATCGGCGAAATGCCACTGTCGATGCAGTCGGCCCTGTTGCGGGTTTTGGAACAGCGAACCATTCGGCCGGTTGGCAGTGAGAAAGAGATCAAAGTCGATGTCAGGGTAGTAGCCGCCACAAACCGAAATTTACAAAAAGAAGTAGAGCAGGGAAGATTTCGCGCCGACCTCTACTATCGGCTCAACGTGCTTAAAATTGACGTTACCCCGCTGCGCGATCGCAAAGAAGACCTTGTTGATTTGGTGCCGTACTTTACCCGTATTCTGGCCGCTGAACTCAGCCTGCCGGAACCCAAATGGGCACATGAAGACATGGTCGCGCTGTCAGAATATGACTGGCCGGGCAACGTACGCGAACTGAAAAATTTGATTGAGCGCTGTATCTTGCTAGGAAAACCACCCGCTCACTATTGGCGTGAAATGAGTGGCAATATGCCGGTCGTGGTAGCGATGCCCGACGCGAACGAACAGAGCTTAAGCGCCGCGGACAACGAACAGGATATCGCCAATGGTTACCCGAACCACTGGAGCCTGAAAGATGTTGAACGGGCGCACATCAAGCAGCTGGTCGAGTATCACCAGGGTAACAAGTCTGCCGCTGCAAGAGATCTGGGTGTCGCGCGTAAAACGTTGGAGCGAAAGTTTAAGGACTGGGAAAACGAGGATTCCCGCTATGCTCAGTAGCGCCGGGTGGCTAGGGAAATGGCGTTATCGCTTCAATACCATGGTGCGATACCGGTTATTATTTCTTACTTCAGCGCCTATTTTTCTCACGCTGGTGGCGTTACTGGCGATGACCATGTACTGGTCCATCCATTACACCTGGCAGAGTGCGCTGGTGGATGTTTCCGAACGGTTGGGCGTGGCAAACAATAGCGTTCAGCTGATCCAGCAGAAACAAGCCGATAACATCAGGGCCTTTGCCGACTCTTATCAGTTTCGTAGCCGCTTAAACCGCAGTGCTGACGAGCGCGAGTTGTCCTTCTGGGTTTCACAGCAAAAAGCCCAGTATGGTCTGGATTTTCTGCATTTTCACCGTATCAACGACATCGACAACCAATTTCGTTGGTTAGATTTAACCCGGAAAGATTCCTTTTTTACCGTCCTGAGCCAAGCGCAATTGCAGCAGCTAGGGGCAGACCTTGCTGAAAAAGCGCAAATTACTATTCTAACCAGTCAGAAGCGTGAAACACGCGGACTGGTCAGCCGCAGTGTCTACCCGGTTTATGATGACCAGCAGCAATTAATCGGGGTTTTAGACGGTGGTTTACTGCTCAATAACTCCACCCGTCTGGTGGATCAGATCCGTGACCTGATTTATCCCTCTCAGCGAGATCCCCTGCGTCCGCTTGGAACCCTGACCCTGTTTTTGGATGATCTGCGAGTCAGCACCAATGTACCACTCGATAGCGATGGCATGAGCGGCAGGGCGATCGGCACCCGGGTATCAGCCGAGGTGAAACGCGCTGTGTTGCTGGAGGGCGGGCAGTGGGTCAATCGTGCCTATGTCTATGACGCCTGGTATATCAGCGCCTATCAGCCGATCCGGGATCAATACGGGCAGGTCATCGGTATGTTGTATACCGGCTATTTAATGTGGCCATTTGTCAGTGCCTACCTGACGAATATTGTTGAGGTAAGCGTTATTACCTTGATGCTGTTACTCGTTTCTGGCGTCATTGTGTATCGGGGGGCACGTGATCTGTTTAACCCGATTGAACACATGCACCGGGTGGTGAAACTGATCCAACTGGGTAAAGACGTGCGGATCGGTCAGCTAAAACTGGATGACAAGCATGAACTGGCGCAATTGGCCAGGCAGTTTGACAATATGCTGGATCAACTCAGTCAGCAAAATGAAGCGCTGCAGCAGGCTGCCACCGAACTGGAAGCAAAGGTTGCCCATCGTACTGCCAGTTTGAAAGAGCGTACGGATCAGCTCCAGACACACATTCAGCTACTGAATCAGACTCAGAATAAACTGGTCACTAACGAAAAACTGGCTGCATTGGGCGAACTGACCGCCGGCATTGCTCACGAGATAAATAACCCGGCAGCGGTGATACTGGGTAATGTCGAGTTAATCCAGTTTGAATTGGGGGATCAGGCGAGCATAGTCGCTGAAGAAATTGAGACCATTCATAACCAGATTGACCGGATTCGTAACATTACTCGCAGCTTGCTGCAGTATAGCCGACAAGGCGGCGTGCAAGATGAGATCACCTGGCAACATGTGAATCCGATCATCGATGAAAGCATTACTCTGGTCAAAACGGGAAGCAAAAAACGAAATATCCAATTTATAACCAGGCTGGACGCCCACTGTCACGTAGAGGTTAACCGCCATCAACTGCTGCAGATCCTGGTCAACCTACAGATGAATGCTATCCATGCAATGCAAGGCAAGGGGAAGCTGACCATCCACAGTTATGACTGGTATGAAAAAGGCGAAGAGCTGGGGGCGATCATCGATATCATTGATGAAGGCAGCGGGATCCGGCCTGAAAACCTGCAGCGGATATTCTCTCCCTTTTATACCACTAAACGAGATGGAACCGGGCTTGGTCTGGCTGTGTCACAGAGTATTCTCAGCCAGACCGGAGGGGAGCTCAGGGTTGAGTCTGAATGGGGTAAGGGCAGCAAGTTCAGTATCTACTTGCCGAAAAAAGCCGATATTCCGTTGCTGGTTTCTACGGCCAGTTAGCCGGCGATTACGCGACTTACGGCTCTTAACCCTCGTTCGATGCCGTACCAATTTACTTTATTCCGACTCTACGGTTCCTTTTACATCAAATTCAATTTTATCTGCACCGGTAAAGACTTGAAAACGTAAACCTTTGGCACGCGCAATGGTGGTGATACCAAATTGATGCGCCATATCCAGCCCCATTTGGGTTACGCCGGATCGAGATAGCAGAACCGGGATCCCCATCTGCGCTACTTTTATCACCATTTCTGAAGTCAGCCGGCCGGTGGTGTAGAAAATTTTGTCTTCACCAGTCTGGTTGTCGAGCCACATTTCTCCGGCCAGCGTGTCGACTGCGTTATGGCGACCCACGTCTTCAACGAACGACAGCACCTGATCGCCCTGACAGACGGCACAGCCGTGTACCGCGCCGGCTTTTTTATAAGTGTCGTTGTAATGAGTTAGCGCTTCCAGAGCGGCGTAGATCTGTGACTGCTTAAGCGTTACCTGCGGAACCTGATAATTTTCCAACTGCTTCATCACGTTGCCGTACATGGTGCCTTGTCCGCAGCCAGAGGTGACGGTTTTCTTTTTAAGCGCGCCTTCCAGATGGTCAGTACTTTCTTTGGTTACGACAGCCGCTGAATGAGTTTCCCAGTCGATGATCACTGATTCAATGGCGTCAGGGTCAGTCAGAAAGCTCTGATTCTTAAGATACCCCAGCACCAGAGATTCAGGTCTTGAACCCAGGGTCATCAGAGTGACCACTTCCTGCCAGTTAAGTAGGACGGTAAGAGGCCGTTCACAGGCGATCTGTTTCACGAGCCGCTCGCCATATTCATCAAACACTTCCACTTCGATGGTTTGCATTGGATTGTCGCTGGTTTTAATTATGTGCGGTTTTACCACGTGAGATCCTCTGGTTTGGGGTATCGATTAGCTTGTAAATAAAAACTAGGCAAAATTCGTTCCTATTGAGGCCTGAAAGAGATACCGCCCCTTGGGTATAAAAATTGCAGCTAAGCTAAGTATATCGACAACCGACCAGAGTAAACGATGACACAATCAAGTTCTCAACAACTGCCTATCGAAAAAAATCAATCTGTATGGACTGTTCAGTGCTTGCTGGAGCACCTGGAGCACAGTAGCGGTCGTTGGCAAACAACGGAATGGCGGTTAACCGGCTTTGTGTTAGCGCCTGAACAGGCTGGGCTGCCTTATCTTGCAGCGTTGCAGCTACACAAAGATGAGCGGACTGACTACCGTTTCAATCTCAGCTCTCAACGGCCTAAACTGTTTTTAGTTCTGGATACAATGGAATCGGAAGAGCAGCCCAAGTTAGTCATGCTGACGGCGTCTCAGAGTGTGGCCGGGCAATATATGGATGGTGACTATTTAGTCCTGTCGCAGGATATGCCGCTGCCTGTCCAGGCCTGGATGGAAGCCTACATCGGGCGTCATGGTGAGTTGTTGGAAATCAGGAAGAAAAAGCGTAAAGGGGCAGGGAGATCGAGTGGAAAATAATTTTATACAGCGCTGGTCTTTACGAAAGTTAGATCGGCAACATGTTGACACTGAAGGCGACAAACCTCTCCAGCAGTCGCCAGAGCCGGATCGTGTACAAACGACCCGCGAGGAATCTGGCCAGTCTCTCGCTGAAAACCAGGCATCCCTGCCACCGGAAGATCAAGCTGAAACCGGCCCAAATGAGCCGGCTGGTGGCGCGGGTACTCAAGCCTTAGAAAGCGCAGTCGCAGAGGATTCAGAGGACACAACAACATCATCTGGCGCTCCCAGTCTGGCACAGCTAATGGCATCTGGTGCGGAATCGGCAGTGAAGAAAGCCGCATTGCGCAAGCTATTTTTCAGCGGGGCATTTAACGAATTAGATGGTTTGAATGACTACGACCACGACTACAAGGCCGTGGGCGAGTTATCGGCGGAGGTGGCCGGTAAATTGCGCAACTGGCTGACTACCCAAGAAGACGATAACTCACAGCAAAGTGCTGATAACCAGGAAGATAATCATGACTCTCCGGCACTACAAGCTGAGCAAACGAATGACGAGAAAAACCAAACGGTTAAAGCTAGCCCGGAACAGACAGTGGTGGGGGGTGATAATCCGCCGGGAGAAGGAGAAGAAGACACCGCCAGTAGCTAAAGAGCGTGAGACAAAATAACCCACATTCACAATAGGTACATTTTGACCTAGTGACTTTGGTTTATTAGCGGGACATTTTGTCTCAATTGGTTAACAATGTACCACTTTGTGTAACAATTTAATCTATCCATATGATATATAAGTAATTAATATTTGGTACAAGAATTGCAAAATCAGTTCCTAGCCTCTTTTATGTGGACAATGGAACTGACCCATGCTGAAAAAGTTACTACAAAGTACAACCTCTAAAAACGGCAATGCCAGATTGTATGCTGTTGAAAATACAGTAGAACTCAATAACCTGATCCCCCCCACCGTCAGTTATGAGACTGGCGGCCACACTCTGATTATCGGGCCAACCGTCATCATTGAAGGCGCGGCACAGCAACTGGCCGACATGCCGAGCCTGACGCTGCTTTCCACCGACGGGGAGCAGGGACAGCATGACAACTTATTCTTTACCAATTCGGTTCAGGTATCAGGATTTCTTGGCGCATTCGAAGTGTTAGTGGAAAACAGCGGCACTAGCAGCAATCTCGCGAAGGTCGCTATCGGCCAGGACTGTTTTGATGTCGTATTGGATCTCTGTCTCAACAGCTGTATGCCACAGGAAGTGCCTGCGCCCGGTTATTATCCGGTTGGCCGAGGGCACCCTAAATTGGCCGATGCACTGGAAGAAATCCCAACGCTGATGGGGACGTTTGATAAACCAAAGTATTTTCGCCTCAATACCGATTTATGTGCTCACAGCTCCCGCGGGGTAAAAGGTTGCGAACGTTGTGTCGATGCGTGCCCGGCCGGCGCGTTATCCAGCGAGGGTAACGACAAAATTGGCCACCGAATCGAAATAAATCCATACCTGTGTCAAGGCATCGGGACCTGCTCGACGGCCTGTCCGACAGAAGCCATTCAGTACGCGCTGCCGGATCCTAAAGACACCCAAAAATTCATTGAGCGAACCCTGGCCAATTATCGGCTGGCCGGTGGCGAAAATGCGATCATTCTATTCTGTAGTTCTCGCCATGAACGTTACAACGTAATGGCGCTGAATATGCTCCCGGACAATGTTATTCCCATTACCCTGGAAGAGCTGCCATCGGTGGGGATCGACAGCTGGTTTGCCGCACTCGTCAATGGCGCCAGTCAGGTCTTGTTTGCAGCCAGTCGCCATATGCCGGCAACCATACTCAAAGTGTTGTCCGGTGAAGTGGAACTCGCCCAGACAATGCTCGAGCAGCTGGGCCTGGATACCGGACGTATTGATGTTCTCTACCTGGAAAATTTGCGTGAAGAGCCACCAACTCTGATTGAGCAGACTTTGGAGCTAGTTGTAGGCGAATTAAATGGCAACAAACGTCAGCGTCTGTTTGAGGCGCTGGACGCGCTGAGCGAGCAATACCCCGTGCAATCAGAGGTCGGAGTATTACCCGCTTCAGCCCCATTTGGCAGTGTTCAGTGCAAAACCGAGGCTTGTACTTTGTGTATGAGCTGCGTTGCGGTGTGTCCGACCAGAGCGTTACACACTGACGGAGAATCACCTTCACTGCAATTTGTTGAGCAAGACTGTGTGCAATGCGGCATGTGTGCCAAGGCATGCCCGGAGAACGTTTTGTCGCTAGAGCCCCGCATCAACTGGCAAGCCCATTCGCGGCAACAAGCCCAGATAATCCATCAAGAGCAACCTGCCAAATGCATCCGCTGTCATAAGCCTTTCGCACCACAGTCAATGATTGACATGCTACAGGATAAGTTACGGGGTCACTCACATTTTGTCGATCAGTCGGCGATAGATCGGATTGCCATGTGTGAAGACTGTCGGGTAGTGGACATGGTCGAAGCAATGATTAATGACCCGGAACAACAGCTGAAATATTAGGAGTGAATCGTGGACAACCCAGCCAATCAAACGTTACGGAATGAGATTTACTTGTTGCTGGCCAATTTGTTTCGCCAGCCACCTAATCAGCCACTGCATCAGTTCCTGACCGAGCTTGAGTGTGAAGCCGGAGACGGCCCGATGCAGCAAGCCTGGCATCAATTACGCGAGGCGGCAGCCGAACATACTCCTGAGCAAATTGAAGACGAATATCAGGAACTGTTCATCGGTATTGGCCGGGGAGAAGTGGTGCCGTTTGCCTCATGGCACCTGACCGGTTCGCTGATGGAGAAGCCATTAGCTGCTGTACGTCAGGATTTAGCTCGATTAGGGCTAGAACGAGAAGAACAGGTTAAAGAGCCGGAAGACCATATTGCTGCACTGTGCGAGGTGATGTCACTGATTAGCAGTGAAGACAAGCAGATTCAGCAACAGTTTTTTAATCGGCATATCGGCTCCTGGTACGAAAAGTTGGCGACTCAGATTGAACAAGCTGAGCACGCCAGTTTCTACCGGGCTGTCGCGAACTTATGCCGGGCGTTTTGTGGCTATGAACAGGTTAGTTTTAGTCAGAACAAATATGGCCAACCGATAAAAACCAAAATTGATGTGAAAAACGTTACTCAGTATGAGCAGTCGCAATAGTAACCCTCCACATCTCTATCAGGAGGCTAAGCCTCCAAACTGCCTAACTGGTAAGGAACGGATCAATGAAAGATAACAAACCAATTGATACCAGCCGCAGGGAACTGCTGAAAGGTTTAACGACTGCAGCAGTTGCTGGCGCAATTGCCTCTGGAACGAGTTCAGTGGCATCCGCCTCAGAAACTGAGGAAAAGAAACCCATCATTAATAATCAACAAGGTTATCGCGAAACGCAGCATATCCGCGATTACTACGACAGTTTATAGGAGTGGACAATGAAATTAATCAAACGCTCCAATAACGTGAGCAAAGAGCAAAATCAACTGGGCATTAGTCGCCGCGCCTTTATGAGGAATACCTCGCTGGCCGCCGGTGGGGCCGTTGCCGGAGCCAGTTTGTTGTCTCCCGGAATGATCAAAAAAGCCCAGGCTGAAACCGCGCCGATGGCGGATGGCAAAACCGAAATCAAACGGACCGTCTGTACACACTGCTCCGTAGGCTGTGGTATTTACGCGGAAGTTCAGAACGGCGTCTGGACAGGCCAGGAACCGGCTTTTGACCACCCGTTCAATGCTGGCGGGCACTGTGCCAAAGGTGCTGCAGTGCGTGAACACGGCCATGGTGAACGTCGGCTGAAATACCCGATGAAACTGGAAAACGGCAAGTGGAAAAAACTGAGCTGGGATGAGGCGATCAACGAAATCGGCGACAAGGTGATGGAAATTCGTGAACAGTCAGGCCCGGATTCGGTGTACTGGTTGGGGAGTGCGAAACACAGCAATGAACAGTCTTATCTGTTCCGTAAAATGGCCTCTCTATGGGGAACCAATAATGTCGACCACCAGGCGCGTATTTGTCACTCCACCACAGTAGCCGGGGTGGCCAACACCTGGGGCTACGGCGCGATGACTAACTCGTTTAACGACATGCATAACTGCAAATCAATCATGTTTGTCGGTTCAAACCCCACAGAAGCTCACCCGGTTGCGATGCAACATATCCTGATCGCCAAAGAGAAGAACGGTTGTAAGATCGTTGTTGCCGACCCTCGCCGAACCCGAACTGCCGCCAAAGCGGATCACTTTGTCCCGCTTCGACCCGGTACTGACGTGGCGTTTATCTGGGGTATTTTGTGGCACGTGTTCGAGAATGGCTGGCAAGATAAGGAGTTTATCCGCCAACGAGTGTTTGGTATGGATGAAATTCAGGCTGAAGTTGCAAAATGGACGCCTGCTGAAGTTGAACGGGTTACCGGCCTGACTCGGGATGAAGTTTATCAAACCGCAAAAATCTTGGCAGATAATCGTCCGGGTTGTGTGGTCTGGTGCATGGGCGGAACCCAACATACCACAGGTAACAACAACACTCGCGCCTACTGCGTGCTTGAATTAGCGCTGGGGAATATTGGCAAATCCGGTGGCGGGGCAAACATCTTCCGTGGTCACGACAATGTTCAGGGTGCTACCGATTTGGGTGTGTTATCTCATACCTTACCTGGTTACTACGGGTTGGCCGATGGTTCCTGGAAGCACTGGGCCCGAGTATGGGATCTGGATTACGAGTGGGTGAAAAACCGCTTCGACCAGAACGAATATCGCGGCAAAAAACCGATGAATAATATGGGTATCCCGGTATCTCGTTGGGTTGATGGCGTGTTGGAAAACAAAGACAACATCGAGCAGAAAGATAACCTCCGGGCGATTTTCTACTGGGGTCATGCGGTGAACTCCCAGACCCGCGGTGTTGAAATGAAAGAAGCGATGGAACAGCTGGACATGATGGTGATCGTGGACCCATACCCAACGGTTGCCGCGGTGATGAGCGATCGAACCGATGGTGTTTACCTGCTTCCTGCTACCACTCAGTTTGAAACCTACGGCAGTGTTACCGCGTCTAACCGTTCACTGCAGTGGCGTGACAAAGTGATAGAACCACTGTTCGAGTCTAAGCCTGACCATGAGATCATGTATTTGATTTCGAAAAAACTGGGCTTTGCCGATCAGTTGTTTAAAAACATCAAAGTTGAAAACAATGAACCGCTGATTGAAGACATTACCCGCGAGTTCAACCGTGGTATGTGGACGATCGGATACACCGGTCAGAGTCCTGAGCGTCTGAAAGCACACCAACAAAACTGGCATACTTTCCATAAGACTTCGCTGGTTGCCGAAGGTGGCCCAATCAACGGTGATACCTACGGTTTACCATGGCCATGCTGGGGCACGCCGGAAATGGGGCATCCTGGTACCCACGTTCTTTACGATACCTCCAAACCTGTTGCTGAGGGTGGTGGTAACTTCCGAGCGCGCTTTGGTGTGGAATTTGAAGGTAAAAACCTGTTAGCGGTCGACAGTTTCTCTAAAGGCTCTGAGATCGAAGACGGTTATCCGGAGTTCACTGACAAACTGCTGAAAAGCCTCGGTTGGTGGGACGATCTTACTGCCGAAGAAAAAGCCGCTGCGGAAGGCAAAAACTGGAAAACCGACCTGTCTGGCGGCATCCAGCGGGTGGCGATCAAACATGGTTGTATCCCATTCGGTAACGCCAAAGCTCGTGCGATAGTTTGGACCTTCCCGGATCGCGTGCCTTTACACAGAGAACCTCTGTATACGCCACGTCGTGATCTGGTTGCTGACTACCCAACCTGGCCGGACAGTGAGTCTATTTATCGTCTGCCAACTATGTACAAATCGATTCAGGATCAGGATAAAACGGCTGAATATCCGCTTATTCTGACCTCAGGACGTTTGGTTGAATACGAAGGTGGTGGCGATGAGACTCGTTCAAACCCATGGCTAGCCGAGTTACAACAGGAGATGTTTGTCGAAATTAACCCGAAAGACGCCAATGACTTGGGTATTCAGGACGGCAACATGGTTTGGGTTGAAGGTGCAGAAAAAGGCCGGATTAACGTCAAAGCTATGGTTACCCGCAGGGTTAGACCCGGTACGGCGTTTATTCCGTTCCACTTTGGTGGCCACTTCGAGGGTAAAGATCTGCGTGATAAATACCCTGAAGGCATGGATCCATACATTTTGGGCGAAGCGGCCAATACGGCCATGACGTACGGTTATGACCCGGTCACCCAGATGCAGGAAACCAAAGTCACTCTCTGTAATATTCGCAAAGCGTAAGGAGTCATCCCATGGCTAAAATGAAATTCCTTTGTGACACCAAACGCTGCATTGAATGTAACAGTTGTGTCACTGCCTGCAAAAATGAAAATGACGATGCGCTCGTATGGGGGATTCAGCGGCGCAGGGTGGTTACAGTGAACGACGGTGAGCCGGGAGAAAACTCTATCTCGGTCGCCTGTATGCACTGTACCGATGCCCCATGTATGGCCGTGTGCCCAGCGGATGTGTTCCAATATACCGAAGATGGTATTGTGCTACACAACAAAGATCTCTGTATCGGCTGCGGGTACTGCTTATTTGCCTGCCCGTTTGGTGCACCTCAGTTTCCGAAAACGTCCGCGTTTGGTGAAAGGGGCAAAATGGACAAATGTACCTTTTGCGCTGGCGGGTTAGAAACGGAACCCGGCTCGGAAGAGGAACGCAAGAAATACGGCGCTAACCGTATTGCCGAAGGTAAGCTTCCGATGTGTGCTGAGCTTTGTTCCACTAAAGCACTACTCGCTGGTGATGCGGAAAAAGTATCGGAGATTTTCCGTCAGCGTGTCGTCGAGCGGGGTGCAAAAGGGGCCGGTTGGACCAATGGTGAAGACCTGTCGTACGACGCGACTAAGAGCTAACAGTGGAGAGTGTCATGATACGAGCAATAGTACGTGCCTCTCAATCAGTACTGTCATTTTTGGCAGTGCTGATGCTGGCCGTTTCGCTACCGGCTGTGGCACAACAAGAAGAGAAGTCCCAGGTTGCCCAAAAGGAAATAGTTCAACTGGCGGGCGCAGACTATTGGCGACAGGTACGTCAGGGAGTGCAAGGGACAACAACCTCCCGCTCACCCGAGCACGGCACTTTGATCAGCGCACCTAGTCAACCCTGGTACATTCTTAAAGAGAAATGGATGTCGCCGCTCGGTGCTATCGCCATATTTGGCAGTATCTTACTGGTGGTTTTTGCTTTTGTCGTCGTAGGTCCATTGCGACTCAGTGCGGCCAGAACCGGCAGGAAGATCAAGCGTTGGTCGAGGTGGGACAGAGCACTTCACTGGAGCATGGCGTTTACTTTCATTACTCTGGCGCTAAGCGGCCTGTTGTTGGTATACGGTAAACATTCGCTAAGACCATATGTATCAGACGAAATATGGGGATTTACCATTAATTTGGCTAAGCAGTATCACAACTATGTTGGGCCACTGTTCTTTATTTTGCTGATCTGCGTGTTGGTAAAATGGTGGCGTAAATCTCTGTTCAAAAAGGTGGATATCCACTGGTTTGCCAAACTGGGCGGTCTGGTTGGTAGAAATAAAGGCAATCATCCTTCTGCTGGCTTTTCCAACGCAGGGGAAAAAGTCGTCTACTGGATGCTGATCATCGTCGGATTGTTCGCTGCAGGCAGTGGCCTGTTTCTGGACTTTCCGATCTTCGAACAGACGCGCCGCGAAATGGAACTGTCTAACCTGGTTCACATGATCTCCGCCTTGATCCTTATTTGTGGTTTTATTTTCCACATCTACATAGGTTTGTTCGGTATGGAAGGCGCACTGGAAGGTATGGTGACCGGTGAAGTGGATGAAACCTGGGCCAAAGAGCATCACGATCTATGGTACGAGGAAGTAAAAAACCAGCCAGATAAGATTGTTGAGCCAACCGATCGCCCCAAGACAGGAGGAAAAGTGAATGAACAATCAACGTAATGGTATCTGGATTGCCTATGTGTTGAGTCTCCTTACTCCTTTCACTGTGCTGATCAGTGGCGTGATCGCGATGATTTATGTCGGCTACCGGTTGGACAAAGATGAAGATGGAGATATTGCGAATACTCATTACTACGGAATGATTCATAACTTCTTCCTCTTCCTGACTTTCTTTGTGGTGTTAATCGTGACGGTTGCAACCAGTAATGGGGTTCTAATGGGAGTGAGCGACTATTGGGTGCGTGATTCAACCCGAGTGGAGGATATCGCTGTTGCCATTCCTTACGTGGGCGCATTCATTGCTGCCATCGCGATCTTGTTTTGGTTGTACCGAATGATCCAGGGAATGCGGTTACTCAGTCAAAACCTACCGCAAAAAACCATTCACGGTGTCAACTTATAGGCCCTCACCACTAGACTCAATCAATGCCCCGGCTTATTGTCGGGGCATTTTTTATCCAGCTTTCTTTCCATGTTACTTGACAATAACCCTGATAACTTTTTGCAGGAGTATGGACAGGAGCAAAATCGTCGGCCTTATCCGACTCCACGTTTGTGCAGTGACCAAAAATTGTGCGGATCATTATGGTGCGAATGGGCCATATTGGTGCGATATTTTTAGTTTGGCCTTAATCGATACCACACGATGGACTTTTTATTTGTAATATGTAACATGTTGTTAATTAAGGATATAATTAATATTTCGTCGATATTTACTCGTCAATCAATAGGGTTGGAATGTAATTTGCTACCAAGCATTCTTTATAATTTAGTCACCAATTTGGTGAGAAAAATATTTTGGTGCACAGGAAGCGTGCGCTACAAGAGAATGGAGAATGATAACAATGAGCGTGACAACCAGTCAGGTATACGGGGCCGTTCAGACTCTGACTCAAAGTTCAGATACGCTGTTTTTACTTCTGGGTGCCATTATGGTGTTCTTAATGCATGCGGGGTTTGCATTTCTGGAAGTGGGCACGGTACGGCAAAAAAACCAAGTCAATGCTCTGGTTAAAATATTGGCCGACTTCGGCATTTCGGCATTAGCCTATTTTTTCATCGGCTACTGGGTCGCTTATGGCGCCACGTTTTTTGCCGACGCAGCAACGCTGGCTCAGAACAACGGTTATGAAATGGTGAAATTTTTCTTCCTGCTTACCTTTGCTGCTGCTATTCCGGCGATTGTGTCTGGCGGTATCGCCGAGCGAGCGCGATTCTACCCGATATTGGTGGCGACCTTTTTCACGGTCGGTTTTATCTACCCATTTTTTGAAGGCTTGATCTGGAATGGCAACTACGGCCTACAAGAGTGGTTTGAAATTCAGTTTGGCGCTACGTTCCACGATTTTGCCGGCTCGGTTGTTGTCCATGGTGTTGGCGGCTGGATTGCACTGGTAGCGGTTTACTTTCTTGGTATGAGAAAAGGCCGGATTCGCGCGGGTAAGCACACCAACTTCGCTCCGTCCAACATTCCATTTCTGGCGCTTGGTGCCTGGATTCTGTGTGTTGGCTGGTTTGGTTTTAACGTGATGTCAGCACAGACCATTGAAGGGATCAGTGGCTTGGTCGCGATGAACTCATTAATGGCGATGGTAGGGGGCATTGTTGCTGCATTAATCGCCGGCAAGAATGACCCTGGCTTTATTCACAATGGTCCTTTGGCTGGCTTGGTCGCGGTATGTGCGGGATCAGACCTAATGCACCCAATTGGTGCACTGGCGACCGGTGTCATTGCTGGCGCGCTGTTTGTTTACTTGTTTACGTTGGTCCAGAAAACCAAGATTGATGATGTCCTGGGTGTCTGGCCACTGCACGGTGTTTGTGGTGCCTGGGGTGGTATTGCCGCAGGTATCTTTGGTCAGTCTGCATTTGGCGGACTCGGCGGAGTGAGCTTCACCGTGCAACTGCTGGGCACCTTGATTGGTATTGCAGTAGCCGTGGTAGGAGCGTACCTGGTCTACGGTGTCGTGCACCAAGTGATGGGCCTGCGTCTATCTGAAGAAGATGAGTACAACGGGGCAGACTTGGCAATTCACAAAATCTCCGCAACTTCGGAAGATTAATTCAACCCACAGGAGCGATTCTCGCTCCTGTTATCGTTTTACTTCACAGAAGTGACTAAAACGTACTGTACTTCGACTTATGTCGTATTCCCTGTAACTACTGTTGTCCTGGCGTCGGTGCTAAACTAAATTACGTAGTTTTTAGACAGGGATGAGTTATGAGTTTTCCATATCGTAACGTTGTAGTGCTGACTGGAGCAGGTATTTCAGCCGAATCCGGCATTCAGACTTTCCGTGCTCAGGACGGGCTGTGGGAAAACCACCATATCGAAGATGTTGCAACGCCAGAAGGTTTTGATCGTAATCCGGACTTGGTGCAGGATTTTTATAATCAGCGCCGGCGCAAGCTGCAAGATCCCACTATTCATCCCAATCTAGCTCACGAGGCTCTGGGGCGATTAGAGCAGGAGCTGGAAGGTTCTGTGACCATAATCACCCAGAATATCGATAACCTGCACGAAAGGGGCGGCAGCACTAACGTAATTCACATGCATGGTGAACTGCTCAAAGCTCGCTGCAGCCATTCCAACCAGGTAATCGAAGAGCTCGGTGATATCCATACCGGCGATTTATGTCATTGCTGCCAGATGCCAGCCCAGCTCAGACCACATGTAGTTTGGTTCGGCGAAATGCCACTAAGAATGGGCGACATCTATCATGCGCTGGAAAACGCAGATCTGTTTGTCTCTATCGGCACATCTGGTGTTGTCTATCCGGCTGCCGGGTTTGTTCACGATGCGCGAATGCATGGAGCCCACTCAATAGAAATCAACCTCGAACCGAGTGCTATAGAGAGTGAATTTCAGGAAAAGCGTTACGGAAAAGCAAGTGTAGAAGTGCCGAGGCTAGTGGAAGAAATTTTGTCCGCTCAGCGGCCAAAACAAAAACATGCTTAACACCCGTTTTTCAAGCCCCCGTATTGGGGGCAACATTACTGCTTACCCAGCTCGGATTTAAGCTGTTGATAATAATCGTTGTATAACTCAACCGCTGGCCCCACATCGCCTTGCCAAATTCCGGTTTCCATAACCCTTAGCGGCGGATAAATCTGATCGTCTTCCTGGAAGTTTCGCGGTAACAGCTTATCTACCCCTTTAACAGGTGAGGGATAACCCATTTCCAGACTGATTTTGGCTGCGTTGTCTGGTTTAAGCAAAAAGTTGATCATCTGGTAGGCGGCTTCTTTGTTTTGTGCATCTGCAGGAATAACCAGGCTGTCCATCCACAATATGGTGCCGTTTTCTGGCCAGATAATGTTTACAGGTGAACCATCCTGACGCGCCCTGTATGCAGAACCACTCCATAACATCCCCAGCGAAACTTCACCTGACAGGAATGAGGCTGAAGGATACTGAGAATTAAACATTAAAACATTCGGCAGTAAGTTACGTAGCTCTTGGTAGGCCGCTTTGATTTGTTCCGGATCTTGGGTATTGGGCGAAAAGCCAAGTTTCACCAGAGCAATATGAAACACCTCACGCGCGTCATCTAATAAAATCAGCTGGCTTTCCCATTTCTGATCCCACAGATCTGCCCAGTTACTGATTGACTGTGCGTTTAGCATATCGGCATTGACACCGATGCCGGTCGCTCCCCAAACATACGGAACTGAAAACTGATTGTTCGGATCAAATGATTTATTCAGATACTGCGGATCTAACTGTTCAAAGTTAGATAGTCTTGATTTGTCCAGTGGTAGCAATAGCCCCTCGCGCCGCATTAAAGAGACATAATAGCTCGACGGAATGACTAAATCGTACGCGGTGGGATTGTTGAGCAAACTGTCGTACATCGACTCATTGTTATCGTATGTGGAGTAGATGACTTTAATGCCAGTTTGCTCACTAAAGTCATCCAATATCTCACTCGGGATATAGTCTGACCAATTATAAAAATTCAATACAGGCTCGGCGGCAAATGCAGAGCCTGTCGACAGAGCGCAGGTACAGAAAAGTGCGGCAAGTACGCGTTGTTTCATTAAATCTACTTCACTTTCTATTTGATTCGACTGACATGCCAAGCTGCATATCAAAAGTGTTCATCATTGCGTTGATTAGAGCAGTTATATTAGTTCTACCATAATCATTCACGTTGACTGTATTTTCAAGTTCAATCAGTTAGCATCGATATACGAACTGGCTGAAGTGGCTGATTGTAAAGTAAAGCTGTCGAAATATTGCTCAATTAACAGTTAAAAGTATCGAAACGTGTAGATCGGATTTTGGCGCAAGGTGCATTTAAGTATAATGGCGCATAATATATCAACGACTAAGTTGAACATTACAGTCATACCTTGGAAAGGATAGATGAATAAAGAAATTGAACAAGACTTTAACCTCGGCGGGTCGATAGATCAGGCGTTGTCTGGCAAGTACCAGCTAAAAGTCACCGAAGTGCTTGGTGAAGCCTGGAAGAATACCATAAAGCATTTCTGGTCATTTTCACCGGCCATCATTATCCTCATGGCGGTCCAAGTGGCTATATTCTATATCGCACTAGAGTTACAACTGGGAGACGCAGCGCGATTATTAGATGCCATCCAAGATCCGCAACTGTTTGATCAGTCTATCATTCAGGCGATTTTTGTTGCGAACTTCAGCTATGAAGTGATCAGTGCCCCCATTTACGCTGGTATCAGCTTAATGGCGATGAGCCATTCCGCCGGTCTATCCACCCGTTTAGGTCATATCGGAAAGGGACTTCAATTCACCATTCCGGTGATCATTGCGACGCTCTTCAGTCTGGTGCTGCAGGGAATTGCCGGAATGTTGGTGCCATTTCTTTCAATGTATCTGTCACTGGCGTTCAGCAATGCCATTTTACTGATTTGTGAAAAACGCATTACGCCAATGCAGTCTCTGCTGTTGTCTCTGCGTGCAGTCAATAAAAAATTGTTTGCGATTGCAGGTATCTATCTGATATTGATGTTATTATTCGTTCTGGCTGCCATGTTTTATGGCATTGGCCTAATTATAGTGCTGCCACTATTTTTCCATGCGAAGGGCATTATCTACCGCAATATGTTTGGTATAAAACTAAAAATTGTGGCTAAGGATAACCATAGCGACGACGATAATGACCAGCCGCCACGCAACCACGACAACAATCAATCACAGACTTTCGATGCGTAAAACAGAATTATTGCTCCTGGCCACTACCGTGTTGCTGGCCAGTTGTAGCTTTTATCGTTATCAGGTCACGGCGGATGTTTCTACCCGTGATCGAGTGGACTATCTGCAAGACCTTGATGGTCATCCGGTAGGAGAGGCGCCCGATTTCTCGTCCTTTAGTGACGTGAATGAAAAGAAGAGTGCATTTTTTGGATTCTTGCTGCCTGGAGTGGCTTACGAGAACCAGCGCATTCTGCAAGAACGTAGCGTACTTGACGGGGCCAAAAAGAGTTTTCAGCAAAGCAAGCTATCGGACAAACAGACTAAACAGCTAAATCGTCTGGCGCGCAAATATGACTTACCAATCGAGAAGAATGAGTTCTCTTTAGACTGGTTTGACGAAATGCTCGTGCGAGTCAATGTGATCCCGTATCCGCTGGTTCTGACTCAAGCCGCTAACGAATCGGCCTGGGGTACGTCACGATTTGCCAGGCAGGGTAACAACTACTTCGGTCAGTGGTGTTATCAGCAAGGGTGTGGCTTAGTGCCTTTAAGCCGGGTAGAGGGCATGACGCACGAAGTCGCCAAATTTAAGTCCGCTCAGCAGTCTATTCACAACTATTTCATGAATGTGAACCGCAACGCCGCCTATCAGGAGCTTCGCCAGTTACGGGAAGCATTAGTTGAACAAGGCAAAGATCTTCTAGGCACTGAATCTGCCCTCCATCTCACTGACGGGCTGCTTAAATACTCGGAGCGAGGTCTCGATTACGTCAATGACCTGAAAGCTATGATTCGCCACAACCAAAGTCATTGGGAAACCCACAATAATGAATAAAATTACCACCGTTTTACTGACGGGTTTGAGCCTGTTGAGTGCCGTACCTGCGAGTGCGCAAGAATATATGTTTACCTACTCTAAGTTATTCAGTCAGTTGAAGAATAATGTAGAGGAAGGACACGACGATGTAAAAGTTGGTATCTTTTTTGTTAACGCGCAATCCAAACAGCTTTGTGAGATTGAAAAAGCCTGGATGGAGAAAGAACAGCATTACGAGGAGCTTAAAGTGGCTCCTAGCAAAGAGCTGCTGTTACCACTGGATAACAACCTCAAACAAGCCAACCCGTTAGTGTTTGTACGTACGCCGCAAGATTTGCGCTGTGATTTTTCCACGGTAGTGATGGCGCGACAACAGTTCGACGGGAAAGTGACAGATCAGCAGATGGCCAACTTATTGCCACAAATGCAGGCACTGTTAGAAGGCCTGGGTGGAATGTTTGCCAGCTGGTTTACTCCGGAAGTCGAAGGGCTGACATTTGAATTCCCCGCTAAGACTGAAGGGGTAATCGAGTTTTCCAATGGAAAAGTTGCTGAGCTTATCAATGGCAAAGCCCAAATCACCTTAGATGAAATCGGTAAGGGAGGTTATATCACCCTGCCTGCAAGCACTATCAGGGTGTTGCCGTACTTACCAGACGCGCGCAAGTAGATCGACTGCAAAACAAAAAGGGGCGATATTCGCCCCTTTTTGTTTCTCTAAATGGTGAAACTAGATGTTGGTTACATCCAGAGCCAGCTTAGGATCAAAGCTCTGCACATCTTCGGCTTCCTGGAAATCTGATGCTGTCGGCATCTCTTCTTTATCAAAGCCGATATCGCCGCCGTTGATGACGCCAGAGTCTTTATCAATCGACTTAAAATCGAACAGTTCGAAATCAGCCAGGTGGCTTGGGACCACATTCTGCATTGCCCGGAACATGGTTTCGATTCGGCCTGGATAGCGTTTGTCCCAGTCATTCAGCATCTGCTTGATGGCTTGGCGCTGAAGGTTAGGCTGCGATCCACACAGGTTACACGGAATAATCGGGTATTCGCGCAGCTCAGAATATTTGATGATGTCTTTTTCACGGCAATAGGCCAGCGGACGAATCACAACGTGCTCGCCATTATCTGACACCAGTTTTGGTGGCATGGCTTTCATTTTTCCGCCGTGGAACATGTTCAAAAACAGCGTTTCAAGGATGTCATCGCGGTGGTGGCCTAGGGCAATTTTTGTCGCGCCCAGCTCTTTAGCGGTGCGGTACAGAATGCCGCGACGCAGGCGCGAGCAGAGTGAACAAGTGGTTTTACCTTCAGGGATCTTGTCTTGAACGATAGAGTAGGTATCTTCTTCGACAATTTTGTACTCTACACCTAATTGGTCGAGGTACTCAGGCAAAATATGCTCAGGAAAACCCGGTTGTTTCTGATCCAGGTTTACCGCGATTAAGCTGAATGAAATCGGGGCACTTTTCTGCAAACTCATCAACATGTCCAGCAAAGTAAAGCTGTCTTTGCCTCCGGACAGGCAGACCATAATACGGTCGCCATCTTCAATCATATTGAAATCCTGGATAGCCTGACCGGTATTACGACGGATCCGTTTCTGCAGTTTGTTGAAGTTGTATTGCTGCGCCTTACTGCGCTCTTGAGTTTGCTCTGTCATTCGCTTGCCGTTTCAATCGTACTTCTATACAAAAAAGAAGTGGGTATGATACGGATAAATACGCCAGATGCCAGCGATAATAGAGTTTGTGGTAAAAATTTCCCCTTCGTAGTGAAGGGGAAATCAGTAATGGTCAGGTGGCGGTTTTGGGATCCAGCGGGCTAATGTAGCCCTGAGGTTTTAGCGCGAGAACATCGCAGTTAATCTTATCGATGACGTGCTCGGCAGTATTACCGATGAATACCGCAGACAGACCAGTTCGTCCGGTAGTACCTATGATCACCATCGCTGCGTTATAACTCTCTGCTGCCTGAGGAATAATGTCTTCAGGTAGACCTTGATCGACCAGGGTCTGATCTTCATTTAAGCCGTGTTTTTGTCGTAGTGCCTTCATCGCAGTAAGGTGATGACCTCGCACCGCGTCGGTATACATTGCCGGGTCAAACTCGGGCAGTTCAATGGTGATATTGGCTGGAGTTACAGGATAAGCGTTTACCAGATAGGGTTTGGCGCCTAACCGTTCACAGAGGCTTTTAAGTTGCTCCACCATTCGATCATTGAGGTCAAGGTGAGTGTCATTTTCAGAACCAACATGGACCGAAGCCAGAATGCTGGCATCTTCCGGCCAGTCAGAATTTTTAACCAGTAATACCGGGCAAGGACATTTACGCAATAGGTGCCAGTCTGTCGGGGTAAAGATGACCGACTCCAGCACATCGTGCTTACGGGTCGCTTTAATCAGGATATCGTGTTCGCCGGCAAACACTTCAGCGATGATCGCTTCATAAGGGCGATTGTGCCATACCACTTTAACTTCAAAATCTATATCTTCGCTAACGTAAGGTTTGGCTACTGACCTCATCCACTCCTCACGCTGCTGAATCACGCCTCTGCGCATGGCATCACGCTCATCTATCGATAGCATAGAGGTCATGTCATAGGAAAAATCGTAAATAGACAGAAAGAAAGTCACGTGACTGCGAGAGCGGCTCTTTTCAGCCAGTTGTATCGCACGCGCCAGGGCGGGTTGTTCATCTTTGTTGATGTCTGCGACTGCCAGAATCTTGTTATAGATACTCATATAGACTCCTTAGAGATGAGGAGGATCCTATGAATACTTTAGCCTAGTTGGCTGGAGATTATTAGCAAAAGTGCAGTAGGAAGGGAAGAAGTATGATGTAGCTCATTTTTGAGCTACATCATTGATGTTATTAAGATTCTTTTGACACACCAGCCAGATCCATCAGCGCGTCATGGTCCAGAATAGTGATATATTTGCCTTTAACGCTCAGGATGTCTGATTTTTGGAAACGGCCAAGCAGACGGCTGATCGTTTCAACCGTTAAACCCAGATAGTTACCGATATCACCACGGGTCATGGTAAGACGAAACTCTCTTGGACTAAAACCACGCTGGGAGAAACGGGTAGATAGGTTGTATAAAAATGCAGCCAGTCTCTCTTCGGCGTTTTTCTTTGACAGCAACAGGATCATTTCCTGATCACCTTTAATCTCGTTACTCATCAAGCGCATAATTTGCTGACGAAGCTTAGGCATTTTGCCTGACAAGTCATCCAGGATTTCGTATGGAATTTCACAGACCATAGAAGTTTCCAGTGCTTGCGCGAAACTAGGGTGCATATCAGAAGTGATGGCATCAAAGCCAACTAAATCGCCCGCCAGGTGGAACGCAGTGATCTGTTCATCACCTTGCTCTGTAATGGTGTAGCTTTTTATCGTGCCTGAACGAATCGCATAGAGCGATTTCAATTCGTCACCCGCTTTGAAAAGCTCCTGTCCTTTTTGAATCGGCTTTTTACGCTCAATAATTTGATCTAACTGGTCCAGTTCAGACTCATTAAGCGTAAAAGGAATACACAATTGGCTGATGCTGCAATCCTGACAGTGGATGGCGCAACCCCCTGATTGAATTCGTTTTGTCGCCGGCTTTTCAGAAATCATAATAACCTTTCACGATTTGATGTACGTCAATATTTTAGCACCCATTACCCCTAAAAGGTAGGGCAAAAAGGCGATGTGGCACAATTATCTAACTCATGTTTAGCAAAATTTTTACCGCGTTCACGGCGGTATAAACACCATAGATAAGTAGTACAATTGCGGCCGAGTTTCTAAATACCTTTGACTGCTGTAGCTGTGAAAATTTAGAAGCTCCGTACCCGACAAGAAGCATTGCTGGTAAAGTGCCTAACCCAAACGCCGCCATCACCAAGGCACCATTGGTTGCACTACCTGACACCGCTGACCAGGTCAACGTCGAATAGACTAATCCACAAGGTAACCATCCCCAGATAAAACCAAATGGCAGCGCGTGTATGGGGGCTTTAATTGGCAAAAAGCGTTTGCCAACGGGAGAAATGAAGCGCCAGAGTGACTGGCCGACCTTTTCTATGGTTAACAGACCGAACCACCAACGTCCGATATAGCAAGCTAAAACGATCATCAGCAGTGCCGCTAATAAGCGAAGCCAGACCAGCACCTGGTTTACGTTGCTGAATTCGGCGACCGACGCCACGGTTCCGCCAACCAGGGCACCAACAAAGCAGTAGCTTACAATTCGGCCAAAATTGTAATAGATCGGCACAGCCGCTGATGGTTTGTTGCTGCCAAGCGACAGCATGGAAGCGATGCCACCACACATTCCCATGCAGTGACCTGAACCAAGCAGGCCGACGACAAACGCTCCCAGCCAGTCTGGTGTCATTTGTGCTGATCCTTGTTCTGCTGATCTTCATCAAACAGAATACTGTGTCCCTGACGTTCTAAATCTTCAAACTGCTCGTTTTTTACCGCCCATAGAAATATCGCCACGGCAACACAAACCAGTACGATAGCAATTGGAATTAAGATGTAGAGACTTTCCATGTTCAACCTTGATTTTTGAGCAGCCGCAACGAATTAGACACGACAATAATAGAACTGGCGGACATACCCACTACGGCAAAATAGGGGGCCACTAAACCTGAAACGGCCAGAGGCAAAATCAACACATTGTAGCCCAATGACCACGCCAGATTCTGCCTGATGATTGATCTGGTTTGCAGTGCCAGTTTACGTGCTTCTAGCAAATTAGCCAAGTTGTCGCCAAGCAGGACCATATCCGCAGAAGCTTTTGCAACGTCAGTGCCGCCGCCCATCGCAACGGATAGATGGGCCCCGGCAAGAGTAGGGGCATCGTTGATGCCATCGCCGATCATCATACTAATGTCGTCGGAAGGAAGCTGCTTAAGGTAAGACAGTTTGTCCTGCGGTTTTGCGCTGGCAATAACATGCTCTATGCCAAACTGCTCTGCAATGGGCAGCGCGTTCTGCTCTGTATCGCCCGTGAGTAGGGTTACTTTCATACCGGCTTGGCGGAACTGGCTGATCAGTTGAGCGGATTCTTTCCGGACCGGATCGTGATAAACAAACGTCGCCTGATGCTGACCATCTACCGACAGATAGATGCCGTTAGCTACAATGTTGTCAGCGTCTGGCTGAATAAATTCTGCGCTGCCGATTTTTACCAGTTTACCCTGATAGGTGCCTTGAACTCCGCTACCAATGACGTTTTCTATCTGCTCGACGTCTACAGCTGCGTCTTCATATTTGGCAAAGGCTTTTGCGATAGGGTGGTTGGCATGGGATTCAAGTGCCGCCGCCAGAGACAGTACGGTATTTTCGTCCTGGTTGTGAAAAGTAGTGACCTGCTGCAGCTCGATTTTTCCCTGAGTCAGTGTGCCGGTTTTGTCGACCACAAGATGGTTCACTTTACACAGGGTTTCAAACACGTGGCTTTTACGCAATAAGATGCCAAAGTTACCCATTCTGGACGTAGCACAGGTAATCGCAGTTGGCGTAGCCAGTGATAATGCACAGGGGCAGGTTGCAACCAGGACCGACAACATGATCCAGAACGCATCATCTGGCTGGTGCTGATGCCAATAAAGCCAGGTGCCTGCAGCAATAATCAGGATGACAGCAACAAAATAACGCGCGACCACGTCGGCAATTTCGGCAAGCTTGGGTTTCGATAGCTGAGCGGCATCCTGCAGGCGGACAATGTTAGAAATAACTGAGTCAGCCTTAAGGGCGAGCACTTCAAGCTCAAATGCTTCTTCACCATTCAAGGTACCGGCAAACACCGTGTCATTGGCTTGTTTCGCGACTGGAACCGACTCACCGGTCAACATTGATTCGTCAATATGAACCCGATTACTCAGTATTCTTCCGTCTGCCGGGATATGTTCGCCCGGAAGGACACGAATCTTATCGCCAACCTTGAGGGACTTCACCGGGATCTGCTCACCGTCCAGTTTCGTGGCGATTGCGGGGATTAACTTGAGCAGGTTACCACTCGCCGCTGCAGCTTTGCGTCTGGCGCGCATTTCCAGATAACGCCCAACCAATAGGAAGAAAGTGAACATGGAAATCGATTCAAAGAACACTTCACCCTGCTGCGTAACGGTAGCGATAAGACTGGCAACATAGGCAAAGATCAATGCCAGTGAAACCGGAACATCCATGCCCAAGGTTCGGCCTTTAATACTGCGCCAGGCATTGATATAAAACGGCAGCGCCGAGTAGAGCAGCACCGGTGTGGCGAAAATCAAACTGACCCAGCGAAAGTAATTTTTAAACTCCGTGTCCAAATCACCAAACACTTCCAGATACAGCGCAACCGCCAACATCATCACCTGCATTGTGGCAAGGCCAGCAATACCAAGACGATACAGGTATTGTTTCATTGCCTGATGGTAAGAGGCTTCTTGTTGATCGGCTTCAAACGGGGCCGCTTTGTAACCCAGTTTATGAATAACGGATAATAGTTCGCTTAATCGGGTTTTAGACTTGTCCCAGCTAAGCAGCGCGCGGTTGGTGGTAGTATTAACCCTGACAGACAGCACGCCTGGTTTATTGGCAACTTGCTTCTCGATAAGCCAGGCGCAAGCAGCGCAAGACACGCCTTCTAAAGACAAGGTGACCTCGGCGCTATCGTCCTGATTTCGGACAAACTCGGCTTGCACGTCTTCATTGTCCGCTATCGTCCTGATTTCGGACAAACTCGGCTTGCACGTCTTCATTGTCATAATGGATCAACGCCTGGAGTTGTTCTGGAACTAAATCAGCCTTTTCTGCGGGAGCAGTGCGATATTGGTAGTAAGAGACCAGGCCACTGTCGACGATAGTTTGCGCCACTGTTTGACAGCCGGGGCAACACATATCACGGATCTCACCCAGTATTTCGACTTTGTAGTCCGTGTCTGCTGGTACCTCTTCACCGCAGTGATAACACGATTCACACATAGCGTTTAGTTATTGAGCTCGATAGCGATGGAAGATGGGAAGTTCACCCGGCCTTGTACTAACCAGAGCTCATCGTGTGGAGTAAGTTCAATAAACCACGGACCTTGCAGTGGCTCAGTCAGAGTAAGGCGATAATTGCCTTTGGCATCAGCTGTGATCAGCTGCGAAAAATCACGATCCGCAAGGGTGCGATGAGCAAACATCGCCTTGACCGCAGGGTAGTGTTCTAACTTGCCTTTATCCAATCGGATCACCACGGCATTATCCTGAGATTGGATGGTGGCTTTCAGTCCAAGCTCTTTGGCAACGTTAATTTTTGAAAGGTCTACGTTGATGCCTTTACCTTTTTTATAGTAATCCTCAGTGACCAAAGAGACTGAATTCTGCGAAAAAACGTAGACTGTAATCAGTGTCCAGACAACGACTGTCAATGGAAGAATAATCAGGAACCACGGCCAGAATTGTTTATACCAAGGCTTTACCATAAAAAAGTTCTCTACAACGAAAAAGAAGATAGGCTAAATGTATAGAAAAGACAGCCCCTTTGATAGGGGCTGTTTTAGAATTGTTACTTATTATCGGAATTGCTCAGGCTCCAGACGTAAGCTGCAACCAACTGGATTTTATCTTCACCCAGTATGTCTTTCCATGCTGGCATCACGCCGGAACGACCATTAGTTACAGTTTCAGTCACGTCAGCGCGAGAACCACCGAACAGCCAATCATTGTCTGTCAGATCTGGTGCACCCACTGCTGGGTTACCTTTACCATCAGTACCGTGACATGCTGCACAGACGACGAATCGAGCTTTACCCGCTTCAGCTTCACGTGCATTTACTTTACGGCCAGACAGGCTCAGGGTGTAGCTTACTACTTCCTGAACGCCATCTTCGCCAAAAGCATCAATCCACGAAGGCATTTGACCAACACGCCCATTCACGATAGTGGTAACGATAGCTTCTGGCTCACCACCATACAGCCATGCATCGTCGGTCAGGTTAGGGAAGCCACGCTGACCGCGCGCATCAGAGCCGTGACACTGAGAACAGTTTTGCAGGAACAAACGTTGACCTACTTTTACTGCTTCAGAATCAGCTGCGATCTGAGGAATAGGTCTAAGGTCATTAGAGCCTTCCACATACGCCAGACGTTTGAATGCTTCACCAAAATATGCTTCAGCATCATCCAGCTCTTTTGCGTATTGCACCAGCTGTTTGTTATCTTGCGCGGCTGCTACAGACGCTTTAGATTCTGCCAGAGAACGAACTGTCTGGTCAGAACTCTGCCAGCCTAGAACGCCTTTGAAATTACCCAAACCTGGATACAGGGTCAGATAGATAGCGGCAAAAACAAACGTACCGATAAATAGATAAGTCCACCACTTTGGCAGTGGGTTGTTCAGCTCGCGAATACCGTCGTACTCGTGGCCCATGTCTGCACCTTCTTCGACGCCCATTTTATCTTTCAGGCACCAGTAAAGGACGGCAGCACAGCCAAGTAATGTACCTACGGTAATTACGATGATCCAAAGACTCCAAAATGTAGTCATTACTTAGTCACTCCTTGTTCTTTAGTCGGGGCTTGCTGTTCATCGGCAAAAACAAGGTTGGCCGCCTCGTCGAAGCGGGACTTACGACTTTTACCGTAAGCCCACCACACGACACCGATAAAGCAAACGAATAGCAATACGGTCCAAATACTGTGAAAAGTACCGATATCCATAATTACCCCTTACTTCATTGCGTGACCAAGAGACTGAAGGTAAGCGATGATGGCATCCATCTCTGACTTTCCTTCAACTACTTTCGTCGCGTTAGCTATGTCTTCGTCTGTGTAAGGTACACCAAACTGATTGCGGAATAGTTCCAGCTTCTGTTGGGTGTGCTTACCGTCCAGCATGTTTTCAGCCAGCCATGGGAAGCCAGGCATATTAGACTCTGGAACCAGTTCACGTGGATCCATCAGGTGGACACGGTGCCACTCATCTGAGTAACGACCACCTACGCGAGCCAAATCCGGACCAGTACGCTTAGAACCCCACAGGAATGGGTGTTCCCAAACGCTTTCGCCAGCTACAGAGTAGTGACCATAACGTTCAGTTTCCGCACGGAACGGACGAATCATCTGGCTGTGACATACGTTACAACCTTCACGGATGTAAATGTCACGACCTTCCAACTCTAAAGCTGTATACGGACGAAGGTTCTCAACTGGTTCAGTTGTTTGTTTTTGGAAGATCAACGGAGTGATTTCTACCAAAGCACCCAGACTGATGGCGAAAACGATACAAATCGCGAGCAAACCGACATTGCGTTCAACAACTTCGTGGCGATTGTTAGAATTAGAACTCATTCTTTAAATCTCCTTATGCCGGTTGCTGAATAGCTTTTAAGCTATCTTTTGGTGCAGTGATGGTCTTATAAGCGTTGTATGCCATTAGGAACATACCTGCCAGGAAGATGAAACCACCAATGAAACGAACCGTATAGAATGGGTAAGACGCCTGTACAGATTCAACGAAGCTGTAAGTTAACGTACCGTCTGAGTTAACGGCGCGCCACATCAGACCTTGCATTACGCCTGAAATCCACATCGCAACGATGTACAGAACCGTACCAATTGTTGCCAACCAGAAGTGAGCATTAATCAGACCAACTGAGTACATGCGTTCCTGGCCGAACAGACGTGGTATCAAGTGGTATACAGAACCGATAGATACCATCGCAACCCAACCCAGAGCACCTGAGTGTACGTGACCGATCGTCCAGTCAGTGTAGTGGGACAGGGCATTCACAGTCTTAATAGACATCATTGGACCTTCGAAGGTCGACATGCCGTAGAAAGAAAGAGAAACGATGAGGAAACGCAGGATAGGGTCGTAACGCAGTTTATGCCACGCACCAGACAGAGTCATGATACCGTTGATCATACCACCCCAAGAAGGTGCGAACAGTACCAGAGACATCACCATACCCAGAGACTGAGTCCAGTCTGGCAGAGCAGTGTAGTGCAAGTGGTGTGGACCAGCCCAGATATACAGAGATACCAACGCCCAGAAGTGGACGATAGACAGGCGGTATGAATAAACTGGACGCTCAGCTTGCTTAGGCACGAAGTAGTACATCATACCCAGGAAGCCAGCGGTCAAAAGGAAACCTACTGCGTTGTGACCGTACCACCATTGGACCATGGCATCGACAGCGCCGGAGTAAATCGAATACGATTTACCTGCACTGACTGGAATAGCCATACTGTTAACAATGTGCAATACAGCAACAGTGATAATAAAGGCACCGAAGAACCAGTTGGCTACGTAGATATGCGAAGTTTTACGCTTGATTAATGTTCCGAAGAACACGACTGCGTAAGCTACCCACACTAGTGCAATGGCAATATCGATAGGCCATTCCAGTTCTGCGTACTCTTTACCCGAGGTGTAACCCAGTGGCAAAGAAATTGCGGCAGACAGGATAATCGCTTGCCATCCCCAGAAGGTAAATGGAACAAGAGGGCCACCAAATAAACGAGTTTGGCAGGTACGTTGAACAACATAATAAGATGTTGCGAACAAGGCACTGGTACCAAACGCAAAAATAACCGCATTAGTATGCAGTGGACGTAAGCGACTGTACGTCAACCACGGCGTATCAAAGTTGAGCTGTGGCCATACTAGTTGAGCGGCAATCAAAACACCAACAGCCATGCCGACAATTCCCCACAGTATGGTAACCAGGGTAAACTGACGAACGACCGTATAGTTGTAGTTTTGTTCAAGCTGCTTTTCTTGGCTCATTTGCATGCTTCCAATTTTTAATTAACTACACTTTACTTTCCAACACGACAGAAGTCGTAATGCCACCCAAATCCTTAAGAAAATTAAGCCTTAATTACTAGCCAACGTCCTTGCCGATTTTAAAAAAAAGTGGCATTTTCAGGCGACAACTATACTGCAATTAACAAGTCAATGACAGTATAGTAACCTTACAGTTGTTCAGGTTTTGAGCATTAATGTCAAAAATTTGAACTTTGTTACATGGAGAACACATTTTAATGGCTGCTCTAAAGCTTACCAGAGGGCGTTTGGTACAAATCAGTGTCACACTTGTGATATTGATCATTGCATTCTCATGGCGCACGCTAACGTACCAATCACCATTATTTATCAATTGCAAAGCGGATGTTATGTGTACCTTCAAGGTTCACTCCACTGAGTTTAAAATTGAGAAAACCGCAACTAATATCCATTTAAGCGCAAATAACAGCGGAATGGTCATAATTAGCAAAAACGAGATGGAGATCACTAAGCGTTCATCCACAGAATGGATAATTGACACTGATCCAGCCGTTAATACCTTAGAGTTAGAAATTTCAGGGCCTGAAAACCAAGCTAGTCGAGTAAAAGTTCAAATGTAGTCACGTTATTCAGTCTTAACATGCAAGTATTCTGTAAAATCGCGCAAGAATTAGGTATAAGACAATAACTTGTTGAATTGGCTAGAATCTTATGCAAATAGAGACCCGAGTATCCCAAAAGACGGATGGACCGGAGGCGCTGGAAGACCTGTTGTCTGGCGTCGACCATACATCCTTAGCCAGCGTGGTCTGCTATTACACTAGCGATTATTCTCCGCTGCAAATCCAGAAATACCTCACTCAGCGTCTCCCTAATGTCGCAACTATCGGTTGTAGCACATGTGGTGCGCTACTAACTGAGCGGGGTATCCATCAGGGGCCTGTTATCGGTCTGTTACTTATATATGATGAAGGCCTGAGTGCGTACGGTACGGGGTTAATCAATTTCGACAGCCAGCAACCTATCGATATCGCGGCCATAAAGGCATTGGAAAGTGCTATTGAGCAAGCTGATCGAGTCGGTGAATTGCCCAGTTTTATCATGCTGCATGCTACACCGGGGAGTGAGGAATCCATCATCGATGCCATTGATGGCCGGCTGCACACCGCGATCCCCATTATCGGCGGAAGTGCAGCTGACGCCGAAATAGAAGGCAATTGGTCAGTATTCTCTGAGTTGGGAGTCAGCTCTAACGGCATGGCCCTAATGGTATTTTATCCTTCAGACAAAATATCGACCGGATTTAGCGGAGGCTTCTCTCCAACAGAATTTTCTGGAACTGTCACCAAAGCCAGTGGCCGTGAACTAATAGAAATAGACCATCTACCTGCTGAGCGAGTTTACCGCGAATGGATCAGTGACCATGCAGGTGTTGATGTGCCAGAAGAGTTTGTTTTTGAGTTGGTCACTCAGTATCCCATCGGCCGAATTGCCGGTGAATTTACAAAACAACAGCAGTATTACAAACTGTCTCATCCAATTCGGAAGAGTAATAACAATGGCTTACATCTATTTACCAATATAAATGAAGGTGATGAAATTACCCTGATGTCCGGTAACCGTGAGCAACTAATCAGCCGTCCGGCCAGAGTGCTGGCCGAAGCTCATCGGGATAACCCTCTCGGTATGAATAAATTGGGCGCTGTGTGTATTATATGTGCAGGACCAATGCGTTTGTTGGGTGATGATTTGCAAACAACATATGAACAAATCGCTAAAATCATGGGTAAGGTTCCGTTTATCTGCCCATTCACTTTTGGTGAGCAAGGTAGATTTATCGGCGGTGAAAATGGCCATGGTAATCTAATGGTGACAACTGCAATTTTTCATTCCACCCACTGATAGCTTATGTACGACAACCAAAAAGAACATCTCAATGAAGTGATGCTGGAGCTGAAAAGAAGCCAGCAGCGCGAAGAGCAACTTGCCAGAGAGAACCGTTCTATCCTGGACGCGATCTCTGCTATTTCTGTCGCGACCAATAAGCATCAGATATTTGAAGAGCTGAATAAGGTTCTTGCCGGCTATATTCAGTTTGATGACTTTTTGGTTCTTTCCCGCGATAACAACGGCTCAGATTTTGATACCTATCTCACCACGAACCAGGTATTTTTGCATCATCGTTGGCAGTGCAACAGCAAGTTTGAACGGGTACTGAACGGAGATTGTATTGTGTTGTTTGAACCGGAAAATCTTCCGGAATTCAATACACTGAATGCATTTGTCAGAGATGAAATCCGCTCTGCTATCGTTACTGGGGTTAATGCCCAGGCGTCCCAGTCTGTAATCTTACTATTGGCACGCCAGCGCGGTCGTTTTGATCTGAGTACCAGAGATACACTGGCTCGCTTCCGGCCATTGATCGAAAGAGCGATAGTCGATATCGAACATAAAGCAGAATTGCAGAAACTGGTTTCGATCAAAACTCACCAATTACAGCAGGCACAGCAGAAAGCGGAAGAAGCCAACCAAGCAAAATCACAGTTTCTCGCGATGATGAGTCACGAATTGCGGACACCGCTGAATACTATTCTTGGTTACATCGATGTCATGAAAAGCGATGAACAAACCAGCAGCAAAAACCGACCGGTGTTGGAGCAGATGGCATCCTCGGCTGAACTTTTATTGGTCTTGATTAACGACATCCTCGATCTGACCAAAGTCGAGTCAGGCCATTTCAAACTGGATCATCAGTGGGTGAACTTAGATACGGTACTCAAGCCAACTGTCGAGCATTTCTCCAAATTGTGTCTGGCCCGAAGACTCGATTTCAGATTTGAATCTCGCGTACTCGAACACCACTTTTATTGGCTTGATCCAACGCGTTTCTCGCAAATTGTTTTTAATTTATTGGGGAATGCTGTCAAGTTTACTCAAGGAGGCGAGGTTCAACTCACAATAGAATTCAATAATAGCCAGTTAGAAATAAAGGTTTCTGATACCGGTATTGGAATTAGCGAAGAACAGTTAAAATTATTGTTCAAGCCTTTTCAACAAGTCGATAATACAGTAACTCGACAATTTGGTGGCACAGGTCTTGGCCTTGCGATCACGAAACATTTGGTTGATTTAATGAATGGTGAAATAACAGTAGCCAGTAAACCGGGTAGGGGATCGATATTTTCGGTCAGTATTCCTACCAGTAGTTTGCCAGATTCGACCAAAAAACCAGCCAAAACGGATGACAATCAAAATACCTCATACCCGCGACTAAATGTGTTACTGGTTGAAGATACTAAATCTAATCAGATGGTCATTAAATTATTGCTGGAACGACTCGGTTACAATGTCACTATTCTGGAAAATGGATTTGAAGCCGTCAAATTTGCTGAGAATAACCACCTCACTGGCATCGATATTGTACTTATGGATATTTCGATGCCAATTATGGACGGCATTACGGCGACAAAAGAGATTAGAAAATTCAATATCTTAACCCCTATAATAGCGCTTACCGCACACGCAATGGATACAGATAAACAACTCTGTCAGACAGCCGGAATGCAGGGCTTTATTGCCAAACCAGTCAGGTTAGAGAAACTGCGAGATGCGATAGAACAAGTGGTGTCTGAGCAGATAATCAACGGTAAGCCATCACATCCTGATACTGATACGAATAAATAGTGTCTGCTTAAGTTAAATTTAGATCCGGATATCCATACAAAACCTCTATATTAACCAATCTATCATTTACACATAGAACACAACAAAAAACATTTCAAGAAAACCTTATAAGTTAATTTTATTCAAACCTGGAAGATAACTTGATATGGAATATTCACACACAAAATATAGGTTCATTTATTGTAAAAATTAAACTTATTTAAAGTAAGGGTTCTAAACCAAAAGAGTAATTAATTTTAATTTCATACAATTCAGTTCAAATATGTGATCGCAAGCAACGCTTTACCGCATCATATATTATGGCATTCTCAAAAATTAGATCTAGCTTTAATGGTATACCGTATCGGAATAAGGGAACTTTCGATGGTTACCAAAAAAATAATTAAATGCACCACTAGTATTGCCAATTCGCTTCTCGTCAGTTCGTTAATCTACCCATCTTTTAGTATTGCCAGTACGCAACGGATAGGGATAGAGGCAGACTGGACTTATGCCGATGATGCCTGTCAGCCTCATCATCTGAATTGTGACAAAACATCACCGGGCATATCCGCGCTATATCGGTACCAATTCAATTTGCCCTACTATCTGGAAGCCGGTTACCACTATCTAGGCCGCTATCACGCGGATTACCCGGCTTTACAGAATCCGCAGCAAGTTTCTCCCTACGAGGGCAGCCTACATTCGCTGGATTTGTCCGGCGGATATTTGTTCAAAGTTGCTGACAGACATAGTATTGCGCTCAGCCTCGGAGCCATGGCATGGCGTACAAAAGATGAAGGAGCAGAGTACGGCCAGCCACTTTCTCGCAAAGATACAGGTGTTTCTCCAACTCTGGCATTAGGTTGGGAATACGACCTCAGTTCTGATTGGATTGCCTCCGCTAAATATCGTTTTACCCCGCTCGTAGGGGGAACGGATACCGGCGGCGCCACCTTACATACTCTTTCTCTAGGCCTTCACTGGCGATTTGGGCGATCAGCTGAACCTATCAGTCGGCAACAGCAACCGGTTCCAGAACTTATGCCTGTCGCAGTCGCAACAGTGCCTCAACTTGCAGAAATCATCACAGTAAAAGAGTATTCATTGGAATTAGGCGGCAGCGACTCCACCGTATACTTCAAATTTGATTCAGCCGAATTGATGCCCGCCATGGCCGAGCGTTTACAGCCAATGCTGGAGCGACTGAGTCACTACCCGTCAGCCGCTTTGGTGATCGAAAGTCATACCGATAGCAAAGGTAGCGATAGCTACAACCAGAAACTATCAGAAAGGCGGGGGGATTCGGTTAAGTCGTATTTTGCTGAGCAAGGAATAGATTCTGAACGTATTTCGGTACAAGCGTTTGGTGAATCAAAACCATTGGTTTCCAACGATTCTGCTGAAAACCGCGCAATGAACCGCAGAGTCAAGTTGGTTTCACCATCCTTCGACATGGAGGTAACGCCATGATTAGTCAATTTTTCAAATATGGTCTTTGCTCAGTACTGTCACTTGGCCTGCTAACCGGGTGTGGCGAGGATTCCGGTTTTCCTGCACAAGGTAAGCCTGGCGATTTTGAAGGTGTTGTACAGTCGATATCAGTGACGCCGTCACAAAGCCAGTTAGCTCTACAGGAAAAAGTTGCTTTAAAAGCCACGGTAACCTTTACCAACGGCAAACAACAAGATGTAACTAGCCAGGCTGAATGGCAGTCCAACAATGTCACCAGTGTTAGTGTCAATGAACAGGGCATAGTAACCGGCGAAGCTGCCGGTTCTGCAGAGATTGTTGCGAGCTTAGATGGTATCAGTAGCGAACCTGCCAACGTGGGGGTATCTGATATTAGTTTGACCCAGTTACTACTGTTACCCAGCAGTTCTACTGTTACACAAGGGATGAGCCAGGAGTACAAGGTGACCGCGATGTACAGCGATGGCAGCTACAAAGATGTTACAGATGCTGCAGGCTGGGCGTTTCAGGGTGACGGAATAGAGGTTACTGAAACAGCTGGTCACTTTATCGCTTCAACAGTCGGTGAAGCACAAATCACGGCCAGTTACAGTGGCATGCCAAGTAATATGGCCAATCTGGTTACGACGGCCGCAACTGTAGTTAGCATTTCAGTCTCTCCAGGCAGTGCGAATCTAATTGTTGGGACAACTCAACCGTTTATCGCGATTGCCTATTTATCCGACGGGAGTTCAAAAGAGATCACCTCTCAAGCAGATTGGCAAAGTAGCAATGAAACTGTCTCCAGCATAGACGACAATGGGCTGGCTGCGGCGCTTGCTACCGGGAACAGTCAGCTTCAAGCGAGTTTCATGGGAGTGACATCATCGCCGGTAGAGGTTTCAGTTCGTGAGGCAACGGTCATGACGGTCCAGATCACGCCAGCAAATCTAAGCTTAGCGATCAATGCAAGCCGACCTTTACTAGCAATTGCAACTTTTGATGACGGAACCAGTCGCGACGTTAGCGCAGATTCTACGTGGACCTCGACCGCACCACAAATTGCTGATGTGAGTAACGCTGGTCTGGTTACAGCTGCCAGTGTTGGTAACGCCCTCATTACCGCAACATTTTCTGGTCAAGCGTCCAATATTGCTAACGTAGTCGTTAACGCCGCCACGGTATCTAGTTTGCAGGTTACTCCAGGAAGTGCACGTGTTGCGGTAGGGACTCAGCAGCCGTTCAAAGCCATAGCCATATATAGTGATGGTAGCAGTCTCGATGTTAGCAACCAAGCGGGCTGGCAAAACAGTGACAGCACTGTCGCATCATTAGATCAGCAAGGTAAGGCGACCGCACTTAAAGCTGGCAGTGCCAACATTTCGGCGACATTCCAGGGGACTGTTTCAAACAGTGCGGCGATGACAGTAACGGCGGCGACCCTTAATGAAATTCAGGTCTCGCCTGGAAGTGTCAACCTGGCAAACGGTACTAGCCGCACCTTAACTGCGACCGCAATATACAGCGACAATAGCAGTCAGGACATCAGTTCGCAGGCAAATTGGCAAAGTAATGACACTGGTATCGTTACTGTCGATACCCAAGGCAATCTACAAGCAAACGGTACCGGTTCAACTACCGTAACCGCGAGCTATCAGGGAGTGACTTCCAATTCTGCCAGCGTGAATGTAAGCGCTGCGACACTAACATCAATTCAGGTATCACCGGGCAGTATGACATTAGCAAAAGGTACGTCCGGCTCCTTGACTGCCACGGCTACTTTTAGTGATGGTACCAGCCAGGATGTCACCGACCAGGTTAGCTGGTCGAGTACTGATCCCAATGTTGCGACTATTGGCGGTGGTGGTACGGTAACCGCAGAAGGACAGGGTACGGCAGATATAATCGCCACTTATCTGGGGCAGTCTTCCACTGGTGTTGTGGTGACGGTTACCAGCGCAACCGTTGATGACCTGCAGTTAACTCCCGGGAGTGCTACTGTGGCCAAAGGTACTACAAAAGCTCTTAAAGCGGTCGCGGTTTTCAGTGACGGTACCAGTCAGGATGTCACCAGCCAGGCAACCTGGGACAGCAGTAACAAATCGGTCGCGACCATAGAAAAAGGGCTGGCCAGCAGTCTGGCGATGGGCAGTACCGTTATTACAGCACAGTTCCAGGGCCAGACTTCCAATAACGGGACCTTGACCGTTACAGCGGCATCCGTCAGTAGCGTCCAGGTGACTCCGGGAACCGCCAGTGTCGCGAATGGGACCACTGCGCAGTTTACCGCCGTGGCAACGTTTTCCGATGGGACAACTCAGGATGTGACAGATCAGGTCAGCTGGAACAGTACCAACAAATCGGTTGCCACCATAGACGGTAATGGGGAAGCGAGCGCACTGGCAGAAGGCAGCAGCACAATCACAGCGGTGTTTGGTGGAGTGTCATCTAACGGGGCAACGATGAATGTGACGGCTGCGACCATCACAGATTTACAGGTCAGCCCGAGTACGGCAGCCATTGCCAAAGGAACCGGTCAGGCGTATACCGCAGTAGCAATCTATTCTGATGGGAGTAACCAAAATGTGACCAGTCAGGTGACCTGGTACAGTTCAGACTCTGACATTGCATCAATCAGTAATTCCGGTCAGGCACAGGGCTTAGCTGAAGGGACCGTGACTATCAGCGCCAGCTTTATGGGGGAAAACTCCAATAACGCCAGTTTAACGGTAACGACCGCGACACTCTCCAGCGTGCAGGTTACGCCAGGTAGCAGTAGCATCGCGAAAGGTACAACAGTAAATTTCGTAGCAACCGCGTACTTTAGTGATGGTACCAGCCAGGACATCACCAATCAGGCAAGCTGGACAAGCAGCAATGATACGGTAGCCACGATTTCAACCAGTGGGTTAGTGACCGGTGAAGATACTGGCAACACCTCCATCAGAGCAACGTACGATGGAACACCATCTAATGCGGCTTCGCTGACGGTAACAGATGCACAGGTAGTTTCTGTGCAACTGGCACCAGCGAGCAGCAGTGTTGCCAAAGGCAATACCAAGCAGTTGACCGCCACCGCGAATTATACCGATGGATCCAGTCAGGACGTTACCTCGTTGGCAAGTTGGAGTAGTAGTAATCAGTCGGTAGCAACGGTTTCGCCATCAGGTCTTGCTGATGCTTTAGATGTGGGCAGTACCAATATCACCGCGACATATCAGACAAAAGTGTCTAACAATGCCGCTCTGTCGGTGACCAACGCAACTGTGACAGAAGTTACCGTAAGTCCGGCTTCAGTCAGTATTGCTAAAGGTACGAATACCAGCTTTACCGCCACGGCGCATTACAGTGACAATACCACCCAGGATGTGACGACCATTGCGAGTTGGTCTAGTGACGATGAAACGGTAGCAACGATCAGCGCCGGCAATGCTCATGCAGAAGATATTGGTAGTGCGGTAATTAATGCCACTTACGGCGCAGTTAAGTCATCAGATGCTAACTTAACTGTCACCACTGCAACAGTTAGTAGTATTCTCGTAACGCCAACAAATGCTTCTATTGCGCTCGGTACGACGCAAGACTTTACTGCTACCGCCATCTACACAGATGGAACCACCACGGATATAACTAATCAAGCGAGTTGGGCAAGTAGTGATACTGGTGTTGCTACCATTGAGTCCGGCGGTACCGCGACGGGACAAGGGCAGGGTAGCTCGGTTATCACTGCCAGTTACCAGAGCAAAACGTCGAATGATGCTGACTTAACCGTAACGGCTGCCACAGTAAATAGTGTGTTGATCACACCGGCGAGTCCATCAATTGCTAATGGTACGAACCAGCCGTTTACCGCAATAGCAACTTTTAGTGATGCTACTAATCAAGATGTTACAACCCAGGCAAGCTGGACAAGTAGCAATTCTTCTGTGGCGACCATTAACTCTAGTGGTTTGGCTGAATCGGTTGCTACCGGAACCTCCAATATCAAGGCAACATTTTCTGGCATTGAATCCAATATTGAAGTGTTAACGGTAACTAATGCAACGGTAACTGATGTAAGTGTTACGCCGTCACCTATTGATGTAGCGAAAGGAGCAGCTGTACAACTGACAGCAACAGCGACATTTACAGACAGTAGTACGCAGGATGTCACGTCACTAGCGAGCTGGAGTACCGGGAACACTAGTATCGCAACAGTTGATAATGCAGGAGAATTAACCGGTGTTAATGAAGGAACCACGACAGCGAGTGCACGTTACGAAGGTGTAGATAGTTCGCCAGTAACGGTGAATGTTACTGCAGCTGAGCTAATGGCGATTACATTACATGCCGAACCTGGTTCTGGCCTTTTAAGTGTGGTATCGGCTGATACTTACATTATCGCTTTGGGTGATACGGCAGCTGATATTACTGCTATTGGCGAGTTCACCGATGGTACAACCCGGCCATTAGATGATTCTGAAGTTGCGTATAGGCTACAGGAAGATCTGAGTTTGTTGTCCGCAAATGCAGACGGAACTTTAAATCTGACTGTGACAGTAGTCGGAACCCAAACGGTTGGCGGTGAAAGCAAAGCAACACCGATAATACTCAGTACAAATTTGATTGAAGTGGACTGCTTAGCGAATGTGCCAGGCGTTTCCGCAATTTGTACCATTAGCTCAATTCCAAGGTAAAAACAGCTGTTAGTAAAAACGGGAGCCATTAAGGTTCCCGTTTTTTTACGTTCAATATCGTTATTAGCCAAAGCTAACCAACAGCACTAATCAACGAATCCAAAAGCCAATACCAAGTTGTTTAGGCTAATAACTGCATTTTGAACGTCAGTTATAAATGTAGTTATTAGGTATTTTATGGTAAATCCAGTTATGTTGAATAGACTGAGGTTATTAGCGGCAGGACAGCCTTAACGCGGCTTAACTACCTTAGATAAAATCCTTCATTTAACATAATTCATCATACATAATGCGCACTGAGCTAGGGCTTGTTTGGGTGTGGTTGCCATCAACGCTACAGCCCCGTAAGCCATTGTCATTCCAGTCAATCCAAGCCCGTTAAACTTTTTTGCAATCGCTTCCCAATGCGCCTTAATCGCTGGATTTTCATTGCGGTCAGCGTGGTACTAACAGCGACTCAATCTTACTCAAGCGCATCTAGTTATTTAAAGCTGATTACACGCTATTTTCTGTGCGTTATGAACTGATGGTTACTTGTATTAAGATTTTCCTGCTTTAGGTAATTGAATTAAGGTTTTTCGCCATCATTTACTCAAGAAAATTTACGCGAGCTATTTGAATCTGGCTGTTTTCGTTTAAGCGCTTTACCAAATGTATATCTCTGGTTGCGGCGTTTTCTACACTCACAACGCATTCCGTATACTAACCAAATTTCGTAGCTTCATTGTCGCCAAGACGGCCGAATATTGACTGAGACTCTCGCTAAGTTTTATTTTTGCTCAGTTCGCCTACATAGCAATCGAATACAATGGCACAAAATGTTACAGGATCACATTCTCTTCAAATCGCTCGATACAACAGATGTTGTTGCATCAACGAGCGAATGAACGGCTGAATTCCCTACTTCACCAGTGAGTTCCTTTGTCATTTTTCAATGATGGTTGCCTGGCTCTGAGTAAGTTCTATCGGTTGAGATGGTTCGTAGTTTGATTGAGTGTTCTCCGAAAAACAACAAAAGCCACCTATTATTGGTGGCTTTTGCTCTGTATAAAAGGTGTTACTAATTGTTGTTTTGATTACTTAGCCTGTACTGTTGCTACTGGGTAGATTGAATCATATGCCCAGTTATAGAAGTACGAATAGACCAGATAAAATATCACCATTCCCAGATCCAGCAGAAACGCTTGCCATAGGCCTACATTCAGTACCCAGGCGAGAACTGGAATAGTCAGTATAAGTAGCCCGGCTTCAAAGCCAATACTTTGCAACACCCGGTGCAATGATGTTTTCACTGTTGTTTTGAATAGCTTCGGCATTACAGAATCGAACCATTTGGTATAGTAAAAGTTCCATACGGTCGCGACAACAGAGAAAAATACGCCGACGGCGCCAACATGGCCCATGTCAAATCCAAGTTGATTGAGTCCAAAAACTAGCAAGATCAGCCCTATAACTTCAAAACCAATGGCGTGGCGAATGCGATCTGATGTTGTTCTCATAACGAACTCCTTTTGAAAATCTATGGTACTAAGTTATCACATTAACCGTTACATAGTAGTTGGATTCCATCGTTATAACCGATAGATGAAATTATTGGAGATCGTCAATCTAAGCACCGTATTCTGTTTTAGCAGCGGTTTTTCTATACAGAATCAGACAATTACGTACACCACCGTTGTCGGCCATCTTTTATGATGGTTTAAACTCAACGTTGTTAAAGGGTACTTTTTATGCGAAATGTTGTTGGAACTTATAAGATAAGCAGCCAGATGCTGATAACGGTTATCGGCACCATGTTCAGTTTGACGTCAGCGGCTGCAATAATCCCCATATCTTTAACGGATCCGGCAGAGATTCGATTGGCTAATAATGTTGTTTATTACAACGGAAACATTAGTGATGCGAGTGCCAGCAACTTGCTTGATATGGTATCGAATGCTAAACCGGCTGTGACGAAGCTGGTGATTAACTCCGGTGGCGGAGAAACAGATTCTGCGCGAAAAATCGGCCGTTGGGTACATAATAATAACGTGGATGTTAAGGTGATCGGTGGCTGTTTTTCTTCTTGCGCAAACTATATTTTCCCGGCTGCCAAAAACAAAGTTATTGCAGAAGACGCTTTCGTCGGTTGGCACGGTGCCGAGGTTCAGTATGAAGTACTGGCGCAAGACGCTGGTATATCGTCCAGGCAACTGTTAGAGCAAGATTTGCGGCAAGCCATTATAGACACTGGCATAGCTGAAGATAGTGAAGCAATCGAAGAAATAATAAAAAGCGAGATATCACGATTTGAAAGTACGTCGCGTGATGAGCAGCAGTTTTTTAAGGAAATCGGTGTTGATATCGAGCTGGCGGTACATGGTTTGCGCCCTGCAACCATAGAGCAACTAGAGCAAAGCCAGAAAAATGGCTGGACTTACAGCATTAGTGACATGGCAAAATTTGGCGTAACCAACGTTCGGTATGAAGGTTCGTTACCTTACTTAGAATCTGAAACTGTAAAGCAATACTTAGAGGTAATCACAGTGTCAACCGGAAAATAATCGATGCCCTACTTTTCTAGTCTCTGATGTCATGATGGCTAGTTGAGCATGAGTTTACCAGGGTGCTGCAGCCTGATTTTCTTAATGGAATCCAAAGGCATAAGCACATTTGCAAACCAGTATTGGGCGTGTTTCTCTTCAAACGCATTGCTTCTTTGCATTGTGTCGAAAACGGAATATGCCTGTGCTTGAGCCAGTGCGATACCAAATTCACTGCGTTTTGACATGTCCTGGCTGTTTAAGTCATCATGTAACGCTTGTTCCAGGTGCCGATTACTATCCGTCCACTCAATCGATTCAACAATATTCTTAGTTACTTGTTTCTCCAAGGTAATTATCGCCCCGGGTAATATATCAATAGAGGGCGCAATTTCCGCACAGGCATAATAATTTTCACGCAAATTCTTGTTTCTATACTCTTGCATGATCTCCTTAAGTGCGTCATCGAATATCTGTGTAAAGTTATTAACGATGGCAAAATAACCCAGTGCTCTGACAACGCCCAGGACTATACCTTGCTCCGGATGGTCCACTTGCGATTCCATCAGCCGAATGCGGCAAACATTGGCGGTTAGTATCAAATGCTGCCAAAGTTTCGGGGCGATTTGCTTGGTGATTGGATCATCCCACTTGAGTAAAGGCTTGGCCATTAGTATCGGAAACAGCAGCTGACAATTATCTATACCCAACGAACTTAATGCCATTTTGGGATCAACGATATTGCGCACACTCTTCCCCGTACGTTGGCAGAAAGCCGGGTTGTTGACCAGTTCCAGCAAATTGTTTTTGAGTTGATTGTCTAACGTAATCAATGTCTCTAGTTTTGAAAACGTTAATGAAGATGAATAAGCTATTTGCAAAAAATGAGTGTAATCAGGAAAGCGGTTAAAGAGACGTTGAGCGTCCATTTCTGTCAGTAGCTGCTCCATTCGGCTTCGGCAACGTTGAACAACCGCTTCCATTACGGTTTGATGAAGCTTTTGCCTGTCTTGCAATTTACGCAGTTTTTCTTCGACTCTGTCTGTTTCGCACTTAAGCAGAATACGTTGATTACTCGAAACCCGCTCTTCTTCACAGACAATTACGCTTTCACAAAACTCGGTTTGGCGGCTTAAGGTGTTGTCCACATCCGACTGATCAATTATGTATTTTCTATTTATCAACCACTTCGCGTGACGATCCAACGTCATCTTGGTTATTTTGGCCGCTAACGCTGTTGCTTCTTTGGTATATTTTTTCTTTGTTACCAGCAAAGATCTGTCTCTGTATTCAACTCTACATATAAAAAGCGTAGCACAGGAAATGCTTATGAATCGGCATGCATTATAAATTTTGAATGCCATACGGATAAGGGGCTCATACACAAAAAAAGCCAGTGCATTACACTGGCTTTCCGTTACGATAAGGTAAGGTTAACGCGCTTTTTTAGTCGCGCTGGTCGATTTGAAGCCTTGATGTGGAAACACATTACGAATGCGTTGCTGGACCTTTTTTGGTACCTGATCTGAGAACACCAATTTCATACCACTGCGCTGCTGATAGACTTTCATGTCACCGTCGAACGGCACAATTTCGCCTATCTCAGTGACATTGTGTCTGAATTTGGGTGGGAAATGTCCCTTTGATTTGATGATTGCACCCGATTTGAAGCTAACCTTCAACACGGGTCGGTCGATAACTACAAGCCAAAAGATAACCGCTGCTGCTACCAAAATTACGTATAACATGGCATTAATACTCCGATTAGTCAGACAATAACTTGCTCAGATCTTCTTTCAGACTACTAACCGCTTTGCTTGCTTTTTCACTTCTGGAGGCTTCAGAGAGCAAGTATTCGATCGCATCAGATAAGGTACAGCCAAGTTGATTAGCTTGATGCGAAAGTTTTTCCCAAACGCGATAGTCTAAGTCGATCGATTTCTTCTTAGTATGAATCTGTTCTGCGTTGAAGTGTCTTTTACGTTTGGCCCGAATGGCTTGCTTTAGCTTGATATCCAATTCCAGAGCCATGTTGTTATCTATCCACTCCAGCACTTCAGTAGGTTTGTGCTCAAGTGCCAGCAACTGTTTAACTGCTGCTTCTGCTTCACTCGAATCAATATGGCGAGTAATCGACTCTCCTTCTTTCCATTTTTTGACCAGATAATTCCATTTCCAACCACATTCTAAGTTTTCAAGTTGTTGATATTTCATCGAGAAGCCACTCCACACAGTTACGGTGACAGCGTAACTCAAGCTTTAGACTTTAGCAATGTTTGCTGTTCAAAATCGCGACAATAATCCGACTATATCCGCTGGGGTATTTTCTATATACTGGCGCTAATTTACTTAGAACGTTCTTTATTAATGAAGCAAGAAACCTGGCGTACCGTCACCCCTCAATACGACAATCTAAATTCAACCATTGAGACACTGGCTGAAATTGAACCTGTCACCTATTGCCAAACTCAACCACGATTTCTAGATGCTGTGAACCAATTCGTTCGCATGCAACGTATCGCGCGAATTTTGTTAGTGAACTCTCCTGACAATTCACTGTATCGCAAAATGATTGCCACACAACTTGCTTCCATAGTTTCAGATGCGCCTGTCGTTGCGACTGAATCTTTTGATATGAAGGATATTCTAGGCAGTGAAGAAGTCGATCAGGGCAAAGTCATCCAGCATTCCCCTGGCCTGCTTGAAAAAGCCAACGGCGGTTACCTGATTGTCTCGGCCAATCTATTGTTAGCCAATCCCCATGTCTGGCCGGTACTGAAAGCAGCTATGCTTGGTGAGCCAGTCGCTGCGGTAAAATTATCGAAGCAGAAAGCCTTAAGTCAGACATCAGAGCAGCGCTTTGATATCAAACTGATCATCATGGGCGATCGAAATCAGTTAGCTGACGTGGATTATCTCGATGACGACATCTACGGCGGCCTGAGCCTGTACTCAGAACTGGAAACTGAGATATCAATCAATCCAGACAGCATCGTTACCCTGCTTGGCTTTTTAAACTGGATTTGTCAGCAGTACCAGTTCCCTTCACTGACCGCAGACGCGGTTAAGCGTATTCTGGTTGCAGGCGCGCGTTTTACCGAAGATCAACGCTATCAGCCGTTAGATATCATGTGGTACTTGACCCTGTTCGAAGAAGCATCACTGGATTGTAATGGCCAGCAGCTTGATGTGGCCGATATTGAACGCGCTATCGAGCACAAATATACCCGTGAGTCTTATCTGCCAGAGCGTGTCGCTTCAGACATCCTAGACGGTCACGTAATCATTGAGACTAGCGGTGAACGCGTCGGCCAGGTTAATGGCTTAACGGTGATTGATGTCCCTGGCCATCCGGTATCCTATGGTGAACCTGCGCGTATTTCCTGCGTGATTCACTTCGGTGATGGCGACATTTCCGATGTAGAGCGGAAAGCAGAACTTGGTGGCAACCTGCACGCGAAAGGCATGATGATCATGCAGGCATTTGTTTCCAGTGCGCTAAAGTTAGAGGAACCGTTACCTTATTCCGCTTCTGTGGTGTTTGAGCAATCTTATTGCGAGGTAGATGGTGACAGTGCTTCGCTAGCCGAACTCTGCTCGTTTGTCAGTGCGCTGTCTGAATACCCGATCAATCAACAGATCGCGGTGACCGGCGCTGTGGACCAATTTGGTCGGGTCCAGGCCGTTGGCGGTCTCAATGAAAAGATTGAAGGGTTCTACCATGTTTGTAAACATCAGGGGCTGACAGGCAATCAGGGGGTAATTTTACCTGAATCGAACTTAAGAAATCTGGCACTGCACCAAGACGTACTCGATAGTATTGCTCGTGAGGAATTTCATATTTGGTCGGTATCACATGTGGATGAAGCAATCCCACTTATTATGGGTAAACCGTTCCGTGGTGATGACGAATCCAGTGTCGTGAGTATGATTGCTCAACGCATTGAAAATTATGAAAGACAAGACCACTCACAGGGAATTGTGCAACGCATCAAAAACTGGTTTTTATCGCACTGATCGGAGTTGTTAAGCGTACACGTGTTCACTAACATGCCCCTATCAAAAATTGGAGTGATTGATAATGCAAAACAAACGTGAATCTTATAACCGCGAAGATCTTCTAGCGTCTAGCCAAGGTGAACTGTTCGGACCGGGTTACCCTCAATTGCCAGCACCAAACATGCTGATGATGGACAGAATTACCAAAATGTCTGAGACTGAAGGCGATTTCGGTAAAGGTTTGATCTTAGCTGAGTTAGATATTACTCCTGATCTATGGTTCTTTGACTGCCATTTCCCTGGCGACCCTGTAATGCCTGGCTGTTTGGGCCTTGATGCCATGTGGCAGCTGGTAGGCTTCTTCCTGGGCTGGGTTGGCGGTAAAGGTAAAGGCCGCGCGTTGGGTGTTGGTGAGGTGAAATTCACAGGCCAAATCCTGCCAACTGCGAAAAAAGTTACCTACGAAATTCACATGAAACGCGTTGTGAACCGTAAACTGGTTATGGGTCTGGCAGATGGTCGTGTACTGGTTGACGGAAAAGAAATTTACGTCGCGAAAGATTTGAAAGTAGGTCTGTTCCAGGATACTTCTGCATTCTAATTTAGTTCTCATAACGTTGAACTGACAAAAGCGGCACTTGTGGCCGCTTTTTTGTATCTGGATTTTAAGTAACAAATCTTTTCTAAAACCCTAGACGTTAAACTTACTCTGCCTGATGGACCACCCAACCCGCCAGATTTGCGGCAAAAGAAAAGCCCCGTGACGGGGCTTATCATTCCTTATTCTGTATGTGGAGAAAGATTTATTTATAGAGACCATTTTGTTTGTCATCTCTGGCATCACGCCAACCGCCGAGCCAATAAGACCGGGCATCCATTTGCTGATAAGGGCAAGCTTCAGGAGAACGCCCATTCAATCCGGCTTTGTAGCCTTGAGATTGAGCTCGTTCCAGGCGGTCACGCTTTTGTCTCTTCATAGTGTCGTCCTCATACATTGGGTGTTTCTTAACGTACTACTATTAACATTTGATGGAGTTTTTGTGACTCCGTTATTAAGGATCGATCAAATCTGAGTCATTCTCAAGCACAAAAAAAAGCACTGCCACAAAAATGTGAAGCAGTGCCCTAGAATAAAATTTAACCTATTTTCTACGGAACCCAATCAACGCCAGCAAGCCAAGTCCTAACCAACCCAGACTACCGCCCTTACGTTCCACCTTAGATCCTTGGTCCACACCGCGTGTGATGATCGAAGTATCAGCGGATTTAGGTACCAGTTTGATCGCGACAATAGATTCTTGCTTACTGCCCTGGCCACAGAAAGAGTTGTGAGCCGTAGTATCATAGCCGCCTTCACACTTAATCGCCGTTGCAGAGATTACACCTGCATCGTTGATGTCGGTAGCATCGATAATACGGTACTGGTTGTTTACCGAACTTGCGCTGCCATCATTGGTCAGATCATCCAGTAACCAGGATTTCCCCTGGAATATGGCATTGCTGTTACTATCAAGTGGATAGATGAAGCCGCGTTTACGACGCTGTTTGCCCCGGACTTCACGGATCTGTTCGGCATCAACCTGGCCAACGATTTCGTTATGGTTGTTGATGGCACCTGCTTTACCGCCAGCCCCTTCAAAGAAGATCCCACCACTAAAGTAAGTTGCACGCGGATTACGAATATCGTCGATATAGAACAGTAAGTTTGACGCGGCACCATTTGATGGTTTATCGCCAGCCAGCTTCGCGTTTCCGATCGCTTTGTAGTTGCGGTTTACTGCGGTCACGACCGAGTTGGAGAAACGATAATTGTCGCCACTGGTTGCATCGGCTACCTGTTTGCTTTGCCAGGACGATGGATTGTCCCAGTCAGCCGATGCGACAGAGAAAATCGTGGCATCCATACGCTGGCGGCTATAGGTGTTGTAGCCGACTGCATAGATATTGGTGCCGTCGTCCAGAATATCCCGCAAGCTTCCCTGACCTAACAACTCGTTCGATTTGGTGGATCCGCCAGATCCAAAAGATAACCTAACCGGATCATTCGGGGAGGTAACGTCCCAGATTGCCGGCTGCGAGTAGAAGGTTTTGTTGCTTTCGCTATTGCGGTCATTAGCTTCAAAAAACGAGACACTGCCGATAACCAGATTGCCGTTCTTTTTCCAGGCCCTGGTCTGGGCTGCATTGGTTGGATATACCAACGGAGAAGCTCCGACAAATGCTTCATTGCGAACCGTTGCATCTACTCGCTGATTACCGATCGCAGCGCCGTCGCTATCAATACTGTTGATCACAGCGTTGTAGTTGGCATAGACATCGCCGTTTTCAACAAAAGAGAATGCATTGCCGTAGTTGCCCGCGCGTTCACGTGAATAGCCGTTCCACTCCACTTCTGACCAGGTTAAACAGGTCGAATAACGCAATTGGTCGATACAATACTGTTCAAAGTCACGACGGCTGACGATGTAACGGAAGCGGTTATCCATTGCATATGGAACTTCTTCACGATAGCCGAAACCCGGACTCCAGTTGTATGTCTCTGCGGCGGCTTTATAGGTAGTGTTATCACAGCTACGGCTAAAACAGCTCTGAGCGTCGTCTTCTTGTTGAATCGCGGCGCTACGCACTTCTGCAAATTCGGTGATCTCACCGGGTACTGCAATTTCATATATGTCATACAGAGCCGCATTGGCCTGGCTGGCCGCCATAATAGAGATTGCGACTAACGATAGTTTGTATGTCTTAGAATTCATTATGAATTAGCTTTCCTGTTGCATTGCTTCGAGCTCTTCCCAACGCTCAAATGCAGTTTCAAGTTCCTGCTCCTTGGCAGATAACTGGTCCAAGATAGGCTGCGTGGTGTCAACCGACTGACTAAAAAAGTCCGGATGATTAACTTGTTGCTGCAGATCTTCTATCTCTGACTCTAATTGTTCTAATAAAGCTGGTAAAGCTTCCAATTCCCGCTGAAGTTTATAGGATAACTTTTTCGCTTTAGCCTTAACTGGCTGAGTTTTGGGACTTTCCTCAACCGGCTGGGCTTTAACTGCTGGTTTTTCAGCCAATCTGGACGCTTTAACCTGAGAACGTTGCTGCTGAGCATCATGATAGCCGCCGACAAACTCTTCGATTTTACCTTCGCCTTCAAAGATCCAGCTGGTAGTTACCGTATTGTCGACAAATTGACGATCGTGGCTGACCAACAACAAAGTACCTTGATAATTGGCAAGCAAATCTTCCAAAAGTTCCAAAGTTTCAATATCTAAATCGTTGGTCGGTTCATCGAGAACCAGCAAATTGTTGGGTCTTAGAAAAATACGCGCCAGCAACACACGGTTTGTCTCACCGCCGGAAAGCGCTTGTACCGGTGTTCTGGCACGCTTGGGCGCGAACAAAAAGTCTTGCAGGTAACTTAGTGCGTGGCGTGGTTTACCGCCGACCATCACTTCCTGTTTACCATCAGCCAGGTTGTCGATAACCGTCTTCTCTGGGTCCAATATCTCCCGATACTGGTCAAAATACGCGACTTCCAGCTTAGTACCACAGTGGATATGACCGGAATCTGGCTTAAGATCGTCCAGAAGCAGCTTGAGCAGTGTACTTTTACCGCAGCCGTTAGGCCCGATCAGGGCGATCCGGTCACCACGTTGAATGGTAAAGCTGAAATCTGAAATGATCTTTTTGCCTTCAAAGGCGAAATTAAGATTTTCCGCTTCAAAGACGATCTTGCCGGATCTTGCTGCATCGTCTATCTGTAAGTTCACTTTGCCCTGCACTTCGCGGCGATTCTGGCGTTCTTCACGCAACTTTTTCAGTGCTCGAACGCGGCCTTCATTACGAGTACGACGCGCTTTGATGCCCTGACGAATCCAAACCTCTTCCTGAGCGAGTTTTTTGTCAAACTCTGCATTCTGCATCTCCTCTACACGGAGCTGCTCTTCTTTTTCGGTCAGGTAATTTTGGTAATTGCCGGGAAAAGATGCCAGTTTGCCCCTGTCCAGATCGACAATACGGGTTGCCATCGACTGTATAAACGCACGATCGTGCGAAACAAACACGATCGAACCACGAAAATCTTTCAGAAACGTTTCCAGCCATTCGATCGTAGTTACATCCAGGTGGTTGGTTGGCTCATCAAGCAGCAGGACATCAGGATCGCATACTAGCGCCCGGGCAAGAGCCGCTTTGCGTTGCCAGCCCCCGGACAGGTCGGTCAGTAACGTATGCGGATCCAGTTGTAACGCCGTCAAAACGTTTTTGATTCTGTCTTCAAAACGCCACGCACCACTGTGCTCTAACTGTTCCTGAACTTTGGCCAAGCGATTGATATTGCTTTCACTTGGGTCTTTTGCGACAAGATCCAACTGATCTTGATAGATCTTAAGCTGCTCACCCGCTTCGGCGAGGCCTTCTGCAACGTAATCCAGTACAGTGCCGGCTTCATTACGCGGTGGATCTTGCTCGAGGCGCGACACCACCACATCCTGCATGACCTGGATTTTGCCATCATCGAGCTGCACTTCTCCGGCGAGAACTTTCATCAGGGTGGATTTACCCGCCCCGTTTCGACCGACCAAACAGACCCGTTCATTTTCTTGCAAAGCAAAGTCTGCTTTATCGAGCAGTGGATGATCGCCAAATGCCAGTTGGCCGTTATGAATGGTAAGTAATGCCATTATCGTCTAACCATTGTTGTAATTGTTGCAGGTCAAAGGGCCAGTTTAGCTCAGCCCCTTGGAAGTTAAGTACTGGTATCGTGACGCCGTAACGCTCAAACAGCTCATCATCAAAGGCGATGTCGACCACTTCGATCTGCTGTTCCACGTTGGCGCTTTGTAACAGTGCCTGGGCCATCTCACACAAGTGGCACCCTTCTGTACTGTAAAGTTTGATCACCTGAATTGCCTCTAGTCGATATGTTCTATCATCCAACAATTGTGAATCTGCTTATTGCGGGCAAAATCGAGTGGCAGCGTTTGCGACGAAATATTGGTAGCCCGAAGCGATAACTCCGCTAGCTTACCGACATCCATTTTGAAGTGCCGTTTATTGTTGGAAAATACTATGGTACCACCTGGTCTCAACAGACGCTTAAGCTGAGTCATTAGCTCGATATGATCGCGCTGAACATCAAATGATTGCTCCATACGTTTAGAATTCGAGAACGTTGGTGGATCGATAAAGATCAGGTCGTACTGATTGGTTTCTTTCGCCAGCCATTGTAGGCAGTCAGCCTGTTCGTAACGGTGTTGACGACCAACTTGACCATTCAGCTGCATGTTCTCTTTTGCCCAGTTCAGATAAGTGTTCGACATATCAACCGTTGTCGTCGACTTAGCTCCGCCACAGGCGGCATGAACGGTTGCAGAACCGGTATAAGCGAACAGGTTTAGGAAGTCTTTGCCCTTGGCCATTTCACCCAGTCGTTTACGAGTAAGTTTATGATCCAAAAACAGGCCGGTATCCAGGTAGTCGTGCAGGTTGACGATTAACTTCACGCCGTACTCTTTTACCTGCATAGTTTCCGACTTTTGTGCCAGCTTTTCATACTGGCTACGGCCCTTTTTCCTTTCCCGAACTTTAAGAATGACTTTGTCGGCGGCGGTATCGGTAACCTGGATGGTCGCACGAATAATATCAGTCAAGCGACGCTTGGCTTTCTCTTCTGGAATATTTTTCGGCGCCGAGTATTCCTGGATAACGATATGATCCTGGTATTGGTCTATAGCGACGTTGTACTCCGGCAGGTCGGCATCGTAAATACGGTAGCAATCAAGCTGCTCCTTTTTGGCCCACTTGCCGATTTTAGCGATGTTTTTCTTCAATCGGTTCGCAAAATCCGGTGCGATCTGTGCTTGTGGTGCGTCGCTTTCCGTTTGACGTTGGGCAATAGTGTAGTTTTTGTGGTGACACTGTAACGCACCATTATTCAGGCGGTACTGCTTGTCAGCACGCATGCGCAGACAGCTCAGCAGTTCGTCCGAGCTTGAGAAGATAGATGCCCGGAAGCCGCCGAATTGAGATTTGAGCATACCGCCAAATGCGGTATAGAGGGCTATCAAGCCAGGTTCGGTGCCTAGACGTTCACCATATGGTGGATTACACACGATGACACCGCTGTCACAATCTTGTGGACGGGTCAGAGTCGTGGCATCAGCAACGTTAAATTCAATTAACTCTTCGACACCAGCACGTTTGGCGTTTTGACGGGCAATTTTAATCAGTCGCTCGTCTTTATCGGAGCCGAAAAACTTACCGTCAACATTTTTGACACCACGGCGTGCCATGACATTCGCTTCAGATTTGATCTCCAGCCAGCTGGACTGTTCGAAGTCATTGAGTGATTCAAAGCACCACTTTTCGCGTTGTAGTCCAGGCGCAATCTTGGCAGCTATCATCGCAGCTTCAATTAGCAGCGTCCCCGAACCGCACATAGGGTCGATTAGGTTTTCGCCAGGTTTCCAGCCACTTCGCGCCACAATGGCAGCAGCCAGGGTTTCACGAAGCGGTGCTGCCCCCTTTTCTGTCCGGTAGCCGCGCTGATGTAAGCCGCTACCGACCATATCGATTCCCAGCAGTGCGTTGTCTTTAAACAGACGCACATGAACCCGAAGATCTGGATGATCTTTATTGATCGAAGGACGCGGTAAGTTCTTCTTGTTAAAACTATCGACAATCGCGTCTTTTACCTTCATCGCACCATATTGGCTGTTGCGAATCTCACGGTTAGTCCCGTTGAAATCAACCACAAAGCACTTATCAGAGTCAAAATGCCCTGACCAGTTGATAGCTGAGGCGGACAAGTAAAGGTCCATATCATCCTGGCAGTTAAATTCAGCCAGAATTCTTACGAATCTGGACGCAAACCGGCTCCATAGGCAACAACGATATATCTGTTCATTGTCGGCTTTAAATTTAACGCCGGCCTGTACGGGTTTTGCATTATTAATGCCGAGTTCGGTCAACTCTTCAACCAGCAAATTTTCCAGGCCATTTGAAGTAACCGCAAGATATTGGTGCATAACGTTCTGTCGATCATAAAAATTAGCCGATGATTATAACTGACATTACCCAACTTGCGTTAAACCTATCCGATTTTTTCTCTCATCCCTCTGCTAACTGGCTAACTTGCCGGCAGTTTGACCTCAAAGCGAAAATTCTCTCACTCAACATGTAAAAATCTGCTTCACAGCAGAAGTGAATACTTATTTACACCATTTTTGGTCTATACCAGAGGCGTTTTTACACTGTAAATAAGTTACAAAATGGCGTTAAAGGGGGAATTTATGGCTGTCGGCTGGCTAAGTGCCGAGTAGAATTAGTCAGAAATGGGGTAAAAATTTTTTGACCTACTTTCTAGTTGGGTCACATTTTTGATTTAATATTGACCAAGTTAGTTACCGGACCTAATCAGCAGGCAAAAAAAATCGGCCAGTTGGCCGATAGGAAATGAAACAAAGGAACGAATCAAAGGAATATTTTTAGCTGGTTTTCTATTCGCTGGGAGCGATAGCGCCCCTGTAAATAGACAACCCGGATTAACCGACCATGGCAATTCTAGGTAATTGGTAACGAACTTCTGCCATCCGGTCATGCATTACTTTTATGGCCTGGCCAAATATAAGCTGTTTGTTTGCTGTCAATTTGAATGACTCTAAATCAATCAGAGCGCACAAACTTGCCGTTTCTCCTACTTCGAGAACAATGAACGGACTGCGGTTGTATGCGTTAGACAACTCAATGATATCCCCTTCTTCTGGGGCTATCTCTGACGAAAGCTGTGCATCAAAGAACCAGCTTTTCGGCTGAACAGGCTTATGGAAGCGCTTTGCAGCTGCACAATACAGTGCCAGCTCGGCCTGTCTTGGCTCACTGAGCGGTAATTGAGCCAGCTGTTCTTTGAAGGTTTGAAATGCCGAAGCATCATCAACGGAAAACTCGTTGATACCAATTGCACAGTCAACGAGAAGCTTTTCTGGAAGATTGGTCTTGAATATCATGTCATCGCCCAGGTCAAGCATCAGGTGGCCTTCCCTGTCGTCATAATACCAAGTCCATTTGTCACTGGGTTTGAGCATCGTTCCAATCTCGGTTGCGTATCAATCAGGTAAAACGTTTAGTTACCTTTCCGTAGCTAACCTAAATAGTAAGAAGCGGTAAATTAAAAAAAAAGAGGAAATGATTTCACTCATTTCCTCTTCAAGCTATTAAAACCATGTATTATTAACAGGTTACGGCGTCACCCAGTTACAGGTTCTTGACGATGTCGCGTACCAGGCCTGGACCGTGGTAGATAAAACCTGAGTACACCTGAACCAGTTTGGCCCCAGCCAGCAGCTTTTCTTTTGCCGAGACATAAGAGTCAATTCCGCCTACCCCGATGATGGGCACGGCATCGCCAAGTTCGGCATGCAGTCGACGAACGACTTCTGTGCTGCGCGATTGTACCGGACGACCACTTAACCCACCCGCTTCGTTGGCGAACTTCATACCTTCAACCAGTGAACGGTCTAAAGTGGTGTTGGTTGCGATCACTCCGTCGATGTCATTTTTGATCAACGACTGGCAAATCTGATCAATTTCATCATCACTCAGATCTGGCGCGATCTTAAGAGCCAGCGGTACATATTTGCCATGCTGTTTGGCCAGTTCAGCCTGTTTGGTTTTCAGTTCTGCTAGCAGTGAATCCAGTGCTTCACCATATTGCAGACTGCGCAGTCCCGGTGTATTTGGTGATGAGATGTTAACGGCGATATAACCTGCATACGGATAAACTTTTTCCATGCAGATCAAGTAGTCCTCCGCCCCTTTCTCTATCGGCGTATCTTTGTTCTTGCCGATATTAATGCCGAGGACGCAGTTAAATTTGGCTTTTTTGACATTCTCTACCAAATTGTCCACACCCAGGTTATTAAAACCCATACGGTTGATAATGCCTTCTGCTTCAATCAGACGAAACAGACGTGGTTTGTCGTTACCAGGTTGTGGGCGTGGCGTGACGGTACCGACTTCCACAAAGCCAAAACCCATGGCATCAAATGCTTCGATGCATTCGCCATTTTTATCCAACCCAGCCGCGAGACCCACAGGGTTACGGAAAGTCAGTCCCATGCATTCGACTGGTCGTTGCGGAAGTTGTTGGCGGTAAAAAAGATCAAGTGGAGTGCCAGTAAAGCGTTTGAAATTTTCTATTGCGAGATCGTGCGCCTTCTCGGCGTCAAGTTGAAATAAGCCTGTTCTGGCTAAACGGTAAAGCATTGTGCCTCCGAAAGAAAAAAGCCCCGTATAAACGGGGCCTTATTATTTACTCATTTGCCGAACAATTCAAATTTAATAGCACCAATTCCCTCAATGCTACCGAGAATTTTGCAAACTCGTGTACCGAACCGACTTTAAACTCGTTCAGTACGCTTTCCCAGCGTTGCAACGACACCTGGTTACGTTCGATCCACTCTTCCAAAGCCTTCAAAACATCGAACTCTTTTTCGTCAGCGCAATGGCAACTTAGCACCTGAGCGGTCAACAAACGCTGTTGCCAATCCAGATCTTCACGGAAAGCGGCGCGAGCCAAAGCTTGCCAGTTGTTGTCAATTGCCTGAGCATTGATCTGTTTGAGGAACCAATGCAGAGATAAACGATCACCCAGGTTGTAGTAGAGTTTACCGGTCTCAAGCACAGTTTTCTGTTTCTCTCGGGCCACTGTGGAGATATCCAGTGCCGAGAACAAGCTTTGCATGCGGGCAACCAGGTTCGCCAACTGAGCTTCCACTCCGCTTTCGATCCATTTCTGTGCCAACTGATTGTGCTCTTCTACCTCAGATTCGACCAGCATACTGTCGTGGTTTTCGCGAATGGTATTCACATCTTGTTGATACAATTCGACCAGCTCCACTACGCTCTGTTTACCTGCATGGTTACGAAGTAGCCAACGAGACAGACGACGTAATGTACGACGGATGAAGTACAGCATGTCGTACTGGGCACGAGTGGTGGCGATGTTATCAAGTTTGCGAATCGACTGCATGATATCGCCCAGTCCGAATATTTCTCGGGTGGCCACATAGGCGTTGGCAATATCGACCACTGTCGCCCCTGTCTCTTCCTGCAGACGGGTGACAAAGTTACAGCCCATTTCGTTGACCATCTGATTCGCCAACGCCGTTGCGATAATTTCCGCCCGTAGCGGATGGTTATCCATGTACTGAGAATAGTTACGACGTAACTCAGTTGGGAAGTAATTGACTAGCTGCTGTGCATGGAATGGATCATTGGCGATGTCATCGTGGACTAACTGCTCCTTCAGAACCATTTTACCGTAAGCGACCAAGACTGATAGCTCTGGACGAGTCAGAGCTTTACCCATTTTCTCGCGTTCTAGCAGCGTTTCGTCATCCGGGATGTATTCTAAGTTTCGATCCAGAAGGCCTGCTTTTTCCATAGTATGGATAAAGCGCATCTGCTCTTTTACCGTTGAAACACCCTGGTGTTCGGTAACGGAAATAGACTCTGACTGACAGTAAGCGTCTTCGAGAACGATGTCGGAAACTTCATCTTCCATCGACTCCAGCACCTGGTTGCGCTGTTTTACTGTCAGATCGCCATTGGCCACCAAGCCGTTCAGGAAGATCTTAATGTTGACTTCGTTATCTGAACAGTCCACGCCACCAACGTTGTCGACAAAGTCAGTGTTGACCTTACCACCGCTCAGTGCGTATTCGATACGTCCAAGCTGAGTCATCCCCAGGTTACCACCCTCACCGACTACGCGAGCTTTAAGATCACGGCCATCGATCCGCAGGACATCATTGGCACGATCGCCGACGTCGGTATGGGTTTCGTTGGAGGATTTAATGTAAGTACCGATCCCGCCATTCCACAGAAGATCCACTTTCATTTTCAGGATCATCTTAATCAGTTCATTTGGCGCCATTGAGGTCTTTTTGGTCGCCAGCATTTTCTGAATTTCAGGCGTCAGAGTGATCGACTTGGCACGGCGTGAGAAGATACCGCCGCCTTTTGAGATCAGCTCGGCGTTATAATCTTCCCAACTTGAACGCGGCAAGTTGAACAGGCGATTGCGCTCTTCCCAGCTAGACGCCGAATCCGGATTCGGATCAATAAAGATGTGCAGGTGGTTAAACGCTGCCTGCAGACGGATATGTTTAGACAGCAACATACCGTTACCAAACACATCCCCAGCCATGTCGCCGATACCGATAGCGGTAAAGTCAGTGGTCTGGCAGTCAATGCCCATTTCACGGAAATGACGTTTTACTGATTCCCAGCCACCTTTGGCGGTAATCCCCATCGCTTTGTGGTCATAGCCGTTAGAGCCACCGGATGCGAATGCATCCCCAAGCCAGAAGTTATACTCTTCAGAAACGGAGTTCGCCAGGTCGGAGAAAGTAGCGGTACCTTTATCCGCCGCAACTACCAAATAAGGATCGTCTTCATCATGGCGGATCACGTTAGTTGGCGGTACCACCTCGCCTTCGATGATGTTATCTGAAACGTCCAGCAAAGCTCGAATAAACTGCTTATAACAACGCTGGCCTTCAGCAAAGATTTCATCACGAGTAGTGAAGTTTTGCTGACGCTTACATACGAAGCCACCTTTCGCACCAACCGGTACGATAACGGTGTTCTTAACTTGCTGCGCTTTTACCAGGCCAAGGATTTCAGTACGGAAATCTTCCTGGCGATCAGACCAACGCAATCCGCCACGAGCCACTTTGCCGCCGCGCAAGTGAACACCTTCGATGTCAGGTGCGTAGACAAAGATTTCGTACGCTGGAACCGGCTGTGGAATTTCAGGAATATCACGCGGTTTCAGTTTAAGTGACAACCAAGGTTTAGGCTGTTTGTTTTCGTCCAGCTGATAGTAGTTGGTGCGCAGTGTTGCCGAGATCATTTCCATGTAGCGGCGCAAGATACGATCATCATCCAGGCTTTCTACATGATCCAATTGCTCAGTGATCTTCTGAATAAGATCTGACTGACCTTTCACGCTGCCTTTATGCTTGGGATCAAAACGCTTCGCGAACAGACCAACAAGTGCTTTGGCCAGTTTGGGATAATGGTTAAGCGTGTCTTCAATGTACTGTTGACTGAATGGGAAACCGACCTGACGCATGTAACGAGCATAAGCACGCAGGATTGAAATTTCACGACCAGTTAATGAGGCACCCAATACCAATCGGTTGAAACCATCACTTTCTAACTGACCTGCCCAAATGGCAGCAAATGCCTGTTGGAAACGATCACGGGCTTCACGCAAGTCAACGGTCGCTTCGCTCTTATGCAGCATGGAGAAGTCTAGGATCCAGTAGACTTGACCGTTAGTTTTACGTATTTCATACGGTGACTCTCCGATCACTCTCAGGCCAAGGTTTTCCAGCATTGGCATTACATCGGAAAGATGGATCGGTTCATCGCGATGGTACAGTTTCAAGCGTACCGCTTTAGAATCTGCGGACACTTCCTGAGGACGATAGAACAACATGCCGAGCTTGTTGCCGTCGCTGAGTGCTTCCAGGCGCTCAATGTCGTCCACTGCCGAACCCGGCATTACATCTTCTTTATACGAACGAGGGAAAGCGCGCAAGAACTCTTTTGACAGAGGCAAGCCTTTGCTTTCACCGAAGTTCGCGATGATCGCATCAGACAAACGGTCATCCCAGTTTGACGATGCTTCCATTAAGTTTTGTTCAATTAATTTGACGTCTACGTCCATATTATTGTTGTCAACTCGGACTATATAGTGTGTACGGGCCAGCGGGCTTTCGGAGAAATAAGTTGTAAATTCAACTTCTTGCTCACAACCAAAATACTGTTTGAATATACGTTGCGTTTGACGACGCAGTTCGGTGTTGTAACGATCTTTAGTCACATACACCATGCAGCTAAAGAAACGGCCGAACGGGTCTTTGCGCACAAACAGACGCAGCAAATCGCGATCCTGCATCTGAACCACACCCATGCCCACTTCCAGCATCTCTTCTTCCGTTGCCTGAAGCAGTTCATCACGCGGGTAGTTTTCCAGGATGTTGTTGAGTGCTTTATAGGAGTATGAACCGACGCGGTAGCCACTTGCTGCCAGAATGCGGCCTACTTTTTCACGAATCAGCGGGATGTCCGCAACGCTCTGGTTGTACACCGCAGAGGTATACAGACCGGTAAACCGGTGTTCACCGACAACTTTGCCGTTTTCGTCAAATTTCTTAATACCGATATAGTCGGTATAAGCCGGTCTGTGGATACGCGACTGGGTATTGCCTTTGGTAACGATAAGCAAAAATGGCTTTTTGGCTTCAAGGCGCGCTGAGTCAACAAACTCAGAAAGTTTTACGCTGCGCACCCGGCTATCTACACTGAACAGACCAAGACCTTTTTCAGGTGTTGGCCGCAGCTCGGCATCACCATTCACTTCCACCAAGTCATACTCTTTGTAACCCATGAAAGTGAAATTATGGTCACCCAGCCAACGTAGGAAATTAATTGTGTCTTCGTAGCGGTCGCGCTCTATTTCAATTTTTCCACGCTGCGCTTCAACCTGATTGGTCACCTGTTCAAGTTTATCGACCATGTTTTTCCAGTCGTTCACTACCAGGCGAGTATCAGTCAGAATTTTTTCTAACTCCTGCTTCAGTGAAGTCATTGCAGCTTTATCGCTAAGTCTGTCCACTTCAATGTGGAATAGCGAATGGAATGTTCCCTCTCCCTGATTAAATCCAGTGATCTCCCCTTTATCACTGCGCGCCACTTGCGTCGGGCCGTGCAGCATTAGATGCGAAGCCAGATCGAGGCGACTTAGTGCCATTTTGATCGAATCAACCAAAAATGGGCTATCCGGAACCGCAATTTCTACTACGGTATGGGTCGACTGCCAGCCATGGCGACTTACCGTCGGGTTAAATACCCGTACAGATATTTCATCTGGCTTTTTGTCATTGATGTGATGCCAAAGGCTCACGATGGCGCCATACAAATCCGATTCGTTACGCTTCACAAGATCGTCTTGTGAAACATTACTAAACAGATGCTGGGCGAGTTGGGTCACGAGGGGTTGTTGAGCAAGCTCGAGTTTGTCTTGAATTAGCTTGTACACCTTTTCAAGCAGAACCGGCATTAAAGCTTCACGCGCGGTCATAATCAGACTCCACAATTATAATTGTATCTAGTGTAGGGGGTTGTCGTAAGCATAGCGCTTACTTTGGGTAGTGCTTGGGGGTTATTGTAAAAGTTTTATTGATAAATAGTTAATGGTTTAACGGCAGGTCAGAGGTGAAATGTTTGATAATGTGACTAATGTTTAGTTTAAACTTCTGACTAAATAAAGGTTCATAAAGCTTCCAGCTGAATAAATTTATTATTTTGGTCAGTTGATAACCGATATCGCCCTTTTAAGCCCAACTGAGTAAGAAATGGCCGAAATTTAACCGCAGCGATTTGCAGCTTCAATCCACATTCTGTCTGGATTATCAAGGTACTGGCAACACCACTGTAGTGAGCCAGGAATTGCTGATAAGTGATATTAATTCGAAAATAATAGTAGTTCATCGTGCTAGAATATGGCCGGCAATGCACAAACATTGCCGGCCTCTATATTACTCAGCTTCCAGTGCCTTGGTTACTTTCTCGTAAAGATCGTTAGCAAGGTTGTCCATTTTCTGTAGCGATTCTAGTTCAGCCCGGATCATCTGCTGACGCGCAACATCATATTTACCTAATTTTAACAATGGGTCAATCAGTCGCGAAGCTACCTGCGGATTGCTGCTGTTCAATTCACGTAAAATTTGACCGGCAAATTGATATCCGACACCACTTTTCGCATGGAACTGTACCGGGTTCATATTTAAGAATGCACCGATCAAACTGCGAATGCGGTTAGGGTTTTTCATACTGAACGCCGGATGTTGCATGGTCTGTTTGATCACTTCCAATGCATTATCCGCAGGGTTGCTGCCCTGGAGAGTGAACCATTTATCCATCACCAGACCATCGTGCGTCCATTTGTCGCTGTAGTCTGCCATCAACTGTTCCCGACAAGGAAGCTGAGCCTGGTTGGCCGCGCTCATTGCCGCGATAGTATCGGTCATATTGTGAGCGCCGTGATATTGCGCTTCAACCAGCTGATTGCCTGCGTCTGTATATGCCAGGTAAGACAAACAGATGTTACGCAAAGCACGTTGGCCGATTGCCGCATGCTCAATGCTGTATTCAGCTTGAGTCAGACTGTGGTACAAGGCTGACAATTCATCGGCAAGTTCAGATGCCAGTTGCTGTTTCATCGCAGTGAGCACAGTGGCGACAGCATCTACATCAACTTGTTTGTACCAGCCCGAAACTTCATTATGGCTCGGTAATGACAGCATTTCTGCGATGAAGGCCTGCTCCAGTTCCGCATTGAGCAATACGCCCCGGAAAGCATCCACAACTTGCTCGGGTAACTCGACTTCTTCACCCGCTTGTACCCGCTCAACGTTGTGACGGATGTGTTTCGCCAGCAACATCTGCCCCGCATCCCAGCGCGCAAATTCATTTCGAGCATGCACCATCAGGAAGGTTAACTCTTCATCACTGTAGTCATATTCCAGTTTTACCGGTGCGGAAAACTCGCGCAGCATAGATGGCACGGGCTTTTCTGCTACTTGCTCAAACACAAATGTCTGTTCAGCTTCAGTGACATTCAGAACATGATGGACAGGCTCACTGTTACAGTGTAACTCAATTACATCGCCGTTGGCAGCGTACAGCTCTACGTCGAATGGGATATGCAGTGGCTGTTTGTCTGCCTGGTCTTGGGTTGGTTCAGTCAACTGTTTGACCGTCAGGTGATACTTTTGCTCTTGTGCGTCATAGTGACTTGATACAGAAACAACCGGTGTACCAGACTGGCTATACCAAAGGCGGAACTGTTTCAGGTCGATACCGGAAGCATCTTCCATTGCCGATACAAAATCTTCACAGGTCGCAGCGGTTCCATCATGACGCTCAAAGTAAAGTTTCATGCCCGCTTGGAAGTTTTGCTCACCCAGCAGAGTATGCATCATCCGGATCACTTCACTACCCTTTTCGTACACAGTCAGTGTGTAGAAGTTATTCATTTCTATCACTTTTTCAGGGCGAATAGGATGTGACATCGGGCTGGCATCTTCTGCGAATTGTGGACCGCGAATAATGCGTACGTTGTTGATTCGGTTTACCGCTCTTGAACCTAAATCAGATGAGAACTCCTGGTCACGGAAAACCGTCAAACCTTCTTTTAGGCTCAGTTGGAACCAGTCCCGGCAGGTCACTCGGTTACCAGTCCAGTTGTGGAAATATTCGTGTCCGATGACCGCCTCAATTCCGAGATAGTCGGTATCGGTCGCGGTTTGGTCGTTCGCCAGGACGAATTTTGAGTTGAAGATATTCAGCCCTTTGTTTTCCATGGCACCCATATTGAAAAAGTCTACGGCAACAATCATGTAGATATCTAAGTCATACTCCAGACCAAAACGCTCTTCATCCCATTTCATTGAGTTGATTAGAGAGGTCATGGCATGATGGGCGCGGTTCAGGTTGCCTTTGTCGACGAAGATTTCCAGTTCCACGTTGCGGCCCGTTCGTGTGACAAACTTGTCTTTTAATACATCAAAGTCGCCTGCAACCAGAGCAAACAGATACGCTGGCTTTGGATGCGGGTCCTGCCACTTCACCCAGTGGCGTCCGCCGTCTAGCTCACCCTGATCAATTCGGTTACCGTTAGATAACAGGAATGGATAGTCCGCTTTGTCGGCAATCACTTTAGTTGTGTATTTGGCCAGTACATCCGGGCGATCGAGATAATAAGTAATGCGACGGAAACCTTCCGCTTCACACTGAGTACAGAATGCGCCGCCAGACTTATACAGTCCTTCCAGAGCGGTATTGGCTTCTGGATTGATTTCCGTCTCTACGGTCAGTTCAAATTGCGCCGGTAACTGGCTGATTGTTAGCCCTGCTTCTTCAAGCTGATAGTGGCTCCAGTCTGCACCATCAACCTTCAACGCTTTGAGTTCTAGCCCTTCACCGTTGAGCGTCAGTGTGTCGCTCTGCTGCAACTGTTTAACCTTGGAGACGGCTACCACCGTAGTGCTGCTGTCGTGAAGGTCAAATGTCAGGTCGATATCGGTAATGGTATGAGATGGTGACTGATAGTCTTTGCGGTATTTGGCTTCAGGTGCTTGTGCCATGTCAGAGTCCTTAATGACGTTGAAATATAAATACGCTGGATAGCTTACAACTCTCACGATTAAAAAACGAGGCACTCAGACTGAATACCTCGTTTTTTTTCTGATATTGCTGTAAAAATCGAAAGAATTTGCTATCACACCCCAATTTTTCCGACGAATTGAGAATTACCGTATTCGATTCATGACCGCATACATGCTGCCTTCTTCCTCTTCAAGAGTCAGTTGATCTCGGTTTAATGTATAACGCGTATCGTGTTCGCCATTCTCATACAGCAGCACCAGATGGTCACCTTCGGTGTAATACACACCGCGATGAATTGCTTCATCCCCGCTGTCATTAGCTACACGAAACAGGAACACAAAGTCTGGCTGCAAGATTAAGTCCATTCTCTCCACTTTGCTGGCGAGCAGACCATCACCAGCCAAATGGGCACTCGACCAGATTCCGGCCAACGCATTAGACAGGGCTTTGGTAAATGTTACACCATTCAGATGAAGCATGTTATGAGTCCCCTGGTACTCATAGATTTGCGGTTGCTCAGTGTTTAATCCCAAAATTAAGCTATCACGAGTGGCCGCATATTCTCCTTCCCAGTGATCGACACTGTAATCTTTTTTCTGAATATCGATTGAGAACCTGTAATTGGAAGCCAAGGTCATTTTGATCGCTCGGAAGTTCTCTTTGGAGTCTTCAGGACTCGGGTTTATCAAATACCAGTCGCCCAACAGCAAAGGCAAGTCAAACTGGGTCAGATCATTGCCATATCCCCTTGCGTGAGCCGCTGTTACGCAACTCAGCGAGAGCAGCAATATCCAAATCCATCGCATAACAAATCTCCACTCGTTTTCTTTAAGCTTAGGCAGGAGAATAGGAATTAGCGAAATAATTTGATCTAGCTCACGTTAACGAAGGCATAAAAAAAGCGAGCTCTCAGGCTCGCTTTAATAATTTCAGACGGTTAGTCTTCGTTAAGCATATCGACCATAATGGCTACCGATTCATTCAAGTAGGCATCGGGCGCTTCATAATCTTTCGGGATATCGTCCAAAGAAGCGTATTTGTCTTTACCCATCAAGGCTTGACGCTGATTGATACGAGAAAGTCTGCGCTCATCATTAAGATCGTTTTCTTCCTCACGGGCTTTCTCACTCAGCGACAACAGGTTGTTGTCCTTCTCGCCGTTGTACCAGTCGATATCTTCCTGAATGAACTTAAACTCCAGATCACCCGCGATACGTTTCAGGTGTTTCTGCTCAAGGTCAGCAATTAAGGATTTGTTACGCCGTAACACGGCATACTTCGCCTTATCTATCTGATCCCAAGGAAGGGCGTTGTCTTCAACACTTTCCCCGGTTTCTGACGGATCTATTGCAGTAGGATAAGCGATATCCGGTGCAACACCTTTATTTTGAGTACTGCCACCATTGATTCGATAGAATTTCTGGATGGTGTACTGTACGTAGCCCAGCTCTTTATCAAACAGGTCATAGATATGATTCAGTGACCTGTGTTGTTGCACTGTGCCTTTACCGAAGGAGTTTTCACCAAGAATGATCGCCCGGCCATAGTCTTGCATGGCAGCGGCAAAAATTTCAGATGCAGATGCACTGTAGCGGTTAATCAGAACCGTCATCGGGCCTTCATAGCTGATCTTGGCATCAGTATCACTGTTAACATTGACCCGGCCGTAACTATCTCGCACCTGAACTACCGGTCCACTTTTGATAAACAGCCCAGACAGCGCCGTGGCTTCTGTCAGCGCACCACCACCGTTGTTACGCAAATCTACGATAATGCCATCGATCTTGTCTTTCTTGAGATCGACAATCAGCTTGTTGGTATCATCAGCCAGGCCGACATAAAAACTTGGCACTTCAATTACACCAATTTTCTTGCCTGACTTTTCAATTACCTTAGATTTGACTGCACGGTCTTCCAACCTGACTTTGTCACGAACGATAGAGACTACGACGGTTTTCGCGTCTTTACCTTCAGGCAAAATCTGCAAGTTAACTTTGGTGCCTTTCGGCCCTTTGATTAGCTGTACCACATCATCCAGACGCCAGCCAATGACATCGACAATATCTTCGCCATCCTGACCAACCCCGACAATGCGGTCGCCCTCACCCAGCTGTTTACTCTTGAAGGCAGGGCCGCCGGTTACCAGAGAGCGAATCACGGTATAGTCATCGGTCATTTGCAGTACAGCACCGATGCCTTCCAACGACAGGTTCATCTCAGACTGGAACTGGTCTGCATTACGAGGCGACAAGTAGCTGGTATGCGGGTCAATAGAACGGGCAAACGCGTTCATAAACAGCTGAAACGCATCTTCGTTGTGTGTCTGACTGATACGCTTGATGGCGTTATTGTACCGCTTACCAAGGATATCTTTGATTTCATCCCACTTCTTGCCGGTCATCTTGAGATTAAGAGCATCGTACTTAACACGCTTGCGCCACAACTCATCTAACTCGGCTTCATCTTTCGGCCAGGCAGCTTTGGTACGATCCAGCTCAATAGACTCATCGACGGTAAAGTCCATTTCCTTATCGAGTAGAGACAGCGCATAGCTAAAACGCTCATACCGCTTACCCATAGAGAAGTTGTAGATGTCGAAAGCTATCTGGTTATTGCCATCTTCCAACTGGTCGTCGACTTTCTTTGACCACTTCTGGAATGAATCTACGTCTGCTTGAGTGAAGACATTACGGTTGTAGTCCAGCATTTCAACATAGCGGTTGAGCACTTGCTGAGAGAACTGGTCGTTGAGCTTGAAGTGTTTATAGTGAGAACGAGTAAAGCGTGAAGTCACCCGTTTGGCGGCCGTTTCATGCTGAACTTCAGGAGTCAGTACAGGAAGGTCCTGTTTTTTGATAGTGGCTTCAAGAGCCTGTGTGGAAAAAGCTGCCAGCCAAAGGCTAGCAGCAATTACCGAAACTTTTGAACGGCATTTCATGCGTAGGAGTATCTCCTTTACGCGCGCAGGTGCTCCGCTTTTACAACCATTTGCAGGCCGTTAGAAAGTTGAACGCGCACGTCTTCCTTGTTGATTTCGACTATGGTCGCAGCCATATTACCTTTGCCCATATTTACGTTCACTTGATTGCCAACGATCATTTCATCTGCATTCAGTTCACGCGTTTCTACAGGTTTTTTAGCCGGCTTAGCCCCTTTATTTGGCGCTGGTCGACGTTGCTGAGTTTTCTTCGCCTTTGGCTTCTCTTTGCCCTCTTCGCGAGCTTTCTGTGCCTGTTCTTTACGGCGAGCCTGAACTTTAGCTTTGCTTTCTGCCAGAGCAGTTTTCGCATGGTCAACATGTTCTTGCTCTAACTCGCCACATGGATTTCCATCCAGGTCTACACGTGTTGCACCCGGCTTCACACCGTGTAAGTAACGCCATGATGAAGTGTATTGACGCAATGCGGCACGAAGCTGAGTTTTACTTACTTTTGGATCGTCACTCAAACGTTCAGCAAGATCTTGAAAAATACCAATTTTCAGAGGCTTTGCTTCACCTTCTAAAGTAAAGCACTTAGGGAAACATTCAGCAATGTATGCAATCACTTCTTTGCTGTTTTTTAACTTTTCGGTGTTTTCCATGGGGGTTCCTGGTTAATGCGGCCTTTCCGCAAACAGTGAGATCAATATTTGAGGTATTATAGTGACCTGCACATGAAAAACCACAGTCTAACGAGAGTTTATTCCCCGTTAGCGTGGGAATTGAGCAGTTTTTCTACTTCTGTCATTAAATATGTCAGTCCCTGTTCATCCACTTCTTCGAATCGGCCAATTTCTGGGCTGTCTATGTCCAGCACGCCCATCAGTTTTCCACCAACAGAAAACGGGATTACCAGTTCAGAATTTGAAGCGGCGTCACAGGCAATATGACCTTCAAACTGGTGCACATCGTAGATACGCTGCACTGTATTAGTTTCTATCGCAGTACCACACACACCCTTACCTAGCGGAATTCTTACACAAGCAGGTTTGCCTTGAAACGGGCCAAGAACCAATTGGTCTTGTTTGAGCAAATAGAATCCCACCCAATTCAAACGGTCCAATTCCATATTCAGTAACGCACTGAGATTTGACAAGTTCGCTATCAGGTCAGGTTCTGACTCCAGTAACGCGATAGCTTGCTTGGTTAAGCGGTGGTAATGTTCTATTTTCATATTAACTTCCATCAGAAAATGAGACACTTCTACAAAATTGAATCGACGTATGTCAAATCAAAATAGGATGTATTCTCAATAGAATGTACAACAACGCAGACACTATTAGCCGTAATTGGCTTATAAAACAAGTAAAAATTCACAAATCCAAACTTGTTTTAGCGAACGTTATCGCCATCTTAGCCACCTTAGTAAGTGTACCTATTCCGCTGCTTATGCCTTTGATGGTTGACGAGGTATTGCTGGATAAACCAGGTCAAGGACTGGCGGCAATGCAGTGGCTGCTACCACAAAACTTACATACCCCGATCGGTTATATCGGCCTGACGCTGTTGATAGTCATCATCATGCGGATAACCAGCCAGGCACTGAGTATCTGGCAAAGCCGACAGTTTACTCTGGTATCTAAAACCATTACCTACCAATTGCGCAGCAAAATGATCGACAAGCTTGGTCGAATCAGCATGCGTCAATACGAAACCAAGGGCAGCGGCGGCATCAATGCTCATTTGATCACCGACGTCGAAACTATCGACCAGTTTATTGGTACAACCTTAAGTAAATTCCTGATCAGTCTGCTGACAGTGATAGGTACAGCCGCCATCCTGCTCTGGCTGGAATGGCGGCTCGGCTTATTTATCCTGCTGGTCAATCCGGTGGTGATCTATTTTTCTCGCAAGTTAGGCAGTAAAGTTAAGCACCTGAAAAAAAGAGAAAACCAGGCGTTTGAAAAATTCCAGAATCGGCTGGTAGAAACCTTAGACGGTATTTACCAACTGAGAGCGTCTAATAAAGAAAGACTGTTCCTGCAAAAATTGAAACAACAAGCGGATCAGGTACGTGTCGATGCCGACAAATATGCCTGGCAATCAGAGGCCGCAGGCAGAGTCTCTTTCCTGTTGTTTTTACTTGGCTTTGAGCTGTTCCGGGCAGTCGCGATGCTCATGGTGCTGTTTAGCGACCTGACTATAGGCCAGATATTTGCGGTGTTTGGCTACTTGTGGTTTATGCTCGGGCCAGTGCAAGAACTGCTTGGTATCCAGTTTTCCTGGTACAGCGCCAAAGCGGCGGTCAACCGAATCAACGATCTGTTGGCACTGGAAGAAGAAGAGCGCCCCAGCAGTCAAATCAATCCGTTTTTGCAAGATGGCGAAGTTGCCGTCTCAGTGTCTAACGTCAACTTTTCATACAACGAAGAACAACGAGTACTGAATAACCTCTCGCTGGAAATACCTGCCGGTAAGAAAGTGGCTCTGGTGGGCGCCAGTGGTGGCGGTAAATCGACCCTGATTCAGTTGCTCATCGGTGTTTATCATCAGCAATCGGGGCAAATCGCGTTCAATGGTGTACCGACGGACAAGATCAGCTTCGATGTGATTCGGGATCACATTGCTGTAGTGCTGCAACAGCCGGTGTTATTCAATGACACCCTGCGACATAACCTGACACTGGGTTCAGATTATGACGAACTGCTATTGTGGCGAACGTTGGAAATCGCCCAGTTACAAGACGTAATTGCCCAGTTGAAAGATGGTTTGGATACCCAGATAGGCCGCGGAGGTATACGGCTCTCCGGCGGACAGCGGCAGCGACTGGCTATCGCCCGGATGATATTGAGCGATCCAAAGTTTGTCATCTTGGATGAAGCCACCTCAGCGTTGGACACCGCGACTGAGGCTGCGCTGCACAAAGCGTTGTCTGAGTTTCTGAAAGGACGAACAACGCTGATCGTCGCCCATCGTCTGTCGGCGGTCAAACAGGCTGACCTTATTTATGTTCTTGAAGATGGACAGGTGACTCAGACGGGTACCCACTTTGAACTGGTTGAACAACAAGGCTTGTATCAAACTCTATATGGTGCGGTACAATCCCATCAACATGCGTGACAATGTCACATGCGTTAACGGAATAGTAGAATAAGACAGCCAACGATGACTTCGAACACTCGCCATGAAAAACAGGTTTCACGAGTTCGCCTCTGCCAGGGATGCGAGTTGCCTGTTGATGTCGTCGATATTAAACGTGGCACCAGTGCTTACTGTCCACGCTGTGGTACCCAGCTGTACCGTGGTGGATCGCCGTCGCTATCTGGAAACCTGGCAATTGCCCTCACCTGTATGCTGCTGTTTTTGCCAGCACACTTGTTTGATTTCATCAGTATACGGTTGTTCGGGGTAATGATTCCCGCCACACTGCCAGCGGGTGTATTCACTCTGTTTGATGAAGGCTTCGTTTTCTTATCTTTGTTGATTCTGTTTTGCAGTTCCATTGCCCCTTTGGCGGTATGCAGCTCAGTGGTGTTGGCGCACATTGCGCTTAAAATTCGTTCCTTTGCACTCCTTCGCCTGACAATGAACACGGTCAGCCACCTGCGAGCCTGGGTGATGATCGATGTGTTTCTGGTCAGCATTGCGGTCTCCTGTTTTAAGCTGCAGGATTACTCCGATATTTTCATCGGTCCGGCGTTATATAGCCTGGTGTTACTGCAAATATTTACCGTATTGCTGTTAAGTCGGGTTAGTATCCGGCGTTACTGGGATGCCTGGCAACCTGAAGAAGAGTACAATTTCAAGCACAAAAGTATCCATTGCGAAGAATGCCATTTGTCGCAAGACGAAAACAGTCACTGCGCTCGTTGCCACAACGCTATTTTTCACCGCAAACCTAACTCGTTACAGAAAACCTGGGCGTACCTGATTGCGGCCAGCATCATTATCTGGCCAGCGAACCTGATCCCGATATCGATTTTGATTACCAATGGTCAGCGACTGGAAGACACCATCTTTTCCGGCGTGGCCTCGCTAATCAATAATGGCATGCCTGGTATCGCCGCAATCATCTTTATCGCCAGTATTGTGGTGCCGGTCGCCAAGATACTGGGGCTGGTGTATCTGCTAGTCTCAATTCATTGGCGCCACGCCCTAAATCCGCGCCATCGGATGATTATCTACTTTGTAGTCAAGTGGATAGGAAAATGGTCGATCATGGATTTGTTTGTTATTTCCATTATGATTACATTAGTTGACCGTGGTCAGATACTGGATTTTACACCGGGTTACGGAGCTGTTGCTTTTGGCATGGTGGTGATACTCACCATGATGGCCACCGAGAGCCTGGACCCCCGGCTTATCTGGGATACTGACCCTTATACCAAACCGAACACGAGCTTAATGAATGAATAAACCCAGTTCTTCCCAATCGTCATATACACCAGAAGTTCGGCGTAACCGAGGGATATCGCCTTTATGGTTGCTGCCTATCCTAACGATGGCGCTCGCGGGTTGGTTACTGGTTAAAGCAATCAATGAAGCAGGACAACGTATCCAAATCTATTTTTCCGATGCACAGGGGTTAGTCGCGGGACGGACGACCATTCGCTACCAGGGCCTGGAAGTCGGGATGGTCCGAGATATCAAGCTGGCAGAAGGATTAGACAGCATCTACGTCGATGCCGATATTTACCCGGAAGCCACCAAGCTGCTTGGTGACGATACCCGCTTTTGGCTGGTTAAGCCGTCCGCCAGTTTATCCGGCATTTCAGGCCTGGATGCCCTGGTTTCAGGAAACTACATCGCCATCTATCCTGCCTCGGCGGTAACTGAAAACATTCCGACTACCTTTACTGCCATTGATACCGCTCCGGTTGATCTGCTCGCCAATCAAGGCCTGAACATTACTCTGCGCGCTCGGGACCTGGGCGGAATTTCAGTAGGCTCGCAAATTGTCTATCGCAAAATTCCCATCGGTGAAGTGTACAGTTACGAGCTGGATCCCGATGCCAAGTATGTCCTGATCCATGCTTATATCAAAGACGAATTTCATGAAATCATTAATGACCGTAGCCGGTTCTGGAACGTCAGCGGCATAGGGGCGCAAATCGGCTTTCAGGGTGTAGACGTCCGGCTGGAAAGCCTCAGTGCTTTAATCGGCGGCTCTATCGCCGTTGACTCTCCTGAAGGCGGCGAACCGATAGCTGAAAACACCCTTTTCCGGCTTTATCCGGATTTGAAGACCGCTGGTCGCGGGATCCCGGTTAAGATTTCCCTGCCTGACAACAGTAATATCAGTGCCTCCGGCGCGCCAATTATCTACCGCGGGATTGAAGTTGGTCAGATAACCGACCTGAATTTGAGCGAGGACCATAGTGAAATTATCGCTTCCGCGGCTATCCAGCCTTCGTTTGGTGAAATGCTCACCACCGGAAGCCAGTTTGTACTGGAAGAGGCTCAGCTTTCCCTCACCGGGGTGGAAAACCTGAAAAACCTGGTTCAGGGTAATTTCCTGTCTCTAGTGCCGGGCGAAGGTGACCGGGCCAGACAGTTTACCGCGATTCGCAAGAACGATTTCAACCGACGCGATAATCGTTCGGTGCCCCTGAAATTGGTCGCCAGTGATTCTTTCGGCCTCGATGAGGGGTCATTGATTCTGTATCGTGGCATCAAAGTCGGGTCTGTTACTGAAGTCCGGCTCGATCAGGAACAAGTCATATTCGATGTGCTGGTCAACCAGCAATATGCGCATCTGATCAAATCCGCTAACCGTTTTTATGTTACCGGCACTACCAATGTTGAGTTAACTGAAGATGGCCTGAATGTTTCGATCCCACCTGCCAAACAGCTTTTGACCGGTTCAATCAGCTTTGTCAGTAAGGGACGGGATAAACCACAACCGCAATATCAGCTGTATGCCAGCAAAAACCTGGCCGAACTGGCTCAGCACAATTTGTCTGGTGCCAAAACGCTCACTCTGTACGCAACCCAGTTACCCCCTGTTTCCAAGGGTAGCCCGCTACTGTATCGCAACCTGGCAGTGGGTAGCGTTGCGGATTTTCGCCTGGTGGACGGCGGAGTATTAATAGATGTACGGGTGGATAATCAGTACAAATATCTGGTCACCGACCAAACGGTGTTCTGGAATTATTCAGGCATAGAGGTCAATGCTGGCCTTCAGGGGGTAAAAGTCACGGCTGCACCTCTTAAAAGTATGCTTCAGGGTGGGATCGCCTTTGACTCTCTGCCCGGCGTCGACAACAAATTAAAAGATAAATGGAAACTGTTTGAAAACTTCGACCAGGCAAGAAAGTTTGGTCGCGTGGTCACTCTGATTGCCGACGGAGAGTCGACAGTTTCCATGGGTACCGAAATCAAGTACAACGGCATTACTGTCGGTGAAGTGACCCTGCAGGTTCCGCATTTTGAGCGTAATCAGATCGAGATCAAAGCCCACCTACTTCCCGAATACGCGGACAAAATTTCCCGTCAGGGCAGCTATTTCTGGGTTGAACAGGCTCGTATCGGATTAAATGGTATAGAAAACCTCGACAACCTGATTACAAAAACGATTCAAGTAATACCTGGTTCTGGTAAAACTTCCGAAAAATTTAAGCTCCGCTTTAAGCCCCAGGATCGGCCCGGGATTGAATTTACTCTGCAGAGCGCGACACGCGGCTCCGTATCCGCCGGCACTCCGATCCTGTTCCGTGAAATGGAAGTTGGCTATGTCACTAACGTGACGCTGGGCGAATTTGCCGACCGAATCATTTCTACCATACGCATCTACCCGCAATATGCTTATCTGGTCAGACAAAGCAGCGTTTTCTGGAATACCTCTGGCGTCGACGTAACCGTTGGCATAACAGGAGCCAGCGTGAATGCGGGAACGCTAGATAGCATAGTGCGTGGTGGTATTACCTTTGCCACCCCACCTGACAGCACCTTAGCGCCACAGGCCAAACAAGGTCAGACTTTCCTGCTCTACCCGCGTGCAGACGAAACCTGGAAAGGCTGGCGTACGCCGATCCCTGCCCCCAGATAAGTTTTCTGACCAAAAACAGAGCAGCGCGGCCATCTGGCCGCGTTTTTTTATTCTGCTCAGATAACACCTGTGTGTGTAATTGGGTATAATCTCGGCCCAAACTAGCCAGCTCAAAGGTTTGCCTGTGCATCCGAAAGTATATCTGCCAGAAGAATTCCTCCACTATATTGAATCCATTCTGCCCGCTTCATTGAACATGACTGACTTTGTCGCCGCGTGCCAGAGGCCGCTGCGCAAAAGTATCCGGGTCAATACACTGAAAATTTCGGTTGAACAGTTCAAACAGAGAGCAGAGCAAAAAGAGTGGCAACTGACACCTGTGCCCTGGTGTGAGAATGGCTTTTGGATAACGGCTGACGAAAGTGAAGTGCCGCTCGGTAATACTGCTGAACATATGGCAGGGCTGTTTTACATCCAGGAGGCGAGCTCCATGTTGCCGGTCAGTGCTCTGTTTGATCAGCCGGAGCATTACAACAGTGTACTGGATGTCGCGGCCGCCCCTGGCTCTAAAACCACCCAAATCGCGGCCTTAATGGATAACCAGGGCATACTGGTGGCCAACGAATTCTCCGCCAGCAGGGTTAAAGTGTTGCACGCCAATATCGAGCGCTGTGGCGTGCGCAATTGCGCACTGAGTAACTTTGACGGCCGGGTTTTTGGTGGCTGGTTACCGGAACATTTTGATGCGGTACTGCTTGATGCCCCCTGCTCCGGAGAAGGCACCGTACGCAAAGATGAAGACGCAATGAAAAACTGGAGCCGGGAATCGGTGTTCAGTATCGCCGACACCCAGAAGGAGCTGATTGAAAGCGCTTTTCACGCATTAAAGCCAGGCGGCTTGCTAGTTTATTCCACCTGTACATTAAGTCTGGAAGAAAACCAGCAGGTCTGTCATCACCTGCAACAGACGTTTGGCGAACTGGTTGAGTTCGACAGCCTGGCTGAGCTTTTTCCAGGTGCCGACAAAGCATTAACCGCAGAAGGGTTTCTGCACGTATTCCCGCAAACTTTCGACAGTGAAGGCTTCTTCGTTGCCCGGATTCGAAAAACCGGCGCAACACAAGCACCTGAAGTGAAAAAGCGCTTGGGTAAATTTCCGTTCCAGAAAGCCAGTAATAAAATTCACGCAGACATTACCCAGCAACTGCATTCCAGCCTTGGAGTAACCTTGCCTGATAACAGTCAGATCTGGTTGCGTGATAAAGACGTGTGGCTGTTCCCCACAGCACTGGAACCGATGCTGGGTGAGCTGCGCTTTTCGCGAATGGGCATTAAAATCGCCGAATGTCATAAAAATGGTTATCGCTGGCAACATCAGGTGGCAACAGCCTTAGCAACCGGAGCTGAAGCCCAGAGTGTTGAGTTAACTGTGGCGGATGCCCGTGAATGGTTTATGGGCAGAGATGTTCGTCCTGGAGGCGAATCAGGCAAAGGTGAAGTCCTGATCAAACTTAACGGTGACGTAATTGGCTTGGGCAAATGGGTTGGCAACCGTATCAAAAACGGCCTGCCAAGAGAGCTGGTCAGAGATAAAAATTTGTTTTAAACCACTTCCTTGGCACTAAATACTGCCAAAAAACGGCAAATTTTATTATCTGTACTACAATAAAAACGTGAGTGGATGTGTGTTACAACTTCATCTGCTTTGGCTCTCCAGAGCCCTCCCCCAATGGCCCAAAACTGGTTAACAGTTTAGGGCCTTCTTTTTATCTATTAGCTATTTAGGTAAATTCCGTCACTTTCTATACGAATTTTTCCCTGCTTATACAAACCGCCAATTGTTTTCTTAAATGTACCTTTACTAGTGCGAAATGCTGAGAATATAGCTTCTGGAGAAGACTTGTCATTAAGAGGCAGAAATCCACCTTTTTTCTCCAGCATTTCGAGGATCTTACTACTCAGGTCATCCATTTTGGCGGTACCAATTTTCTGCAATGACAAATCTATCTTGCCATCTTCACGGATATTCTTGATATATCCTTTCAGTTTTTTGCCAATAAACAATTTGCCAAATACGTCCGACGGGAAAATCATGCCCCAGTGAGCACCATTGATGATGGCTTTGTAACCCAACTCACTGCGCTCAGCAATAAGCAGATCTACCTGCTGGTTTGTCGTGTAATTGGCCGGAGTTTTATCGAGCAATTTGTTGAACTTGGTGGTACCGACTATCCTGCCTGACGCTTTATCGGTATAGACATACACCAGTACATTCTGGCCTTCTCTCAGGCGTCCGCGCTGCTCGCTAAACGGCACCAGCAGATCTTTGCCTTTGATTCCCCAGTCAACAAATGCGCCGGTACTGTTGGCTCCCACCACTTTCATCAATCCCCATTCACCCACTTGAGCGATCGGTTGTTCGGTGGTTGCCGCCAGTTGGTTATCTGAATCGAAGTACAACAACACATCGATTTTTTGGCCGACTTCGCACCCTTCCGGCACAAATTTATTCACCAGTAATGTGGTGCCATAGTCATCTGCATCAAGAAACACGCCGAAGTCTGTACGCTGTACCACTTCTAAACGGTTAATCTGACCCACTTTTATCATTTCATCTGTCTCTTGGTAATTTTGCGGTGATTATACCTAATCTCTGGTATCCTTTCGCTACTCTGTTTAGGAAATTTAACTGATCGACGGGAGTATTCATTGGTCACGGTTGAGAAGCAGGACAGCATTACCCTCAAAATATCCCACACGATGGCTTCCAGTAAGAAGTCTAAATTGGACTGCTATCTTTTTATTCCAGGCGAACTGGGACTCGGGCCAGAAGTGCTTAGCGAGGGCGAACTCTATTACAACGCCATCAGTCAAAAGCGAGCATACTACAGTAACGAAACCCTGCTACCGCTGGTACATAGCCGATTAGCAAAACGGGGCCATCTCTCGTCTACGCAATACCGGGTCAGCCTTAGTCTGTTCGCCTACCAGTATGTAATTGCGCTGGACAAATCCATTCGCCAGTTAAATAAAACCGATAAAGAATCGGTTTCGGCTGACGAAGTCGATGAAGTGATTGAACTGGCTATTGATATCCTCAAGCGCCTGCGGCGAAGTATTCCTTATGAAGAGAATCTCAAACGCTACTACGCCAATATCGATAACTATCTGTCCTGGTACACTGAACAGGGATTTCTGTCGCTCGTTTCTAACTTGCCCAGAGACAAAGACAGCGATTATAAAACCATAAAAGAACGGCTAATCACCCTGGCGGAGAAAGAGCAGGCGCACCGAAAGCTTAACCACTACAACTCAAGCAAAGTTCGTGACGACGTAACGCGGCTTAGTAATAAGATGCGACTGCTCCGACGGCTTATCGAACACCCGGTAATACTTAAAGAAAAAACTACGTCACTGGGCAAAAACATGAACCGGGCAGCCAAGGGGCTCGCCACCGGATTTGTGATGGTATTTGTTACCATAGCGGCGATCAGTGCGCGTGATTATTGGGGCCGTATTACCCTCTCCTTCGTAATCCTGATGTCGATGGTTTACGCACTGCGGGAAATCTTCAAAGATGATTTGCGTGATGTCCTATGGCGCTGGATTCGTAAAGGCAGACCAAAATGGCGTAAACATTTCTACGATCCCACCACCAATAAAGCGGTCGGCCAAAAAACCGAGTGGTTGGATTACACCCAGTTAAGCAAGCTACCAGACCGAATTCGATTGATTCGTAAAAAACGGGTTGTTCAACGGGAAGAACAGATCCTTCACTACCGCTCTTCTACCGAAATGACAACATCTCGTTTTATGAGTGGTTACGATGAAACCCGGGAATCAGTGATGATCAGCATGGGGTTCCTCACCCGATTGATGGACAAAGGTTCTAACAAGGTGTACCTGGTGAATAATGGCCAGGTGAGCAAAGAGTCGGTAGAAAAGCGGCACTTGGTCAATTTGATCGTGAAAGAAGAAAATGTTGACCTGGGTGTCCGCTATTACCGCTGGAAAATCGTGCTCAACCGAAGCAAAATCGTCGCGATAGAGAAAATTGATCTGGGCGATGAGCTGTCGAGCTAGTGACCACCTGTCCGGTATACTGAGTTATAACATTTTTAGTGACAGAGTCAGCTCAAACGTGGCCATAGGTTCATCACCGTGCAGTGACGGACAAGTGGCCACAATAGTCACAGGTTCATTAATCCGCTTGCCGCTGGTTGCTGACTCTTGCAGCATTCGCTCAATTTTCTCACCATCGTGACAGGTAAAGTGCACATCCGCTTCCGGACGTTTTAAGAATTCCGCGCTGACAGCTTTAAATGCCAATGAGACTTTTCTGCCCTGCTGGGTCGATTTGCTGATCGCAAGAAATCCCCCGGCCACTTCGGCCCCAATCATCATGGCACCGAAGTACATGCTGTTTAAATGATTACGGGTACGTCGTTTGAACGGTAATTTTACTTCAACGGTGGTGTCGTCAAACCTAAGTATCTTAGGGCGACACAACCAGATGAGGGGAACTTTAAAGAAGCCAAACTGGGTCAAGTAGAGGTTTGCTTTAGAAATTGGAGAAAACATTAGCTGGCCTGATATGATTACACATCAGACCAGTTGAGCCTGAGCGGCAATATTTGTCAACACTTCATTAACATAATCGGGATGCGAATCAATTCACACTGCCATTCACTCCCGGAATTACAGGCGTAACAGTGAGTCATTCAAATGCCGACGCTCTTGCTGATCTCATCAAGCTTGCTTTTCGACCAGCTCAAGTTGCGGCTGCTCTGCGAGAAAGCTACTCAGTTTCGGCGCATCCGCGAGCTTAGTCGCGACCACCAGTGCCGGCTTGTGAGTATCTGCAATCGCTTTAACCACCAGCTCAATTAACTCAATAACAGCATCGTTTTCCGGGTCATACAGATAGCTGAGGGCCGGGTTATTGCGATCGACCGCCAGGGTAAATTGTGCCAGGTTCTCGACATCAATAACGACACCATCAAAATAGTGCAGCAACCGATCTGCCAACACGGCCGCCGATGGCACATCGACAGCAAAATGTACTTTCAGTCCGTTTAAACCTCGTGGTAACCCCTGCTCTGCCAGCAAGTCAATGATCTTCGCTGCATCGGATAAGGTCCGCACGAAAGGCACCACAATTTCAACCGGAATACCTTGAGTGCGAAGCTGTTTAATCACCTCGCATTCCAGGGCAAATACTGGTGCAAAAATCGCGGAAGCAAAGCGGGATACACCACGTAAGCCCATTGCGGGATTGGTCTCTTTAGTCTCGACCGCACCACCTGGCAACGAGGCCAGTTGGTCGCTACAGGCACTATTAAGGCTGATTCTGACGGTGCGATAGTCAGTTTTATATGCTGCTGAAATCGAGGCAACCAGACGATCAACAAAGTTGTTGTCCTGATCATCACCTAACAGAGCCTCAATAGCAGAAGTGACGCTGTCAGGTAACTGGCTCAATACTTGTTCATAAGCCGGATGAAAACCCAACTGTTCAAACAGCATATCCGCTAACGAAACATACAAGTGACAAGCTTCAGGGGTCTCTGGCCCCGGTAAGGCCTGACCGATGACCAAGCCAGCCGGCATATTTACTTTATTTCCTAAGCTCATTACTACTCCATTTACTAAATTAATTGCGCTTTTCTGAACATACCGAGACAGTATAGTGAATACAAGCGCAAACAGTGCGTTAACGCGATAATTTCCTAGACTACGTCTACAGTGGAAAGTAATACGTCCCGAAACGCTTTAAGTAGTTTATTCCGAAGGCTAATTCGTTTATCTTTACCGCTTCGCCACAAGAAATACAGGCTTAGTTATGCCACTGAAAACCGACGAACTCAGAACCCAGCCGCTTGGCCCAATGCCAACACCATCAGAACTGGGTCAAGCTCATCCGATTACCGATGATGTCGCTAGCCGCATCGCGGAATCACGTCGTCAAATAGAGCAGATTCTTACCGGAGAAGATGACCGACTGTTGGTTATCGTAGGCCCTTGCTCTGTGCACGATACCGATGCTGCCATCGATTACGCACAGCGGCTTGCTTCAGTACAAAAGCAGTATGACAAACAGCTGTTTATTGTCATGCGCACTTACTTTGAAAAACCTCGCACAGTAGTGGGCTGGAAAGGCCTCATCACCGATCCAAACCTGGACGGTTCCTATGCTTTGGAAGCAGGCTTACATAAAGCTCGTAAATTATTGCTGGATATCAATAAGCTTGGTCTGGCCACCGCCACCGAGTTTCTTGACATGATCACTGGCCAATACATCGCGGACTTGATTACCTGGGGCGCAATTGGCGCACGTACAACAGAGTCGCAGATTCATCGTGAAATGGCGTCAGCACTCTCTTGTCCGGTAGGCTTTAAAAACGGTACCAACGGTAATATTAAGATTGCCATTGACGCAATTCGTGCTGCTAAAGCTTCCCACTACTTCTATTCGCCGGATAAAAACGGCCGTATGACCGTTTATCGCACCAGTGGCAACCCTTATGGGCACGTTATTTTACGTGGTGGCGAAAACGGACCAAACTATGATGCTAAGTCAGTGGAAGCGGCCTGCAAGCAATTAGCCAAGTTTAATCTGCCAGAACGGCTGATCGTCGACTTCAGCCATGCTAACTGTCAGAAACAGCACCGCAAACAAATAGATGTTGCTCGTGATATCTGCGAACAGATCCGTTCCGGCAGCGATCACATTGCCGGCATCATGGCCGAAAGTTTTATAATTGAAGGCAACCAGCCAATGAATGACCTGGACAACCTGACCTATGGCCAGTCGATTACTGACCCTTGTCTGAGTTGGGAAGATACTGCCGACATGCTCGCCATGCTTGCAGAAGCCGTTAAACAACGTCATTCAGCGAAATAAAGGAAATTGTCATGCCATCATTTGATATCGTATCAGAAATCGATACCGTTGAACTGCGTAATGCGGTGGAAAACTCATCCCGTGAACTCGATACCCGTTTTGATTTTCGCAACGTTCAGGCCAGCTTTGAGCTACAAAAAGATGAAATCGTTAAATTGAGCTCTGAAGGTGACTTCCAGCTCAAGCAGCTACGCGACATCCTGCGCGGCAACCTCACCAAGCGTGGTGTGGACGTTAATGCGATGGAAGCTCAAACCCCGGAACACACCGGAAAGTTCTGGCACCAGAATGTGATTTTCAAACAAGGTATCGATACCCCTATGGCGAAAAAGATTGTTAAAACAATCAAAGATGCCAAGTTGAAAGTTCAGGCCTCTATTCAGGGTGAAAAAGTTCGCGTTACCGGTAAAAAACGTGACGACCTGCAAGCAGTAATTGCATTGATTCGTGAAGCTGAACTCGGTCAACCGTTTCAGTATGAAAATTTCCGCGACTAATCGCTTTAGCTGTTAGACGCTGATTAAACAGAAACCCGCCGTTTTGGCGGGTTTTTCGTAAAATAAAACCTGACGTTGCGGTCAGCCTTGACGCGCGGGTAAGTAAACCGGCAGATTGCCAATCAACAACTGATAACTGCTACGCTCTTTAGGCACAAAGACACAAATCGATTTCTTGTCTGCTTTTGCTTTGGTGAGTACATCCGCCAGTTGTTCTGCACTTTTATACGGCTGACGTTCCGCATCTCGTCGGCAGAGGTCAATAAACTCAAACGGTGTCGAACTATGATGAAGCACCAGCTCTGCCTGCTGCATTTGTTGCAACGCTTTTAGTGACAGCATCTCTACATCCTCACCAAACTCTATCCAGCAGCAACTGCCCTGTTCCTCAAAACCCTCACTTAAACTATTTCGATAAGTTGATTCCAACTGCTTTCTGTCAGTAGCACTGTTCACTTCAGGTGAAGAAAAAAATCTTTGCCAAAATTTGCGCCGTAAATCAACGCTTGGAAGGGTCTCTTTTATCGAGTTTCGTTTGGAGGCGGAGAATTCGGCGATCAAAGCCAGATTCTGTGGCAATACCGATTCTATCTTTTCACGGAGTTTACGTACCAACACCGGAGAGCCGCCACCACTAGAGATCGCAATTTGTATCCGGCCACGGTTTACCATCGAAGGCGTAATAAAGTCACAATATGGCAAATCGTCGACAACATTGACCATAATGCCGCGTTTTTTGGCGTCAGCATGAACTCTATGATTAAGCTCCGGATTGTCTGTGGTCGCCCACACCTGGACGAAATGACTCTCTATCAGTTCGGAGGAATAGAAGTTCTGTACCCACTGACATTTCTGTTCCCGGACTTGTTGCTTGAGGTACTTTTCGATCTTAGGTGAAACCACAGTCACATTTGCTCCCGCACGAATCAGCGCCTCAACTTTGCGGCAGGCTACCTCGCCACCGCCAACAACCAGAACCGGTTTGTTATGTAAATCAAAAAACAGTGGAAAATACTGCATGTCATTCCTTGAATAAGTGTTCCGATATCAGTCGATACTAGCAAAAATGGTGCACTTTCAGCACCCCAAATTTCTATAACCAACAATTTACGACCAAATTTTATAAAGATGTTAGATTTTTATTCAGATAATACTCAATAAATACAAGATCAAATCCTACAAAAAGCACTTTTTATATTGAATACATCCCGTTGCACGCATAATGTGCTCCGCTGCACTATTTACAT
>NZ_JBNKVP010000009.1:0-79143 GCF_050299255.1 Vibrio sp.
AATTGATCAGAAATAACAGGCTAATATCCGCAGCGGAATAACCAAATTTTTCTACCATCAAAAAGCCGGCAAAAACGGTAAAAATCTGCCGGCGCGCACCACTCATAAAGGTCAATGCATAATAGAGCCAATAGCGCTTGCGCAGAACCAGCTTCTTATTCTGTGGCGTTTCACTTTTAAACTGCGGAAAAGCCAGGGAGATCCATACCACCAGCAGCAATCCGCTGCCACCAAACAGCAGATACACGTAATAGAAATCGAGTTTTAACAGCTCCAGACATACCCACAGTGCGCCGTAAGTGATCAGTGACGCCAGCGCACCAATGGAGATCATCTTGCCCAGCATCTCCGGCGCTTCTTCTTTGCTCAACCATTGCAGCGACAGTGACTGTTTCAGTGTCTCAAAATAGTGAAAACCGGTCGACATTAAGAATGTGGTCATCAATAACCCGGTCAGGGTCGGATAAAAACCCGTCAGCGCAGTGCCCAGCGTCAACATCGCCAGTGACAGCAACATAAAGCGTTGCTCTCGGATAAACAGCAACACAAACACCACGGTAAATGCCAGAAAGCCGGGGATTTCTCGGACACTTTGCAGCAAGCCGATATCGGCGCCATCAAATTGTGCCCGTTCTACCACAAAGTTATTCAGCAGCGCCATCCAGCTTGAAAAAGCGACCGGGACGATTATCGAAATCAGAATCAAAAAATTATGCGGAGTTTTCCAGTCCTGTTTAGACTGCATCATAGTGTCATCCTTCTCGTTATGATGACTGAATCATACGCGCCGAGCCCTCAAATTCGCAACGTATAATCTATGCTTAATGGAATCGCTGACCTCGGCAATGACCATTTTGGAGCCGCACATGTTGCCTCGCGCATCGCATTTCACCTTTGCTACCATCAACTTGCAGAATTTTCTTGCGCCGCCAGAAGCCTTCTACTCGCCGGATAATATCTACTCCTGTGAAGCCTGGCTGGCAAAAAAGCGTTGGCTAAAGCAGCAACTGCACCGGTTATCGGCCGATATCGTCGGCTTTCAGGAGGTGTTCAGTGCCGATGAGTTGCATCATCTCGTCTCCGAATGTGGCTACAGCCATTTTTGCTGCCTGTCACAGCCGACCATCAGCGATGGGTATCTCTATTCCGATCCCGTGCTGGCGCTCGCTTCTCGCTTTGCCATCAATGAATGCGAACTGCTGGACACCTGTAACGCCCAGCCCTGCCCGGATGAGTTTCGCTTTAGCCGCCAACCGTTACATACCACGATAAAATTGCCCGGCATTGGCCTGTGTGATTTTTATGTCGTGCATCTCAAATCACAGCGGCCAACAGACCTGGAGTTGGTACCCTGTCATGAAGATGTTGATGACTGGATAAGCGATCTGACCGGCAGCTGGATATCCACCGTGCAGCGAGGCTACGAAGCTCTGTTTATCCAACAGCATATTATTGCCAACCGGTTGCAGCATAAGCGGCCCTTTATGCTGATGGGGGACTTCAACCAATCCCTGAACAGTATTGAACTGGCACCGTTCCGCAGCCCGCCCGTAGCCACCTATGAGGGCCTGTCATATAAGATGTTTGACAGTTGGGAGCTGTATAACTGCCAGGGCTGTCTGACCCGGCCGGCCACCCACTACCATAAAAATCGGGAGATGATTATCGACTACATTCTGGTATCGGACGAATTTAACCCGCAAAGTGCCCACTGCCTGCTAGAAATCGAACAGTACCTGACCCTGGACAAGCATCTGGTTGAACCCGATTTTGACTATGACGGCTATGCCAGCGACCATGCGGTGATTGCTATCCGCACTAAGCTGAGATAACTCCAACCAGACAAGTCACTAGCCAAAAAAACTTAACTAGTGAATACGATTGATATGTCCAGTCAAAATCGATATAAAGTATTGAAATCATATGAGCGCAGAGACATAACATGGAAGTATCAATACGCCCCACGACTATCGAAGATGCTGCAGCACTAGCTGAAATTTACTCACAGCCCAGTGCCCAGCGTGAAACGCTGCAATTACCTCTGCCCAGCACAGCAATGTGGACACAACGCCTCAGCAATATACCAAGCGGCATATACAGTTTCGTGGCCGAAGTGGATGGAAAAGTGGTCGGCAATATCGGCTTTGAGCATTCACAGCGCCCGCGCACCGCCCACTGTGCCAGTTTTGGTATCGGTGTACACGACGACTTTCACGGTCTGGGTATTGGCAGCAAGTTAATTGCCACGGTACTGGATCTCGCCGACAACTGGTTGCAGGTTAAACGAGTACAGATCGAAGTGAACAGCGACAATCAGCGCGCGATCGCCTGCTACAAAAAATTTGGCTTTGAAATTGAAGGTGAAGCCAAGTGCTCGGTATTCCGCGACGGTGAATACATCAGTACCTATTACATGGCCCGCATTAAACCCTAGACTGGGAATAATCTAGTGCTCTCAGTCGGGGTAATCCGCCAGCTTGACTAATGCTGATTGGGTCAACTGCTCACTGTATGGATTGATTTTCCAGTGATCGGGACACCAGCCTTTAAGAAAACGCTGAAAATCCGCCCATGCAATCGCGTACAGGGGCCGCAAGGTAGTGATCACCTGAGCTGAACTTATCTTAGGCTGGTATGTTGCCAGTGCCTGGGCCAGATAGTGGAAATACTCATCCAGCAGTGATTGTTCTAATTGCTGACACTGGTCCGGGTCCACCGCACTGCTGATAAACAGCGCCACATCTTTCATCGCGCAGCCACGACCAACATACTGGAAATCCACCGCCGCTGCCTCTGAATCATCTGCCGTAAAACAGAAGTTGGCCAGTTTGGCGTCACCATGCACCAGGGTCTGGAACGGTGCGTGGGTCAATATGGTGTCTAATTTGTCGGCTGCCTGCTTTAATTCCTGGTCCACCAGCGCCTCTAGCTCCTCGGGTCGGGTCGCCAGATGCCAGTATGTTCCGGTCGGCCACAACCCGTTGCCCGAATTGCCCATATGCAGAGCGTGAAAACAGGCCAGCCAGCGCAAACAGGCGCTGCGCTGGGTGTCACTCGCTTGTTGCGACGTACGAGCAAACCCAGCCTGGGCTAAGTCTTCCATCACCAGTAACAACTGCTCACCCTGCTGCTCGACCAAAAGAGGACCGGGTACACGGCAGTTCACGCCGCAGTTTACGGCGTATTGCTGGTACCAACGGAGTTCAACCTGATAGGAGTGCAGTTTACGCTGATGGGAGAGGTCGCTATTCCAGCCTCGGGGGTGGTGCTCTGGTTTTGGTAGTTGGATATGTTTGACAATCAGGCTGGTGTCATCCACCTGCACACGAATTAATTCACCATATCCGCCCCATAACGGCTGGATTAGCTGCTGATCGTGAATGTAACGAAACCCCAATCTGCTGATGACGGCGTCTAACTGGTTAATCTGCATGCCTATGCGACCAAATGTGCCCATTCCGGGTGTTTATCCAGATAGTGCACCACGTAACTGCACACCGGGGTGATTTTGAAGCCGTCAGCCTCGATCTGTGGTAACACCGTTTCCATCATGATGCCGCCGTAACCTTTGCCCTGCAGAGAGTCAGGGACATGAGTAGAAGTCAGCAGCAACACCTGATCTTGTTGACGGTAAATAACCTGCGCGTACATGCCATCTTGCAGGTGAACCAGATAACGATGCTGATCCGGTTCATGGATAATTGAATGCGTCATATTGCCTCCGTGTCAACAACCGCTGATAAAACGGGCACCTGAAGGCGCCCGTTTCGAATATTCGTTTACTGTCGTGTAACGTCAGTGAATGAACGAAATAAACCCTTGTAAAATAACTAAGTTAACTATATCTATGAAAAAAGCACCAACAATAGGCACCACCATAAACGCTTGCGGTGACGGGCCAAACTTGTTAACCAAAGTACCCATGTTCATCACCGCAGTTGGTGTCGCGCCCAGTCCAAACCCACAGTGACCGCCAGCCATCACAGCGGCATCGTAATTCGACCCCATCACTTTGAACGTGACATAGTAGGCAAACAACCCCAGCACCAGTGACTGCACCGCCAGAATGATTAAAAATGGTACCGCTAAGTCAAAGATATTCCACAACTTCAGGCTCATTAACGCCATTGCCAGGAATAACGATAGCGACACCGTACCCAAGATGTCGACCGTTTCTGCGTCTACTTTATGAATTTTAGTCAGTTCCAGCACATTAGTGATAAATACACCAATAAATAGCGCATAAACAAAATCAGGAATCATCAGCCATTTGATTTCAAAGCTGCTGACAAACTGCTCCAGATATTTGGCTCCTGTTACGCACAGCAGCAGTATCGACAGAACTTCGATGACCTTTTTCGCGGTCACTTTATCTTCTTCGTATTCGTTATAGGTCACCAGTTCAGGAAAGCGCTCATGGGTATGGGTGCCACGGCCGTATTCGGACTCGATACCATGTTTATTAATGATTTTTTGTGCCACCGGGCTGCCAATAATACCGCCAATAATCAAACCAAACGTTGCCGACGCCATGGCGATTTCCAGTGTATTGCCTATGCCATAGTTTTCTGCAAAAGTCTGTGACCAGGCCGCACCGGTACCGTGCCCACCGGACAGAGTGATCGAGCCGGCGATCAGCCCCATGAGCGGGTCCAGGCCCAGTGTACTGGCCAGTGTGACCCCCACGCCGTTCTGGATCAGGATGTATGCCGATGCCACCGCCAGAAAGATAAAAACCTTGGCGCCCCCTTTCATCAGTTGGGTATAGTTGGCCGCCAGGCCGACGGTGCTGAAAAACATCAGCATTAGCGTATTTTGCAGCGGTAAGGAGAATTCAAACTCAATATCGAAAAAGTGAGCGATGGTAATACCAAAGGCCACGATCAATCCACCGACTATCGGTTCAGGTATATTAAATTTGCTCAGGACAGGAAAACGACCGTTGATAAAGTGGCCTAGGAACAATACGCTTATCGCGACTAAGAAAGATTCTAATGGTCCGACAGAAATCATAGTATTCATACACCTCTTTGTTGTTGTTTCTCACTCATCATCCTTGATCAGGCAATCCCTGATTGATGAGCCAGCAACAGCAAAACGATGCTGAAAACCAGTTCTCAAATTCAATCTCCCTCTGTTTCCGCAAGCCCTGCGTCAGCCAGAGGTTAGCTGAAAGTGGGCTATTTATAGCACATTTACACCGCCAAGTCTCATCGACCTCTTAATAAACCGAATAGGTTACAGTCAATACATTGATGGTTGTTATAGTAGTTAAGATGATTATTGAGTAAGACCATGTTTTAACTGGCTATGATTCGCTAGCCTGACACGTTTTTTACTGACATGAATTCAACGCAAAAAAAAGCCAATCGACGAGATCGATTGGCATATAATTTTGTGAACAAATTCATTCACTAACAACGTCAGTTGGCTAGGTGACCCTCGGCTTAACAAGGGTCATTCCTACTAATGCAGCTATCGTGCCAGTTTTATCAATCCAGTTCACTCGGCGGTTTTCGACTTAAAGACCTGACTTTATTCGTGGTTTATTTGCAATATGCAATTGCATATTGCAATATCTGCATTTTAATAAGCGTCTGGTTTATAAGCATTGCGTTGCTATAAAACAAAAATTGCAATAACGACTAAAAGCCAGCTAACAGATAAAACACAAAATTTTTATGACTGGAGTGGCGAAATTTGTATACTGCCCACACCACAACGATCAGTGAAAATTCAATGAACTACATAACAACCTTTTTAAAAGGCTTAGCCATGGGGGCCGCTGATGTCGTTCCCGGCGTATCGGGAGGCACTATCGCCTTCATCACCGGTATCTATGACACTCTGTTGGAAAGTATTCGTCGGGTCAACCCGAGCTTGATTGCACTGTGGAGAAAACAGGGGATCCGTGCCGTGTTTGAGCGGATTAACGCGTTATTTCTCCTGTCACTATTTGCCGGTATTGTCACCAGCATCGCGACCCTGGCGAAATTGATCTCCTGGCTGCTCACCAACCACCCCATACCAATCTGGTCGTTCTTTTTCGGTTTGATCCTGGTTTCCGTTGTGCATATGTTAAAGCAAGTCGAGAAATGGCAATGGGACAGGGCGCTGTTCCTGCTCTTGGGTGTCGCTGCCGCTTACAGCATCACGGTACTCAATCCGCTCGAAATGACCCCTTCTGGAATTAATGTGCTGTTTGCCGGTTCCATTGCAATATGTGCCATGATACTGCCGGGTATCTCGGGCAGTTTTATTCTGCTGTTAATCGGAATGTATACCCCTGTACTGGGCGCGGTAAAATCGTTCCAGGTAGACATTCTGGCCCTGTTCCTGAGCGGATGTGTGCTGGGCTTAGTGACATTTTCCCACCTACTTTCATGGTTACTGAAACGCTTCCGGGATGTCACGCTGATATTTTTGACCGGGCTGATGTTAGGCACACTGCCGAAAATCTGGCCGTGGAAACAAACACTCAGCTGGCGGGTCAACTCAAAAGGTGAGCAGGTCCCTCTGCTGCAGGAGAATCTCTCACCCTTCGACTATGAAACCATCACCTCTCAGCCAGCCCAACTGTTTGTGGCCATCGCGCTCATGTTCTGTGCCATCATCCTAGTGCTTGGGTTGGAAAAATTTGCCGACAAACATCAAGACTAATCGTCAGGGTGGGGATAGCCCCGCCCTGCTCCATTCCCGCCCCAAGCCAGTTCACCTTTCACTCCTTACTCACAACTTAACCCTGACTCACATCTCACCCACTGAAGGCTTATGGCGCTCTGCGGCAAGTGATTAAGCCATAGCACGGTTACTTGTCATCTTTCGGATTAGCTGTGTGAAAAGCAACGGATAACCCAATACTTCAACACCATATAAATAGGTTAATTACTCTAAATTAATTATTAACAATCATATTAACCATCACACTAAACAAGTAACTCCTAATATTTAAATTAGGTCTAACACTCAAGATATAATATTAAAAGTCACGAGCAATATAATACCTGTGAATGTTTAAATATTCATAACTTTTATGTTTAACTTAAAAATTTATTTATATAAGTAACTTTCTTACAGTTACTATAAAATCGATGATAACCTATGAGAAAAATCTGCTTTAAGATTCTTACCATTACACCAACTTAAAAGACTATATTGTTGTTTTAAAACAAAAATAATCCATAACCACTAAGCCAATCGCCTTAGAGCCTGCAAATTACCCTCGTCGTTATTTGATCATTATTTATTAGTAAAAATGCCAATATGATTCACTAAAATAATAATCTAGCCAACATAACACCGCTGCCAATTATGCATGAAGTATCAAAAACTCCCTGTCACATTGAGATACAAAAAATCTCGACTGTTACAGTGAAATGACTAATTTTTTGATCTCACCATGATGGGTTAAAAATATTTAATAGAAAATTTAAATGAGTGTTTGAAATTAATTTTAATTTAAGTTAACAATAGAAAATCCAAGTTAACAATTTATTCACATGCATCGTAACTATTGACCACTTAACGCTTCTCACACTGGAAAATTGGAACCTGAGAAGCCGAAGTTGAGCCTAAGAAAGGGAATTCACTATGAAATCTAAACTCATTGCTTCACTTATCGCACTCTGTTCATGTGTCTCTACCGCTGCTTGGGCAGAGACGACTATCCTGCGCATGTCCAATTGGTTGCCACCGACTCATCCATTGTCAGAAAAGATCTTAAAACCTTGGATCGCTGAAGTTGCCAAAGAGTCCGAAGGTCGGATTAAGATCGTGTTGTTACCAAAAGTTGTGGGTTCAGCCGCGACCCAATTTGACGTTGCACGCGACGGTATCGCAGATATCACTTTCCCGATTCACGCCTACACACCAGGACGCTTCCCACTGCAAGAAATATCAGAACTGCCGTTTCTGGGTGACAACGCCGTAGCAGTCGGTAAAGCGTACTGGCGCATTTACAACAAACACCTGGCGCAATACAACGAGCACAGAGGCGTTAAGCTACTTGGTCTGTCTACCCTGGCTGGCGGTCGTCTGCATACCACCAAAAAAGAGATCAACTCCATACATGATTTCTCTGGCCTGAAAGTTCGGGTAGCAGGCGGTGCCTCGATTGCGGCTACCTCACCTCTGGGTGCCATTCCGGTACAAAAACCTGTCTCAGAGCTTTATGAAACATTGGCAACCGGCATCGTCGACGGTGCCATGCTGGCGCAAGAGTCCGTCAAAAGTTTCCGTCTACTGGATCTGATCAATCACACTCTGGCGGTCCGTGGAGGTTTCTACAATTCATCCTACGCACTGGTGATGAACCCGGAAAAATTCGATTCACTTTCAGAGCAGGATCAACAAGCGTTAATCAGAGCATCCGGAGAAACCTGGGCCACCATCTGGGGTAACGCCGTACATGAGCTGGACCAGGCTTCATTTGAAGCAGGCCAGGAAAAAGGACACACCTTCAAAATGGCCGAAGGCAAACTGGAGTCCGACATCAAAAATACCCTGTCGCAAGTAGATGCAAAATGGATAGCCAGAGCTGAAAAAGCCGGTTTGTCTAATGCCAAACAAGTGCTGGGTGAATTCCGCGATGAAATAGCCAAGCTGGAGCAGGAGCTATGAACCAGCATCACTTACCAGGAGTAGAGGATTCCGGCGAAAGCCGGAGTCCTATGCTAATCAAACTGAAAAAAATCACCACAGTATTAGTCAGTGTGACGATTTCAGCCATGATTGCGATTACGGTGTGTGACGTGACGGGGCGTTATGTTTTTAACTCCCCTATCCCTGGCGCTACAGAGCTGACCGAAGTGCTGATGGCGCTATTGATCTTTGTCTCTTTGCCGTTAGTCACGCTTAAAAACGATCATATTGTGGTCGATATCATCGACAACTGGTTATCAAAGTCGATGACCGGATTGCTGCAATGCATTGGTGACCTGTTGGGAATGGTGATCTTTGCCATCATTAGCTGGCGTCTTTGGATACTCGCCGGGCGCGCCGCCAGCTACGGCGATCAAACGCCCTTGCTGGAAATTCCCATGTATCCGGTTGTCTACGGGATGGCCATTATGTCAGGTCTCACCTGCGCTCTGTTCGGTTACAAAGCAGGGCAGTTTTTCACCCGCCGATTACAACGTGGCCCGGCAGCCACTCAGGCACGTTCGCATAGGAGTTAATCCATGGAGTTTGCGTTTACCGCCTTCGCTGTTCTTATCACCCTGATTTTTATGCGATTACCCATCGCATTAGCGCTGATGTTAGTCGGCTGTTACGGCTACGCGTCATTTGTTGGCTGGTCACCTTCGTTTGCCCTGACCGGACAAATTCTCCGTGACGGAGCCATGTCCTACACCCTGTCTGCCGTACCCTTATTTATATTTATGGGAACCTTGATCAGCCGGGCTGGGCTGTCCAGAGATATCTATGCAGCAGCCAACACTTTCATCGGCCATCGCAAAGGCGGCCTGGCACTGGCCACTATTGTCGCCAGTGGTGGCTTTGCCGCGGTGTCGGGCTCGAGCCTGGCAACGGTTGGCACCATGGCCAAAGTGTCTTACCCCTCGATGAAGAAATACAACTATTCCGATCAGCTGTCAGCGGCTACTATTGCCGCCGGTGGCACCCTGGGAATACTGATCCCGCCCAGCATCATCATGGTGATCTACGGCGTGATGACGCAAACCCATATCGGTATGTTGTTCGCAGCGGGTCTGGTACCCGGCATACTGGGTATCGTCGGCTATATGATCGCGGCCAGATTGGTGATTGCCCGAGATCCCAGTGCCGGTCCAGCCGGTGAGAAATCAACCTGGGCGCAACGATTCGAAGCAGTGCAGCATATCGGCGGTGTGGTGGTCCTGTTTGGTTTGATCATGGGTGGCATCTACGGCGGCGTATTTACCCCAACTGAAGCAGCCGGTGTCGGGGCATTTGGCGCGCTGGCTTTCACCTGGTGGCGCGGCAAACTGAACTGGCAATCGTTTAGCGAAACCATGTTGGAGACAGCCGGTACCACCACCATGATGTTTATGGTTTACATTGGCGCTCAGGTCTTTTCTGAATTTGTCGCCTTCTCTGGTATCGCGGACTACTTACTGGCCTTCATCAATGACAATTCACTGTCCCCACTGATGGTGATGGCGGTGATGGTATTGGTCTATGTTGTGCTCGGCTGCCTTCTGGAAGGGTTGTCGATGATCCTATTGACCATACCGATCTTTCTGCCTGTCGTGATCAGCATGGGCTTCGACCCAATCTGGTTTGGTATCGTGGTGGTCATGTGCGTTGAAATCGGATTTATCACTCCGCCACTTGGGCTGAATCTGTTTATGCTCAATGCTGTGGTCCCTGAGATCAGCACCGGTACCATTTACCGCGGGATCTTACCGTTCTTCCTGGCCGATCTGGCGCGGGTAGCCCTGGTAATTCTGGTGCCGGGCATCGTGTTATTCTTGCCTAATTTACTGTTTTAACCAAAGCGAAATCCTCAGGTTCGTTTACGCCACAGACACAAAAACCAGCCCATCCGGGCTGGTTTTTTTCGGCTTAACCGTGGGTTACTGGAGCGGCAGATACACATCGGTGATCAGATCACATTCATTCACCTGATGGACAAAATTGTGATAGTGGAAAAAGCACGGAAAATCCCTGAGCTGCTCACCACTTTCCGGTAGCCACTGCCGGTACAGCGCATAGACAGTGTCGCCAATATTGTCATGACTGCCGAAATGGCGTGCTACGGCAAAGCGACCGCCCGGTAGCCACCCCGACTTCACCCCGAAGGCGTTATCCGGCACGTCACCATCTATGGTGCCGCAAATATCAAATCGAAATTCTTCCTCCGGCGTCTCGGCTGGATCGCTGTAGGGAATCCCGAAAGTTTTGCTATTGTCCAGTGGGGATAACCCGGTGCTTTTGCGCCATTCGATAAATTTCGCTGCTGTTTCCAGCACTCGTTTCGGGTCACCGTAGTGTTCAATCACGGCTAGCTGCTGCGGTGGCATGTCGACCAGACTGACGTCCATATGATGTTCTCCTGCATTGGGAAGTTGAAAAGTAAACACCGAATGCCAGCTTAACCAGTCCGGCGAACGACGAAATTGACTCGGCGTGACGGCAAACTGACGGTTAAACGCCCGGCTAAACGCCTCATGGCTGTCAAACTTAGCCTCCAGCGCAATATCAAGTACGCTGAACTGGGTTTCAAACGCCAGACGAAACGACGCTCGCCGCAGTCTTGCCAATTGCACATACTGAACTGCACTCACGCCAACCGAGGCTTTAAACACCCGGTGGAAATGATATTTAGAGCAACATGCCACCTGGCTTAACACGTCCAGTGATAACCTTTGATCCAGATGGCGGTCAATATAATCACACACCCGCTTAATACGCTGATCCGGGCTAGAACTCATGGCCTGATATCCGATGTAAAACGTTAATATGGAGTCATCTTGCCATAAGCCAGAATGCTGATCTTGACTAAAATTGCTCACCTGAGTGGTGCAGAGGATATCCGGATATGAAAAAGAGGCAGCAACCTGTTGGGGGTGAGTTACTGCCTCTTAGGAGCTTGAAACAAGCGTTGGTTACCAAGTCTTAACTAGTGCCCTCCCTCTACAACTTTGATTTCACCATCACGCCAGACGACGCGAATTTTAAATCCTATCTTATCGATAAATTGGTAGTCGTGACCGGCGATAGCTGGCCATACTGCAAGTGCCGACAACCGCTCATCGCCTATGTTGATCAGGCGATGAGCCACATAACCGCGAATATGATGAACGCTGCCAGCGAAGACATGTCCCAGTTCTACTCTGCCATCCAGACTCTGCATCAGTAACAGCCCTTTCCCGGCGACACCAAAGTAATATTCGGCCTGTTCAGCGTGCTCATGCAGATGCCCGCGGGTCATGTAAAACTCCTCCCCGACTCGGCCCGGTTCGATATGGGTAACACCAAAATTGAGTTCCCCTTTATCCGTTTCAGCCGGCAGCATGGCAACGTGGTACACCAGTGTCTCCTGCGGCATCGTTGCCTGGGCGACCTGGTCGGCAAAGACATTTTTTAGCGAACCCAGGGTGGACACTTTGGTTATCAAATCATCGGCTTCGATTTCCCCGGTCAGGTAATCGACAGATGGCGGACATATCGCATTCATAGAGCCCCCTTATTAGCAATTCGGATGAGTTCGGCAAAGGCCAGAAACAGGTGGTAGAAGCTGCTGGCAGGTGAATTCCTTTCGACGGGTTTACCCATTTCGTCGACCTGATCGATCCACAAACCGGGCGCTGGCGCTGGATCGAGATAGTAGTCAAATATCATACTGACCGCTTGGCATATAACCTGCCGACACTCCCGGCACGGGTCCCGTTCCCACAGCACAATGGCGGCTTTGAGGTATTCGGTCTGGCACCATAACCTGGAAGTGGAGCGTAACTCATTGCCATTGCTTAAAATTTCATCCCGGACTAAGCCGTTGCGGTTATGACCAAACAGACTGGCAAACTGGTACAACTGGGAGATAGGCTTGCTGACATCAATGCCACAAAGACGCTGATAACGATTCAACAGCCAGATCCACTCGTAATGATGGCCGGGATCCACCCTTATACTCAGTTGACTATTTGGCGACCAGTCACGGTCATAGAACTCGGTAAGATGGCCGCTCTGAAGAAATTTGCAGCGAAACAGCACATAGAGGTGGTCGGCGCGATCCAACCATCGGGTATGGCCGGTATGTTGATAACAGCACAACAGCGCCTCGAACAGGTGCATATGGGGATTCTGATCACGAGTGTCTTGCTGATTCAGAGCGGTAAAATACCCTCCCCCGAGCGGGTCCGCCAGATGAGTCTCCAACCAGTTATAGAGGTACTCCATCTGTTCCAGATAATAAACATCTGAGGTGATGGCATACCCCCAGGAAAATGCCATCAGGGCAAAAGCCTGCTCATAGGTATTAACCTGCTCGCTCAGGTAGCCGTCATTGCCGCCCAGGGCAAACTGATAGCCACCACTGGCGTGCTTGAAGGCCTCCAGCCCAGCCAGACCGTCAACGATAAGTTTTGGCTCCCGCACTAAATCAAGTTCCGTGGCGTGAGCAAATACGTATATCTGGCGCGACTGAACACGAAATCGGACAAAATCATCGCAGTAGGGCTGCTGCTCTGCGGAAATACCTTCTGCAAAAAGGCGCCGCTCTGGATCATAACTTCGTCGCCAGCGAGGCAAAGCGGCCGATTGCAGCCAGGTCTGACATCGTTGTGCCAGTTGTTGCAGTTCGGTTGTCATGGTTATGGCTCCCAGTTTGGGCACCCAGAACAGGCGCCCACCGATATCAGAAAATGCCGAGCGAGACTCCAATAGCCGAGATCACGACCAGAGAGAGCATGGCTTTTACCGGACTGAGGTTCATTTTGGCCATCGCATACCAAATGCCCAGAACCACGACCAGAGGCAATAATTTAGGAAAGATGCCATCCAGCATCGACTGAAGTTGAATATCGACCCCGTCTTTGGTCGCAAATTCCAATCCGGTCGAGAGGTTGATGTAACTGGCGGCCACCCCGCCCATGACAAACACCCCCAACAGTGACAACGCCTCACGGATTTTGGTTGATTTATGGCTGACCAAAATCTCTACCGACCCGGCGCCCAACTGATAGCCTTTCATAAACAGGGTATAAGAACCCAAAATGACAATCGCGTTGTAGGCCAGGATGTAGAAAATCGGACCCAATACATTGCCGCCAGCCGCCAGTGCCATACCGATGCTGAGCAGGATGGGAATCAACATGCCAGGGATCATAGAGTCACCGATACCCGCCACCGGTCCCATCAAACCCACTTTCAGAGTGTTGATGGTTTCCCCGTCGACAGGTTCGCCATTGGCTTTTTTCTCTTCCAGGCCAACCGCCATACCACTGATGATCGCCCCCAGTTGCGGCTCGGTATTGTAAAAAGAGGCGTGACGTTTCATTGCCTCGGCCCGTTGTTGTTTATTGGGGTAAAGCTTCTTCAACGCCGGCATCATACCAAGACAAAAACCAAACGATTCCAGACGCTCAAAACTCATTGAAGAGAGGTTGTACATCATCCAGGCGCGCCAGCATTTAATCAGATCCTGTTTATCCAACTCGACTCGGGATTGAAAGTCGGTGTCGATTTTCTTGTTTAGTACCGTCATCAGAATTCGTCCTCTTCGTCAGGTTGAGTGGTCACCCCCTGCGCAGGCAGAGGATCTGGCTTGTAGTTGTAGTGCAACAGAGCAAACAGCCCGCCGATTATGACCAGGCCGACCATATTCAGTTGCAGGAAAACCACCCCGACAAAACCCACCAGGAAATAGATCAGCATGGTGTTTTCTTTGATGATCTGTTTGAGCAAGATGGCGATACCCACCGCGGGCAGGATGCCACCGAGTACCGTCATGGTATCGATAACAAGCTGAGGCAGGCTGGCCATCACGCCTTCGATATATTGGTTGCCAAAGTAAACCGCCACAAAAGTTGGAATAAAACGCATCAGGAAGTTAGTAACTTGCGGAAAAATGGCAGAATTGAGGTAAACCCCCCGCTCGTCACCCTCAGCAACGGCCAGATCGGCGCGGTGGTTCCAATAAGAATTCAGCACCATCATAAAGTTAAAAATAATGGTGCCGGCAATACCTATGGTAGCCGCAATGGCGACCGCCACCTCCACGCCCTGACCAGACATGATCCCGAGCGCAATTGCCGGATAGGCGACAAAGTTAAGATCGGCCGGCATTGAACCACCAGGGGTCACCATCGCGATATATACCGCCTGGACGGCAACGCCCACCATGATACCGGTTTGCATGTCTCCCAGAATGATGCCCACCAGCATGCCCGATACCAGTGGCCGGGTAATGGTGTACCAGCCTCCCGTCACCCCCAACAGCCAGGGTGACGACAACGCGCCGAGATAACAGAGTATCCCGATAAATACTGCTTCTAAAAACATAATCTCGTCCTTAATGTTACGTTTAACTTGTTATTTTGTTAACTTTTTCTGCGCCTCAGGCCAGCTAAAACTGCTGGCGTCCGGTACCAGGCGGAACTCAATCTGGTGACCGGCTTGAGACAGGTAATCAAACGCCGAGATTTCCGTCTCATTGACACATTGATTGCCTCCTATCGTGATGGTGTCTTCTCTGGCGCTCATCGGTCCTACGTTGATCCTGTTATTCAGATTGACCAGTGAAATACCCGCCTCAGTAATCTGGCGTAATGTCACCGGCGACTTGGCAATCAGGAAGTAGTTCTTTTCACTGCTGATGACCTTCGGCAGTTTTTCAATTGCGGTCTGGGTATCGAACAGCCACACTTTGACATCCGTCACCGCGCCTCTCATCACTTGTGACAGCAGTGGATCAGCGGCCACCGCGTCATCAACCGCGACGATTCCGTCGCATGGCAGCTCTTTCGCCCAACGGGTCATTAACTGGCCATGGATCACCCTGTCATCAATCCGTACAAATGAAATCGTCATACTGTTCTCCTCAGAACTCGTCCTCTAGTGCCAGCTCTTTCGGAGCGGCCACGACGATGGTTTGCAGTGCTTGCAGCAGCAACTGCTCAGCGACCGCCTCGACATCGTTCTGCTCGATGTAATCGGCGCTCATCAGGACGATGGGAAAATTAACGCCGCTGATCACCTCCACCGGAACCGGAAAATGTCGATCAAAGCTGTACTGACACGCGACGTTATATGGGCTACCACACTCCAGGTCGCAGAGTACGATCACGCCGTCAGAGTTTTTTGCAACTGAGTTGATTTCACGCTCAAAATCGTGCTTGAACTTTTCTATGCCACCCTGTTCGGTTAATGACACAGAACTGATATTGCTCAGCTCGCCATACACCATACGGGCACATTCAATTAAAGAGGTAGCCAGAGGGCCGTGTGTTGCAACAATAAAGTGAATCATAATTAACCCCTTACATAAGCCTTGATGGTGGCGATTTCCTGACCGGCGCTTTCACCCCAAGGTTCAATCCGGTATTCATCCACCCGGGCAGGAATAACGAACGTTTCCGCGTAGTGCACCACGAACGGTGCAAAGGCTCCGTTGGGGCTGGTTACCCTGGCTTCTCGCCCTTCGATCAGGTTGAGCACATTGACCGTTGCTTCTGTCCGATGCAGTACCGGTTTAGAGAACCAGTGTCGCCGCGTTTCAATAAACTGACGCTTATGCAAACCGGTCACTTCCTCACGCCAACCATCCCCTTCCGCAATGGGCGTGACGGCGTTAACCAGATTTTCACGACACCACTGGGTATCTCGATCCCACTGGATAACCTGCTGACCGTGCTGCAGATGTACCGGACGCGGCAAGCCATCCAGACCTAACCGGCCCCAGTCCCAGAGTTTAAAAGTGAAGATAAAAGGCGTAGCACTGATCTCCAGCACCATGGCGTTGGTTCCGGCGCAATGGACCGTACCGGCAGGGATCAGGAAGTGATCGTGTTTTTTGGCGACAAACTGGTTGATATAGTGGCGGTCATCAAACTCGCACAGGCCCATTTGGGCCGAATGCAACGCGTCCATCATCTGCTCTGGATCCACCCCGGTTTGTGTACCGAGATAAACGCTGGCATCCGGACCGCAATCCAGCATGTAGTAGCTTTCATCCTGGGTGTAGTGCATACCAAACTCAGTCTGGATATATTCCGTCAGCGGATGCACCTGTAGACTGAGGTTTTGCCCTTCCATGGTATCGAGGAAGTCGAACCGGATCGGGAACTCCGCTCCGAAGCGGGCGTGAACGCTTTCACCCAACAGCGCGCGCGGCTGGCTTAACACCAGATCCTGAGCCGGCACTTCGAGGATGACATCGCCGTATTTCAGCCGCAGACTGTTTTCTTCCGGAACACAGTCAAAACACCAGGCGTAATTGGGCTGATCCGGGTCCAAATCACAGACCTGTTTCATCCATTGTCCGCCCCAGACGCCCGGGTCGAAAAACGGTACCAGGCGGAATGGCTGCTCGGCCGTCTGTTGCAGACCGGCAGTAAACGCCGCGCCAGATACCAGCTTTGGCTGCCGGGCAATATTGGTATCCAGCACAAAATCTGCTTTGGCCAGCAATGGCGCTTTGTAACGGTCGAATACCCGCCATTCGACAAAAAATGCTCGCTTGTAACGGCGCAACAGATCTTCCTGATTATTGTTCGCCCCCCAGTTTCCCAGCTCACCACGGCGAAAGCGCTGCTGTATTTCCCAGCGGGCCATATCGGCGTAAACGAGAATATCCGCTGTGGCGAACAAACTGGCAGCGTGTCCGTAAATCACAATTAAGCCGTCGCGCTGCCGTTCGATCAGCGCTTGAAGCTGACTCAGTTTGTCGCGATCAAAGAATTCTTCCATCTTGTGCGGCGCAATCACGCCAAAAACCCGATCGTCGGTGATATGGCGATCTAACATGGAAAGCAGGTATTGTTCTGAATGTCTGGCGTCTTCGGTGAACACCGTTAATGCCGGATTCAATGGCGCAATTAGCTGCTGATAGATTTCACAATGGTTGGTGCCGTAATAGGTATCGATAACCAGTACCGACCGTGCCTGCCCGGTCACTTGTTGTCTGAGCTGCGCCAGGATCTCCGGCCACCCCTGCCAAGCATGGTCAGCATAGCCTGCAACCTCCACATGAGGTGTTTTGTCATAGTTGGATTGTTCAGTCAGGTATTGCATACATCACCCAAAATTGATCAACTAGTGACAATATAATCAGCCCATTTATCAATCCTCAAACTGGTAAACTCGTTTAACCCGTCAATTACCTGCAATTAACCTCTGTCACTGCAGACTATTGAGCTTTAGATCACGCTTCTGATGCATAAAATGAACAGATTTTAGGTTAAACGTTTAATCTATTATTACACCCGCTAAATTTTTACCGTATCTTATTGAATTTATACGAATATTTAATAGACAGGACAACAGCATGAGCAAACCAACCATCGCCGATGTGGCACGTCATTGTTCAGTCTCAATAGCCACGGTATCGCAGGTATTAACCAACAAAGGCCGAATATCGTCCAAAACCCGGCAACGAGTACTGGAAGCGGTCGAAACGCTCGGTTATGTGTACAACCAAACTGCAGCCAATCTACGTCATAAAACCAGTAACCTGGTCGGATTGGTAACCCCGGATATCACCAATCCTTTTTACGCCGAATTGATCGCCGGGTTGAGTCATTACCTGGAACAACATAATACGTTGCTGTTTCTGGCCAATGCCGAAGAGAACGTCGAGCGGCAGAAACAGTTTATCGACTCTTTGCTGAGCCAGAACGCCGCCGGTATGGTTATCTGCCCGGCGATGGACACCGATATTGAGTACCTTGAAACGGTAAAAAGTCGCGGCCTGCCTATTGTTATGGCCGTCAGACCAATGGGCTACGAACAGTTCGATTATGTCGGCACCAATAATTTTATGGGGGTACAACTGGCCACCGAACACCTAATCAAACTGGGTCACCGGCACATTGGCTTTGTCGGCGGCTTAAAACAGTCCCGCACCCGTTCTTATCGGCTGGGTGGTTACCTGTCGAAACTGATTGAACACGGTATCCCTTTTAATGATCACTACATTCGAACCTGTGGAGCCAACCGCTCCGATGCAGCGAAGCAAACCAAGGAACTGCTAGAACAGCATCCGGAAATCACCGCCATTATTGGTTATCAGGACATCGTCGCCTTTGGTGTTATGCGCGCAGTCAGAGAACAGGGTAAGCAGGTAGGTAAAGATATTTCGGTCATAGGTTTCGATGATGTACCCGAAGCAGCTGATACCAACCCGCCATTGACCACTGTCTCGGTTTCCGCCCGCGAGATCGGCCGCACCGCTGGCTCGTTGATCCTCGAGCGCATGCAACAGAATAAACAGCCGGTAAGAAGTGTGGTGCTGCCCCCTCAACTGGTGTTGCGTGAATCATGCAGCTGAGTTAGTGAGCAATGGGACTGGCCCAAGCCAGATAAAAAAATCCGGGCAGCGCACTGTGCCCGGATTGGGTGATTGTCGGACCGCTCAATACAACCTGAGCAGGCCCGTCGTTTATTAGTCAGCGTATCACTACGTTTTCCTATTATGGAGCTACATAGTTGGATACCCAGCTAACCTGTGCTTGTGCGGTCGGTTTAACATCATTGCCTTCATCATCCACCGCCGTTGCCGTGACGGTATCGATAATAGGTGAAGTGGATGTTGAGGTATCGAACGTACGGCTGAAATAACAGACGTAATCATCGGTATTACCGTCATTTTTCGCTGCCAGTTCAAAATCAGCACCCACGTAGCAAGGAGTCAGCCCTGATGGTGGCCAATAATCCGGATGGGTAATATCCACGGCGGCGCCGCCGATGTTATCCGAGAGCGCGGTCAGATCTAAAGGTTCATTCGAAGTGTTGGAGACGGTCACTTTGTAAACCACCGTCATCATGTTCACTTCTTTTTTCACTATGGCGGTTGGTGGTGCATCTTTAAAGCCTAGCGACTCGTTGTCCATCGCAGTGATATCACCCGCGACACCTTTCTCATGACCCGTTACGGTAGCGGTGTTGTCCTCGGTGTTGCCGGAATCGGTAAGTCCCGGGGCATCACCGGCCGGATCACCACTGTTATCCAGACCCACGGTACGAGTCAGGGTACAGGTGAAGGATTCACCCGGCGCCAGTTCCACTGGAGCCTCTTGTGCTGTGAGTATGGTATAACCTGCGCCGTCTTTACACTCATTAGTAATATCTTGAGTCGCCAGCACGGTACCATCTACCAGCGTAATGTCATCAACCAGTTTGTCGAGCACTACGATGTCATTAAACAGGGTGACATTTTCGATCTTATAAGTGTATTTAGCGGTATACGATGGCTCATAATCAGAACCAGTTGGTGCACCAGTTTTGGTCAGTTTAAGTGACGGAGGCGAGTTCAATACTGTCACACTGGCGATATCGCTTGCCATTGCCGTACCACCTTCATCATCTGAAACTTTGACCGCTACCCTGTCATGCAGCACTTCGCCGGTATCACTGATGCCGGTTGCCGGTGCAACAAATGTACATGTTTCGCTGCCTCCGGGGGCAATAGTTTTGCCGGTTAAGTACTCTCCTCCTGCAGTTTTACACATACCGAGTATGTCACTACCGGTACCGCAATCATAAGTGCCGACAACGCCGAGTGTACTGGTCTTATCATCGAGACAACCAATGGTCACGGTATCGGAGTCCGAAGGAACTTCAATTAAAACGGTATAGGTGATATCAGTGTTGCCAGCGGCAATCTCTGCTTCAGTTAGAGTGGTTGGATTGGCAGTTTTGGTCAGGTTAACTTTAGGTGGCACATCGACGATTGCCAGGTTGGCATCATCTTCACCGTTTGAAAAATTGCCATATTCATCCAAACCAACAACCTTAATCAAGTCATAGAACACACCTGTATCAGCACCTTCAATCTCACCACCGACAAACAGCGTGAAGGTACAACGAACAAAGTTTGGCGTCTTGACAACCGGATCTTGCAGTTGGTCTTCCTGAGCCATCAACATATCAGTGCTAGGATCGAACGCGGTTGGCGTTGAAGTTGGCGAAGCGGTATAAGCCTCCGGATATTCCACACAGCTCAAATCGGTTACCTCTGGCGAAGTGCCAAATACAGTTAACTCGTCATCGGGATTGCCAAAATCTGGAGTGCTAGTGACATATTCATCTAACAAATCTAGAATTGAAACTAATTGGACATCATTACCATAGATTGATGGATTAACTATATCGAACGTAAACGTTGCTGTACCACCGGGTTCCTTAATGGTCGCCGGAGAGACAGATTTGTATACTGATAGTGGTGGCGGCGGTACTTCAATATCAACCGAGAACGTGTCATCACAATTACATTTTGATGGCGAACCTGGATACGCATCTACCGCGGTCTCACAATATTCGTCTGCGCCAGGCTGACGCCAGCTCAAACAGACAGGTAGATCCAGCTTGCGATCGTTATCTTTATCGACACACGCTGTGGTGATTTCGATTTCGAAATATTGTGGACTGGTATTTTCGTCGATATCACCGCAGTAATCCTGAGTGAACTGACAAGTGTTGTTTTTACCTTTACAGTCGCTGTCCGCATTACATGATTGAGTGGTGTCGCCGGAACAGTAACCGGTAGTCACACCATCCAAGTCGTTTATATAACCATCCGCGTCGCTAAATAGCGGAGCGGTTGACACCAAACAGGCACCATTTCGCGCGTCTGCCTGGCCACCAGTGGCAAACCAAACACCCAAATCATGACGTTCCTGTGCACTCAGTTCAAATTTGAACTTGGCGGTAAAGGTTACGTCTTCACCAATGGTACATTCATTTTTACCATCGTCTGGATTCGGATCGCCATCAATAATATTGATGTCAAACGCCTCTGCAATTCTAATATCGTTGGCGGTACAGGTAAGCCCGCTGATGCCATTATCGGAGGCGACATCTCCCATACAGGAGTTATCTATCGATGGAAGCCTCTGGCTGGACGTGGGGCCAAAATAGCTATTGCCATCTATCTCCCAGTCACTAGTCGCCACGGGGACAGTGTCGTCAGCTATCGCTGTGCCTGTTCCTATGCCGATACCAATAATTAACGGAAATGCCAGAGCCAGTCCCTTCACGAATCCGGACGAACCCATTTTCGTTTTATTCTTCATTTGCATATCCCCCAACCTACCTATTATCCAGAGCGACAACCATTTTCCGGTAACGTAGGCTAGATTGTCTTGCTGCGAAAAATTCCCCTCAGCCAAAAGCTCAAGGAGCACCGTTCTGGTTGCAGAAATATTGTTACTTCTTAAAGGCTCATAACGTCTTAAGCGGCAAAAGTGTGTGTTCAGTAGACACCGCATAAAGCCTGCAACCACTCGACCGACTAAAAGCAACTTTCTGGCCATAACATAACACATTGAAATTAATGGATAATTTTATTTTAATGCGAAAAATAGCTGTCACTCTAAGTAACAGTTTGTAACAGGGAGCCGAGCAGGTGTTGCATAACATTCTGTAAATCAACACCTTTAAAAATTCGTGGGTGTACAGGGTGTCAATGCAACATGATACAGATGCAGTGGTAGTGGGTTTTCACTAGCTTTTCACCCTTGGTTTGACATTGACTTATCAACGTACGTTTACAATACTTTTCTTATTGCTATAAAAAAATAACCATTAAACAAATAGTTACAACCATCAACATCAAAGTGTCTTAGCTAAAATGGTCAGTAAACTCATGTGTTGGGTTTAGACATTATGCTGTTGTTTACAGGTTCTAATTCGTTGTTGTGTTTCACTGCTCTTTGTCACTTTGCGTCAGTTTTAAACAGTTTTCTGAACGGTGAAAAATCAAAATTAGATTAATTTGAATAGTACGCACCACGTGCAATAGTGAGGAACGAACAATGACAAGGTATATAGCCAGATTCTTCATGTCGTTAGCAGTATTATCATTTGTTGTCGGCTGTCAGTCGGAAGATGATGACAAAATGAGATCAGAGATTGACGGATTAAAGCAGCAAATCACCCAACTAACTAAAGAAGTGAATAAAATAGGCGAACAAGTAGAAAAAATTAACAAACTGGCCGGAAAACCTCCGACTAAAACCCTGCCAAATCAAGTCAACTTCGATCAAAACGGCCAAATTCCGAGTTTAGGTAGTAATGAAGCTAAAATCGCCATCATTGAGTTTTCGGACTTTCAATGCCCGTATTGTAAACGCTTTTCCGACAATACGTTTAACCAGATAAAAGAGCACTATATTGATACCGGCAAAGTGCGGTATATCGCTCGCGATTTTCCTTTGAAATTTCATCCACAGGCCAAAGGGGCTGCCATTGCGGCCATGTGTAGTTTTCAACAACAAGCCTATTGGCCAATGCGGATGAAATTATTCAGTAATGTTAAACAACTAATTCAGTAATGTTAAACAACTAGGTGATGATTTATATCAGAAGTCAGCGTCTGAATTGTCGTTAGATATGACTGAGTTTTCCGATTGCCTGAAAAACCCATCAATTTTAGACAAGGTTGAACAGGATCTTGCCTTAGGGACATCTTTGGGTGTACGTGGCACACCGAGCTTTTTAATAGGACGAATTGAAAACGGGCAACTGATTGAACCCGAGATGGTGGTTGGTGCTCAAAAGTACGCGGTATTTGAATCGGTACTAGAACAATTGAGTATCAAGCCAGAAACAGATTAGAAAAGTACTATATATCAACAATTTTACACGATTGGACACCACTATTCTGGAGCGGCAGTATTTGGGTTTGGCTGGCGCTCCAGCTATCTGGCCCAATCAAATTAGCACCGATATACAGAAAAGGTTGTTTGAGCTTCTAGGTGCATTTCACTCTTCGGATATTGATCGGTTCAGTAACTCGTCATTTTATCTGTCTCACAGTTTTATTATTCCACTTCCACTCAGCTCACACTACCCAACAAGAAATCCAGTTTCATAAACCAGTTAAATCATTTCACTATCAGTGATATTGATGCACATACGTGGCAGAGATCTGTTGCTAACTTTCAATTGTCCACCCACAAAGCGAGAGCAGGCGAGCATTTTTCGCTCACCTCAGCCTTTATCGTCCTCCCCTCTCCTACCACCTTTCCGGTGGATTTCATTTTGAGCCAGGCTTTTATGCTGAACTGGCACTAATAAGAATCCTGTTAATTTACAACTATATGGAAATACACCCGTGAAACAGAATGAGAAAAGATTTCATCTATCACCACTTGCTAAGGTGTTAGTGCCTTTGCTGTCTGGTGTTTTAGTCGTAGGCTGTAACGGCTCCTCTAGTACTGGCGATGAAGGTGGCGCGACAACACCCAACCCAACCACGCCAACCGTCGCAACCATTCCACCTGCAGTAGATGTACCACAAGACGAAGGTACCCCGACGGCACAAGAGGTTTACCTCAGCTATATGGATAACGGTGCCGGAGTCGCGACTATGGCGGCCGTTCAAGCCAGTACCGAGTGGCAGATCAAATGTGCCGACGACAGCATCATCAGCCCGACTTCTGTAGATAAATTTGGACCGCTGTGGAAACTGACTAAAGCTCAGGTTGGCGTCTGCGGCAGTTTTGCAATTGAAAAAGACGGTACCGCCGTCGCGTCTGGCCTGGCAGTGGCGGAAGCCGATCTGGGTAAAGGGTTTTACGTTGACGGCAATGGCGCCAAAATGGAAGGTAGCCGCCAGGATGGCCTGATGGCCAGCAAAGGCTTGCCGCAAGCGGGCACCAATGTGATCCTGCCTAAAGTGGTCGCGCCGGGTGAACACGCAGCGCCAGGTTCGAGTCAAATCGCGCTACAACTGTATGACCCAATGGGTGACTATGCCCCTTATGACAATTTCAGCCTGCACCTGTGGGGTACTGATGAAAACCCGGACGGTGGCTGTAGCGGCTTAATGCAATCTTCAGCCAACAACGGCTGGGATGATAAAACCGTCAATCCGGATGCGGTCGATGAATTCGGCCCGGTCTGGTATCTGGATGTTGCTGATACCGAATCCGGCTGTTTCAACGTTATTTTCCGTAATGGCAACAATGACAAGCTGATCAGTTCCGATATCAAAGTAGACATAGCATCACTGAGTGACAATCACTCCGCCACCTATATGCCGGGCAGTGCCACACAGTTTGATACCCGCCTACAAGCCTTTGAGCTAGCCGGACCCTCTTCGGAGTTCAAAATTGACACCATCGGTGCCATCTTCCTTGACGACAACACCCTGGTCTGGAAAGGCGGTGCCAACGCGGCTTTAGTTCAGTTAATGTTCAGCAACGATGGTCAGTACAAAGTCGGCGAGAAAATGGTCGATGGCGAGAAACTGGCTGTGGTTTCCGGTATGTCTATCAAGTTGCAAGGCACTTCGCTCACCGATGATCAGAAAGCCCAGTATCCGCACCTAGCGGATTACCCGGCTTTTGCCCTGCCTAACCTGAATGAAGGCTTCAAGCTGGAAAAGCTGCTGAAAGGTAGTTTGATCGCGATCGCCAGCAATGACGACAGCACCATGCGTTCTGCCACCGGTGTTCAGTATGCCGGCGCATTAGATGCCCTATTTGCCGAAGAAGCGGCCGAACTGCAATACGGCCCGATTTATAACAATGATAACGTTACCCTGCGCTTGTGGGCTCCAACAGCCAGCGCAATTAACCTGGTGGTGTACAACAAAGACAAAACCGTTGCTGACACTTTGGCCATGACGGAAGACAGCACGTCCGGTAGCTGGAGCGTGGAAGTGGCCAAAGATGACATCGACGGCAAGTTCTACCGCTACCAGATGACCATGTACCAGCCGCGTGAACAGAAGCCGTTTAAGTTTGAAGTAACCGACCCTTATTCGGTTAGCCTGTCGACCAACTCTAAGTTCAGTCAGGCCATTGATCTAAGTGACGACACACTGAAACCGAGCGGTTGGGATAGCCTGCAGGCACCGCATTCACAACAAGGTTCTGATCTGACCAATATGGTGATCTATGAATCCCATGTACGTGATTTCTCCGCCCGGGATGACAGCACTGAGCATAAAGGTAAATACCTGGCCTTTACTGAACAGAACAGCGTGCCGGTTGACCACCTGAAACAGCTCAGCGATGCCGGTATGACCCACCTGCACCTGATGCCGGTTTTCGACATCGCCACCATCAATGAAAACCCAAGCAAAGTGGCCGATATCGACCAACCTTTCAGCAAGCTGTGTGATGTGAACCCTGCGGTGAAACAGTCTCAGTTCGCCAGCTACTGCAGTGGCGGCGGTACCATCGCCGATGCGTTTGCCGAACTGCAACAGCAAGATTCGAAAGATGATGCCAAAGTCGAAGCATTGAACGAGTATGTCCGTGGCGTCGATAGCTACAACTGGGGCTACGACCCATTCCACTACACGGTACCGGAAGGTTCCTACGCGACTAATGCGGAAGGCAGCCAGCGTATTCTGGAATTCCGTGAAATGGTTCAGGCGGTTAAACAGGATATCGGTATGAACGTGGTCGTCGATGTGGTGTATAACCACACCAACGCCTCTGGCCTGTACAACGAAAAATCGGTTCTGGATAAAATCGTACCGCTTTACTACCAGCGCCTGGTACCGGATACCGGTGCGGTCGAAACCTCGACCTGTTGTGACAACACCGCGCCAGAGCATGCCATGTTCGCCAAGCTGATCGACGATTCAATCAAAACCTGGGTTGAGCAGTATAAGATCGATGCATTCCGCTGGGATTTAATGGGCCACCATCCACTGACGCAAATGCAGGGCACGTTGGAAGCCGCCCGTTCGGTTAACCCACAAGTCTACTTCTATGGTGAAGGCTGGAACTTCGGTGAAGTGGCGGATGACAAACGCTTTGTCCAGGCCACTCAGAAACACCTCGGCGGCACCGGCATCGGTTCGTTCTCTGACCGTCTGCGTGATGCGGTTCGTGGTGGCAGCCCGTTTGAAAGCGGCGATGACATCCGTAAGGCACAAGGTTTCGCGACCGGCGCTTATGTTAAACCGAACGAACTGGTTGATATCGCTGTGGATGCCAACAACGACGGCGTATCTGATGAGCTGGCACGGGCACTGCACCAGTCTGACCTGGTACGTCTTGGTATGGCAGCCAACCTGAAACAGTTTGAACTGGTTGATTTTACCGGTACCACACAATCGGGTGAGACACTGGATTACAACGGCCAGGCAGCCGGTTACGCCGAGCAGCCGTGGGAAATTCAGAACTATGTTTCCAAGCACGATAACCAGACTTTCTGGGATATCAATATGTACAAGGTCAACACTGACGTCAGTATTGATGATCGGGTGAGAATGCAGGCACTGGGTATGGCGACCGTGTTGCTGGGCCAGGGCATGCCGTTCAACCATATGGGTGGCGAACTGCTGCGCTCGAAATCGATGCAGCGCGACTCGTACGATTACGGTGACTGGTACAACCGGGTTGACTTCACTCTGCAAGACAACAACTGGGACAAAGGCTTACCGGCGAAAGACAAAGATCAGGCCAATTACGAGCTGATCGAGAAAGTGCTCACCGCCAATGCCCAGCCAGAAGCGATGCACCTGGAGCGGATGTTCAACTTCTACAAGGAGCTGAACGAAGTGCGTAAATCCACGCCGCTGCTGACTCTGCCAAGCGGTGAAGAGATCATTAACCGGGTGGACTTCCGCAACACTGGGCCTAACCAGCAAGCAGGATTGATCGTGATGACTATCGACAACGGCGCCTCACAAACGGCCGATATCGACAGTAACTACGACGCGGCAGTCGTGGTGATTAATGCCACGCCAGACACCCAAACGACCGGCCAGTTTGTTGATGGCAATAACGAGTCTATCACTCTGGGTGACTTTGAGCTGATCAACAGCCACGCCACCAGTGGTTCGATTGCTGGCAGCGCCAGCTACAGCAATGGTCAGTTCTCGGTACCTGCCTGGTCTGCAGCAGTTTTTGTTGCGCCACGCGGAGCCGAACGCGGTACCGGTCTTCCGGTTTCGTCTAAAGCTGACATTCCACCATTTGGTCCTAACCAGGCTATCTACATCGCCGGTGGATTCAATGGCTGGACAGCAAACGGTACGGCTGCGGCATATGTCGGTAACGGTATCTACCAAGCTACGGTTGGCTTGAACGAAAACACTGAGTTTAAGTTCACCTTTGGTAACTGGGATACCAGCTTCGGCTGTAATGGTGGTAACTGCGGTGCCGGCTTTAGCGCTTTGGGTATGTACCAGCTCAGCATGGATGCCACCGACCCGGATGCACCGGTGATCAGCAGCGAACTGGTAGCAGACTACAGTGATGTGAGCTGGTATATCCCAGGCTCAGCACAAGGTTGGGACCACACCGCTAGCCAATTAATGACACAAGATTCGCCAAGCGTTTGGAGCTTTACACTGCCTGCTCTGAGCCAAGGTGAAACCGCCGAATTTAAATTTACCGGCGGAAGTTGGGGCAGCTTTGAACATGGCGCAGCCGATGTTACTCAGAGCGACGCCAGCCTGGAAATCTCTGATAGTAACGGCAATATCGCCTTTACCGCACCAGCAGCAGGCAGCTATGAAGTGAGCTTCAATATTCTTAGCAAGGAGGTCACCATCTCCATGTTGTAATAGTTAAGTGGTCTATTACATGTCCTATTGCGCCAGCCCTGAGCTGGCGCTTTTTTGTGCCTTGATGAGAGTTTGCTTAAGGAAGTTATTGAGATCAGTAATATGATTACTTGTCTAGCCAGATTCCGGTGAATATGATCTGGCTGGCCCCCTTGTACAGTCTTGGCTATTCACCACATCAACAACCTAATTAGAGGTGAAAAATATCTTGACCTTCACCATAGGGGAAGCTTTACTTTACTCCACAAACGAACGCTGAAAAACGACTATGCACTTTCACTCAATTCGCAAATTGCTGATCTCGCTGTTAACACTGGCTAGTATGCTCGTGTCCAGCTTTTCGCTTAGCGCGAACAGTGCGACAAGTTTTCAGATCGACGCCTCAAATTCAGTCATGTCCAGCCAGCCCGTGAACCACGCGAAACCGGCGGATATGACGCATTTACACCACCATCAGGGTGCCACCTTAGAATCTACAGACCGTACTGATCACCACACAAGCTGCGAAAACCATACTTCGGTGGGAACACTGTGTTGTGACAGCACTTGCGTCAGCGTCCTGGCGCTATTGATTCCGCATAATTTATCTCTGCCTGAAGAGGCCTCTCCGCAGGAGCACCCTCTGCCTTCTACAGGTGACGTCTACCATAAAACGCAGCCCCCTTTCCGACCTCCCATTGTCTGATTCCGCTACCTATTTGTACTCCGGCTACCTCTGTAAATAGCCAGAGTGGTGTATTGCGCCTATAGCGCACTCAGAAATGGAACAAAAAAGTGAACATCAGACCACATTTTGTTGCGCTGTCTATCAGCGTAGCGGTGGGCTTGATTGCGCCCGTGTATGCGAATCCGAAAGCGTCGCCTACTCAGGTTGCTCAGCCTGCCTCAGTTAACCTATCGCAACTGATTGAAATTGCGATAAGCAGCGACCCGAGTCGTAAACAATTTTATACCCAGGCTCAAGCGATACGAGAAACGGGTATTGCCAGTGCGACGCAAATGGATCCCAAACTTCGTGTCGGCGTAACTGGTCTTCCCGTCGATAGCTTTAAGTTTGATCAGGATCCTATGACCAATATCTCTGTTGGCCTGATGCAACAATTTGAGCGGGGCAATACCGCCCAATTGAAAGGTAAAAAAGCCAATTCGCAGGCAAAAGGGGTCGAGCTGCAGGTTGCAGCGCGCGAGCTCGACGTCATCAACAGCATGACCGAGCTGTGGCTGGAACTGGGCTATTTACAGGTCGCCCGAGAGATTCTGCTGGAAAGCCGTCTGCTGATGGTCGAAATGGAGAATTTCATCAATACCAACTACTCCATTGGCAAAAGCGATACTCAGGACCTGCTCAACGCCCAGATCCAGGTAACCAAACTGGACGAAAAGCTTCAGGCAAATAGCCAGATGCAGCAACGTACCATCGGCCGGTTTGCAGAATGGCTAGGCCCGGATCTGTTAAATAACCACCAGCCAGTTCAAGCCAGCAATCAATTAAACTGGTCAAAACTGCAACAGCAATTGACCACCAGCTCCGGCACAGAACAATACTTTGCGCTACTGAGTCATTACCCGATGGTAAAAATGGCCGATATCAATATCGCCACTAACCAGATCCAGGAAGACATAGCAGAGCAGGCTTATACCCCGCAGTTTGGTGTTGAAGTGATGTATGGCTATCGCCAGTCTAAAGGCATGAACGGCCAGCCCGCATCTGATCTGGTCAGTGCTTATCTCACCTTAGATCTCCCTTTGTTCACCGGTAATCGTCAGGATCGCAACCTGTCTGCTGCCCAGCATCAGGTTGTCGCATCGCGCTCACAAAAGGACGCTCTGATAAGGCAGTTGATTGGGCGGGTCAGTGGCCTGCTGGTCGAGCGTGACAATCTGACTGAGCGCCTGGAACGCTATCAAACGGCACTACTACCCCAGGCCAAGGCCAGGGTCAACGCCGTTGAGCGCGGCTACCAAAGCAATACCGCCCAGTTCAGCGAGCTGATCTCTGCCAGCAGTGATGTACTGGCACTGAAGCTGGAACATCAGCGACTGCTGACCGACCTCAATCTGGTCAACAACAACTTGGCGGCTTTACTTGGCGGCTACGACTACCAGGCACCTGAACCACAGGTGGTAACCGACCTGACGCAAGATTAATTACCAAGGAAACATTATGAAGAATTTTCAAGTCGCCACCATCGCATTGGCTCTCGGTGCTGCATTAGGGTTTGGCGCTCAGTACTGGCTACCGGCCAATATGCACGCTTCATCGACTACTTCAAGCGAGGCTGGATCCAGTGCAGATGAACCCCTGTATTGGGTCGCCCCAATGGACCCCAATTACCGCCGGGATAAACCCGGTAAATCGCCGATGGGCATGGATCTTATCCCTGTCTATGCAGAAGATCAGGCGGGTGGCAGCGACCAGCCCGGCACAGTTACCATTGACCCGTCAGTGGAAAACAATCTGGGTGTTAAAACAGCCGCGGTGGAATGGGCTCCCCTGGCACCTAAGGTAGAAACCGTCGGTTATGTTGCCTTTGATGAGAGTAAACTGTGGCAGACCAACGTCCGAGTCGCCGGGTGGGTTGAAAAGCTGAATATCAACGCTGTCGGAGAAAAAGTGACCAAAGGAGAAGTGTTGTTTACTCTCTATTCACCTGAGCTGGTAAAAGCGCAGGAAGAGTTGCTCAACGCCAGCCGAACCGGGCGCAATGGCCTGATTAAAGGCGCAACAGAAAGACTGATGACTCTGGGCGTCGATCGGCAACAGATCCGGTCCATCGTCCGCAGTGGTAAAGCGTCGCAATCCATCGCGATAAAAGCGCCGGCAGATGGCGTGGTCGCCAGCCTTAATATCCGCGAAGGGGGCTACCTCTCTCCGGCCCAGGTCGCTATCGCCGCAGGCCCTCTTGATCAGGTCTGGGTCGATACCGAAGTATTTGAGCGCCAGGCGCACTGGGTACGAGCCGGCAGTGAAGCGGTCATGAGTCTGGACGCCCTGCCGGGCAAAGAGTGGCGGGGCGAGGTCGACTATGTCTATCCGATCCTGGATGCCAATTCGCGTACCCTGCGGGTAAGGCTCAAATTCCCTAACAGTCAGGGTGAACTCAAACCGAATATGTTTGCCAATATCCAGCTTGAGCCAACTTCGCAACAAGCGGTGCTGCGGATCCCGAAATCCGCGGTTATTCGTGCCGGTAACATGACCCGGGTCGTACTGGCAGAGGGTGACGGCAAATACCGTTCAGCGCGTATTTCTGTCGGCCGACAAGACGAGCAGTTTATCGAAGTACTGGAAGGCCTGAAACAGAACGACCAGATAGTCACATCGGCTCACTTCCTGCTCGATTCTGAATCCAGCCAGTCAGCGGATCTGTCGCGAATCAATGGTGTCGAGGCGGAATCTGCCACCGTCTGGGCACAAGGGGAAATCACCGATGTGATGGCGGGTCACAATATGCTGACCATCAATCACCAACCGGTACCGGAATGGGACTGGCCGGGAATGACCATGAACTTTACGTTGCAGCCAGACGCGGACATCAGCGCGCTGAAAGTTGGCCAGTCCATCAAGTTCGAGCTGCAAAAAACACCAGATGGACAATATCAGATCATCGATTTTGAAGCGGGTGAAGCCCCGGCAACCACAGCGGTGTGGGTGCGTGGAGAAATCAGTATGTTAATGGCTGATTTTGGCATGATTACCCTCACTCACTCGCCGGTGGACGAGTGGCAATGGCAAGCGGGAGAGATGAATTTCTCCGTTGATGAAACGGTGGATTTGTCCCTATTGGCTGAAGGTGAGCAGGTAGAGTTTCTGGTTGAAAAACAAGGCTCCGAGTTCCAGTTGAAGCAGATCAAACCAGTCGAGGGTGAACAATGATAAATGCCATTATCCGCTGGTCACTCAACAACCGGTTTCTGGTGCTGATTGCAACCGTCGCCCTGACACTGGCTGGTTTTTACAGTGTAAAGAACACGCCCGTGGATGCCATTCCCGACCTGTCTGATGTGCAGGTGATCATTAAAACCAGTTATCCGGGCCAGGCTCCTCAGGTAGTCGAAGACCAGGTCACCTACCCGCTTACTACCGCTATGCTGGCAGTACCCGGCGCGGAAACGGTGCGGGGTTACTCGTTTTTTGGCGACTCGTATGTCTATATCATATTTAACGACAATACCGATATGTACTGGGCACGCTCCCGAGTGCTGGAATACCTCAGCCAGGTGGCGCCCAACTTACCGGCCAGTGCCAAACCGACGCTCGGTCCCGATGCCACCGGTGTCGGTTGGGTGTTCAGCTACGTACTGCAGGACAAAAGTGGCCAGCATGACTTAGCTCAGCTTCGCAGCCTGCAGGACTGGTTCTTGAAGTACGAACTGCAAACCGTCAGCGGGGTCTCAGAAGTCGCCACGGTCGGAGGCATGGTCAAGCAGTACCAGGTGCAGATTGACCCGGCGAAACTGCGCGCCTACAACCTGACACTGCAGCAAGTCAATCAGGCGATTCAAGATGGTAACCAGGAAACCGGAGCTTCGGTGATTGAAGTGGCCGAGGCTGAGCACATGGTGCGTACCACCGGCTATCTGAGCGGCGTGGACGATATTCGCGCACTCCCGTTGAAGGTCAACGAGCAGGGAACTCCGCTGCTGCTGGGCGACATCGCTGACATTACCCTTGGCCCGCAGATGCGCCGTGGCGTATCTGAGTTTAATGGTGAAGGGGAAGCCGTCGGTGGCGTGATTGTGATGCGGTTTGGTGAAAACGCCAGTGAAGTGATCGCCAATGTCAAAGCCAAACTGGCTGATCTGCAGCGCAGTTTGCCAGATGGCGTAGAGATAGTGACCACTTACGACCGTTCCACCCTTATCAATTCAGCGGTAGAGAATCTGTGGAAAAAGCTCGCTGAAGAATTTATCGTCGTGGCAATAGTGTGTGCGCTGTTCCTGTTCCACATTCGCTCCTCGCTGGTGGTGGCGCTGAGTCTGCCGGTCGGTATTTTGAGCGCTTTTATCATCATGCACTGGCAGGGGATCAACGCCAACATCATGTCTCTCGGCGGCATCGCCATTGCTATTGGCGCGATGGTCGATGGTGCTATCGTGATGATCGAAAATATGCACAAGCATATCGAACGTACCCCCCTGACCGATAAGAACCGCTGGCAGATTGTCGGACGAGCCGCGCAGGAAGTCGGCGCTCCGCTGTTTTTCTCGCTGCTGATCATCACACTGAGCTTTGTTCCTGTGTTTGCTTTGGAAGGCCAGGAAGGCAAGATGTTTTCGCCGCTGGCATTTACCAAAACCTACGCCATGGCTGCTGCTGCCGGGTTAGCAATTACTCTGGTGCCGGTACTGATGGGTTATTTTATCCGCGGTAATATACTCCCTGAGCACAGAAACCCGGTCAATAAACTGCTGGTAAGCTTATACCGCCCACTGCTTAACCTAAGCCTGACCTATCCTAAGTCGATGATTGTCCTGGCTTTAGGGCTGATGGCTTCGGCTTACTATCCTGCCAGCCGTCTTGGTAGTGAGTTCATCCCACCACTGGACGAAGGCGATTTGATGTACATGCCCACCACCTATCCGGGCATTTCCATCGGTAAAGCCAGGGAGTTGCTGCAGCAAACTAATAAGCTGATAAAGACCGTGCCGGAAGTCAAAACTGTCTGGGGTAAAATTGGCCGGGCAGATACCGCAACAGACCCGGCACCACTGACTATGATTGAAACCGTCATTCAGTTAAAACCCCGCGATCAATGGCGACCCGGTATTACGACCGAATCGCTGCGTAAGGAATTTGATCAGCTGGTTCAGTTTCCCGGCCTGACCAATGCCTGGGTTATGCCGATCAAAACCCGCATAGACATGCTGGCGACCGGCATTAAAACCCCAATCGGGATTAAAATTGTCGGTCCTGAACTGAGCGTAATCGAATCGATAGGTGCGGAGCTGGAACAGGTGATGAACCGTATTCCCGGTACCGCGTCGGTGTATGCCGAACGCGTAGCGGGGGGGCGTTACGTCACCGTGGATATCAAACGCCGGGCGGCGGCCCGCTATGGTCTGAGCATTAAACAAGTGCAGCAGGTCATTTCTACTGCCGTTGGCGGTATGAACGTGGGTGAAACCATTGAGGGTCTGGAACGCTACCCGGTCAACGTGCGCTACCCGCAGAATTATCGCGATTCAGTGGATAAGCTGCAGAACCTGCCGCTGGTCACGCCAAACGGCGCACGCATCGCGTTGGCGGACGTTGCCGATATCCGTTATGAAGACGGCCCTCCGATGATAAAAACTGAAAACGCCAGACCCAACGGCTGGGTGTATGTTGATATCGACGGGCGGGATCTGGGCTCTTATGTGGTTGAAGCCCAGCGCGTCGTCGCAGAACAGCTCAAGCTACCCGCCGGTTACTCTATCGCCTGGTCCGGTCAATATGAATATATGGAACGAGCCAAACAGCGTCTCAACATCGTGGTACCAATCACGCTCGCGATCATTATGCTGCTGCTCTATTTCAGCTTCCGCCGAATTGGTGAAGTGCTGATCATTATGGCTACCCTGCCACTGGCGATGGTAGGCGGCTTATGGCTGATGCACTATCTGGGCTTCAACCTTTCTATCGCGGTGGGGGTGGGCTTTATCGCCCTGGCCGGTGTTGCGGTGGAAATCGGGGTGATCATGCTGGTGTATCTCAACCAGGCATGGCACCACAAGAAACTCGATCTTGCGGAAGAACAACACCCCCTGACTAGCAAGGATCTTATTGCCGCAATACGCGAAGGTGCCGGTCTGCGTGTTCGACCGGTAATGATGACTGTTCTGACGGTGATCATCGGCCTGATCCCCATCATGTATGGCGAAGGCACTGGTTCAGAAGTGATGCAGCGTATTGCAGCACCTATGATTGGTGGTATGGCGTCAGCTCTAATGCTGACACTGCTGGTATTACCGGCCATCTTTAAGTTGTGGAAACAGCGTGAAGTGACCGACAACTGATTAACGATTGCAAAATCAATTTGAGGATTAATTTACATGAACAAGACTTTTATTGCGTTAACTCTAACTATGCTGGCGACCAATGTGTCAGCCGATATGGGCAACTCACATTCGAATAATAAAGCGATGGATCACAGTAAAATGGACCATAGCCAAATGCAGTCTGATAACAGCAAAATGAACCACAACAACATGGGCAATGTTCAGGGTATGTCTGCGGTCGGAATGCCTGCCAAAGGCGCCAAACCCGACAAAGTAATTCACGTCATTTTGAGCGACGATATGAAAATTACCTTCAAAAAAGAAGTTAAGATTGAGCCAAATGATGTAGTGCAATTTGTGGTGATGAATACCGGCAAAATCGACCACGAATTTGCCATTGGTTCACCTTCAGAGCAGCTGGAACATCGCGAGATGATGAAAAACATGTCGGATGGGCATATGCATGACTCAGGTAACGCCATCACGGTAGAGCCAGGCAAAGCCAAACAGTTAATGTGGCATTTCCATGGTGATACCAACGTCGAATTTGCCTGTAATATTCCAGGGCACGCCGAAGCCGGCATGGTGAAAAAAGTGAAACTGTAAGCAGAGAAAAAGCGGAGCCTACTGGCTCCGCTTTTGTTTTCTTCCAATCTTTTAGCCTACCGTTTCAGCACTGTTTATCGTGGGCAGAAACACCTCACCCAGCATACAGCGGACACTGCCTCCACCGATATCTTCGATGGTTTTGACATTAAACGGCAACAGCTTCCCGTGGCTGGCCAGTTGCGCGCGTTGCGCTGGTGAGAAAGCGTCATACGCCGATTGTGACATGGCAATCACCTTGTCGCCTTTGGCCGTTTCCAGTTGCAGTATATTGCCGCAGAAGCGGTTCATCTGCTCTAAGGTAATCGAAATCACCTGTTTATCTTTGGCTAGCGATTTCACCACAAAGCGACGCTCAAATTCAGGGATCACTTCATCACAGATCACGCAGAAGCGCTCACCGACAGCCATCATCACGTTGGTGTGATAGATAGGATGGCCTGAAGGCAGCGCGGTCTGAAATGAGACCACCCGGGAATAACCAATTCGCTCGGCATAGTCTTCCAGCACTTCACGATCACAGCGCTGTGATAACGCCGCATAAATGGTACGGTTGATGTGATCTTTCACCATCACGCCAGTGCTTTCCAAGTGGGCATTGTCAGCCAGGTAGTGCTCTAGCCCTTCGGTATGGTTAACCGTCCGTCCAGCCTGATTCAGCTCTGCGATCAACGCATCCGGGCGCAGCTCCAGCTGGCGGTTCTGACAGGCCATCGGGAAAGTAAACAGTTTGCCGTCGGCGGTAGTGCTGAACCAGTTGTTGGGAAACACGGCATCCGGAGTTTCTTTCTCACTGAGCGGGTAATCAAACACCACTACCTCAACGCCTTCCTGGCGCAGGGTCGCCACCATTTGCTTAAATTCCGCCATCGCCTGGGTGCGCACTTCATTCAGTGTCAGGCGCGGAGCATGTTGAAATTCATTATCCTGAGCGGTTTCAGCATTAAAGCGAAACTCCTTCGGTGGCACCATCACAACACAGTTCGCATTCTGCACAGAACGCGCATGATATTCGGTTAAACTCTGTTTCGGCAGCATCTCATACCAACTTATTCAAAGGTTATTTTTGCCAAATTGTAAGCATTTTGTTAAACGAATATTTACTGAAATTGCAGGTCAAATAAATATCTTGGTTATATTTTTACCTGGGTTAACACTATTAGGCAGTAATTTTTACTGCCGCCGGGCATAAATATGCATGATCGGCCGTATGTATCCAGGCGGGGCAAGACCTGACTCTGCTGGATAAGTGGCAATTCACCGGCGAAATCCGATACAATGACTCGGACTTAACCAACTGTTTACATTCGCAACCTCAATAACTGCTTCTTAGCTGAACTACCCCGAATTCGCCGCTGCTAATCTGCAGTGCGTATAGTCGCTGTGTCTGGCGCTTGTGCTTTCCCTAATTTCCGGACCAGCAAGATAAAATTAGGATGAGATATGTTTAAGCGTTTCGAAGGGTTTACCCGCCCCTTCCCCAACCGAGAACCGGAGCAGCCACCTTACGGTATTCTGGCCTTTTGTCGTCATTACACCCGTGGCTTTGAAATACCTCTGATTCTGATGTCACTGCTTGCCACCTCTGTGGCGATAGTGGAAGTATCGCTGTTTGGTGCCATGGGGAACCTGGTCGACTGGTTGTCACAAAGTAACCCACAAACTTTCTGGTCAGACAATCGCGATCAGCTAATGTTTTACGCCGGCCTGCTGCTGATCGTAATGCCGATTCTGGTGGTCCTTTACTCATTGCTGATCCACCAGTCGCTGCTGGGCAACTATCCGATGTCGATACGCTGGCTGGCACACCGCTATTTGTTGAAACAGAGCCTCAATTTCTATCAGGATGATTTTGCCGGACGGGTTGCGACCAAAGTGATGCAAACCTCGCTGGCGGTACGGGAAACCGTCATGAAGACTATGGACGTGTTCGTCTATGTCTCGGTCTATTTTACTTCGATGATCTGGCTGCTGGCGCAATCGGACTGGCGCTTGATGATCCCGATGCTGGCCTGGCTGGGCTTGTACATTGGCATTCAGATTTACTTCGTGCCCAAGCTGAAACGGGTCGCATCGGAGCAGGCCGATGCCCGCTCGACCATGACCGGCCGTATCGTCGACAGCTATACCAATATCGCTACGGTAAAACTGTTTTCGCACAGCCAGCGCGAAACCAGCTACGCCCAGGATTCGATGCAGGGATTTTTACACACCGTGCACCAGCAGATGCGGCTGGTGACCGGTTTTAACATCGCGGTCCAAATTACTAACTATCTGCTGGTGTTCGCGATTGCTGCTATCTCAATCGTATTGTGGATGGATAATGCGATTACCATAGGGGCTATCGCGATTGCCGTCAGTCTGGCACTACGGATAAACGGCATGGCGATGTGGATCATGTGGGAAGTCGGCGCCCTGTTTGAGAACATGGGTACCGTCATGGATGGTATGAAAACCCTGTCCAAACCGATCGATATCGTCGATGAACCTGATGCGAAGCCGTTGCTGGTCAGCCAGGGCGGCATCGAGTTCGACAATGTCAGCTTCCATTACGGTGAGAAAAACAAAGGGGTGATCAGCCACCTGAACCTGTCGGTCAAACCGGGCGAAAAAGTAGGCTTGGTCGGGCGTTCCGGTGCCGGTAAATCGACCCTGGTTAACCTGCTGCTCAGATTCCACGATGTGGAAGCGGGTCATATCCGGATCGATGGTCAGGATATTTCCGCCGTCACTCAGGATTCCCTGCGCAGTAATATCGGTATGGTGACCCAGGATACGTCACTGCTACACCGTTCGATTCGCGACAATATTCTCTACGGCAATCCGGATGCCAACGAGCAAGATCTGCTCAGAGCTACCCACCAGGCCCATGCCCACGAGTTTATTCAGAGCCTGTCTGATCCGTTTGGCAATACCGGTTACGATGCCCAGGTGGGTGAGCGTGGGGTAAAACTCTCTGGCGGACAGAGGCAGCGAATTGCAATCTCGCGGGTACTACTGAAAGACGCGCCGCTACTGGTGTTGGATGAAGCCACCTCAGCGCTGGACTCCGAAGTAGAAGCGGCGATTCAGGAAAGCCTCAACGAGCTGATGGAAGGCAAAACCGTGATTGCGATAGCGCACCGCTTATCGACTATCGCGGCAATGGACCGGCTTATCGTGCTCGACCAGGGCCAAATTGTCGAACAGGGTACCCACCAGCAACTGCTCGACAACCATGGAATATATGCCCAACTTTGGGCACACCAGACCGGCGGTTTTATCGGCGAAGAAACCGACCAGAAGCAAACCGCCTAACCACAATTTTGCCCTTGATTCAAAAAGGCGATCATCAGATCGCCTTTTCTTTTATTCGCCGCTTGTCAGCCAGTAAGTGCGAAAATATACTCTAGCGTCTCGCTGTTTTACCGAATGTTAACCATGAATAAAAGCTTAATCACTAACCTGGTCTCTTTGCTGCTGCTGGCTTCGGGCTACCTGCTGCAACATACCGTGTTGTTGTATGCCGGCCTGTTTGCCTTTTCCGGTGCCATCACCAACTGGCTGGCAGTACATATGCTGTTTGAAAAAGTGCCCGGTCTGTATGGATCCGGCGTAATCCCTGCCCGTTTCAATGAGTTTAAAGCGGCAATTAAAACCCTGATGATGGAACAGTTCTTTACCGACCATAACATCGACCGGTTCCTCAGCAGTGAACTGGCCAGTGACAAGAATATCGATCTGGCTCCGGTGCTGGACAAAGTCGACTTCAACCCGACTTTTGACTCGCTGGTCGAAGTGATCGCCAACTCTTCCTTTGGTGGCATGCTGGCGATGTTTGGCGGCACCGAAGCGCTGCAACCTCTGAAACAACCTTTTGTGGAAAAAATGCAGCAATCGGTATTGGAAATCAGCCAGAGTGACACGATCAAGCAGGCGCTGAAACAGCAGCTGGAATCTCCAGCGATGCTGTCGGAGATCAAAACCAACGTCGAAAACATCATCGATCAACGACTAAGTGAGCTGACACCACAGTTGGTAAAAGAGATGGTGCAGAAGATGATTAAACAGCACCTCGGCTGGCTGGTTGTCTGGGGGGGCGTGTTTGGCGCAGTAATCGGCGTGATCTCTTCACTGCTGGTGTAACGGACCACTTCATCTCGGGAGGCTCAGGCCTCCCAAGCTCAACTTTTCCTACCTCTGCTACAGTCTTAGCCGGTTAAAGCGAAGCGACTAGATCCGGATTGAGTCCAAAACTGGTTTTATGTTCTTCAATAACTACTTCACTGCGGGTCTGAATCACGCCCGGCAAAGTACCCAGTTTAGTAGACATAAAGTTCTGGTACGCCTTCATGTCCTTGACCCTGACTTTGATCATGGTGTCAAAATCGCCAGACAGTGAATAACACTCTTCAATTTCCGGCATCAGATCGACCGCTTCGGCAAACTTTTCAAAGATAGAAAAACTGGTTTGATCAAGGCGAATATGGATAAACACTTGTACATCCAGGCCGAGCTTTTCCGGATTGAGCTCAGCGTGGTAGCCCTTGATATAGCCGTCTTTTTCCAGCCTTTTGACCCGATCAGAACAGGGGGATGTAGTCAGGTTCACCTGTTTGGCCAGCTCAACGATCGGCAGGCGACCTTTCAGCAGTAAGATTCTCAGGATTTGGCGATCAATTCTATCTAGATCCATGATGGTGTGATGGCAGTTTCCAGTGACAAACCAGCATAATATAGGAGCGAACCACTAATGGAATAGCAGCGGTTAGTAAAAGTGCGGCAATGTGCGCAAATACCAGTGCCTGCAGGAACATGCAAAACCCAGCAGTGCCATCAATCAAAGTGGTAATAAAGTGTAAAGAGTGGCTAAATCACCCGGACATCAGTGTAACCGTCTTGGAGCATCTCTGCGCGAGAATTGCACTCGCGACAAAAGCACTGCTTTTCCATTTTCATATAGTGGTCGCCATGCAGTAGTGCATTAAACAGGTTCTGCATTCCGCTCAGCAGAGAGTCCCGCTGGGCAGCATGACGTTTCATCACCACTTTATGCGCCGTAGTGCGGCGGCAGCATGGGCAGTATGCTTTAGGCATCCTTGTTCTCCTTAGCAAATGTTAACTATCGACTACAGACTAGTAGGGCGGCGCATAGTTCCGTTCAGCTAAGGGGGATATGACGATTTTGTGACGCTTATCGACAGTTTTGGGGTAAAAAAACAACAAGCCCCGTAAACGGGGCCTGTTAACGTTACTCAGGCGAATGGATTAGTCCAGTTCAGCCAAATGTTTTTGGAAGGTTTTATGCTGGGCTTTAACCGTTTCATTCGGCTCAGAGGTCAGCAAACTTACGCTGATGATGGCGATGGTAGAGAAAATGATTCCCGGTACGATTTCGTACACGTCATACCATCCACCAGACAGCTGTTTCCAGATAACAATGGTTACGCCGCCAACCAGAATACCGGCCAGCGCGCCATTGCGGTTCATGCGAGACCAGTACAGGCTCAGTACGATTGCCGGGCCAAATGCAGCGCCAAAACCTGCCCAGGCATACGAGACCAGCCCCAGAACCGTGCTGTCAGGAGTCATTGCCAGGTACAGTGCCACGATAGAAATCAGGATTACTGCCACGCGACCGACCATAACGATCTCTTCGGTAGAAGCGTCTTTTTTCACCACTTGTTTGTAGAAATCTTCCGCCAGAGCTGAAGAAGACACCAACAATTGTGAATCTGCGGTACTCATGATTGCCGCCAGGATTGCTGCCAGCAAAATACCGGCAATAACTGGATGGAAAATCGCGTTTACCAGCAGCATGAAGATTTTTTCGCCATCAGCGAGTTCTGCCGTTGGGTGATTAGTGATGTAAATCAGACCAACCAGACCGACTAGCATAGCACCAGCCATAGACAAGGCAGACCAGGTTACCGCGATGCGGCGCGCTGTAGTCAGGTCTTTATTTGAACGAGTCGCTTTAAAACGCGCCAGGATGTGCGGCTGACCAAAGTAGCCCAGGCCCCACGCGGCCAGCGATATAATCGCGATCGCCGATAGCGGCTCGCCTTTAACGTCATTCCATAGGGTCATCAGTTCTGGGTTGATGGCTTCAAGATCACCACCTAACTGGCCAAATCCGCCCTGCATCGCTGCCACAGGCACAATCATCAGCGCGGCAGCCATCAACAGGCCTTGCACTAAGTCAGTCCAGGAAACGGCCAGGAAGCCACCAAACAGGGTGTACGATACAACACAGATAGTACCGATGATCACCGCAGTGGAATAATCCATACCAAATACTGTCTCAAACAGTTTTCCGCCCGCTACCAGACCTGAACTGGTATAGAAAAGGAAGAATAAAAGGATGAAGAAAGCAGAGATTGTCTGAATCAGTTTGGAGTTGTCATTAAAACGGCGCGACAGGAAATCTGGCAGCGTCAGTGAATCCGTTGTAATGCTGTAGGTACGCAGACGCTTAGCACTGATCAGCCAGTTGGCCCAAGTACCGACGAGCAGGCCACCCGCCAGCCAGAACGCTTCAATACCGGCTGCGTAAGCGTAACCTGGCAGACCAAGCAGCAACCAGCCACTCATGTCCGAGGCACCGGCAGACAACGCCGCTGGCCATGGTCCCAGGGAACGGCCACCCAAGAAATAGTCAGAAGAGTTTTTCGTCCGTTGGTAAGCTATAACGCCTATCGCCAACATCAAAATCAGATATACGATAAACGTTGAAGTAATAGCAAAGCTATTTTCCATTGTGTTTTCCTCTAGATTGCTAGATCACTTTCCAAACCCGCCCCAAGTGGGGCGGGAATACCACGGAAATGATGCTTAGTGGGCTTCGCTTCCGAGTTCAAGCAAGGTCGCGTTGCCGCCCACTGCTGTTATATTTATTGTGCGTGTGCGCTCGGTAATAAACCGAAGCGAAAGATGCGGATCATGAGCCACACTGTTGAGGCCAGTTTCCGTTTCTGAGATCAGGGCAACAATAGCACCTGAACGTTGGGCAAGTTGGCGGTTGAGGTTACGTTCGACGGTAGCATTGCCGATGTAACCTACGATGCGTACATCCGATTCAAGCAACTGACTGTGAGCGTCAACAGATGCGAACTGAACCAGATTGGCTGGCAACGATGACTGCGCTACGGCAGCTTCTAATATCGATACCAACTCTACATCATCACTACATACGATCACCGCATTACCCGCCAGCAGAGCAGCAGTAAACTGCGCGACGAGTGCGATTTGCGCTTGGTGACCAACTTGATCCTGAATGAGCAGGGCAACACCGCGACCCGCGGTGTAGAGCTCATTGGTTTCTCCAGTAGGCCCAATCAGCTGATGTGGCTGAGCCAGTAACGCCGAAGCGTTTTGAAGATGATAAGAGACCACAGCAGCCAGATCGGCGCTGCCGGACTCAAAATTTTGCTTAACTGACAGCAGCGATTCGCTTTTTGAATCGAAATCGGTCAGATTCCAGTTTTCCCATGCCGAGTAAGCATCGGAAAATAGTGCCACTTGATGAACCATAACTTTTCTCCTTACTTCGGCAATTAATCAAACTGAGTTTTGGTGAAACGGTACAGGTAGTGCGGACCACCTGCTTTCGGTCCGGTACCAGACAATCCCTGGCCGCCAAACGGCTGAACGCCAACTACGGCCCCCACCTGGTCACGGTTGATATAACAGTTGCCGACCCGCGCGTGTTTTTCGATCCAGCGATAAGTGGTTTCGTTGCGGCTGTGTACGCCCATGGTCAGGCCATAACCGGTCTGGTTAATCTTGTTGACCACTTCTGCCAGATCTTTGGCTTTAAAGCGAACAATGTGCAGTATCGGACCAAACTGCTCTTCGCTCAGACAAGAGATGTCTGAAATTTCAAACGCCGTCGGCGGCACAAAGTCACCATGTTCGCAGTTGGCATCCAGCTCCAGCTGAGCAACTTTTTTCTGGGTACGGGTCATATGGTCGATGTGCGCCAGCAATTTGTTTTTGGCATTTGCATCGATAACCGGGCCAACATCAGTGCTGTGCAGGTAAGGTGTACCCACAGACAGCTCGTGCATCGCTCCCTGTATCAGGGCAATGATTCGCTCAGCAATATCTTCCTGGACGTACAGAACACGCAAGGCGGAACAACGTTGACCAGCCGAGGCGAATGCAGAACGAAGCACATCCCTTACCACCTGTTCAGGCAGAGCCGTACTGTCGACGATCATCGCATTCTGACCACCGGTTTCGGCAATCAGTGGCACGGGATCGCAATCGCGGGCGGCCAGAGAAGCATTGATTCGCTGTGCAGTCGCCGTAGAACCGGTAAACGCCACACCGGCAATAGCAGCGTGAGAGGTCAACGATGAACCAATTTCAGCACCGCGACCTGGCAGTAGCTGAATAGTATTGGCCGGGAAACCGGCTTGCAGCATCAGTTCGACCGCTCGACCGGCAATCAGGCTGGTCTGTTCGGCAGGTTTGGCTACCACGGTATTGCCGGCGACCAGCGCGGCAGTGATCTGGCCTAGGAAAATCGCCAACGGGAAGTTCCAAGGGCTGATACAAACAAACACACCACGACCCACTCGGGAAATGGTACGGGTTTGACCATCGAAGCCCTGCATAGACATCGCTGCCAGTTCATCAACCTGTTTAGCGTAGTAGCGGCAGAAATCGACCGCTTCACGTACTTCGTCAATGGCATCGTGAATGGTTTTGCCCGCTTCTTTGTGACAGATAGCCACCAGCTCAGCCAGGTTTTCTTCCAGTAAATCAGCCAGTTTATCCAGCGCAGCGGCGCGAACGGCCTTATCTTCCTGCTGCCAGGACTCCAGGCCAGACTGGGCAACTTCAATCGCCTTGGAAACATGATCAAGGCTGGCCATAGCAAGTTGACCGACTTCAATGCGGCGATCATAAGGCGCTGTGACGATTTCAACGCGCTGGTTTTCCTTGATCATGCTTTCGGCTAAAAAGTCGCCGTTGATGATAGGTCCAGCCGTCCAGCTCTGTTTCATGAACGCTTCGACTTGTTGTTCAAATGGTTTCGCTTCACTTTCCACATCAACGTTGACACCGTAAGAGTTGCGGCGCTCAGGAAAAATCTGTGGCGGCAAAGGAATCTTATCGTTATGAAGGGTGGCAAATGACTGCAACGCTTCAACCGGGTGCTGTGTCAGTGAGTTTACCGGGCAGCGGGCATCCACCAGGCGGTGAACAAACGAGCTGTTAGCTCCGTTTTCCAGCAGACGGCGTACCAGGTAAGGCAGCAGATCTTTGTGGCTGCCCACCGGCGCATAGATGCGCACCGATTGCTGGAATTTTTCCATCGCATGATGATACAGCGAATCACCCATGCCATGCAGGCGCTGGAATTCGTAATCTTTGTGCGTTGCCATCATTGCGATAGCGGTTACAGTATGAGCGTTGTGGCTGGCAAATTGTGGGAACAGGTTACCGCGTACACTTTCACTCAGCAGGAAGCGGGCACACGCCAGGTAAGAAACGTCAGTGGCTTCTTTACGGGTAAATACCGGGTAGTTGTCGTAACCCGCCTGCTGTGACCATTTCACCTCACTGTCCCAGTACGCGCCTTTTACCAGACGAACCGGAATCAAATCGCCCTGCTCTTTAGCCAGAGCTGTCAGCCAGGTCAGAACCGGCAGTGCACGTTTGGAATAGGTTTGTACCACCAGACCGAACTTACCCCAGCCTTTAACAACATCGTTGCGGTACAATTTTTCAAACAGCTCCAGAGACAGCTCCAGTCGATCCATCTCTTCGGCATCGACGGTCAGCGGCACATCCAGCTCTACCGCACGACGCAGCAGTTGTAAAATAGTGTCATGCAGCTCAGTAAGCACTCGCTCACGGTTAGCCACTTCATAACGAGGGTGCAGCGCAGACAGTTTGATCGAAATAGACGGTGCCGGCCCAGTCGCTGAACCTGCATTTTCACGGCCTACCGCTTCGATCCCCATCAGGTAATCTTTGAAATATTTGTTGGCATCGGCAGTGGTCAGTGCCGCTTCACCCAGCATATCAAACGAATAGGTGTAGCCTTTTTCGCGCATGCTGCGACCGTTCTTTTGCGCTTCATTGATGTTACGGCCCAGCACAAACTGGTAGCCCATGATCTTCATCGCCTGGTTCATCGCCTGACGGATCACCGGCTCAGACAGTTTATTCACCAGACGGTTAACCGCGCGAGTCGGACTTTGAGACTCTTTCTCAGATAAGCCAACCACTTTGCCGGTCAGCATCAGGCCCCAGGTCGAGGCGTTGACAAACACGGAGTCGGAGTTTTTCAGGTGTGATTTCCAGTCGGCTACACCCAGTTTGTCGCGGATCAGCGCGTCGGCTGTGGCGGAATCTGGAATACGCATCAGGGCTTCTGCCAAACACATCAGCAAGATACCTTCCTGAGTATCTAAACTGTATTCAAGCAGCAAAGCATCGATCATCTGAATCGACTTTTTGTCGGCCCTAATCGCTTCGATCAGTTCCGTGGTTTTCGTCGTGATCTGGTCCTTTTCCTGCTGAGACGGCGTTGCCAGAGGCAGTAGTTGCTGTAGCCATTGAGTTTCGTCCACCATATATAGTGGCGAGATCAGTGACCAAAGTTGCTCAAGCGGTTGCTCGACAAACTCGGCTTTCAACACATCTGTTGCTGTAAACATGCGTTTTCCTCACTCACACCCGAAAGAAATTTAACGGGATTGTTACAATGGCAAGGAGTTTATTTTGAGCCGATGCAGATTACTTGTCAAAAACTCCGAGCTTTTTGCTAAAAACTCCGCGAATTAACAAAACAAAAACAAAATCACGCCCAATTGAGCAATATATTATTTGGTTCCGTGTTACCTATTTAACACGATACTGCTTTTTGTAATTAGACGGGGTAATGCCCTGCAGACGGGTAAAGGTATGAGTAAATGCGCTTTGGCCGGAGAAGCCAGTGGTTTCCGCTATCTGGCTGAGCGATAAGCTGCCCTGTTCAATCAGCGCCTTGGCGGCATCGATGCGCTTGCCAAGCACATATTGATGAGGAGTAATGCCCATATGCTCTTTAAACAGCATATAGAACTGACTTTCCCCCAGGAACACACTGCCCGCCAGTTGGGCGATGGAGATTTTTCTCCCCAGATGCTGTTCGATGTACCGGTCGATAACTTCCAGATCAAAGCGGGAGTCACGGCGATGCACCTGAAAGGCAGAGATGTGACGCTGCAGTAACGCGGTAACCGTGTCGTTGCATGCACGACTGAGCAACAGATCTTCGGGATTGTCCCTCATTTCCATCACTAACATCTGAATCAGTTTCTGGATTTGGCCATCCAACTGGAAATAGGTTTGTGATTGGGCCAGCCCGTCGAGCTTTTCTAATAATAATGCATCTGCGCCGACAGGCAGCGGCATGTTAAGCACCAAAATATCCGATTGACTCAGCAGCCCGCCAAAAGCGTGTCCGGTATCCGAGCGCACTACACAGCCCTGCCCCGGGCCGACCAGGTTACCCGCACCAGCCACTTCAAACTCGACCTGACCTTTTAAACCGATCACCACCTGGGTGTAATCGTGAGTATGGCAGTCCATATAAGAGGGCAGCGTCACCACTTCAGCCGGCTTAGGCGACAAAACTTTGGCACTGGTCGGTAGAGTTTGCTTCGCTGTCTGGCTCGGAGATTTCATAGCTTAAGTTCAAATCGCAACGATTCCTTATGGTACATCATTTGCGAAAATGAGTCAGAAATTTCCCCGAACCAGCGCCTTAATATACAACTAATTACCTATAAAACCCGCCTCTATTTGCGCCTCGGCATGATGAAAAAACAGCCAATATTTTTTTGGAACGCTGATCAAGTGCACATAAATTACGGTCAATGTGAGTTCAATTGCGATTCCCTTAATTAGAACCACAATCTACGCTTGCATATTTTATGAATCTGCCCAAAATGGATCCTGCACAAATGAGAAAACTCATCTTAAGCCGCCGCTAGTGGCTTGTTATCGGTGAGTTTTTTCATGCAAGACAGCAGAAGAAACTATCAGTGCTTCAACAATATTTAATAAGCTGTCAAAAGATTGTCTATTCCACATAACGTGGTTAAATACGTTAAATGTTTGCAGGGACCTATGATAACACGTCGCATCCCAGCGCTCTTGCTTGCGCTAAGCCCTTTTTGGGTTTCGACATCGCTACACGCCGAAGAGGTGAGTCAAACTGACCCCGTTGCGGCCATCGATGCCAAACTCGAAACAAAACAAGCAGAAATCGAAGCATTGTCTTCAGAGTACCGTTCGGCATCTGACGCATTGCAACAATTGACCAACGATAAGGCAAAACTGAAGCGGGAAAGCGAAGAGCTGAACGCCAAACGTAATCGTGCCAAATCTGCGTTAGATAAGCAGTACAGTCGCCTGCTGGATGACCCGGATACCGATCTGGTTTCCTTCCAGAAAAAATACCAGGAGTCCTGGGCTGCGGTTAAACAGAACCAGGCCAACATCCTGACCAACAGCCAGGACATGACCGAGAGTGAAATGCGTCTGTCTCAGATCAAACAGAAACAGGCCCGTTTGAACACGGAACTGTCGAATCTGGAAGAGCAGAAGGTCGAAGCCCGGGTTAAGCGGATTAGTGCTGAACTGCGCGAAAGCGACGTATTGGAAACCAGCTACAAAACCACCTGTTCCACTACCATGACGCTGGGTGAGTGTGCCAATCAGGGCAAACATCTGACTAAGCAGAAAGCGGTGAAAACATTCCGAGCCAAGCTGATCGACAGCCTGACTGAATCAACTATCGCTAAGCAAAACCTGAAAGGCGTGCAACTGAATATCCACGTTCAGGAGAACCAGATTATTCGTGCCGGTTTTGAAGGTAACAACGCTTACTTTACCCAGATGCAAGCTCAGCTGCAGGCCAAGCCTGAAGCCGTCGCGGCTTGTAAACTGCTGGACGTCTCTTCTCGCTACTGTCTTAAAGACCAGGGCACGGCTGCCAATCCGGCTAATAAAGATAAAAGCTGGGCAAACGTAACCGTCCGTTCTGACCAGTACAATGATTCAGTCACCATTAATGGGATTGAATACGGAAGCACCCCGATAGAGGTGGTTCTGCCGGCCGGTCGTCATCAGGTGACAGTTTCAAAGCAGGGTTACCAGACCTACAACCGCACGGTAACCATCAACGGCAACGACACCGTTTGGGTTAAACTGCTACCGGAAAAACAGAGCTGATGACCAGCGTAAAGGTGAAATCATCGTGACGAATTCAGTCAGGTTTCACAAAGATTAATTCAAGCACCATTTTGCCAAGCAGATAACCTAAGTTAGCGCCTGACAAAGTGGTGTTTTCGTTTAGAATGATGCCATTCTCGATTTAAACAGTTGAAGTAGATTAAAAAATGCGACACGGTTTATCCGCAATTTTGCTCGCCCTCACTCCTTGTTTAGTAGTCACCTCAACCGTGGCTGCAACGGAAGAAGACAAGCCCACCTCGGTCATCGCTATCGATGATGCGCTTTTTACTAAACATACTGAGTTAAAAGAGGCAGAGAAAGCAAAAGCAGACCAACAACTCTCGGTTGATAATCAGCAGGAACAGCTGACCCAGCTTAATAAGCAAGCCAGCGTGCTGGACAAAGCTCTGCTGACCGCGAAACAAGCGCTTGAACGTGATTATCAACGCATGATCGATGAACCTGAACTGGATATCAGCGCCAGCCAGAGCAACTATCAGCAGGCCTGGGCTGACGTTAAGTCAAATCAGCAACAGCGTCTCACAGAAGAGCAAAGGCTGCAGGAACTGGAACTGACTCTGCAACAGAAAGCGTCAGCGGTTGAAAAACTGCAGGCAGATATTGAAAAACTGGCTGGTAGTAAACAACGTGCCCGCGCAGACAGGCTAAAAGCTGAGCTTCGCCAGAGTCAAAAACTCTCGGTCAGTTTCACCAATGTTTGCCAGTCCGATATGACGCTGGCGCAATGTTCTGAGCAGACCACGGAGCTTGGTCTGCAAAAGGCCGTGAAGCAGTACCGTAAAACCCTGCTGGGCAACGCGACTGAATCCGAACTCATTGCCCGCAACGCAGCCAATGTCTCGCTCAACATCCACGTACTGGGACATAAGGTTACCGATTCCGGCTTTTATGATGGCCTCAGATTCAAAAATGCGCTAGACGTAAATCTGGAAGCACGTCCATCGGAAACCGCCGCCTGTCGATTGCTGAATGTCGACAATCAATTCTGTTTTGCACCGGGTGAATACAGTAACAATCAGGATAAGCAGCAGGAAACCGCCTGGGTCAGTCTGTCTATACGTTCCAATCAATATGGCGATACGGTTTATGTCAACGACGTCTCCTACGGCAGTACCCCGCTGGAAGTGATGCTGCCAGTCGGTGAACACCAGGTCAAAGTGATCAAAGATGGTTACCGCACGTTCAACCAAGCCATCCAATTGAAATCTGACCATACTCTGCGCGCGGTTCTGGTACAGACAGAAAATCGTCTCAAGCAGGGTTATCAGTTTGCCGACGCAATTCAGTCCGGCAGCAACGGGCCTTCGATGGTAACGGTATTACAGGGCGAATACATGACCGGTGAGAATGCGTCAAAGCAAATTTTCCTTGATCATGCTTTCGCGATCGGTGCAACACCGATTACGGTGGCCCAGTTTGATACCTTCGTGGCCCAGTCTGGCTATCAGACCGATGCTGAACTGACCAACACCTGTACCACGATTGAAAATTCGCAGGTCAGCCCGGTTGAAAAAGGCTACTGGCGTAATCCCGGATTTAAACAATTCGCTAATTCACCGGTTGTCTGCATCAGTCGCAATGATGCCACGGCTTACACTAAATGGCTGAGTGAACAGACCGGTTACTCCTACCGGTTGCCTTCAGAAGACGAATGGGAAATCGCTGCCCGCGCAGGCAGTGAGAACAAGTACTGGTGGGGGGATCAATTCAAACCGGGCAAAGCCAATACCGGTTGGGGCGGAACACCCTGGTCCAACAAAGGTACGTCACCAATCAGTGCGTTTGAGCCGAACCCACTTGGCCTGTACGACGTAGTGGGTAACGTATGGCAGTGGACCAACGAAAAGACCAGCCTGGCTAAAGGCGGAGCCTGGAACTTTTCACCAGTCATGGCTGCCGCGCATCAACAGTTGTACGTAGCGCCTTCCGCCGCAGGTAACTACATTGGTTTCCGCGTCCTACGGGAAATCAATTAACCGGGATTTATCGTCCGACTAAACAGTGATTGGCGATAGTTATCAGTACCAAGGGAGGCCTCGCCTCCCTTTTTCGTAGATGTAAAAAAACCGGCCACGTCTGGCCGGTTCTTGGTATCCCAAACCATATTCCGTTATGGCGCTAAACGGTCAATGGTCCATTCCTGTTGCTGTTTGCAGTAGAGGAAACGGTCGTGCAGCCGGTGCTCTCCACCCTGCCAGAATTCTATTGATTCCGGGCGAACACGGTAGCCACCCCAGAATGAAGGCACTGGGATTTGTCCCTGGGCAAATTTCTGTTTCAACTCCAGGAATTTACCTTCCAGTACACCACGAGCAGAAATACGGCTACTCTGGCGACTGGCGATCGCCGCCAACTGGCTCTCTTTCGGCCGGGAACTAAAGTACTTCATGTTTTCAACCGCCGACAGTTTTTCAGCAATACCGGTGATATGAACCTGACGCTCCAGCGGGTGCCAGGGGAAATGCAGACTCACTTTATTATTGTGCTCAATCTGCTGCGCCTTGCGGCTACCAAGATTGGTGTAGAAGACAAAACCATTTTGATCGACGCTTTTTAACAATACGATTCGCTGATACGGCATCCCGCTTGAGTCGACCGTGGCGACCGTCATCGCGGTAGGATCGGTCAGGCCAGCCTCGATAGCTTGCTGCAACCATTTATTGAATTGGGCGACTGGATCCGACTCTAAATCTTTGCGACGTAATCCGCCCTGAATGTATTCGCGACGAATATCTGCAAGTTCCATCTTATCTCCTACTGGGTTTTTCCGTAGATTGTGCTCCGATCTGCGAAATTACTCAAGCCAGAATCCTAAATTCAGAACTAAACTATTGATAGGCATATAATTGCTCAATCGGTTTTATCACTCATACTTATCAATACCATTGAGCAAAAATTGCCTCACCAACTAAGATTACGTCACTTAACCTGTTCTGAGGAGCAAACACACACTATGACTCAACGCCGCTACGACAAGCTCTCCGCCTCACAACTGGAGTATGTCGACGACCAGACTGCCGCGCTGCTGCTCAATACCCCGAGCAGCGCTCGTGTGATGCTATGGGTCACAGTGCTGTTTTTTGTGCTGGCGGCCATCTGGGCATCGTGGGCAGAAATAGACAAAGTGACCAAGGGCCAGGGCAAGGTGGTGCCCTCCTCCCAGGTTCAGGTAGTACAGAACCTTGAAGGCGGTTTAGTGAAAGAAATTCTGGTTCGGGAAGGCCAGAGCGTCCAGAAAGGCCAGCAGCTACTTCTGATCGACGATACCCGTTTTCGCTCTGATTACCGCGAACGCGAACAGCAAGTCACTAACCTGACAGCCAGTGTGGTGCAGCTTTCTGCCGCCATTTCCAGCGTAGTGATCAACGAAGATTTTGACAGTAAAAACTGGCAACAGAACGTAGTACTGAACTATCAACAGCTGCAGTTTCCTGCCGAGTTAGAGCAAAACAGTACTAACCTGGTTGAACGGCGCAAAGCCGAATACCGTCAGGATCTCAATAACCTGCGCAACCAACTGTCGGTGATTGACCAGCAGGTTAAACAGAAACAACAGGATCTGGTCGAAATCCGCGCTCGGGTACGCAACCTGCGTGACAGCTACAATTACGCCCAGCGCGAGTTAGACATCACCAAACCCTTAGCCGATGAAGGTGTGGTACCCAAGATAGAACTGCTCAAGTTGCAGCGTCAGGTGAACGATACCCGCCGAGAGCTAACCTCCAGTCAACTGAAAATGCCGGTACTGGAATCGGCCATTCGAGAGGCGATGTTGTCCCGGATCGATGCCGCTCAGAAATTTCGCTCTGAGCAGCAGGAAAAACTCAATCAGGCCCAGGATCAGCTGTCTGCGATGACAGAATCGACCGTGGGACTGGAGGACAGGGTTAATCGAACCGTCGTGGTGTCGCCGGTGACCGGAACCGTCAAAACCCTCAATATCAATACTGTGGGGGGCGTCATTCAGCCCGGGATGGATATCGTCGAGATCGTTCCAAGTGAAGATACCTTGTTGGTCGAAGCTCAGATCGCACCAAAAGACATCGCCTTCCTGCGGCCAAATTTGCCCGCGATCGTCAAGTTCAGCGCCTACGATTTCATCAAATATGGCGGCCTGGAAGGGACGTTAGAGCACATCAGCGCCGATACCAATCAGGACGAAGACGGCAATAGCTTTTACCTGGTGAGGATAAGGACTAAAGAGACAGCGCTCAATCACGACGACAGCTTGCCAATTATTCCGGGGATGACGGCCTCTGTCGACATCATTACCGGCAAACGCACCGTAATGGATTACCTATTGAATCCAATACTCAATGCCCAGAAAAATGCTTTGAGAGAGTAACCATGACGATCTGGCTACACCCTAACCGAGCGGCGCGACGATGAAATATTGGCTGGGCCTTGTTTTATCCCTGCTGGTCGCCTCGACGAGTCTGGCGCTCAATACCCGCGAGCAGCAGTGGGTAGCGTCGGTGCGGGACACCTATGGAGAGCGAGCAGCGCTTCGGGTAGAAACCTGGCGACGGGAAATGAGTAAATTTCAGTCGTTGTCCGAGCGGGATAAGCTGACCCAGGTAAACCGTTTTTTTAACCAGCTACATTTTGTCGACGACATTGTGTTGTGGGGCCAGAAAGATTACTGGGCGACTCCGCTTGAGTTTCTCGGCAGTAACGCCGGCGACTGTGAAGACTTCACGATCGCCAAGTACTTCTCACTGCTGGAACTGGGTGTCCCGGATAAAAAACTGCGCCTGGTATACGTTAAAGCCATAGAACTGAATCAATTTCATATGGTACTGGCGTATTACTCCAAACCAAGTGCACAGCCGCTGATTCTGGACAACATTGATCGAGAGATTAAACCAGCTTCAGCCCGGCGGGATCTGCTGCCCGTCTACAGTTTTAACGGTAAAAACCTCTGGTTGATGAAATCCAAACAGGGGCAGCTGGCGGGTAAGTCGTCCCGTCTGAGTTTATGGAATGATCTGCGTTCCAGACGCAGTTCCGTCAATCTGAACAAACCGATCATAAGTTACGATGAGTAGGCAATATGACGCTATATAAACAGCTTGTTGCGGGTATGATTACGGTGTTTTTAATACTGATGGCATCTGTATTTGTCATCGAATTTAATACCACCCGCAGTAACTTAGAGCAGCAACAACGCTCTGAGATCAACAACACCATCAATACGGTAGGTCTGGCTTTAGCGCCTTACCTGGAAGACAAAGATCATGTCGCCGTCGAATCCGTCATCAATGCCCTTTTCGATGGCAGCAGCTATGCCGTGGTCCGGCTAATCTTCCTCGACAACGAGGAGGAAATTGTCCGTTCTTACCCCATCAAACCAATTGATGTGCCGGAGTGGTTTACTGAACTGAATCTGTTTCAGCGCATTCACGACCGTCGGGTGGTGACCAGCGGCTGGATGCAACTGGCCGAAGTGGAAATCGTCAGTCATCCCGGCGAAGCTTACGTGCAGCTGTGGCAGGCGTTCATACGCCTGGTACTGGCATTTAGCTCGGTGTTCTTAATCGGTATCGTCGCGATAGCCATCATCGTCAAAAGGGCGCTCACGCCACTGCAGATGATCGTCAGGAAAATGGATCAGGTCGCCCACAATCAGTTTGGCGACCCTTTACCACTGCCACAAACCCGGGACTTACTCTCGGTAGTGAACGGCATCAACAAGATGTCGGCGCAAGTCGAACAGTCTTTTAAAGCTCAGGCCCACGAAGCGGAAATTTTGCGGGAAAAAGCGTATATCGATCCGGTATCCCATCTGGGCAACCGGGCCTACTTCATCAATCAGCTGAACGCCTGGCTGGCGGAATCCGGCACCGGCGGCATTGCGATACTGGAAGCCAGGTTCATCACTCACCTGTACGACAGCAAAGGGTACGAAGCTGGCGACGGCAAAGTGCGCGAGCTGGCTGATCACCTTAAATTATCCCTGAACCAGCCAGGTATCGTGATCGCCCGGATATCTACCGCCGAGTTTGGGGTTATCATGCCAAATATCGCCAGCAATGAACTCAAACTGACCGCCGAAAGCATTGTCAGCTATGTGCAGGACTTAAACGCAGACCCAACCGGTACCGCGAAAGCCGAACTGGCGCTGGGGGTGGTACACAGCGAACAGCGAAAATCGGCCTCTGAAATACTCACTTTACTGGACAACGCACTCAGCGCCGCCAAAGCCAACCCCGAGCTGACATATGGCCTGATTTCCAGCGATGCGATGCGCGCCGTGATGGGTAAACAGCAGTGGAAAACCCTGGTTGAAGAAGCGATCCACAACGCCTGGTTCCAGTTCCGATTCCAGGTCGCCAGCTACAGCAATGGTCAGGTCTTTCATCGTGAGGTCTACACATCTATTGAAAAAGACGGCGAAGAGTACCGGGCAAATCAATACTTGATTGCGCTGGAACAGCTGAACGCCAGCCACCTGCTTGACCAATATGTGGTCAAAGCCATGGTGGAGAAAATTGAGCGTGGTGAGTTGGACGGTCCGGTGGCGATCAATATCGCCCATTCCAGTATTTTGCTGCCGAATTTTATCCGCTGGGTGGCTCAGTTGCTGTCAAAACATCCGGAAGTTTGCCCCAACCTGCATTTCGAGCTGCCTGAGTCCAGTTTTGTGGAAGCGCCCCACCATACCGCCCTACTGTGCAATGCCATCAAGCAGTCTGGTGCGCTTTTTGGCGTGGATAACTACGGCCGCCACTTCCAGTCGCTGGATTACATTAACGAATTCCGGCCTAACTACGTCAAGTTAGATTACCTGTTCACCCACCATCTAGAGGATGAAAAACAGAAATTCACTTTAACCTCGGTAGCGCGTACCGCACACAATCTCGGCATCACCACCGTGGCTTCCCGGGTTGAAACTCAGACTCAGCTAGATTTTCTCTCTGAACATTTCGTTGAAGTGTTCCAGGGATTTATTGTCGACAAGTAGCCAGTTCAAGGATGATTAAATGCAGGATCCACTACTGAAATCTTTAATCTACGTTAGCCGATATTATGGGCTGGCCAACTCGCCGGAAGCACTAATCAACGGCCTGCCGCTGAGTGAAGGCAGGCTGACTCCGTTCCTGTTGCCAAGAGCGGCAGAGCGGGCCGGGCTGGTGGCGAGCGAACACAGTGCTAAGTTTGACCAGATCTCGGAACTGGTTCTGCCGGTGATCTTACTGCTTAAAGGAGGGGAAGCCTGCGTACTGACCAGCATCGACCGAGAACAGGGCGAAGTGGAAGTCGTCACCGAAGAATCAGACATGGTGCCGATGGCAAGACCTTTGATTGAGCTGGCAGAGCAGTATCTGGGCCACTACTTTTTGGTCAAAAAACAGTTTCGCTACGACGAACGCTCTCCGGAAGTGCTAAAAACCCGTGACGGCCACTGGTTCTGGGGCACACTGTGGCAGTCTAAACACATCTATCGTGATGTCATCATCGCGTCGGTGCTGATCAACATTTTCGCCATTGCCGCGCCGATGTTTACCCGGCTGGTGTATGACAGAGTGGTACCTAACCTGGCCTTTGAAACCTTGTGGGTTCTGGCCAGCGGTATATTCGTGATCTTCGCTTTTGACCTGACTCTTAAGCTACTGCGTAGTTATTTTATTGATGTCGCAGGAAAAAAATCCGATGTTCTTATTTCCTCCAAGTTGTTTAGTAAAGTGCTCGGCATTCGGATGGAGGCGCGTCCGCCTTCGGTCGGCGCATTTGCCCGCCACTTACAGGAGTTTGAATCGATTCGGGAGTTCTTCACTTCCGCCACCATCAGCTCGTTAATTGATCTGCCGTTTGCGCTGATGTTCTTACTGGTGATCTGGCTGATGGCCGGACCGTTGGTACTGGTGCCCCTTGCCGGGGTGATCGTCTTGCTGATTTATTCGTTGTTGATCCAACGTCCATTACGGAAAACCATTGAAGAAGGCACCCGGCTCGCTTCACAAAAGTACGCGAACCTGATCGAAAGTCTGGCCGGGCTGGAAACCGTTAAGTTGTTCGGCGCCCAGAGTCAGTTCCAGTTCCGCTGGGAAGAGGCAGTTGCCCACATGGCCAACTGGAATATCAAAAGCCGCCGCATCAGCGATGGCATTCAAAATACCGCCAGCTTTGTCCACCAGTCCTGTAACGTCGGCATCATCATATTTGGTGTATACCTGATCGCGGACGGCAATCTGACTATGGGCGGACTGATCGCCGCGACTATGCTGAGCGGCCGCGCTATTGGCCCGCTGGTACAGCTATCCGTTCTGTCAACCCGTTACAATCATGCCAAATCCTCGATGACCATCATTGAACAGGTAATGTCAATGCCGGACGAACAGGAGCCAGGCAAGCGTTACATTCATCGTCCTGTGGTCAGGGGCAAAATCGAACTGGATAAAGTCACCTTCCACTACCCTAACTCGCCAATCTCGGCAATCCGTGACTTGAGCCTGACCATCAATCCCGGCGAAAAAGTGGCCATCATTGGCCGGATCGGTTCCGGGAAAACCACCCTGGAGCGGCTGATCATGGGGCTGTACCAACCCAACGAAGGCCATGTGCGTATCGATGACACCGATATCCAGCAACTGCACCATATCGATATCCGGCGCAACATCGGCTGTGTGCCGCAGGAAAGCCAGCTGTTTTACGGCTCTATTCGGGACAATATCACACTTGGCAGACCACTGGCGGATGATCGCGATGTGTTGGACGCCGCTACCCGGGCCGGCGTCACGGTATTTACCCAGCAAGATCCCGCCGGGCTGGAGCGTCAGGTCGGTGAAGGGGGCCTGCTGCTATCGGGAGGGCAACGTCAGGCGGTGACTATCGCCAGAGCGCTTCTGGGCAGACCGCCTGTGCTGCTTATGGATGAACCCACCAGCGCGATGGATAACCGCTCCGAGCAGCATATCAAGCACCAGTTAAGGCAGCTGAAACCGAGCAATACTCTGATCCTGATCACCCACAAAACGGCGATGCTGGATGTGGTTGACCGTATCATAGTGATGGAAAAAGGGACGGTGATAGCCGATGGACCTAAAGATCAGGTACTCAAAGACCTGAAGCAGGGCCGAGTCAGGGCGGTGAACGGGTGAAGACAAAAAAAGCTCTGCGCAACGCGCAGAGCTTGAAAGCAAGCGAAGAGTCAAAGTTTATTCCGTAGCGCAGTCTGCCGGACCGATCTCTTTCCAGACTCCCCACTGTCCGGATTGGCTTGGATCTTCACCGGTTGTCCACCACTTGGCTTCCCACACTTTACCGGCCCAGGAAACCTGTTGACCGCCGGTATATACCGCGCCGGACTGCCATAGGTTGTCACAAGTTGCACTGCCGGAACCGGATTTAGCCACAGTAACCGTTACCGTGGCGACATCGCTCGCCTGACCGTCACTGACGGTAACCGTAAAGCTCAGATCGGTATCGACACTGTATTGGCCTGCCACAAAACTGACCGTCGAACCGGATACAGTCGCATTTAGTCCCGCCGGCAATTGCCAGCTGAAGCTCAACGTGTCCTGATCCGGATCAGCCGATGCAGAAGCATCCACCACGACCGTATCGCCCGCCGCGACCGACGCAGGAGCTGACAGTTGCGCTACCGGAGGCTGATTGACCGGTTCTACCACCTCTGGTGTCACGGTAACCGTCACCGTATCCGAAGCGGTTGCACCTTCATTGTCTGTCACCGTCAGTTTAAAAGTGAAGGTTTCACTCTGGCTCACCGACTGAACATCAAAGCTGACTTTTGCCTGATCAGTGGCCGATAAAGTCACTGCACTACCCGAAGTTTGTTGCCATAGGTAGCTGGCAATCGAGCCATCACTGTCCGTTGAGGCGCTGCCATCCAACTGGACGGTGGCAGGTCCGACGACAGATTGATCGGCACCGGCAATCGCACTTGGTGCGCGGTTGCCTACCACCACTCCCAGGCCTTCATGCATGGCGTTAAGAATATCGCCATTGTCAGCATCGATTTCCCATGCAAACAATCCGGCCAGGCCTAAGCTTCGCGCATAAGCGCCCTTCGCTTTCACCGAGCGGTCATCATCAAAAGTGATCAATTGTCCTGTGGTACGATTCCACACCCACGGTGCTTCTGCCTGAGCATCATAACCGTACTCAAAGCCGTTAATGCCGTTATGGTCAGCGCCCAACATATTGGCCTTGATGCCTTTATAATCGATCACACCATCTTCCCAGACGCCCTGAGCGGTGGTGCCTTTCAGTTTACCTGCCCCGACGCCGGTCATTGGATCGTTCGGATCGCTCAGGCTGGCCGGACTCACGCCTTCCCAGCCGCGACCATACATGGCGGTACCCAGCACTAACTTGTTCGCTGGAACCCCCTGGGCCAACAGCAAATTAATCCCGTTGCTGGCGGTATAGGCGGGGCCTTTATAAGGTTCGCCGTTTTCATCCAGTCCGGTGCCATCACACTGACCCGGACGCATGAAGGTGCCACAATTCAGCGCGGTCTGATGTCCCAACACATTGTTCCAGCCACCGTAGAAGTCGTAGGTCATGGCGAAAATGTAATCCATGTACTGGACGGCTTCGCCATAGTTTACGTCTTCAATCTTGTCATGACCGACGCCTATTGCAGAAGTCAGCTGATATTCACGGCCGGTTTCCGTTTCCAGTTCATCCAGCATCGCACGCAGTTCACGCATCAAGGCTACGTAGGCCGGTCCGTCATTAACCGGATCGCCACGATCCGCCGCCTGACCGCCACCACCAGGGAATTCCCAGTCGATATCGACACCATCGTAGAATTTCCAGGTTGTCAGGAAACGTTTGACTGACGCGACGAACGTATCTCGGTTTGCTTTGCTAGTAAAATCAAAGAATGGGTCAGACAGAGTCCAACCACCCACTGATGGGATAATTTTCAGGTCAGGGTTACGCTGTTTCAGCGCCATCAACATGGCGTAATTGCCTTTGATTGGTGAGCTGTATTCATGACCGGCCTGAGGGAAACTTTTCTGGTAAGCCGCCCAGGGATCGTGGATCACGACTTCGTAATCCGGTACGCCGCTACACGCCGTCATCAGGGCGTTATAGCTGTTACCGCCGACAGATTTCACCGACTCATTGGGGCCACAGATAGGGATAAAACCGTACAGGATGTGAGTCAGGTTATCGGCCGGAATATTGTCGACCGTGTAATCCCGGCCATAGATGCCCCATTCAACAAAATAGGCGCCGACCACGGTATTGGCATCGGTACTGTAACTCTTGTTGTTGGCATCCACATTCATGGCCAGCGGTGACAGGTGAGCACCGTCGGTATCAGCGACCGTCAACTCAACCGGAGCGCTTTTGCTACAACCACTGGCATCACAGGCGGCCACTTCCAACTGAAAACGCCCGCCGTCAGGGTACTGAAAGCTGGCGGTGGTCTGACTGCCGGTTATCGGCCCTGTAGCCACTTCTACCCCATCAAAATAGATTTTGTAGCTATCGCCGGTTTCGCCACTCCATTGATTGAAGGTGATACTGATATCCGCCTGGTCAGAATACTGCACCATAGCGTTGTAACCCGCGGTCGTTTCCATCGCCAGTTGGATTTTGGAAAACTGAAGGTTATTCGACCCATACACATCTACAGTGGGAGCCGAAGGTGCGGCTACAGCCAACCCGGACAAGGCCAGGGCGATGCTTGCGCTGCACAGTTTAATACGATTCATGCCTATTCTCTCTTCCTTAAATAGTGACTCGTTGCTTCACTCTGCCTGCCAAAAGACAAGCATCCTGGTCAGTATTTGAGAGACTTATTTTTAATCAAAAAAAATTGTGACAGCTTTCGAGTCAAGACGAAAAATTCGCCAGAACTGATCAGCCTGTTGCACGAGAATAGCAACCTTGTGTCCAAATAAAAGACACAGATTTAAAGTTACTGGACAGTACGTTGTTGATAAAAAACGCAAATTTGTCAGCTCAGTTTTTCGAGTCAATCGATACTGCGGAACAACCAGGATTTGGCCAGATTCCTCTTCCGAAAAGAAATACACTCAAGCAGCGCCGGACAGATGGACTACACTGACCAAGTACATGAACAATTAGTGAATTTTTCATACTTCTTACAAACTTGAGTTGCAATCGCAACCGTGTCTGGGCAATCTCATCACTTCAACAACTGGTTTGGGATAACACAATGAAAACAATCAAATCACTGGCAGTAATTCTTTCGCTATGCAGCGCCACCAGCGCTTTGGCCGACGTCAGTTTACAGGTACCCAAAAACATTGACCTATTGGTGGCTAATGAAGCGAAACCGGAACTTTCCGGATCCCTCTTTTCTGCCAACAAAACGCTGACCCTTCCCAATGGTGAAAACCAGCTGGTATTTCGCTATGTGGCGTTTTTTGACCAGGGCAGTGAGCGAGTGATCCTAGAAAGTGACCCTATTATTGCCACGTTTGCGGCTGAAGATTCTAAGCTCAGTTTTGAATTACCGACCTACCGCGATGGGCATCAGGCCAGAAAAGAGATCGAGAATGTGAGTTGGCAATTGCTTGACGATTCTGGCAATACTGTAAGCGTACGTCAGGATCTGTTATTAAAAGATGGCATGCAGATCGGACGCGACTATCGCCGCGAAGTCACCGACTATAATCGCATTGGCGGTCAAGCGGCCTGGGTAGGCGGCGCAGCGGCGATGACAGCCACCGCGATGTCGGCTAAAGCCAACAACAACCAGGCATCGCAACCAGTGAGCAGCAGTACCGCAGAAGAGATGCTGCATTTCTGGTACAACAAAGCCGATGCAGAAACCAAAGCACGCTTTAAGGCATACGTTAACGCCCAGTAAGAGAAGACCACATCCCCGTAACTAATGAAGGGATGTGATGACTATTGGCGCCTGAGAAATCAGGCGCGTAGTTTATCTAACACCGCTTGAGGTTGGGTTGAGAGCTGAAAACAGTGCTCGGCATTTGCCCACAAGCAGCGATAGACATCCACATCCAACTGCTGCTCCTGGACCATTTTTGCCATCGTATCCAATGCTTGTTCCAGCGACATTCCATCGCGATAAGGACGAGACTGTGTCATCGCCTGGAACACATCCGCTACGGCGATAATACGGCTGGGTTGGTCCAGTTGTTCAGCGGTCAGTCCCATTGGATAACCACTACCATCAAGGCGTTCGTGATGGCTAGAGGCCCAATCCACCACTTTATTGTTGCCGAACAGGTGCATAAGGGCGAAGCGTGAATCGGTTGCGTGACGCTTAATACACAGGTATTCCTGTTCAGTTAATTTCCCCGGTTTGTGCAATACCGGCTCTGGTGTACGCAACTTACCAATATCGTGCAATAAGCCGGCAAGATAAAGTAACCGCTGCGCATTATCGCTATACCCCAGTTCACCTGCCAAAAATTCAGACAGCAGTGCCACATGTCTTGAATGATGAAAGGTAAATGGACTCTTGGCATCGACAATCGCGGCAATAAATTCAGCCAACTGAATAATCTCATCCAGCTTTAGTTTCCGCATCATAAAGGTCACGTCGTTAAACTGCGACGCGATCAACTCGATGTGACGTGGAACCAGTGCAAACCAGAAATCATCACAATCCACCTGCCTGGCAATTGCAGACACCATTGCCGGATTAAGCATTCCATCGGCACAACTGGTCAACTTCTCAGCAATTTCTCGCCGCTTGGCTAACGTGAAATTCCCAAAAGCATCCCGCTCGGTATTACAGAGAAGGTAATCGGTACGATCCGCCACTAACACCAGCGCGGCCAATTGTTTGTCATATTCGCTCAGCGTGGTGTTGGTTTTTAACTCCTGCCACCAGGTGTGGTGATGCAAGATGGCCGGAGCAAAACTGGCCAGAGGCTGACAGGCTTGCAGTAATTGATGGCCCTTGTAGCAATGGGCATAGGTATCGTCAGGAACCAGAGTACCCAACAAGCTGGTTAGCTCCTGTCCGTGAGAAACCCCGCAATCGTGTACAATACCGGCATAAAACGCCAGTTGCGCCTGTTCTTCCGTCCAGCCTAGCTGTTGTGCGCACCGATACGATATATAACCCACTCGTAAACCATGGTAGGAATCATCAACCCCCACCGAATCTAACGCCCTGGAAACACTGATAAACAGTGAACGTAAATTAAGACTTAGCTGATCTGCTATATTGTCCATATCCAACCGACCTATCGCTTATTTTTATTAGTAGACAGCTAATAAGTTAGCACAGATATTTCGGCTTAAGATTAACCATATGCACATTCTTTATTATCTTTCTCAACCGCTTGAATAAAATGTGCTACAAATCTTATTCGCGTGCAACCTGATGACAGAAATTACGCTTAATTTACTGATTTAATTAAAATTAAGCATAAATGAGTGTCGGAATATTTATGCATTGCACGATCTGTTATCTCCAAGCAGGTTCAGACAAATGGACTAAAGAAATTCGATGCTATGGTGTTACGGCGCTTGCCACTCCAGAGGCATGTTAACCTGTTGACCGATCTTTGATGGTATTGCAGTTAGAAAGTCGCTACAATTTCGCGAAAAAAATTATTTTTATCTGAGTCTTAGCTTATGGCCAATCTCAACATCAGTAAGCTGGTGATCATTGCCGCAGTCATCTTACTGGGATACCTTGCCCCAGAAGCCATTCACTACCTGCAGCAAACCTCCGCACAACCCGACGATCAACAATACTGCACCTTATCATCGCTACCGTGTTTACAAGGCGGAGTCAGCATGCAGCTGGAAAGCGATTCCGTGGCGCCGCTGCGGCCGGCCGAACTCACTGTGGACTGGCCAGGCAGTACAACGTCAACACTTATTTTAACCCTGAAGGGCCGCGAAATGGAGATGGGCACAGTTATGGTTCAGCTGAATCAGGTAACCGAAGGCCAGTACAAAGGTACCGTCACGCTGCCGGTATGCAGCAGTGAAGAGATGACCTGGCTCGGCCAGCTCACCGATGGAGACAAGTCCGTCTTTCCGGCTATAAGGATGAAACGATGAACCGTAAATGGATAGCACTGTTAGCGATTGCTTTTTTAGCCGGTATTGGCGTAAACCTGATGAACAATCAGCCCGCAGAAACCCAGGTTGACAGTTTGGCATCGGCAGAAACAACCATACTGCAGGGTAAAAATGCTCAACCTGTCACCCTGTTTGATATTACCGATCCGCGCATACGTATCGTCTACTTTGGTTTTACCCGCTGCCCGGACGTATGCCCGACATCGCTTGCTATGCTGGCAGGAGCCCTGCAGCAGTTGGATACGAAACTGACTCAGCAGCTGTGGCCAATATTTATCTCACTCGATCCAGAACGTGATGCACCGGATGCCGCTCATCAATACGCGCAATATTTTGATAGCCGTATTGACGGGTTGTCCGCATCATTAAATATCACCACGCCACTGGCGCATAAATATGGTGTGATTTTCCGCAAAACGGAACTGGAAAATTCCGAACTGGGTTACACCCTAGACCACAGCTCCTATTTTTATTTCCTTGAGCCAGACGGAACCCTGATTACTAAAGTACCGCATACCTTGTCGCCAGCACCGCTGGTGGCGGCAATTCAAACGGTACTAAAAGAAGGAAAATAACAATGAAACTACTGAAAACACTCCTCATTACTGCCCTGACGCTGAGTCCATTGGCGAATGCCAATAGCGATTTAGCTGTCAGTCAAGCCTATGCACGGGCAACGCCGCCTAATGCCGTTAACAGTGCGGTATTTGCCACGTTTATTAACCATGACAAGGCAGATCGGGTAATCGTCTCGGCCGCCAGTGATGCCGCAGAAAAAGTCGAGCTGCATGACGTAATTGTCGAAGGTGAGGTGATGAAAATGCGTCAGATAGATTCAATACGGGTGAAAGCCAACAGCGATCTGGTACTCAAACCGGGGAGCTTGCATATTATGCTACTGGGCATCACCCAACCGCTGGCTGAGGGACAAAAAGTGACCATCACCCTGACTTATGAAGACGGCGGTCGTTTTTCTTTCGATGCGCCGGTGAAAAAAGTCATGGCCGGCATGAAAATGAAACAACACTAACTGAGTGTAAAAGCAGGTAATAAGTAGCAGCTACTATTAAGCAATATTCTGTCAGTTCTGCTACTCTTGGTTCGCTTACTCACCCAATTTTACTGGAGGAACAAGATGATTGTATTGGTATCAGCACCTGCAAGCAGGAAGGTTGACGGCTAAACAAGCCTTCGTCTGACTCTCCTTTTGCCCGGTGCCTTTAACCGGGGTCTCCAAATTTGACCCTAGCCTTATCTGTTTAATGTAAGACAGAGAACTCTGTTCGTTTGTCTGGGGTAATCCAATGTACAAACCTAATTTAGCCAGTCTTGAAACTGGTTACCGACTCAGCCAGCTTGGCTGGAACCAACGTTTTCAACGCCAACTTGATCTGGAAGAGCTGGAGCAGTTTGACTGCGCCAGAATTACTGAACATCATCGCAGTGAATACCGGCTGCTAGGTGAAACCGGCAATATAACCCTGGCAATTCGCCCGACCATGCCTGAAATGGCAGTGGGAGACTGGATTCTGATCGACAAACAAGGTCAGTTTGTCCGGTTGCTGGAGCGTGAATCACTGTTTCAGCGCAAAGCGTCTGGCCCTCGGGTTACGCAACAATATATTGCTGCCAACATAGATACCGTGTTTATCGTCTGTTCAGTCAACGACGACTTTAACCTGAGCCGCATCGAACGCTACCTGGCCGTGGCACGTCAGGCCCAGGTCGAGCCGGTGGTTGTTCTGACCAAAATCGATTTGGTCGCAAACTGGCATGAACTCAGGCAATCACTGCAGGCTATTGACCCACTGATGTCTATCGAAGCGGTCAACGCCTTGGAACCATCCAGTCGCGATAAACTGCTGGACTGGTGTGGTAACGGTAAAACGGTCGCTTTGGTCGGCTCATCTGGTGTCGGCAAGTCAACTCTGATTAACACCTTGCTTGGCTTGGAATGCCAGCTGACCGGTTCCATCAGAGAAGATGACAGTAAAGGCCGACACACCACGACTGCTCGTTCGTTGCATCTAATGCCATCAGGAGGCGTATTAATTGATACTCCGGGAATGCGGGAGCTGCAACTGACCGAGTGCGCCGACGGTGTCGCAGAAACCTTTAGTGATATCGAACAGCTGGCCGAACGTTGTCGCTTCAGCGATTGCGAGCACAGCAGTGAACCTGGTTGTGCCGTCACTGCTGCCATAGAAAGCGGAGATTTAGATTCGCGCAGGCTGGATAACTACCGAAAACTGAAACGGGAACAAGCCCGCAACTCGACCAGTCTGGCAGAGCAGCGAGCCAAACACCGCCAACAGACAAAGTTGTACAAATCGATTCAAAATGACTCGCGCAAGCGAAATATGAAGAGTTAACAATTCAGGGGCTACGGCCCCTTTTTAATCACAGATTGTTAACAAAATCCAACATAAAATATCAAAAATTCTACGTGCCAGTAATTTTTAATGCTAAATATCAATTAAATCTAGACACAACCTCTCGCATAGTTACTATTAGCTTTGTTAGTAATTCATTTTGAATTTAACTTACTTTCGCCCAAACATATTGATGGTATAAATAATTATGCAACAGTCTAACGTAATAGCCCGTTTTGCCCGGGGTAATCTGGTACTGCAGATACTTACCGGTATTATATTCGGTGTTGCCCTGGCAACCATTTCTCCTCAGTCTGCCCAAAGCGCGGGTATTCTGGGTAACCTTTTTGTTGGTGCGTTGAAAGCCGTCGCCCCCATTCTTGTATTCATTTTAGTTGCGGCTTCTATCGCGAACCAGAAGAAGAACCAGCACACCAACATGCGTCCTATCATCGTTCTATACCTGGTAGGTACCCTTGCTGCCGCGTTAACGGCTGTGGTATTGAGCTTCTTGTTCCCAACAACCTTAACTCTGGTTGCGGGCGCGGAAGGCACCACACCACCACAGGGTATTGCCGAAGTTCTGAACACGCTGCTGTTCAAACTGGTTGATAACCCGGTCAATGCGCTAATGAATGCAAACTACATCGGCATTCTGGCTTGGGCTATTGGTCTGGGTCTGGCCCTGCACCATGCATCTGGAACGACTAAAGCGGTATTTGAAGATTTGAGCCACGGCGTTTCACAAATTGTGCGCTTTATTATTCGCCTGGCACCGTTCGGTATCTTTGGTCTGGTGGCGTCTACTCTTGCAACTACCGGCTTCTCTGCGTTGGCAGGTTATGCTCAGTTGCTGGCTGTACTGCTGGGTGCAATGTTCATCATCGCACTGGTGGTTAACCCGATTATCGTATTCCTGAAAACCGGTGAAAACCCTTACCCACTGGTGTTCCAGTGTCTGCGTGAAAGTGGCGTAACGGCGTTCTTCACCCGCTCAAGTGCGGCGAACATTCCGGTTAACATGGCACTGTGTGAAAAACTGGATCTGGACGAAGACACTTATTCTGTTTCTATCCCACTGGGTGCAACCGTCAACATGGCTGGTGCTGCGATCACTATTACCGTACTGACTCTGGCAGCAGTACACACTGTGGGTATTCAGATCGATATCATGACAGCTCTGCTGCTGAGCGTAGTTGCTGCAGTCTCTGCGTGTGGCGCTTCTGGTGTTGCGGGTGGTTCACTACTGCTTATCCCACTGGCGTGTGGCCTGTTTGGTATTCCAAATGAAGTAGCGATGCAGGTTGTTGCGGTTGGCTTTATCATCGGTGTGGTACAAGACTCCGCTGAAACTGCCCTGAACAGCTCTACCGACGTAGTCTTTACCGCTGCAGTATGTAAATCTCTGCAGAAAAATAATGACGCGTAATCGTTATTGCTGAAAAGAAAAAAACCGCCGCATGGCGGTTTTTTTTGTTATTGAGATTTGTCCATGTTGGTCGAGGAAAAATCCAGTGAGTTTAATTTGGGCGCTTCAGTCACGCTTGCCTGTAGCGGCGCATAATTGAGTGGAGGTTCCGATGCAACAAGTCCCGACCGGTCACTTTGAGGGATGGCTTCACTCTCCGTTTGCGTTTGAGCTTGGCTCTCTGCCACACGCTCAGCGGCCTGCAGCAAATCCAGGCTCTCTTCGTTACCGGAGTCTTCTTTGAGTAACGGTACCTTGCGTTTGTACAGCTTATTTAACGCACGGATGATGGTGTGTTTGCTGGTATCGCCAGTTTGAATCCTACGGATCAGTGGCTTAGCCAGGGATTGCAGACCGACCACATTATCAACGCCGATTTTTAGTGCCACTTGATCGCGCAGGGTTTTCGCTTTCGGATAACCCATTTGCGAAGCGAGAAAAAGCCAGATATAGGCGATGGCATTGCCGCTGCTGCCCCAGTCATTCCAAGCTTCGCCGGCATAAAACATCGCCTGGGCATTACCCTGCTCTGCGGCCCGCTCCAGCCAGTAACAGCCCTGCAAATGATCCTTCTCTACTCCGATACCATTTAGGTAATTCAGCCCCAACTTCATGCAGCCTTCACTGCTCTTATGCTGGGCGGCACGGCGATACCAGTAGCTTGAATCGGCAAGTTTAGGTTCCACATTATGTTCAGACTGACACCAATCGCCAAGGAACAGCATGGCGTCAGTATTGTTCGCTTCCGCGGCCTGAGTCATCATTTCCAGAGCTTTAGTGGTGTTCTGATCAATACCCCGGCCATGGAACAGCGCTATCGCAGCGTCAAACTTAGCCATATGATCGCCTTCCATCGCGGAGATGCAGGTTTTCCAGTATTTGACCTGCTCTTTGAGCACCAGATCCTGGCGCATACGATCACTGACACGAACGATACCGTACATGCCGGTAATGTTGTCCAGCTCAGCGGCCTTTTGATACCACTGCAGAGATTCGACCAGATTAGTGCGCTCCGCTTCTTTCGCCAGATATAAAATCGTCGGAACATGACCGTTTTCAGCTTTTGCGATTCGTTCTTCATGCTCTTGTTTACGACTTTTTTCCAGCGCTTTACGATAAGCGGTTTCACGCTCACGCTTTTCAAGCTCAAGACGTTTTTTTTTCAACGACAACGCAAACATCCACGCGACCAGCAGTAACAGAGCCAATCCCGCTGCGCCTATTGCTATACCTATCACACTCATCCATTACACTTCTATCAGATGCCTGGCTTTACTGTTTACTATCGGCCGCCAGGCGCAATTCTTGACTATCTTTCGAATGATTATGTCACAGCAATCAAAATGCCATTGCCTGATTGAATCAAAGCGTGATAATGCTCGGCAAAATAACCAAGCCTGTCGTGAAAAGGGCTGAGCTAAATTCACCCGTGTTTACCATTGATAATCTGGAAGCTGAAACCACCTCCGTTTTATCAGCCAACTCAATGTACATAAATTGGTGACACATTATTTATGTAACTGAGCAATCTTACTTAAAAAGCTATCCCGCAAGTGTTCCTGGTCGTAGTTCAGTTCATAGGTATTGTGAAACCCCATTCGCAGTTCTACCCCGTTCCCCCGCATATAGATGTTATAACCATCGTAATCGGTAAACGCTTCAATGCCCTGATACATTTTGCCTAGTTCGGTCGGAGTGCCATTTTCCATTACCGTTTCATAGGCATGCAATATCGCGGTTGGGTCTAATTCGTTTTTCACATCAAACTCCTGTCGTAAAACTTAATCACAGTTAAAGTATGTAAAGTTCAGACTGATTTCGCCAATCCAGTAGCACTTAATTTATAACACACTGATTTATCGATGATTTAATACAAAACCACTTGTTTCACTTCGTGTTTTTTCTTATTAAAAACACTTAAAAATCAACCTTAAAGCGTAATAAAACAGGATTAATCGGCAAAAATTGACCGAAAACAATAGCGACAACCGACAACTTATTTTATAATGCAAATTAATGGAGCGATGGGGCGCTTAATCACCCTGAAAACATGAGCGATACAGTATCGCGCGGGTTGAAAACATCGGCAACGAATTGAGAAGTAGAGGCATCACATGAGACTAATCCCATTAAATAATGCAGCACAAGTCGGTAAATGGGCGGCGGCACACATCGCAAAGCGTATCAATGAATTTCAACCAACCGCCGAGCGTCCTTTTGTTTTGGGTTTACCGACTGGCGGAACTCCGCTTACGACCTACAAAGCACTGATTGAACTCTACCAGGCTGGCCAGGTGAGTTTTAAACACGTGGTGACATTCAACATGGACGAGTATGTGGGTATCCCTGCCGATCACCCTGAGTCATATCGCTCATTTATGTTTAATAACTTTTTCAACCATGTTGATATTCAGCACGACAACATCAATCTGCTAAACGGCAACAGTGACGACCACGATCAGGAATGCAAGTACTACGAAGAAAAAATTAAATCTTACGGCAAGATCAACCTGTTTATGGGTGGTGTGGGCAATGATGGCCATATCGCTTTCAATGAGCCAGCATCATCACTCTCTTCCCGCACCCGGATTAAGACTCTGACCGAAGATACCCGTATTGCCAATTCACGATTTTTCGATGGCGACATCGATCAGGTACCTAAATACGCACTGACTATCGGCGTAGGAACCTTACTCGACGCAGAAGAAGTCATGATTCTGATCACAGGTCATAATAAAGCGTTGGCACTTCAAGCTGCAGTTGAAGGTTCAGTCAACCATCTTTGGACAGTATCAGCTCTGCAACTGCACCCTAAAGCAGTGATGGTATGTGATGCCCCTTCAACCCAGGAACTGAAAGTCAAAACCGTAAAATACTTTACTGAACTGGAAGCAGAAAATATCAAAGGTTATTAACCCATTTTTAAAGGCATTTTTTGGGGTTATTGCGTCGTACTTGTTGCGGCGCTTTTTTTGTTTCCGCCAATCAAATAACGCCCAATGTAACAAATCTTTGTCAGTCTTTTCACTGGACGGTACCTCTCTTTAAGGCTAGCGTTTATAGTATTGTGCAGATACTCAATTTGCTGACGATAGGAACATATCCGGTGCCGAGAATTCTCAGCCGTAATCTTTATTTCCTCCTTTTTTCTTTGCTGCTGGCCGCATTCATCTCTGGCTGTGCCGGTACAGTGCGCAATGATTTCCCCGACAAAAATGCCAGTTTTCACCTGGGCTATCAGCAAGGGTCTAAACTGGACCGCTATTTTTCCGAACTCAATGTCGACAGCAGCAACAAAACCGGTTTCTATCCCCTCGCAACCGGCCATGATGCCCTGCTGGCCCGACTGGCGATTATTGATGCTGCCGAACACAGCCTGGATGTGCAGTATTATATCTACCGTGACGATGAAACCAGCCAGTTGATGACTTGGCGGCTCTACCTGGCAGCCGAACGCGGGGTACGGGTTCGGGTATTGCTTGATGATATGCAAAATCGCAATGATGAAAATATGGCTTATCTAAGTCAGCATCCCAATATCGAAATCCGGCTGTTCAATCCACACCAATACCGCAGTGCACGCGGTCTGGCGATGTTAAGCGATATGTCGCGGCTGACCCGACGGATGCACAATAAATCGTTAACCGCAGACAGCGTGGCGGCTATCGTCGGTGGGCGAAATATCGGCAATGAATACTTCTCCTTTATGTCTTCGGTTGAGTTTGCCGACTTTGACTTGCTCTTGATTGGTAATACAGTGCGCCAGACCGCTGAGCAATTTGATATTTACTGGAATAGCGAGTTTGCCGTTCCAATTGAGCTGATTGTGCCGGGACAGGGCAGGTTTCAGCCGCAAAAGATTGAATCCTGGATGGCGGATTCTAATATCAAACAATACTTTTTTGCCGGTCAATACGACTTAACCCGGCTGCCGCTATATCAGAAAATGGTGCAAAAGCAGCTGAAGTTCTACTGGGGCAAAGGGGAACTTTGGTACGATTTACCAACCAAAGTCGAAGACAGTAACAGTCTATTGGTGGATAACCTGTTGCAACTGTTGCAGCACGCAGATAACCGACTGCTGCTGATTTCCCCCTACTTTGTCCCGACAGAGGCCGGTACTCAAGCGTTAATCAAAGCCGTCAAACAAGGCAAAAAGATAACCGTAGTCACCAACACACTCGCTTCCAACGATGTGTTTGCGGTACACGGCTGGTATGCAAAATATCGTCAGGCTTTGGTAGAAGGTGGCGTGGAATTGTGGGAAGTAAAAGCCAATGCCAGCTTGAAAAGTCGCTGGAGCCTGACCGGCAGCAGCCGGGCCAGCTTACACGCCAAAATGATGTTGATCGATGACGATCAGCTGTTTGTCGGTTCAATGAACTGGGATCCCCGCTCGGCAGAGTTAAACACCGAATTAGCCGTGGTAGTCGAACAGCGGGATTATGTCGCCAAGACGCGACGGGAAATTTTCGCAGAACTGCGTGAAAATGCGTATCAGCTTCAGGTCAAGGATGGCGAGTTAGTCTGGTTCGATCCGCTCAATCAGCAACTGTTGACCGATGAGCCCGGTGCGAGTATCTGGCGCAAGCTGGGCGCCTGGTTTGCCGGTTGGTTGCCAATAGAAGACCAATTGTAGCGGGAGTCCAGAAGGCCGAATATGCGCAACTGAACTAACCTGCTGAGGGTGGATAAAAGACAACAAAGGCCCATCAAGGATGGGCCTTTGTTGTGGAGTTTTGGTCGGTTAGAATACGTAAGCGTAACGTATTTTGTATGTCGCTTCGGTACCTGTGACATAACCGCCTAGTGGCGAATCTTCGCCGACATAGCGGGTTTTCATATCGGTGGATTTTTTATTGACCATAAATTGCTCATGGACAAACATCAGCTTGTGACGCTTGTCGGCCGTCAGGTTGGCCGTCAAACCAAATTCCAGCTTGAGGGTTTGTCCTAAATCATCGGAATTCCAGGTCGCATATTGGGGATGGAAAGTGGCGCTAAAGGTGTCGTTGAATGCGTAATCCATCTTAACGTTTAATTGGGCACCGTTGTCTTTGATTACATCACCACCAGTCGTTTTAATATCGATCGCCGCCAGAGTGGGGTTCGCTCGCAGACAAAAACTATCCCAACAATTTTGGTAGGCCAGACCTACCGCGCCAATGTTTGGGCCAGCGCCTTGCCAGTCGCCTTTGATCAGATCCACAGACATACCGTAGTTATCATTCCAGAAGCCGTACGCCCAGTTGCGCGCAACGGTAATTTCACCGTTACGATCCCACTTGGCTGCGGTAATGTTGTTCCAGTTTAAACCCAGAAAATCCAGGTTAACCGCTTGCAGAATCGTCTCGACTTGTTGTTTATCCTTTTTGTCGGTCGGTTGCACCGTTTTGGCTGTTTCAAATCCGACGATACCGACTAAAGTGGTGGCTGATGCGTGAGCTGGAATCATCGCTGCGCTGGCTAATAGCGCGCTACCAAGGAGCTTAAGTTTCATGTAGGACCTCAAGAATGTTATCGAAACAAGGGAACAGGGAAAGATCCCGCGAGTCTACACAATTAATGCTCAACGCAACTGTTAGTTATTATTCGAATAATCAATAGGTATCGGCAAACCGGCTACGCCACCACGATTTCTAAATCGACAAAACCGAATTGATCAATCAGGCGCTGCTTAAGGCGCTGTTTTCTCTCCTGCCAGTCTCGGTTACTTTCTGCCGCGATCACCGGCTGGCTGACCACCAGAATGATCAGATAGCTGGAACCGGTTTTACTGATACTGTAATCGCTTAGTGCAATCCCCTGTTGGTCGTATTCAGCCAAAACCATCTGCTTAATGGCCTGGTACTGCTGCTGGTTCTGTAATTTCCCGCCTACCAGTTCGATAAACGCCTGCTTTATAATTTTTACCGGTTGGCCGAGCATCAGCAGTGCCAGAATAATCACCAAAATGGCATCACCTATGTACAACAAGAAATCAAATTTAGAACCGACCGGAACGAATCCTATCACCACCAATATACTACCAGTGGCCGCGGATAATATTCCATCAATCATCGAAGAGCGCTGATCGACTTTTAACATGCCGCTGGCCATCTGAATCTGTTTGTTTTTATGGTGGTAAGAGAAGGCCAGCGCAAAACAGATTGCGACCATGGCGAGCGCATAATAGATGATAATACCGGTTTTAATTGGCGCGATTGCCTCCCCGGACAAATATTGAATCACCTTGGAACCATTGCCCGTCAACGCTGCAATAATTACCCCTAATAGCAGCAACCCTTTCATCAAGGCATACAGAGCTTCAGTAACAAACAGGCCAAATGGAAACTTCTCCGAACGATGACTTTTAATGGCAGAGATTTTCAGTGCCACGATAGAAGTCAGAAACAGTATGAATGACATGTTGCCATCCAGTAGCAACGCCTGAGAGCCTGAATAGTGGTAAGCCACCCAACCGGATACAGCCATCACCGCATTGGCGATAATTCCCAGTCGAATCGCGCCCTGCTCCACGCGAACGATTTCATTTTGCATCAGTAGTGTCCCTCTGACTCTTGACCGGCAAAGCCCAATGACAGTCGTCGATTTGGTTTAAGACCCTCATCTTAGCTAAGAGTTGTTATAAAATCATTTGCTTTGAACGCCGTTACGCTAAACTAAACAAGAGCTTACCTTTACTGTATTAAGCTACATGATCATCACGACTGAACGACTTCGCTGTTTGTGGAGTGCAGGCCGGTTGCTAGCTGAACCACGGTAGCAATTTAGTAGCACTTCACACTTTGGTGATTCAACGCCGTTCTACGCCCCCATAATTGAGACGTGGGGAGGATCTTTTGCCGATATCCATCCAGTAGCCTATGCTCAGTCCAATAACGGGATTGAATATGAAAAAGTATACGGTTTATCAAGTCTTCACCCGCCTGTTTGGTAACCAGACCACCAGCCTTACGCCATGGGGCACTATTGAGCAAAATGGTGTGGGAAAGTTTAGTGATTTTACCGACCTGGCACTTAGTGAAATCGCCAAGCTGGGTATCACTCACATCTGGTATACCGGTGTGCCTCATCACGCCATGGTGGCCGATTATCAACAATACGGTATTGAAAACGATCATCCGGCGGTGGTAAAAGGCCGAGCCGGCTCTCCTTATGCCGTGAAGGACTACTATTCGGTTGATCCGGACCTAGCCGACGACCCGGCGCAGCGGAATATTGAATTTGATCAGCTGATTGCGCGCACTCACAGAGCGGGCATGAAAGTCATCATAGATATAGTCCCCAACCATGTCGCCCGTTGCTACCGGGGCCTAAATAATCCTGCCGGAGTGCATGATTTTGGCAGTGACGATGACAACAGTGTTGAATACGCCCGTGACAACAATTTCTACTATCTGCCGGAAGAGCCCTTTCAACTGCCCGACTTCCCGGATGACATGTTGCCACTCGGTGGCGAACTTCACCCGGCAATGCAGAAACCGTATCAGGAAGTCCCCGCCAAATGGACCGGCAACGGCGCGCGCAAAGCCAAACCCGATCTCGACGACTGGTACGAAACCGTAAAGGTGAATTACGGCGTCCGACCCGATGGCAGCAAAGATTTTGCACAGCTGCCCGACGAGTTTCGCCATCATTCGCATCAGGACCATTTTGAATTCTGGCAACTGCAGTCTGTGCCTGATTCCTGGATTAAATTTCGCGATATCGCCCTGTATTGGCTTAATAAAGGCGTGGACGGCTTTCGCTATGATATGGCCGAGATGGTTCCGGTCGAATTCTGGAGCTATCTCAACTCTTCGATCAAACAAGTCAACCCGAACGCATTCCTGCTGGCAGAGGTATATCAGCCACAGCTTTATCGGGACTATATTCAGCTCGGCAAAATGGATTACTTGTATGACAAGGTGGACCTCTATGACTCGTTAAAAACTATCGTACAGGGTCATGGCTCAACGAGCGCGATTGGCCGCATCCAGTATCAGCTGCGCGATATCGAGCACCATATGCTGCATTTTCTCGATAACCATGACGAGCAGCGATTTGCTTCACCGGAATTTGCCGGAGACGCCGATAAGGCACGCCCGGCTATGTTGGTGTCGACCTGTCTTTCTTCGTCTCCAACCATGATTTATTTTGGCCAGGAAGTTGGTGAACCCGCAGCGGAACAGGCAGGATTTGGCCAGCCTTCCCGCACCTCCATCTTTGATTATGTCGGTGTGCCACACCACCAGCGCTGGATGAACCAGGGCAAGTTTGACGGTGGTCAGCTTACCGAACAGGAAAAACAGCTGCGCCAGTTCTACCAACGACTGCTGAACCTTAGCCTGACCAGCCCGGCTCTGGTAGGAGACTACCATGATTTGTACGGTGATAATTTCGCTAATTTTGCCGATATGCCGCACCAGTTATTCGCCTTTGCCCGCAGCTGCGCCGAGCAAAAACTGATTTTGGTGGCTAATTTCAGCCCGGACAGAGACACACATATAGACCTGATGATTCCGCAAGGCCTGATTCAATATTGGGGCATTGCAGATGGTGATTACTTACTTACCGATAAGCTCACTCAAGACTGCTACACATTGCAGATAACGGATCAAATCGGCACTATCGCGCTCGATTTAGCGCCACTGGCCAGCCTTTTACTGGAGCTGGAACAGGAGCGTATATCATGATACTACCATTTATCTACCACGGTCAGAGCGACCGCTGGTTAACCAGACAAGACGATCAGCTGGTGCTGACTCTGGCCACCGAGAAAGCCACCCGATTCACGCGGGTACAAGTCCGCCATGAGCCGGACAACGAAGAATACCTGGTCGACATGACACTCTGTGGTGGAACAGAGCAGCTTAATTACTGGCAGGTGACCATTAGCCTCAACCGTGACCGGGACGTTAGTCACTATGCTTTCAAGCTGTTAACCGACCGGCAGCAGTTCTGGCTCGATGGTAAAGGGGTGCACGGCCGCGTACCCGGCCGTGAGAGTCATTTCAAATACAATGCCCGCCATCAGCCACCTGAGTGGGTCTGTCAGCAAGTTTTTTATCAGATCTTTCCCGACCGCTTCTGCAACGGCAAACCGGACATCAGCGTCACAAGCGGTGAGTATCTTGTCTCAGGCGGCCGCAAATCTGTGGTGGCAAAACAGTGGGGAGAGCCTGTAGATACCGAAGGCAACATCGGCAGCTGCGAGTTTTACGGTGGTGACCTGTACGGTGTGGAAAGCAAGCTGGATTACCTGCAACAGCTTGGCGTTACGGCACTCTACCTTAACCCGGTTTTTACTGCGCCGAGTAACCACAAGTACGATACCGCGGACTACTACCACATTGACCCTCACCTGGGCAGCAATCCGCATTTCGCCAGGCTGTGTAGCAACATCCATCAACGGCAGATGAAAATTATTCTCGATGCGGTATTTAACCACACCTCGACTGAACACCCCTGGTTTAACTTACAGGGGCTACACCCGCAAGTGGGCGCTTACCAATCAGCCGATTCGCCCTATCGTGATTACTACTTTTTCAGCGGCGACAGCCAGCAGTATATCGGCTGGAAAGGCATTACGAGCCTGCCGGTGCTGAATTTTGATAACCCGCAGGTACGCGACTGCATCTACCAGGGCGAAGATGCCGTGATCAAGCACTGGCTGAAACCACCCTACTCGGTGGATGGCTGGCGCTTTGATGTCATACATATGCTGGGAGAAGGTGAAGGGGCCAAAAACAACGCCCACTATGTGCAGGCATTTCGAGATGCGGCCAAACAGGTCAACCCGGACTGTTACGTACTGGGCGAGCACTTCTTTGAAGCGACCCAGTGGCTGCAGGGCGATCAGGAAGATGGCGCGATGAACTACTACGGCTTTGCCCACCCGGTTCGGGCCTTGCTGGCCAAACAGGACATCGCTTTCGACCCGATTGATTTGAGCGTCAGTGACTTTATTGATTGGCTGGCCGAGGCGCGTTCCAAACTGCCCTGGCCCAATCAGCTGTCGCAGCTGAATCAACTCGACAGCCACGATACCGCCCGCTTTTTACACCTAGTCCAAGATCAGCCCCGCCTGTTCAGGCTGGCCGCCACGCTGCTGTTTAGCTATGTCGGTACACCTTGCCTCTACTACGGAACTGAGCTTGGCATGCTGGGCAGCCACGATCCGGATAACCGGCGCTGTATGCCGTGGCAAGATGTCGACAGCTCTGCAGAATTGCCCTTTTTCCGGCAGTTAATCCAGATCCGACGTCAGCATCAGGCGCTGCAGATGGGAGACTTTATGCTGTTATACCAAGATGACCACTGCTTTGCCTTTGCCCGCCAGTACCATGAAGATACTGTCATCGCGGCGTTTAATCTCAGCCAGGCAGAGATCACTGTCACCTTGCCGGTCTGGCAGTTGGCTGGAGATAAAACGCTGTGGCGCGATTTGCAGCAGTCCGGTAGTTTTACTGGCAACAACGACACCGTATCCATCAGCGTACCTGCCCAGTCCGGCCTGTTGCTCGCTTAGCAACACGCAACTGACAACGGCTAAAAAAGACCCTCCGTACGGAGGGTCAAGGACGCATAAAGAATTCAACTAATCCATAAACGAATTGCCGCTTGTCACTACTTGGCGTTGACCGCCTTAACAAACACTTCCTGAGCCCCTTCAATATTGAGCGCCTTAGCTTCATCCAGCAGGCTAAGCGCTTTCGGAATCTGGTCTGCCTCTACCGCTTGTTTAATCGCGTTATGGTAGTAGGCCTTGGTATCGGGTTGAACGGCTATTGTGCTTGCCGCCACTTCAGTTTTCGGCACATTCGGTGCTGAAGGTGACTTTGAATCACTGGCTAACTCGTCGAAAATAGAACTGGTGCGAATTGATACCCTCACCTCACCAAATTCTTTATGGGTTACAACTGGATCGGGAATCTTAGGCGGTTCATTGCGTTTAGCAATCGCAAATGCTTTAGCCGGATGAAGTGTGACGGTATTTTGGCCTATATCCTCTGGCGTGGTATAGATTAACGCATACACCTTAGCGACAGTGGTTGGTAAAGAAATGGAGACTTCACCATGCAATTTGTCTAAATTGAGGAAGTCATTTCGATCGTAGTCAAAATTGGCCGAACTAAAAGTTCGCAGCAATTTGAAATCCTGGTCATACAGAGCCAAAGACGGTGAATAGACTCCCAGACTTTGAATAACACTTGATAACTCAATAATGACCTGTGACTGAGTCGGAACAAACGAAAATCCCGCTACGGGAGTGACGACTCCGTCGCTATTCAACCGTT
>NZ_JBNKVP010000010.1:0-75208 GCF_050299255.1 Vibrio sp.
CTTAGCTTCGCGCGCTTTCATTGAATTTTTAGCCATAACAGTAACCCGTCACCTTACTTGCGGAATGGGAAGTTAAAGGCAGCCAGCAGAGCACGGCCTTCCTCATCAGTACCAGCAGACGTCGTAATAGTGATGTCTAGACCGCGTACTCGATCAACTTTATCAAAGTCGATTTCCGGGAAGATGATTTGCTCGCGAACGCCCATGCTGTAGTTACCGCGACCGTCAAAAGACTTAGCGCTAACACCACGGAAGTCACGTACACGTGGAAGAGCGATTGAAATCAGACGCTCCAAGAAATCCCACATGCGTTCGCCACGCAAGGTTACTTTACAACCAATTGGGTAGCCTTCACGAATTTTGAAACCTGCAACAGATTTGCGCGCTTTAGTGATAAGTGGCTTTTGACCAGAAATGGTCGCCATATCAGAGGCTGCGTTTTCCAGCAGTTTCTTATCGTTGATTGCTTCACCAACGCCCATGTTTAGGGTGATTTTCTCAATCCTAGGGACTTGCATGACGCTTGAGTAACCGAACTGTTTGGTCAGTTCAGCGACTACAGACGACTTGTAGTAATCATGCAGTTTCGCCATAGTAGAACTCCAAATTACTTCTATTAGTTAGAAACGGTTTCGCCGTTAGACTTGAAGAAACGAACTTTTTTGCCGTCTTCAAAACGGAAACCGATACGGTCTGCTTTACCAGTAGCTGGGTTAAAGATTGCAACGTTAGAAGCATCAATAGCTGCTTCTTGTTCAACGATGCCACCTTGTACGCCAAGAGCCGGAACCGGCTTTTGATGTTTTTTCACAAGGTTGATACCTTCAACGATAACTTTACCAGTTGTCAGAACCTTAGTTACTTTACCTTTCTTGCCTTTGTCTTTGCCAGCAAGAACGATTACTTCGTCATTATGACGGATTTTAGCTGCCATCTTTAGTGCTCCTTACAGAACTTCTGGAGCCAGTGATACAATCTTCATGAATTTCGCATTACGAAGTTCACGAGTCACTGGACCAAAGATACGTGTACCGATAGGTTGCTCAGTATTGTCGTTCAACAACACACAAGCATTACGGTCGAAGCGAATGACAGAACCGTCTGGACGACGTACGCCTTTACGGGTGCGAACTACCACCGCCTTCAGTACATCACCTTTCTTAACTTTACCGCGTGGAATTGCTTCCTTAACAGTAACTTTGATGATGTCACCGATATGTGCATAACGGCGGTGAGAGCCACCCAGAACCTTAATACACATTACGCTGCGAGCGCCTGAGTTATCAGCTGCGTCCAGCATACTTTGCATTTGGATCATGTTAGTGCTCCGCTAAATATATAAAAAAACTAGACCCTCACGGGTCGGGCTGCCTCTTTAAAAGGGACGCGAATTGTACCACCCTTTTTTATTATTGGGTAGTCAAAAAATAAACGGCCCCAAAATTAATTTTTGGAGCCGTTTTTAGAGAATCAACGAAATTAAATCTTCGCTTTTTCTACTACTTTGACCAGTGTCCAAGACTTAGTCTTAGACATTGGACGACACTCACGAATTTCAACTGTATCGCCTAGGCCACACTCGTTGTTTTCATCGTGCGCGTGAACTTTGGTCGTGCGCTTAACGAATTTACCGTAGATAGGGTGCTTCACGAAACGCTCGATAGCTACAGTGATAGACTTGTCCATCTTGTCGCTAACGACTCGACCTTGTTGAGTACGAATTTTGTCGCTCATTATGCGCCTGCCTTCTCAGTCAAAACAGTTTTCACACGTGCGATATCACGGCGTACAGCTTTCAGAGTATGAGTTTGCTGCAGCTGACCAGTTGCCGCCTGCATGCGCAGGTTGAACTGTTCACGTAGCAAATTCAATAGCTCAGCGTTAAGCTCTTCAACGCTTTTCTCGCGTAGATCTTGTGCTTTCATCACATCACCTGCTTAGTTACAAATGTAGTTTTGAATGGCAGTTTGCGAGCCGCCAGGCGGAACGCTTCACGCGCCAATTCTTCAGGTACACCGTCCATTTCGTACATAACCTTACCAGGTTGGATTTGGGCTACCCAGTACTCAACGTTACCTTTACCCTTACCTTGACGAACTTCTAGTGGTTTTTCTGTGATAGGTTTGTCTGGGAATACACGGATCCAGATTTTACCTTGACGCTTAACGTGACGTGTCATCGCACGACGTGCTGCTTCGATTTGACGAGCAGTCAGACGACCACGGCCAACAGCTTTCAAGCCGTAAGTACCGAAGCTTACGTCAGTGCCTTTAGCTAGACCACGGTTGCGACCAGTGTGAACCTTACGGAACTTAGTACGTTTAGGTTGTAGCATCTGTCGACTCCTTACTTACGGCCTTTGCGCTGCTTCTTAGGCTTGTCGCCTTTAGGCTCTACAGCGTTAGCTGCTGGCATGCCGCCCAGAATCTCACCTTTGAAGATCCAAACTTTAATGCCGATTACACCGTATTGGGTGTGAGCCGAAGAAGTTGCGTAATCAATGTCAGCACGTAGAGTGTGTAGAGGCACACGACCTTCACGGTACCACTCTGAACGTGCGATTTCAGCGCCGCCTAGACGACCGCTTACTTCCACTTTGATACCTTTGGCACCTAGACGCATAGCGTTTTGTACCGCGCGCTTCATCGCACGACGGAACATAACACGACGCTCTAGTTGAGACGCGATGCTGTCACCAACAAGTTGAGCATCTAGCTCAGGCTTACGTACTTCAGCGATGTTGATTTGCGCTGGTACACCTGCGATTTTAGCTACAGCTGCGCGTAGCTTCTCAACGTCTTCACCTTTCTTACCGATTACCACACCTGGGCGAGCAGTGTGAATTGTCACACGAATGCTCTTAGCAGGACGTTCGATAACGATGCGTGATAGTGACGCTTTTGAAAGTTCCTTAGTCAGGAACTGACGTACCTTGAAGTCGCCGTCTAGGTTGTCAGCGAAATCTTTGGTGTTAGCAAACCATGTAGCATTCCAAGGCTTAACGATGCCAAGACGAATACCATTTGGATGTACTTTTTGACCCATTGCTTACTCTCCTAGTCTCTTAGCGATCTGCTACAACAACAGTGATGTGGCTTGAACGCTTCAAGATACGATCCGCACGGCCTTTTGCACGAGGCATAATACGCTTCATGGTTGGGCCTTCATCTACGAAGATTTTAGCGACACTAAGATCGTCGATATCTGCACCTTCGTTGTGCTCCGCGTTCGCGATAGCTGATTCAAGAACTTTCTTAACCAGTGCAGCAGCTTTTTTGTTGCTGAAGGTCAGAATTTCCAGTGCTTGGTCAACTGATTTACCACGAATTTGATCTGCAACTAAGCGAGCTTTCTGAGGCGAAATGCGAGCAAAGTTATGCTTAGCAATAGCTTCCATTATTTACTCCTTAGCGCTTCTTAGCTTTCTTATCCGCAGCGTGACCGCGGTAAGTACGAGTTGGTGCGAATTCGCCCAGTTTGTGACCGATCATTTCGTCAGTTACAAAAACTGGTACGTGCTGACGACCATTATGGACAGCGATGGTCAAACCGATCATTTGTGGAATGATCATTGAACGACGGGACCAAGTCTTAATAGGCTTTTTGTCTCCGCTTTCCACCGCTTTCTCTACCTTCTTCAGCAAGTGTAGGTCAATAAATGGACCTTTCTTGAGAGAACGTGGCATGGCGATTCCTCTTTATATAGATTACTTATTACGACGACGTACGATGTACTTGTCAGTGCGTTTGTTCTTACGGGTCTTGAAGCCTTTAGTTGGCATACCCCAAGGAGATACTGGGTGACGACCACCAGATGTACGGCCTTCACCACCACCGTGTGGGTGGTCAACCGGGTTCATTACCACACCGCGAACGGTTGGACGAACACCGCGCCAGCGGTTAGCACCAGCTTTACCCAGTTCACGTAGCATGTGCTCAGAGTTGCCTACTTCACCGATAGTTGCACGGCCTTCAGACAATACTTTACGCATTTCGCCAGAACGTAGACGGATAGTTACGTACGCACCGTCGCGAGCAACGATTTGAGCGTAAGCACCAGCCGAACGAGCTAGCTGAGCACCTTTACCCGGTTTCAGTTCAACGTTATGTACAGTTGAACCCACTGGGATGTTACGCATTGGCAGAGTGTTACCCGCTTTGATCGGTGCATCAACACCAGATTGGATAACGTCACCTGCTTGAATGCCTTTAGGTGCGATGATGTAACGACGTTCACCGTCTGCGTACAGAACCAGAGCGATGTTAGCGCTACGGTTTGGATCGTATTCCAGGCGCTCAACTTTCGCTGGGATGCCATCTTTAGTACGTTTAAAGTCGATTACACGGTAGTGGTGTTTGTGACCACCGCCGATGTGACGTACTGTGATACGACCGTTAGCATTACGACCACCGTTCTTAGAGTTTTTCTCTAGAAGAGGTGCGTATGGCTTGCCCTTGTGCAGGTCAGCGTTAACGATTTTAACAACGTGACGACGACCAGGGGAAGTCGGCTTACATTTAACAATAGCCATTTCTCAACTACTCCTGTTATTCCGCGCCGCCAACAAAGTCAAGATCTTGACCTTCTTTCAAAGTAACGTACGCTTTCTTAACGTCGCTGCGGCGACCTTGGCGTAGACCTTGACGTTTGGTCTTACCCTTAGTGATAAGAGTATTTACAGACTTAACTTCAACTTCAAAAAGCTTTTCTACAGCAGCTTTGATCTCTTTCTTAGTTGCATCTTGCGCGACTTTGAAAACGATAGTGTTAGCTTTCTCAGCAGCCATAGTTGCTTTTTCAGAGATGTGCGGTGCACGTAGAACTTTCAGGATACGCTCTTCAGTGATCATGCCAGCATCTCCTCAACTTGCTTAACTGCTTCAGCAGTCATCAGTACTTTGTCAAACGCGATCAGGCTTACTGGATCAACAGCAGCAACGTCACGAGCGTCAACTTTGTACAGGTTACGAGCAGCTAAGAACAGGTTCTCGTCTACTTCGCCAGTAACGATGAGAACATCATTAAGCTCAAGTTCTTTAAGCTTAGCTACCAGCTCTTTAGTTTTTGGTGCTTCTACTGAGAAGTTATCAACAACGATCAAACGCTCTTGACGAACCAGCTCAGACAGAATGCTCTTCATAGCACCACGGTACATTTTCTTGTTTACTTTTTGGCTGTGATCTTGTGGTTTCGCAGCAAAAGTAACACCACCTGTACGCCAGATTGGGCTACGAATAGTACCAGCGCGAGCACGGCCAGTACCTTTTTGGCGCCATGGCTTAGCGCCACCGCCAGAAACTTCTGAACGTGTTTTTTGAGCACGAGTGCCTTGACGAGCACCTGCTGCGTACGCAACAACTACTTGGTGTACAAGAGCTTCGTTGAACTCACGTCCGAAAGTAGTTTCGGAAACAGTTAGTGCATCAGCACCTTTAACCATCAATTCCATTACTTACTCCTAGACGTTATGCTTTAACAGCTGGTTTGACGATCACGTTACCGCCAGTTGCGCCAGGGACTGCACCTTTGATAAGAAGCAGGTTGCGCTCAGCGTCAACACGTACGATCTCCAGGTTTTGAGTCGTTACACGCTCAGCACCCATGTGACCTGCCATCTTCTTGCCTTTAAACACGCGACCTGGAGTCTGACATTGACCGATAGAACCAGGAGCACGGTGAGACAATGAGTTACCGTGAGTCATATCTTGAGTACGGAAGTTCCAGCGCTTAACAGCACCTTGGAAACCTTTACCCTTAGATGTACCAGTAACGTCTACTTTCTTAGTGTCGTTGAACAGTTCAACAGTCAGCTCAGCGCCAACTTCAAACTCTTCGCCGTTTTCTAAACGGAATTCCCAAAGACCGCGACCAGCTTCAACACCTGCTTTCGCAAAGTGACCAGCTTCTGGTTTAGTAACACGGTTAGCTTTCTTAGCACCAGCAGTTACCTGGATTGCTGCGTAGCCATCGCTATCAAGAGATTTAACTTGAGTTACGCGGTTCGCTTCAACCTCAACAACTGTTACTGGGATAGAAACGCCTTCTTCGGTAAATACGCGGGTCATACCCACTTTACGTCCGACTAGACCAATCATTATTCTAATCTCCCTTAACCTAGGCTAATTTGAACGTCAACGCCCGCTGCCAGGTCTAGACGCATCAGAGCATCAACAGTTTTGTCTGTTGGCTCAACGATGTCGATTAGACGTTTGTGAGTACGGATTTCGTACTGATCACGAGCATCTTTGTTAACGTGTGGAGAGATAAGAACAGTGAAACGCTCTTTACGAGTAGGCAGTGGGATTGGACCACGAACCTGTGCGCCGGTACGCTTAGCTGTTTCAACGATTTCCGCAGTAGAAGCGTCGATCAGTTTGTAATCGAAAGCTTTCAGGCGGATACGAATACGTTGGTTCTGCATGAGACAGAGCTCCAATTATTAAAAAATTACACAAACAATATCGCCACTCTGACTCGTCAAGACGAGAGAATGCCGATTGATTTATGTGAAACCGTAGCATCCAAGATTAGGACGCATTGTCAGCTAATAGGTGATTAACCAGCACTATCGAATTGATAGTAGAAAGCTAAATTTTAATTAACTGCGAACATAAGCTGAGTATACATTACCAAGTTAATCAATAAGATACACTTGCTCCTCACTGCTCATTGGTTCACAACTGACCAAGTCAGTGCCGGGTATTATACCGATCACAGTTTCACATGCAAGCACCGATGGAAAAATAAACGCAATTACTCAGCCAGCACCGGTGAGCAACGCGGTGGACCAGGTCCGAATTCAAAACTGCAGAGGATTAAAGCTAACAACGCACCAGCTGTTAACCGGTGCGTTGTTAGCTATCGCGTTGTCACTTGTCTGCTGTTACACGTTCGGCAAGTAACTTATCCGTATGCCGGGCTATGACTGTGCGAGGCGTTGGCGTACGGCTTCGAACAGACAGATGCCGGATGCCACCGACACATTCAAACTGGAGACACTGCCTGCCATCGGAATTTTGATCAGATCGTCACAGGTTTCGCGGGTTAGGCGACGCATACCGTCACCTTCTGCGCCCATCACAATCGCTAACGGGCCAGTCAGTTTAGCCTGGTAGATATCGTGGCTTGCTTCACCGGCGGTACCGACAAACCAAACCCCCTGCTCCTGCAAGGCCCGCATGGTACGGGCCAGATTGGTGACCCGGACCAGTGGCACGGTTTCCGCGGCGCCGCACGCCACTTTACTGACGGTTGCTGTCATTGGCGCTGATTTATCTTTCGGTACGATAACAGCAGCTACACCCGCCGCGTCCGCATTACGCAGACAGGCACCCAGATTGTGCGGATCGGTCACACCATCTAACACCAACAGCAACGGCGCGTGCTGATCAGCCAGAATCTGCTCAAGGTCGTGCTCATTGAGCTGCTTGGCTGGCTTGACGCGCGCCATAATACCCTGATGATTAGCTCCGCGAGCCTTATCGTCGAGGGTTTTGCGGGTCATCTGTTGAATGGAGACACCACACTTTTGTAAGTCGTTCAGGATAGGCATTAAGCGGTCATCCTGGCGACCTTTTAATACAAACGCCTCGATAAAGCGCTCTGGCTCTCGCTCCAGTACAGCTTTCACCGCGTGGATACCGTAGATAAATTCGTTACTCATGATTATTTCTTCTTACTGCGCGCTTGCTTCGTTTTCGCTCGCGGCTTTTTGTTCCGCTTGCCGTCTTTATCTTTACCGCCTGCTGACTCGGCTTCATCCGGTCGCTTAGTCGGCTCAACTAACGGCGTCGCCTTACGTCCCGGCTGATGAGCCTTAGTGGCAGCACGTTTTTTTGACTTGGCTTTTTTCTGCGCTTCCGCCGCGCGTTTTTTCGCGGTTTTGCCTTTGCCACGTAGCTTACGACTTGTTTCTACCAATTCAAAGTCAATTTGGCGATCATTGAGGTTAACCGACAATACTTTTACTTTTACCGCATCGCCCAGACGATAGATCTGGCCAAAGCTTTCACCGATCAATCGCTGACCAATCGGGTCGAACTGGTAGTAGTCGTTATCCAGAGTGGAGATGTGTACCAGACCATCAATATGCAGTTCGGTCAGGCGTACAAAAAAGCCAAAGCCGGTGACGTTGGCAATCACGCCTTCTAATTCTTCACCGACATGGTCCTGCATATATTCGCACTTCAGCCAGTCTGCTACTTCCCTGGTGGCATCATCAGCCCGGCGCTCGGTCATCGAGCACTGCTCACCGTAAACATCCATATCGTCAAACGAGTAGTGGAAACCGCCGGTGGGCGTCCAGCGATCCTGATTGCGCCCTTCGTGTTTGGCGATCAGGTATTTTATCGCCCGGTGCAGCAGCAAATCCGGATAGCGACGGATCGGCGAGGTGAAATGGGCATAGCGTTTCAGCGCTAAGCCAAAGTGACCGCAGTTGTCAGCATGGTAGATGGCCTGTTTCATCGAGCGCAGCAACATAGTCTGGATCAACTCCTGATCCGGCCGTTCGCCGATTTGATGCATCAGATGGGCGTAATCAGTCGGCGACGGTTCCAGTCCGCCACCAAGCTCCAGCCCCAGCTCTGACAGAAAATCACGAAAGCCCATCAGACGTTCTTCTCCGGGTGTTTCATGGATCCGGTACAGGGCCGGTTCTTTGGCTTTTTCCACCAGCGAGGCTGAGGCGATATTGGCCATGATCATGCACTCTTCAATGATCTTGTGCGCGTCGTTACGGATCACCGGTTCGATACGGTCAATTTTGCGCTCGGCGTTAAATATAAACTTAGTCTCAACACTTTCAAACTCGATTGCACCGCGCTGATCGCGGGCATGCTTGAGCACTTTGTACATGTTATGCAGCTGCTCAAGATGTGGCACCAAAGGCTGGTAGCGACTGCGTAGCTCGTCATCGCCGTCTAAAATGGCGGCCACTTTGGTGTAAGTCAGGCGAGCGTGCGAGTTCATCACCGCTTCATAATGGCGGTAGCCGGTTAGCTTGCCGGAATCGGAGATGGTCATCTCACATACCATACAGAGTCTGTCCACCTGCGGGTTCAGCGAGCACAAGCCATTAGACAGCACCTCAGGCAACATGGGCACCACTTGCGAAGGGAAATAGACCGAGTTACCGCGTTCAATGGCTTCTTTATCCAGTGCACTGTCCGGTCGGACGTAATAACTGACATCGGCAATCGCCACCCACAGTCGCCAGCCACCGGATTTCTTGGCCTCACAGTAGACCGCATCGTCAAAATCGCGCGCGTCTTCACCATCGATAGTCACCAACGGCAACTGGCGCAAGTCAACCCGCCCCTGTTTGGCTTCTTCCGGCACCTGTTCTGATAAATTGGCCACTTGCTGGGTGACTTCTTCCGGCCATTCATGGGGGATCTGGTGAGTACGGATGGCAATTTGCGTTTCCATACCCGGCGCCATGTTTTCGCCCAGTACCTCAACCACTTTGCCCATCATGCCACGGGAACGACTACCGCGGTCAGTGATCTCTATCACCACCACATTGCCCATTCGCGCTCCGCCTTTCAGCTCATTGGGGATCAGAATGTCCTGACTGATGCGAGAATCGTCTGGTACCACATAGGAGTAGCCGTATTCGAGGAAAAACCGCCCGACTATCTGTCCGGTACGCTCTTCCAGTACCCGTACCAAGCGGCCTTCCCGGCGGCCCCGTTTACTGTTATCAGTCGGCTGAACCAGGACGTAGTCACCATGGATCAGGTTACGCATCTGGTGATGCGGCAGCAGGATGTCATCGTCCTTGTTGTGGCTGCCGTCCGGACGGACCCAGCCATGGCCGTCTTTATGACCGATGACATGGCCTTTGACCATTTCCAGTTTTTCCGGCAGTGCATAACACTGACGGCGGGTAAACACCAGTTGGCCGTCTCGCTCCATGGCCCGCAGCCGTCGGCGCAGGCCTTCGTACTGCTCTTCCCCTTCCAGCTGCAGCGCAGCAAACAGATCGTTGCGGTTCATCGGCACGCCAGCTTGCTGCAGATAGTCGAGGATAAATTCACGGCTCGGGATAGGGTTTTCGTAATTGTTTGATTCCCGCTCTGCAAAGGGATCGGTTGGGACTTGGTCAGACATAGGCTCGCCTACATGAGGAGGAGTAATAGGATTAGTATACTTGACTCATTGGTGAAGCTACAGCCAAGCCTATAAAAAGTCGAAAAAAATACGCTCCTGTCAGAGGAGCGTAGTCGATTAGGCGAACTCAGAGTATGGTGTCAAATGCGGGTTACCAGAATGTGTCGCGCATTTTCGCTCGGGCAATAATATTCTCTGGCATGCGTTGCTCCAGCCCCTGACGTAAAATCGCAATCCGTTTATGAGTACGCTTATCGGCGGTGACTGAATTGTACAACCAGCGATAGGCGTCTTCGTAATCGAGCGGACTGCCGTAATCGCGCAGCAGCAATTCGGCCAGGTGGATGCGGGCATTGAGATTGCCCATCGACGCTGCCTCGCGCAAATACGGGATTGCACGCTCTTTATCCTGCTGGACCAGCGTACCGCGGGAGTAGTAGCGGCCGATCTGTTCCAGTGCAGCGGGTAGCCCCTGGTGGGCGGCATTCTCCATATAATATAACCCCAGCTCAACATCCTGCTGAACACACACGCCCCAGGCCAGCATGTCACCATAGAGAAATTCGTAGGCAGGCAAATTGATCCTGGTGGCCCGGGCAATAATATCCTCGACCAACTGGCAATTGTCCGCTTTAACCCGCTTCAGGTGCTGGTTTTTTTCGATTAGATTTATCAGCTCAGCTTCCGAATAGATGGGAACCGGTTCACCGACGTCCGTCACTTTCGCGACACTGACGGTGGCACTCAGCGCCATTAGTAGCGAAGCTGCTACCATGCGTAGCTTCATATTTGCACTCTTTTTACTCCGATAGCCGCCTCAACCTGATTCGCTGCAGGTCGGGCTTAATCCATGTATCGGCATCAATGGGCAACTCTTTAGGCAAAAATTGCCGCCAGATGGCAAGGTATTGCCGCAGTACAAACATAGCAGTTGCGAAGGGATAAAAAAACCGGTGCAAAAGCACCGGTTTCTGTCAAAAGCGATCTTCCAGCAGAATTTAGACGCTAAAAGGGTGCACCTTAATGATGGTTTCATTACGGTCCGGGCCAGTTGAAATGATATCAACCGGTACGCCGGTCAGCTCTTCAATGCGTTTGATGTAGTTCAGCGCTGCCTGTGGCAGATCTTCCAGTGATTTCGCACCGAAGGTGTTTTCCGTCCAGCCTGGCATCGTTTCGTAGATTGGCGTCACTTTCTCATAAGCGTCAGCCGCCATAGGCGAAACTTCCAGCATCGAGCCATCTTCCATCTTGTAACCAGTACAGATTTTCAGCTCTTCCAGGCCATCCAGCACGTCCAGTTTGGTCAGACAGAAGCCAGAGATTGAGTTGATTTGAATCGCACGGCGCATAGCGACGGCATCAAACCAGCCAGTACGACGCAGGCGACCTGTTGTGGCACCAAACTCGTGGCCGACAGTACCCAGATGTTTACCTACAGGGTCTTGCTTATCTTGACCATCGTACAGTTCAGTTGGGAATGGGCCAGAGCCAACGCGAGTACAGTACGCTTTGGCGATACCAAGAATGTAACCGATATGACGTGGACCAAAACCAGAACCGGCAGCAACACCACCCGCTGTAGTGTTCGAAGAGGTTACGTATGGGTAAGTACCGTGGTCGATGTCCAACAGTGTACCTTGCGCACCTTCGAACATGATCTTATCACCACGTTTACGCGCTGAATCAAGCTCGTCAGTGACATCGATAACCATAGAAGTCAGCAGATCAGCATAACCCATTGCCTGTTCCAGAACCGCTTCGTAACTGACAGGTTCTGCTTTATAGAAATTGACCAGCTGGAAGTTATGGAATTCCATTACTTCTTTCAGTTTGTCGGCAAAGCTGTTTTTATCAAACAGATCACCCACACGCAGACCACGACGGGCAACTTTATCTTCATAAGCAGGACCGATACCACGACCCGTTGTGCCGATGGCTTTTTTACCACGTGCAAGTTCACGTGCCTGGTCCAGAGCGATATGGTAAGGAAGGATCAGAGGACATGCTTCTGAAATGAACAGACGTTCACGTACTGGAATACCACGCTCTTCGAGCGGTTTCATTTCATTTAGCAACGCTTCTGGAGACAAAACCACACCGTTGCCGATAACGCATTTCACGTTTTGGCGCAGAATACCGGATGGAATTAAGTGAAGAACGGTTTTTTCACCGTCAATGACTAGAGTGTGACCTGCGTTGTGACCGCCTTGATAGCGAACCACATATTTTGCATCTTCAGTTAGCAGGTCTACGATTTTACCTTTACCTTCATCACCCCACTGGGTGCCTAGAACGACTACGTTATTTCCCATCTTTCCAAGTCTGATTACTGGTTAAAAATGGATTCTAGCACCGAATCAATTTTCATGCAGTCATTTTTTAAACACTCAGCACAGTCTCAGAAAAATGTACTTGAAATTCAGTGAGAAACCAGATGATTCGTGCAACATCAGTCGTCAGCATAGATAGATACGCTCAACTTGCCGTCAAGGTCGATACCGGCCCGATACATGCCGCTACTGTTCATGGCAAAATGCAACTGACCGGCGGCATCGACGGCGATCAGACCACCTTCTCCACCGCTCTGTTTCAGTGGTCCCTGAATCACGCTTTCACAGGCTGTGGCCACATCTTGTTTCAGGTAACGCATCCTGGCCGCGACATCCTCGGCGACCCGATAGCGGATAAAGTATTCGCCCATACCCGTGGTGGATACCGCCACATTGCCATTTTCCGCTACCGTCCCGGCACCAATCAGCGCCGAATCGCCCACCCGGCCATACTTTTTGTTGGTGATCCCACCCGTGCTGGTTGCTGCCGCCAGATTGCCCTGTAGATCAAGCGCCACCGCGCCAACCGTGCCGAACTTTTTGTCATCCGGATACTTGGACTCCGACAGGGCAAACAGACCTTTGGCTTTCATCGATTGCAACTGCTGATAGCGGCGCTCAGTAAAAAAATAGTCCTGCTCGGTGTAGGCATAGCCGTGTTCAAACGCAAATGCTTCAGCGCCCTCTCCGATCAACAGGACGTGCGGGCTACCTCGCATTACATCCCGGGCCAGTTGCACCGGGTTTTTAATGTGCCGGACGCCGGCGACGGCTCCCGCCTGCAATTCCCGGCCATGCATCACCGACGCATCCATTTCGACAAATTCATCGTGGGTCAGCACCGAGCCATGTCCGGCATTAAAATGCGGACAGTCCTCCAACACAGACACCGCCGCCACTACAGCATCGATGGCATCAGCCCCCTGCGCGAGCAACTGATGGCCACTGCGAACCGCCAGCTCCAGCGCGCTGACAATTTCTGCCCGCAATGTTTCATTCATTTGCTCACGCAGGATAGTGCCGGCACCGCCGTGTACCGCAATGGCGAAGGGTTGGGTCATGGAATATCCTTAATGGCTGCTCCAATGGCTGCTCCGCAGTCCACTGTTTAGGTATAAAAAAGCGCAATCCGTATGGGCTACGAGTTGCGCTTGTTTCAGTTACTCACCGCAGTGAGCCTTGATTGGCTGACACGAATTAGTGCGAGCCGCAGCTGCCGCCACCGCAACAACCGTCTTTTTTCTCGTGGTCATGATCGTGACCGTGACCGCCGCAACAGCCTTCACCATGCTCGTGCTCGTGGTCGTGACCGCAACCGCCAGCCTGGTGAACGTGACCGTGTTGCAGCTCTTCGTCAGAGGCAGCGCGAACCGCGACAACTTCCACATCAAATGTCAGAGTCTGGCCTGCCAGCATGTGGTTGCCATCGACAACCACTTCATCGCCATCGACTTCGGTCACTTCAACCGGGATTGGGCCCTGATCGGTATCCGCCAGAAAACGCATACCCACTTCTATGGTATCAACGCCCTGGAAAACATCCGCAGGAACACGTTGTACCAGTGCGTCATTGTGTTCGCCGTACGCATCTTCCGGTGTTACGGTTGCAGAAAATTTATCGCCTGCCAGCTTCCCTTCCAGCTCTTTCTCCAGGCCAACGATCAGGTTGCCGTGACCATGTAGGTAGTCCAGTGGTGCCTCGGCAGTCGACTGGTCGACAACAACGCCGTCTTCCAGTTTGACTTGGTAGGCCAGGCTAACGACTACATTTTTTTCAATTTTCATTTCATGCTCCAGGGCGTTCGGGGCTCAAAGGTGAGCCGCAGGGAAATTTGATTACCCCCGTATTATGGGGATCATAGCGCGAAACTCAATCAGTCTGGCTTAAAAATGCCGATCATTTGTTGTTCGGCGTGCTCACTGCTGTCGACCGACTTCGGTTTACGTTGCTCCTGATAGTCGCATTCCACGCATTCGACCAGTTCAATATTGTTTTCCATCCACCAGCGCAGCGTGTCCTCAGCCTGACAGGCGGGACAGCGGGCACCAGCAATAAAGCGTTTCTTGGCTTTCACGTTTTGGTCCTGTTTTTATTGCGATAATTCTGCATACTACCGCGGTTACTGCCAGAATTGTCGTGACTGATGGTCACTTTCCATTTCCCGGCCAAATATCTCTTCCAGTTCTTTACGGGCCTCCTTGGCGCGCATGACTAACTGTTTATCTTCACTGTGTTGCGGCAACAGCTCTTTCAGCATGGCATTATCCAGCCTTCTGAAGTGGGCTTCTGCCTGCTTGGCCTGATAGGGGTGCATGCCCAGTATCGTTAATGCCTGACGACCCAGATCCAACGCGCCCAAAAAGGTTTCGCGGGAATAGTGATCAACACCCAGACTGAGCAACTGATACGCCTCAACCCGGCTACGCGCCCGGGCCAGCACTTGCAGGGTGGGAAACGCATGTTTGCATAACTCGACGATCTTTATCACTTCATCGGGCGAATCGGTACAGACAATGATCGCTTCAGCTTTGTCAGCCCCGGCAGCCCGCAGCAGATCCAGTTGGGTCGCATCACCATAAAAGACTTCATAACCGTACTTACGCAGCAGGGCAATCTGGCTGGGGTCACTTTCCAGAATGGTCACTTTAATCTTGTTGGCGAACATCAAACGGCCGACGATCTGACCAAAACGGCCGAATCCGGCAATGATAACCCGCGGTTGATTGTCCACCACATCGCTGGAGATGGATTCTCCCTGGACATTAAGCCGTCGGGCAAACCATTTTTTCTGGGCCGACAGCAATAGTGGCGTGGTCACCATCGACAAGCTGACGACCACCAGCAGAAAGGACATCTGCGACTGCGACAGCAGCCCTTCGGCGCCAGCGGCAGTAAAGATAACAAAGGCAAATTCACCGCCCTGACTGAGTATCGCGGCCATTTTACTGCGCGCCTTGGCACGGGTGCCAGAAAAACGCGCCAGGATATACAGGATCAGGCCTTTGATCACCACCAACGCGACCACCGCCAGCAATACTTTGCCCGGTTGCAGTGCCAGCAGGCCAAGGTTGACCGCCATACCGACGGCAATAAAAAACAGCCCCAGTAACAGCCCCTTAAACGGCTCAATGGCAATTTCCAGCTCGTGGCGATATTCGCTCTCGGCCAGCAGCACCCCGGCCAGGAAAGTCCCCAATGCCATCGAGAGCCCCAACGATTGCATCATCAGGGCGATGCCGATCACCAGCAGTAGCGCCGCAACAGTAAACAACTCCCGCACGCCACTCATCACCACATAGCGAAACAGCGGCCGGAGTAAAAAGTGGCCACCGACCAACAGGCCGACAATGCCTGATAACATCCATACCCCATCCAGCCAGTTGCCGATAGTGTTACCGGCCAGAGCAGGTAGCAGTGCCAGCATAGGGATCACCGCGATATCCTGAAACAGCAGCACCGCAAACCCCGACTGACCCGTCTCGGTGCCGTCCAGCCCCTGCTCTTCAATCACTCGTAATGCAATCGCCGTGGATGACAGTGCCAGCCCCATACCGATCACCAGGCTGGTTTGCCAGCTAATCCCAAGCATATTGACGATACTGGCCAACACTGCCGAGGTGACCACCACTTGAGCACCGCCGAGGCCAAGTATCGGCCCGCGCATCTGCCACAGTTTCTTCGGATTCAGCTCCAGGCCGATCAGAAACAGCAGCAATACCACGCCAAATTCGGCGAAATGCAGAATGGCCTCCACATCACTGATCAGGCTAAAACCCCAGGGACCGATCAACACCCCGGCCAGCAGGTAGCCAAGCACGGAACCCAAACCAATCCGCTGTGCCAGTGGTACCGCCACCACAGCGGCAGCAAGGAAAATCAGGCTACTGGCGAGTATGTCATTTTCAAGCGCCATCGCTACCTCCGGTGTCTGCCAGCGGGTTAAGCAACCACTGGCGATAACTCTCAGCGTGCTGGTAACGGACCATATCGTCGACATGTCTGGACCAGTACAGCACTAATGGTTCCATCCAGTGCATCTGGCATAACAGCGCAGTCAGCTCAAACGGTTGCAGGATTTCGTCTAACGGGTATTTATTGTAGCCGTGTTTACCAAATGCCCCCTGTTTGCCGCCGGTGGTGATCACGCTGCGCCAGTATTTGCCTTTCAGGGCGCTACCAGCGCCAAACGCAAATCCCTTGCCCAACACTCTGTCCAGCCACTCTTTCAGCAGTGCCGGACAGGAATACATAAACAGCGGATGCTGGAACACGATCACATCATGTTCCAGCAGCAAACGGTGCTCGGCGCTGACATCAATAAAGAAATCCGGGTAGCGGGCGTAGAGATCATGCACAGTGACATGCGCCAGAGCCTCTATCTTTTTTATCATCACTTGATTGGCGATAGAGTTTTGTGGCTCTGGGTGAGCATAAATCACTAACACTTTGGGCGGCGGAGTCAGCGCTGAGTTGGTAGTAGTCATTCCTTGAGCAACCATCCTGAAAGGCTAAGTGTTTGATTCAGTATATTGGTTTTTATACGTGTTCGCCCATCATAACGCAATGATCGACATTTATCCTCAATCCCCCTACTATTCATCCGCTGTAGAATAAGTTACCAAGCAGGCCATTATGATTACCTTTTCCGATATCCAGCTATTGCGCGGCGGTAAACCGTTGCTAGACCAGGCTTCCGCCACTATTCATCCCGGCGACAAAGTCGGCCTGGTGGGCAAAAACGGCTGTGGTAAATCCACCCTGTTCGCATTGCTGAGAGACGAATTGAGTACCGACGCCGGCAGCCATAACCTGCCTGCCCACTGGCAAATCGCCTCGGTGGCCCAGGAAACCCCGGCATTAAAGCGCAGCGCACTGGATTACGTCATCGACGGTGACCAGGAATTCCGCGACCTGGAGCGGCAACTGGCAGAGGCCGAACAAGCCGACCAGGGCACCAAGGTTGCCGAACTGCATGGCCATATCGAAACGATTGGCGGCTACAGCATCAAAGCCCGGGCGTCTGAGCTGCTGGACGGACTTGGCTTTAGCCAGGATCAGATGAGCTGGCAGCTGGATCAGTTTTCCGGTGGTTGGCGGATGCGCCTCAACCTGGCCCAGGCACTGCTATGCCGCTCCGACCTGCTGCTGCTCGATGAGCCAACCAACCACTTGGATCTCGACGCGGTAATGTGGCTGGAACGTTGGCTGCAAAACTACCCGGGCACACTGGTGCTGATCTCCCACGACCGGGACTTTCTCGACCCTGTGGTGAACCGGATTATTCATATCGAAAACCAGCAACTGAACGAGTACACCGGTAACTACTCCTCGTTCGAAACCCAGCGGGCACAGAAGTTACTGCTGCAACAAGCCATGTATCAGAAGCAACAAAAGCAGATGGCGCACATGCAAAGTTACATCGATCGCTTCCGTTACAAAGCGTCCAAAGCCCGTCAGGCGCAAAGCCGTATCAAGGCGCTGGAACGTATGGAGCAAGTTCTGCCGGCTCAGTTTGATAACCCGTTCAGTTTTGAATTCAGACAACCCGATGCACTGCCCAACCCGATCATCATGATGGATGAGGTGTCGGCTGGCTATGGCGATACCCTGATCCTGGAAAAAATTCGTCTTAATCTGGTTCCTGGCAGCCGAATTGGCCTGTTGGGCCGTAACGGTGCCGGTAAATCAACGCTGATCAAGTTATTGTCTGGGGAATTGCAGGCCACTGGTGGTGAGCTGAATTATTCCCAAGGGGTGAAAATCGGTTATTTTGCCCAGCACCAGTTGGAAACACTGCACCCGGAAGAGTCGCCGCTGCAGCATATGATGCAGATTGCCCCGCAACAAACCGAACAACAGCTACGCGATTATCTGGGCAGTTTTGGCTTTCAGGGCGATAAAGCCCTGGAAGCAGTCGCGCCATTTTCCGGAGGCGAAAAAGCCCGACTGGTACTGGCACTGATCGTTTGGCAAAAACCCAACCTGCTACTACTCGACGAACCGACCAACCACCTGGATCTGGATATGCGTCAGGCCCTGACGCTGGCGCTGCAGACTTTTGAAGGCGCGATGGTGATCGTCAGTCACGACCGCTACCTGCTGCGCGCCACCACCGATGACTTGTACCTGGTGCATAATCATCAGGTCGCCCCATTCGATGGCGACTTAGGCGACTACTACAAATGGCTCACCGAGCAACAACGCACCGAACGCAGGGAAAATCAATCGGATAGTTCACAGGGGCAAAACAGCGCTGCGGCGAAGAAAGAACAGAAAAGACGCGATGCCGAGTTTCGCCAGCAGACAGCGCCAATTCGCAAAACGCTGACACAACTGGAAAAGAAAATGGATAAGTTGAGCGCAGATTTGGCACAGGCGGAACAACTTCTTGCTGACAACAGCCTGTATGATGCCGAAAATAAAGCTAAACTTAATCAAGTCCTTGCCGACCAGGCCAGCAGCAAAAACGCGCTGGAAGAGGTCGAGTTGGAGTGGATGGCGCAGCAGGAAACGCTGGAGCAAATGGAGCAGGAGTTTAATCAGGCATGAGCCAGGAGCACGTTCGGATATCTCTGACGCTGGAAAGACTGTGGCAGTTTAGCCTGCAGTACTACAGCGTGCGTGAAGTAAAAGAAGCGTGCCTGACTCTACAAAACCAGTATCACGGCAACGTCAACCTATTGCTGCTGCTGAAATGGCTCGACGAACAGCAAGTCAGCTTTCCCGCCGAGGAGTGGCATCAGGTCGAAGCCTGCCTCAGCCGTTCTGAAACCCTGCTGCACAGCTACCGGGAAATGCGCCGCAAAATGAAACTGCACCTGCCCGATACTCTGTACCGGGAAGCACTGCAGTTTGAGCTGCAGTTGGAAAAACAGCAGCAGTCTGATCTGGTCGACTGCATCAATCATCTGCCACTGGAAAATAACCGCGCTGAGCCTCTAACACAGCGTTATTGCCGTCATCTAGGCGGCGAGGCTCTGTACCAATACTTTGCCCACCCCGCGCCTGCCGCCCCAATTGAGCCGAATCTATGACCCAGTTCATCGCCGCCACCGGCTTGTCCAATCCGCATCTGCAGACTCTGGCACCGCGAGTGCTGCGCAAAAACGCGTTATTTGCGCCTCACTGGCAAACCTTGCCAACGCCCGATGGTGACTTCCTTGATCTGGCCTGGAGTGAAGATCGGCAGAGTAAATCTGCCCGGCAGAAGCCGCTGTTTGTGCTGTTCCACGGTTTGGAAGGCAGTTTTCACAGCCCCTATGCGAACGGCTTGATGGATGCGTTTGCCAGGGCCGGCTGGCTGTCGGTGATGATGCATTTTCGTGGCTGTAGCGGTAAGCCGAACCATCTGGCGCGCGCCTATCACTCAGGCGAAACCGAAGATGCACGCTGGTTTTTGACCCACTTAGCCCAACAGTTTCCAGATCAGCCTAAAGTGGCGGTCGGGGTGTCGCTGGGGGGCAATATGCTGGTCAACTACCTGGCCAAATATGCCGACCAACCGCTGCTGGATGCCGCTACGGTAGTCTCAGCACCGCTGGATTTGGCCGCCTGCTCAACGCGAATCGAACAGGGCTTTTCCCGGGTTTACAAACGCTACCTGCTGAGCTCACTGAAAAGCAATGCGCTCAAGAAACAGCAACTGCTGCATCAGGCGATTGGCATCAGCCCGCAAAAAATTGCCCGGCTTAACAAGCTGTATCAGTTCGACGATCTGATCACCGCTCCCTTACACGGGTTTAAAAATGCCAAAGATTACTATCAACGCTGTTCAGGGCTGCACCGGTTAAAATCCATCGGCTTGCCGACCCAGATTATCCACGCCAAGGATGACCCGTTTATGACTGACGCGGTGATCCCGCGTTTTATTCTGCCGAACAATATCGATTACCGCCTGTTTGAACGTGGTGGTCATGTAGGATTTGTCTCTGGCAGTGCGCTGAAACCGTGCTTATGGCTGGAACACGCCTTGCCCGCCTACTACGAGAGCTTTGTTGGCCGGGTTTAGTGGTGCGGAGACCAATTTCGACCTCACGCCAGCGCATAAACCGCCGCTGCTTTCTAAACCATTCCCTCGGCTTTCGAACCTCTCACGAATTGTTACATGATCGATAAAAGAAACCACGCACCCTGAGAGAAAGATCTCGGTTGTTGATGGATTTGTTATTTAGTATCACTGCAGTGGCCATGCTCAATGCCGCGTCCGATTCTTAACTGGCAAAAAAACAAGTAACCGTAGACCCTTATCAGCCCATGCAACTCACTGAACAACTCGCTCAACGTATCGTGGACAAAGCGCAGAAGATCATCGCGTACCCACTCAATGTCATGGATGAAACGGGAATCATCATCGCCTCAACCAATCAGGCGCGAAAATATCAGAAGCATGCCGGCGCGGTGCTGGCGCTGACCGAGCTCAAGCCAATCGAGATATCCAGCGACATGCTACCGGAATTTCCCAATGTCAAACCTGGCGTGAACCTGCCGATCATGTTCAACCAAAATGCGATTGGCGTGATTGGTATTTCGGGACCACTGAGTGAAGTCAAACCGTTTGGTGAAATGGTCAAAATGGCAGCGGAGATGGTGGTTGAATACACTTCGATGTTAGAAATGACCCGCTGGAGTGAGCGAAAACAGGAAGAATTTTTACTGGAGTGGATCGACCCGGAAGCGGAGTTCGAACATATCGAAAATATGGCTAGCCAACTCAAGCTCAATATCCACAAACCCCACGCGGTGTGCCTCCTTGAAGTACAAAACGCACAAGAGCAACAAACGGTCTCCACTTTACTCAATGGTTGGTCTCGCCAAAGGCTTAAAGCAGAATATTCATATAAACAAACGATTATCGTGCTAGAGCTGTTTGAACGGGATGGCAAAAACCCGTCAAAGAGCGATGACTGGAGCAGCCTGCAGCAAATACTGACCCGTAGTTTAACCTCACCTTTCTATTGTTCTATGGGGGCGGTGCATGCGTCACCACAGGAGCTGCCGTTTGCCTTTGCCAACGCACTTGCCGTGCTAAGCGCCGGAAAACGATTGCATCCTGATCGCCGTTTTTATCACTTCAACGACTATGAACTGCCGGCGCTGTTTTCCGGCCAATTGTCAGGCTGGCAAATCCAGAGACTGAACCGGTTACTGCAGCAACTGCAGCAAACCGACCCGAACCTGATTACCACCCTGCGTTGCTGGTTCGATAACCATTGTGACAATAAATGCACCGCTGCCGCGCTCTATATTCACCCCAACACACTCAGATATAGACTCAAACGCGCGGAAGAGATCTGCAATGTAAAGCTTAGTCAGTTTAAAGACTTATGTTTACTCTACTTCAGCATCACGCTGTATATTGATGGTCCGGCCGATCTTTAACGTCGCGGCTACATTGCGCGCCGTGCGAGTCACATTCTCGCTAGCGCTGGTAATGACCTCATCGAGAGTGGTGATTTTATACACACTGGCAAATGCCGCATCGATCCCGGCCTGGTATGCGGGTTCAATGTCATCGCCAAGTGCCCCCGCCAGAGCAATGACCGGTTTGTGATACCGGGCTGCCAGCCGGGCCACGCCAACGGGAACCTTGCCATTGACGCTCTGGCTGTCCAACTGACCTTCTCCGGTGATCACCAAATCTGAAGCAGCAATCAGTGGCTCCAGCTCGAGTGCTTCGGTTATTATCTCTATCCCGGCGCGGAACGTCGCATTAGTAAAGGCATAAAACGCCGCGCCCATCCCACCAGCTGCGCCCGCCCCCGGTAAACCGCTCACCTGCAGATTGAGATCCTGACTGATCACTCTGGCATAATTGGCCAGCGCGCCATCCAGCGCTGCAACCATCTCTGCACTGGCGCCTTTTTGCGGCCCGTACACGGCTGACGCGCCCTCAGGACCGGTGAGAGGATTGCTGACATCACAGGCCACTTCAATTTCGCACTGGCTCAGTCGCGAATCGATAGCAGAGATATCAATGCTGGCTAGCTGCGCCAACGACTGCCCACCAAAGGCAAGTTCAGCGCCCTGCCGATCCCGGAATGACACTCCGAGAGCCTGCATCATGCCGACACCGCCATCGTTGTTCGCGCTGCCACCAATACAGATGATCATCCGCCGGATACCCTGTTCCAACGCGTGCAGAATTAACTGCCCCGTGCCGTAACTGGTGGTCAGCAGTGGATTTCGTTGCGAGGGCGCGATAAGTTCAATACCACTGGCTGCCGCCATCTCGATATACGCCGTCGCCCCATCACCGGAAATACCATAGTGACTGGCTATAGTGCTGCCGAGTGGGCCGATAACCTCCAGATTCACTTTTCGGCCATTTGTGGCGGCAATTAAACTCGCCAGCGACCCTTCACCGCCGTCGGCCATCGGGCATCGGATATACTGCCAGTCTGGAAACACCTGGCGAAACCCGGTTTCGATCGCCAGCGCCACTTCACTGGCCGCGAGGGTTTCTTTAAACGAATCCGGTGCTATGACTATCTTCATCTGTTACCTACCATCGCTTGCTGTCCTATTGCTTATGCGAAAAGTTGACCGTTCGACTGCTGTGTTTTGAACTGGTCAGTCACTTTTGGCAACAAGCCATTAATTGAATGCTTGAATAGCGTCCATGTTGTAACAGAAGCGTGCAATACTCAAGTGGTAGCAAACCCATGGCAATCCGCGGCAAAAAAGTACGCAAGCGGGCGCAAGTAAACACGCTACAAACCAAAAAAAACACCAACCTGCAATGTTTGTCAGGTAGGAGCAATTGCGATCGACTTCTCGCAATTGGGCTATCGATGCTATGATCCTAGTTCGAATCTTAAGTTCGCTCCTTTCTCAACCAAGCAAAGTATTATGATTGTACCCTGGCAAGAAATTAGCCCCGAAGCACTCGATAACCTGATACGGGAATTTGTGCTGCGCGAAGGCACCGACTACGGCGTCGAAGAAGTGACACTGGAGGACAAGATCCTGCATGTAAAAGCCCAATTAGAACGTGGTGAAGCAGTGGTGGTTTACTCGGAACTGCACCAGAGTGTCGATATTCAACTCAGGCGCCATCTGCGTTGATTAGGCTCCTGGCCGCCAAGTAGACCTTTAGCGTCGGCGTGCTATAGTGGCATTTCGACTTAACAAGAAAGTTATTTAAGACAAGGTTTGTCATGTCAGCAAAACATCCCATAATTGCCGTCACCGGCTCTTCCGGTGCGGGGACCACCACCACATCCGAAGCGTTTCGCAAGATGTTCAATATGATGGACATCCGGCCAGCCTGGATTGAAGGGGACAGCTTCCACCGCTTCACCCGCCCAGAGATGGATGTCGAGATCCGTAAAGCGCGCGAACAGGGCAAACACATCAGTTACTTCGGCCCCCAGGCCAATGACTTTCCGGCACTGGAAGAATTTTTCCGCAAATATGGACAGGAAGGGGTTGGCCAGGTGCGCCGTTACCTGCATACCTTTGACGAAGCAGTGCCGTATAACCAGATGCCCGGCACCTTTACCCCCTGGCAGGATTTACCGGAAAACTCCGATGTGCTGTTTTATGAAGGCCTGCACGGCGGCGTGGTGGATGGTGAAGTCAACGTTGCCCGGCATGTCGACCTGTTGATTGGCATGGTGCCGATCGTCAACCTGGAATGGATTCAGAAATTCGTCCGGGATACCCGCGACCGCGGCCACTCGCGCGAGGCGGTGATGGATTCAATCGTCCGTTCGATGGACGACTACCTTAACTATATTACCCCGCAGTTCTCCCGTACCCACATCAACTTTCAGCGAGTGCCGACCGTAGATACCTCCAACCCGCTTAATGCCAAAGGGATCCCGAGCCTGGATGAAAGTTTTGTCGTGATCCGGCTGCGTGGGATTAAAAATGTCGATTTCCCCTACCTGCTGGCGATGATTGACGGCTCGTTTATGTCACGCCACAACACCATAGTGGTGCCCGGCGGTAAGATGAGTTTTGCCATGGAGCTGATTGTCCGGCCTATCCTGCAGGAGCTGATTGAGACCGGTAAAATTGGTTAAGCGTGAGCGACCATTGAGTTGGAGTTGCCAAGGCGTGATCTCTGGCACATATTTTCACCAATTATCGGTATATAGACCCGATTAAAATCAAGAAATCGTACCCGAAAAAGGATACTATTCTTTACCGAACGACAAGATTGCTTGCAGCAACTGAAAGTTGCTCTTATCCTAGTAAGCTCGAAACAAAGCTTGCACTATGGAAAGTCGCAAGCGTACCCTGCAGAGGAAGTGAGATATTATGGTTCTAGGTAAACCTCAAACCGATCCAACGTTAGAATGGTTTCTGTCACACTGTCATATCCATAAGTACCCGTCAAAAAGCACGCTGATCCATGCGGGCGAAAAAGCCGAGACTTTGTACTACATCGTCAAAGGCTCAGTCGCGGTACTGATCAAGGATGAAGAAGGTAAAGAGATGATCCTCTCTTACCTCAACCAAGGTGACTTTATTGGCGAACTTGGTCTGTTCGAAGAAGATCAGGAGCGTACCGCTTGGGTTCGCGCCAAATCTCCTTGTGAAGTCGCTGAGATTTCATTTAAGAAATTCCGTCAGCTAATCCAAGTAAACCCAGATATCCTGATGCGTTTATCTGCCCAAATGGCAAGCCGCCTGCAGGTAACCAGCCAAAAAGTAGGCGATCTGGCATTCCTGGATGTGACTGGCCGTATCGCACAGACACTGCTGAACCTGGCTAAACAGCCAGATGCAATGACTCACCCAGACGGTATGCAGATCAAAATCACTCGTCAGGAAATCGGTCAGATCGTGGGTTGTTCCCGTGAAACCGTTGGTCGTATCCTGAAGATGCTGGAAGAGCAGAACCTGATTTCTGCCCACGGTAAAACCATCGTGGTATACGGTACACGCTAAGTCAGCGGCCGTGACCGATGAATGAAAAAAGCCACCTCCTGGTGGCTTTTTTATTGGCTGCCGCTTAGCGGTTGTCGGTACTTTCGAAAATCTTATCTGCAGATGCGGCGACAAAGCCACTGTAGAGCGTACCGTCCGCCATCGGATAGCGTTTGGCAAATTCGTAGAATCCGCCCGGTACCATTTCGCTGCCCTCATCAAACTGCACCGCCACTCGGTCTGCCATGGTAGACGACTGTTCCAGCAGCACATCCGGCGTACCTTTCACTTCGCCACCGGACTCGTTAATGGTGAAACCGGCCTGACGCAGATGGTCATTGACCGCCTTCACTTCGTCAAAAGCGTTGAGCTGGTTAACGCTGACGGTAAAGTGATTGGCGCCGTAACCGTGTGCCGCCAGCCAGGCCGCGTACTCACTCTCCTGCGCCAATTGCTGGTAATCGGCGTAACTCAAGTCCCACAGTCTGCCACCGTACAAGAACGCTGCACTGGTCAGTTTAGCCGGGTCGACCTGAGCCACCAGCTTAGTGACAATCGCCTGCAACGCCGGCGAACACTCTGCTACTTTGAGTTCACTGATAAACACTTTCGGCTGCGTCTCGTCCGGGTGTTCAAAATGCTTGGCGACCAGCTTCTTGCTTTCAAACTGGTAATCACCACAAGGACGATAGCCTAACTCCAGAAACGGCTTGGCCAGGGTATCGATGCCTACCGGATCCAGATTGAAAGTCCGCAATGCAATATGGTCATTGATCAGCGGCTCGTCTTCCTGCAGCAGCTGGTGCACTTTGTCTGCCGAAGGACATAAACGTTGGATGTAGTCTTGCCAAAGAGATTCAAACAGCACTGTTGGCGTCATAACGCCTCCTTGTACGGGGTAGATTCAGTTAATGGGTTAACGGGAAGCCACGATGACAGATATCCTTCTGCTGCTATGCCATTCCCGAATTGTTGGATGCTCCCTGCCTGGCGGCAAAGAGCATTCAACCTGTGACGTAAAAATATTATTGTTATTATTCAGCCAAACCGCGCCACAACGGGCTGCGGTCTTAACTTAATTAAAGTTCAACACCCGGGCTGAGGCTTTCCGGTAACAGAGTGGTCTGGCCTTCCATTGAAGCCATCGGATAGGCACAGTAATCTGCCGCGTAGTAGGCACTTGGTCGCAAGTTGCCCGAAGCGCCCGGACCACCAAACGGCGCATCACCGCTGGCACCGGTCAGTTGCCGGTTGCGGTTGACAATGCCGGCGCGAATATGGTCGACGAAATACTGCCATTCACCATCGTCGGTAGACACCAGGCCGGCCGACAGGCCAAAGCGGGTATCATTGGCGAGCGCCACTGCCTGCTCCAGCCCCTGGTAACGGACCACTTGCAACAGTGGGCCGAAATACTCTTCATCCGGCAGCGCTTCGATGGAGGTGACATCGATAATGCCCGGAGTCACAAATGCCGCTTCGCCACCTTTAGCTTCCAGCAGACTGACGCCGCCCAGTTGCTGCAGGTTAGCCTGAGCGTCGAGAATAAACTGCGCTGCGGCTTTGGAAATCTGTGGTCCCATAAACGGCGCAGGATCCGCAAATGGCTGGTCGACTCGGATCTTGCGGGTCGCCGACACTAGCTTATCCAGCAGTGCGTCACCCTTATCGCCAACCGGCACGTACAGGCGGCGTGCACAGGTACAGCGCTGACCGGCACTGATAAAGGCCGACTGGATAATGGTATACACGGTTGCATCCAGATCACCGTACTGCTCGGAGATGACCATTGGGTTGTTGCCGCCCATTTCCAGTGCCAGCATCTTACCAGGCTGGCCGGCGAACTGACGGTGCAGCAGATGACCGGTGTTGGCACTACCGGTAAACAGCAGTCCGTCGATACCTTTTGACTCGGCCAGCGCAATGCCGGTTTCCTTACCACCTTGCACCAGATTCAGTACGCCATCAGGCAGGCCCGCCTGCTGCCAAAGCTTCATGGCCAACTCACCGGTCAGCGGTGTCTGCTCAGACGGTTTAAATACCACGGTATTGCCCGCCAGCAACGCCGGGACAATGTGGCCGTTCGGCAGATGGCACGGGAAATTGTATGGACCAAATACCGCCATCACGCCAAGCGGGCGATGGCGCAACACGATCTGGTTGCCTGCCGCTTCCCGGGTAGTTTCGCCGGTGCGGTCATGATAAGCGCGGATAGAGATGGCAATTTTGCCAGCCATCGCCGCCGCTTCGGTGCGGGTTTCCCACAACGGTTTACCGGTCTCTTTGGCAATGGTCTCCGCGATCTGCTCACTGTTCTGCTTCACTATTTCTGCAAACGCCAGCACATACTGCTCACGCTGTTCGAAACTGAGGTTTTTCCAACCGACAAAGGCATCGCGTGCGGCCTGCACCGCCGCCTCTACCTGAACCGGAGTGGCGCTGTCACCCTGCCAGATCACCTGATCATTGTACGGGCTGCGCGAGTCCATCGCTTCACCTTGTCCGGCCTGCCATTGTCCTGCTATCCAATGTGTCATGTTCGCTTTCCTTACTGATTCAAATTACTGCTAAGTCGCTCACTGGGCCAACATACGAACGTAGTCACCTTCCGCCACCTGAAGGGCTTCGGCCACCTTCGGCGATAAGATCACACTGTCGGTTTCCTGGTCATAAGCGGCTTTCGCTGCCGTAGCACGAAAGTTCTCAAATGAGGTATTGGCAATCAGGTAGTCCTGCGAGCTGGAGTGCTCTGCAACCGACACCTTGGCCCGGAATGAGTGACGTACCGATTCAATATTACGCATATCACACTCTACGGTCGGGCCGGCATCAAAGATGTCGACATAATTGCGACAGGTGAAACCTTCTCTTTCCAGCAGCTTCAGCGCCGGTCGGGTATTGTCATGCACCTGGCCAATCACCGCCTGCGCCTCTTTGCTTAGCAGGTTGACGTAAATCGGCAGTTTCGGCATCAGGTCGGCAATAAAGCCTTTTTTCCCGATCCCCGTCAGGTAGTCTGCCATAGTGAAGTCGATGGAAAAGAAATGTTCCTGTAACCACTGCCAGAACGGCGAGTTACCGTGTTCGTCGGAGACGCCACGCATTTCAGCAAACACCGTTTTTGAGAACCGGTGTGGGTGCTCCGCCATCATCAAGAAGCGGCATTTAGACATCAGCCGGCCATTTAAGCCACCGCGAAACGACGGGCGCAAAAACAGAGTACAGATTTCTGAACAACCGGTGTAGTTGTTACCGAAGGTCAGCAGTTTCACCACATTGTTCACCCCCAGTTTCGGCGATGAATGGACTATGGTGCTGATGTGGTATGAGTAAAACGGCACATCCCAACCTATCGCGGCTTCAATTCCGGTACAACCGGCTACCTCACCGGATTCACTGTCAAAACCAACCATCAGATAGCCTTCGTCACCCGGTTCGGTAACATCCGGTTTGGCAAAACTGTATTCTGAGTGGGTAATGCGATTGGTCAACAACTCTTCGTTGACCGGCAGTGACGTAAAGCCATGGCCAGATTCGACTGCGCAGGTATGCAAGTCTTGGTAATCGGACATGGAAATAGGGCGAACAACCAGCATCGATACTTCCCTCCTGATGCTATTGGGATCGGCCGGACGGCCGATCCCTTTATGTAGCTCTGTGTGAGCTTTTATTATTCCACGAGCGTGGCGATGGCTTTATCCAGGCGGGCCAATCCTTGCTCGATCTCTTCTTTACTGATCACCAGCGACGGAGTAAAGCGAACCACATTCGCTCCCGCCACCAGTACCATTAATCCCTGTTTACCAGCGGCAACCAATACATCGCGGGCGCGACCTTGCCAGGCTTCGTTGAGCGCAGCGCCCAGCAGCAAACCTTTGCCGCGGACTTCACTGAAAATCTGGTACTTGTCATTAATTTTAGCCAGACCTTCACGGAACAGGGCTTCACGCTCTTTCACCCCTTGCAGGGTTTCCGGCTGGCTGACCACATCAACCACAGCCTCAGCTACCGCGCACGCCAATGGGTTACCACCGTAAGTCGAACCGTGAGTGCCCACTTTCAGGTGCTGTGCCAGTTTAGTGGTGGTCAGCATTGCGCCGATCGGGAAACCGCCGCCAAGCGATTTAGCGGTGCTGAGGATATCCGGTGTAACACCGATGCCCTGGTAAGCGTAGAAATCACCGGTGCGACCATTACCGGTCTGCACTTCATCAAAAATCAGCAACGCATTGTGTTTGTCACACAACTCGCGCACTGCCTGAACGAATTCCGGTGTTGGCGACACAATACCGCCTTCACCTTGCAGGGGTTCCATCATTACCGCACAGGTGCGGTCGGAGATGTGTGCCTGCAACGCTTCGATATCATTGTATGGCAAGTGGGTGACATCGCCTGGTTTCGGACCAAATCCGTCAGAATAAGCCGCCTGACCGCCAACGGTCACGGTAAAGAAAGTCCGGCCATGGAAGCCCTGTTTAAAGGCGATAATTTCGGATTTTTCCGGGCCGAACTCGTCCGCCGCGTAACGGCGAGCCAGTTTCAGCGCCGCTTCATTCGCCTCTGCACCCGAGTTGGCAAAAAACACTTTTTCCGCAAAGCTGATTTCAGTCAGCTTCTTCGCCAGACGCAGTGCTGGCTCATTGGTCATCACGTTACTCAGATGCCACAACTTGTTGCCCTGCTCGGTCAACGCATTCACCATGGCTGGATGGCAATGGCCCAGACAGCTCACCGCAATACCACCGGCAAAATCGATGTATTCGTTACCGTCCTGATCCCACACGCGAGCGCCTTCGCCTTTCACCGGAATCATTTCCATTGGGTTGTAACAAGGTACCATCACCTCATCAAACAAACTGCGCTCTACTCTATTTTCCACTGTCATTGCACTTTCCCTCTTGATACCGCATGCCTAGCAGATTGGCGACGTCAATCTTCCATAACAAGGAAGCATATATTGTTTTGCATATACTTGATTGCGGCATTGTATTTACATTTAATTAACCATTTCAATAGTGAAAAATTCTTTTTGCTACCCAAATGACCTGCAGATAGTCACTATCTATGATTATTTATGCATCATGTCACATCTTTTATGAAGCATTTTTTTCGACAACCCGTTTAAATTGTCAATGTTCTATGGCAGTTAGTGGAAATTCACGATTTATCTCTGCCGGCAAACGAATAGTTTTGCAGCGACAAATGGTGCGGATAAATATGAAAAAAATGTTAAGAAAGGTGATCACGGTCGCCCCTTTTGCTGGCGCGACAGTGCTGCTACAGCGCCAGGAAATTGGCCAGAATCTGGTGACCCTGCTCGGTTTTGATCGATTCCGGATGAAACTGTACCGCTTCCAGTCGCAGATCTGAGTGGCGATAGCCCATAATTTCGTCGATGCTGCCATCGGCCAGTTCGGTCCAGGCGGTCAGTTCAAATTCTTGCGGTAAGGTTGGTTTATCCACCACCAGCGAGTGATAACGGGTGACCGTCAGCGGGTTGGTCAGGCCGTGAAATACCCCCTGGCCGGTATGGCGGATTGGCGAGGTTTTGCCATGCATCACCTGGCGGGCTCGGACCACATCCGCACCAAACACCTGCGCGATGGCCTGATGACCGAGACAGACGCCAAATATCGGCAGCTTGCCGGCAAAGTATTTGATCGCCGCCAGCGAAATGCCAGCTTCATTCGGGGTACAAGGTCCAGGTGAAATGACCAGGTGAGTTGGGGCCAAAGCTTCAATCTGCTGCAACGTGACTTCATCATTACGCACCACTTTCACCTCTGCGCCCAACTCGCAAAAGTACTGGTACAGGTTGTAAGTAAAAGAGTCGTAGTTATCGATGATCAGAAGCATAGGTGAACATACAGCTTGAAGGTTCAATGAAGGCGATATTTTGCTATACCCGTCAGGAAAGGCAAGCAGAAAGCGCAACTTTTCCCAACTGGAAATGGTATAAGCTGAGCAGAAACCAGCGCTCGGTCAACTGCACTGAGCGGTTAACAGGGCCTCTGATGAGGCCCTGTAGCCAGCTATAAGCTTATCGGCGCCAGCGCCGCCAGCCGGCAATGCCCATCAGCGACATGATTGCCGCCAGACTGGACGAGCCGGCCATATTCAGTTCCAGCACCGCTGGATCGTGATCAGAGGCACGGAAGTGATCCTGATACTTGGGCAAGTCGCCTTTGTACTCATCGTTGTAATCAAACAACGTCGACTCGCCGCCATTGATGTGCCAGTCGGTAGCATCCACCAGCTTGTCGCGCAGGCTCGGGCTGATCAACATATGATCTAACGCACCGACCTCATCGTTGTAAGAGTAACTCCAGCTCTGGTCATCCGTCATGCCGACGGCATTCAGATAGCCAAAGTTACGGCTGATAACCGCACCCTGGTCACCAAACTGAGGCTCGCCTGCAATAAACGTATTGCGCGCGGCACGGATGGTTTTACCGTACTTCTCTGGTGTGTAATCGGTCAGCACCAGCATAGGATCTTCCATCGCGTAGGAATTCATATCGCCGAGGATCACCTTATGGCCGTCGATAGTGTTCAGTGCTTCACCCAGCGCGACCGCCGCGGCAACGCGGAAGTTTTCACAGGAGCCCTGCAGGTCAGCGTCCTGACCACCCTGACCGCCCTGCTCGACCGGAGCCGCATCTTCCCAACATTTCGAACCTTTTGATTTCAGATGGTTAACGGCGACGGTAATCGACTCTTTACTGCCTTTAATTTTAAATGTCGGCGCCAGGGTATTGCGCTGATAGTTATTGCCGTCTTCCAGCAGTTTGCCCTGCTCGTCACGTACTTCTGGGGCGTGCTGACTTGGCATGGCTATCACTCTGGCCTCGGTGAGTTTGACCACTTTCGGCCGGTAGATCACCCCAGTGGTGATCACGTCGCTGCCGATGTAATCCTGATCATTTATTTCACCATCGCCATTGCTATCCAAACCGACCACCGCGTAGCGGCGTTTTTTGTCATCGATACGACCATTGAGTTGGTCGACCAACTGCTGGATCGCGGCGCCGTCGCCAAAACCGTTATTTTCCACTTCCATCAGACCGACGATATCCGCATCCAGGCGCAATAAGGCCTCAACGATCTTGGCCTGTTGACGCTCAAATTCCTGGTAATTGTCTGCGCCACGATTGTCACCATGTGGATTGCTATTACCGTTAAACGGCGAGTTGAAATAGTTGAGTACGTTGAAGCTGGCAATACGCAGGTCACCCTGGTACATCTCAGGCTCATCGGTTCTCGGCGTGTTGTGGCGCACATTGTCCTGGCTCAGTAGATTGGTGGCAATCAGGCGGTATTCGCCGTAACTGTAGCTGAGCACTCCTTCCAGGCCGACCAGGGTATCGTCGACACGCAGATAATCTTCCGTCGAACCATCCTGATCGGCATCGCTGCGGCCAAACTGCGGGTAATACGGGATCTGACCGTCGGCGGCTTTTTGATCGGATTCGACAAACAGCCGGCGCTGGGCGTTTTCGACGCTCTGCTGCTGAGCCAGTTCGGAACCGGCCGGATAGAGCTGGTTCGGCTGCATGTTAATCCGTCCCTGCGCTAGCACCAGGTTGTTGCGACGGGCGGCATAGTCATAGCCAAAGGTACGGGTTACCCGCATATCCAGCGCCTCAGTGGTGGCGACCAGCATGCCTTCGTAACGCTCCAGTGTCTCGGCAAAATTCTGATCAGAAGGCAGGATTTCTATTGTCTGGGCCTCCGGCGCAGGCTGATGGTCCTGTTTAATCCAGTTGCCCGGCTGCGCCTTTAGCTGAGTCAGGTTGTAATACTCCTGAACCTGGCCTTTCACACACACCACATCACCCGGCGCCAGATCGGACTGGGCTTGATTGGTGTAGACAAACAGGCCGTCAGAGGTTTGCGGGTTGTAGTCCGACTCCAGTGCCTGCAGGTAAAAACCTTTGGTCAGCCCACCGGTGACCGCGCTCACCACACCACGCAGGTAGAACTGCTGGTCGGTGATATAAGGGTAGCCACTGATATAAGGCGAGCGGCTGCCTTCCCCTTGGATCTGCTGAATGGTGGTAAATTGTGGTGTTTCACCGGTGTCGGTCAGACAGGCGAACGGCGCCGGTGCCGCAGAACCCGCTGCGCTTCCCAACCCCTCCAGGCTGTCTTTACCCAGCGCGCTCCATTGACCTTGCTGAAAAGTAGCCGAGGGCGCCATGGCATCCTGGTTGCGGATCAGCGTCTTATCTTTACCCCAATCGACATCGCCCATCACTCCCAGCATATCGTGTACACTGCCATCGGCCTTCAGCAGCGCCAGCGGGTCGTCACCGTTAAAACTGGTTACGCTATTGTTGGTCACGTCGCTGAGCGCCAGTATCTCTGCACTGGCCTGGCTGTTGGCAATCACCAGCGTGCCGCCGGCAGCGATCGCCTGCCCGGTCAGATCCATAACGTCTTCCCAGTTGCCGTTGCCATTACGGGATTTGGCCAATTGTAAACCGTCCAGACTGACGGCTTGATCGCCGGTATTGGCGATTTCAATCGCTTTGTTATAACTGGAGCCTTCAATATATTGAGAAAGCACCACCTGTGCCTGCGCGGGTAGCGCGCAGGCTGAGCTGACAGCCAGCGCCAGCAGCGAAGGAGTGAGTATCTGTTTCATTGTCCACCTCAAAGCGCTTTCTGATTTTTTAAAAGAATGAGAAAGCGTGTTCCAAGTCACTGTAGTTAAGGGAAATTTCAAACTTTCCCTGCGCAGTGTTCCGCTTTTTTATGAAACTAAAAACATAATTCCATGACAATGGGACATTGCTCGCATTGATAAGACAAATATTCGAAAGGCAATCGTATTTTCAACAGTTAGCGGTAGATAGGACAAAAATTGCAATTTAACGACATGAAATATCTGCAAAAATAGCTTTTATACAGATAAAAAGGCCTCGAAAAATTCGAGGCCTGGGGAGCAGAATGATGTAGCGGTATGCCTTATGGCCGGGCGACAAAACCCACCGCTTCATAAACTTTTTTCAGCGTTTCCGCCGCGCGTGCAGACGCTTTTTCTGCCCCGTCACGCATCACTGAATCCAGATAAGCACGGTCTTCACGGATACGGTGATATTCCGCCTGCACCGGCTCCAGCATGGCCACCAACGCTTCACCGACATCTTTCTTGAACGGGCCGTACATCTCAACGCCGTGATACTTGAGTTCGATCTCTTCAAAGCTGAGACCGGTGGCGGCCGAATAGAGACTCATCAGGTTGGAAATGCCCGCTTTGTTATCGAAATCGTAGGCGATACGCGGCGGCGTTTCGGTGTCCGTCTGAGCTTTATTAATCTTCTTGATGATCGATTTTGGATCTTCCAGCAGGGTGATGACGTTCTTACGGTTATCATCTGACTTGGACATCTTCTTCGTCGCGTCCTGCAGGCTCATTACGCGGGCATTTACCTTCGGGATGTAAGGTTCAGGCACGGTGAAGATCGGCTGCTTGGGACTGTAGATATTGTTAAAACGGGTCGCGATATCACGGGCCAGCTCCAGGTGCTGCTTCTGGTCGTTACCTACCGGAACCTGATTGGCCTGATACAACAGGATATCCGCCGCCATCAATACCGGATAACCGAACAGACCGGCGTTGACATCATTGGCATAACGCGCTGACTTGTCTTTGAACTGGGTCATGCGGCTCAGTTCGCCCATCTGGGTATAACAGTTTAGAAGCCAGCCTAATTGAGCATGCTCAGGGACGTGTGACTGAACGAATAGCGTGCTCTTTTGAGGATCAACACCAACTGCCAGACAGATCGCCAATGCATCCAGCGTCGCTTCATACAGCGCTTTCGGGTTCTGTCGAACCGTGATCGCGTGTAAATCCACCACACAGTATTGGCAATCATAGTCGTCTTGCATCTGCTGCCATTGACGAAGAGCACCCAGGTAGTTACCGATACTTAATTCACCTGACGGTTGAACACCGCTCAATACGATGGGTTTGCTCATGAGAATGATTCCTATGACTTCTAAAAAATAATGAAAAAACCGCGCGAATCAAAGCCGTCCGCGCGGTATTTCCAGTGTACTCATTAACGAGTATTTTGCTAGCTCTTTTGTCGCCATCAAGCTGAAACGAGAAGGATATCGACTAATTCACTGACACTGTCCGCCACGTAGTCTGGCCCGGCACTGGCGATAGGTTCACCATGGTTATAGCCATAAGTGAGACCCAAAGAGGGACAACCGGCATTTTTCGCCGCCAGGATGTCGTTTTTGGAATCGCCCACCATCAGCATCTGCTGCGCGTTCAGTTGGTGCTTATCCAGCAACCAGTTGAGCGCCACCGGGTTAGGCTTCTTGTCGCTAAAGCAGTCACCGCCCAGGACATCGGTAAAGTAATGGTCGATGCCATGCTTGGCCAGAATGTCAGGCACAAAGCGAGACGGTTTGTTGGTTACCACCGCCATCGGCAAGCCAGCCTGATGCAGCTGTTGCAGCGTCTGTTTAACGCCCGGATAGAGGTGGCTTAACTTGTGGCCACTCTGATGGTAGAACTCATCGAACAGTTGGCGGGCCTCCGCCAGCAGCTGTGGCGACAGTGCCGGGTCGATGGTCAGACTCTGACTCAGCGAACGGGCGATCAGGACATCGGCTCCGTTGCCGACATAATCACGCACCTGCGCTTCCGACACCGGGGCAAAGCCTAATGCCTGTACCGCCTTATCGGCCGCCAGGGCTAAATCTGGCACGCTGTCGAGCAGTGTGCCATCCAAGTCAAAACTAATAAATTTAATCGCAGACACGATCCCGCTTCCTTTACCGTGACTTAACCTGTGCCAGTTCGGCACGCATCGCATCGACTACCGTCTGGTAATCCGGCTGGCCAAAAATCGCTGAACCGGCCACAAACATATCCGCGCCCGCCTCAGCAATCTCGCGGATGTTGTCCACTTTCACCCCACCGTCGATTTCCAGCCGGATTTGGCGTCCGGACTGGTCAATACGCTCACGCACGGCACGCAGTTTATCCAGCGTATTTGGAATGAAAGACTGACCACCAAAACCCGGGTTAACCGACATCAGCAGGATCAGGTCCAGCTTGTCCATAATGTAATCCAGGCAGCTCAGCGGAGTGGCCGGGTTCAGCACGACCCCGGCCTGGCAGCCGTGCTCTTTGATCAGCTGCAGAGTCCGGTCAACGTGCTCGGACGCTTCAACATGGAAAGTGATCATTGAGGCGCCCGCCTTGGCAAAATCAGGAATAATGCGGTCAACCGGCTTTACCATCAGGTGCACATCAATAGGTGCAGTGATGCCGTAGTCGCGCAGCGCCTTACATACCGGGGCACCAAATGTCAGGTTCGGCACATAGTGATTGTCCATCACATCGAAATGCACCACGTCTGCCCCGGCAGCCAGTACCTTGTCGACGTCCTCGCCCAAACGGGCAAAGTCTGCGGAGAGAATCGATGGAGCAATGAGAAAATCTTTCATACCGGACCTCAAATGATTGGTGAGTCAATTGCCATGTGGCGAAGTTGTCAGCAATTCTACCCAACCCTTGGCTGAGATCCTAGTTTTCTGGGGGTTAAGGCGTAAAAACCTTGTGAGGATTAATCGGAGACTTCACTGGGCTGAAACAGCGCCAGCAGTTCGTCAACTTTGTTGCGTCCGGCACCGTTGCGGCTGATGGTGCGTTTCACTTTCACCACGTTCAGTTGCGCGCCGTGGTACAGGCGACGGGTCAAGGTGGTATCGTGGTTGGAGATCAGCACCGGAATGCCACGCTGGCTGGCGGTCGACTCGGCGATATCCGCTAGCGCCGCCTGGTCATCAAGTGAAAAACCGTTGCCGGCGTAAGAGGTAAAATTGGCGGTAGTCGACAACGGCGCATACGGCGGATCGCAGTAAACGACACTGCCCTTGCGCGCGCGGCGGAATGTCTCCGGATAACTTTCACAGACAAAGGTCGCTTTTTTGGCTTTTTCAGCAAAAAATTCCAGCTCGGCTTCCGGGAAGTACGGTTTCTTATACGAACCAAACGGCACGTTAAACCCGCCTTTTTTGTTGTAGCGGCACAAACCGTTAAAGCCAAACCGGTTCATGTACAGAAACGCCAGCGAACGGTAGAGAACATCATCACTGTCGTTAAACTCTGCTCTGACCGCCAGGTAAGCTTCTTTGCGGTTATTGTCCGGCACAAACCAGCGCTTCGCCTCGTTGATATAATTTTCAGGCTGATCTTTCAACAAGTTGTACAGGTTGATCAGATCCGGGTTGATATCCGCCAGCAGGTAGTGATCGTAGTCAGTATTGAGGAAAATAGACCCCGCGCCAACAAATGGCTCGATCAGCTTGCGTCCAGACGGCAGGTGTTTCTGGATATCTTCAACCAATCCATATTTTCCTCCTGCCCATTTCAGAAAGGCGCGCTGCTTTTTCATCGACTACTCTGTTTTTCCACCAAAAAAGTAAGGCTGCGGAATGTACCACATTTTGCCACCGGACTCAGCGCTATTTGACACGATCTATCTCTCTATGTACCTGGCTGAGTGATTTTGCCCAAGGATCGAGCCGTTGCAATGCTTTGGGCAAAGTAGCGACCGCATCTCTCGCCAGTTGAATGGTGGGATAGTTGTCGTAGGTCACTATGTACCACTCCACATCATTGCGAATGGTAGGGTAAATTCGTACTTTGCCCTGCAACTGATAGCGGTCGAGAAATTGCTGTACATCCTGCAGACTCTGCATGGCAGCCAACTGCAAGGTGTAGCTGCGCGGAGAGAAGGCCTTCAGCTCCTGCTGAGCAAAGGAGAAACGAATTACGGCCGGTTCACTGCTTTGTGTCTCTGGCGTTGAGTCCTGTTCCAGTGCGGCCTGTTCAGATTCAGCGATTGCCGCCGGTGTTTCAGTATCAACAGGCTGGCTGGCGAGTGCTGACGAAGCGTCTGCCGAAGCAGCGGTCGTACCCGCCTGCGCCACCAGTTGATCAATGGCCTGGGTATCGGCTTTCTGCGGCTTACCTTCCAGCAGGGCATCCACCACCTCAGAAGTGATCACCACCCGCTGCTGACTATCACTGCGATCGCCAACACTGGCGCTCTGGCTGACCACGTCCGGTGGCAGGGCACTACTGTCATCTTCAACGCCTGAATCGCGCTCGGAAAGCTCGCCTAACACGGATTCAGTCGGTTTGTTGCCACGGCCCTCGGAGCCCGCTAACGTCGGGATCACCGTCTGTTGCCCGCCTGAAGTCAGCTGGTCGGCTTTATCCTGTGGTGATGGTTGTCCCAACAGCCACCAGTAGCCACCGGCCAGCAGCACCACTAACAGCACCACCAGCAGAGCAATTTTGGTCGGCGAGCCCACTATTGAGCGGATAACGATCCTTTTTTCCACTTTTTGTTCCCCTAAAGCCATGATTGCGCCGGGCAGTCGGCCGACGTTGCGATACGCGTTGCGAATGCGTTTTTCCCTATCCGGTTCGACAAAGCGCATCACCAGCTGTTCAAAAAATCGGTCGGCATCGTCGTCACTGAGGGGGTCAATCTCCAGTTCGATCGGTTTCTGCTCCTGGCCATACGCCAGGCGGCCGAGTACCGAGTCCAGGCAACCAGATTGACTGAACAGCACCACGTTGATAGTCCAGGCCGGATTGGTATGCGCCTGTTGCACCAGCGACCAGAGTTCAGACAGTAATCCCTCGCTGAGCAGCTGGGCGTCATCGACCACAATCACCAGGTCGCAGCTCTGCTCGTCCAGCAACCGGGTCAGACTTTCGCTTAACGTCTCGCTGGGATTAAACAACGGATTGGACAGTAACTGATGGATCAGCGTCGAACGGTGTTGGTTGTCGTCCTGGCTAGGGTGACACAGCAACAGCGCCTGATTTTTATGTTCAGCCCACACTTCCAGATAATGCTGTGCCAGCCAGGATTTTCCGGCACCTGACGCACCGCTGACGGCGATCAGATTGGAGCCAAAGTTAGTCAGGAGCTGCAGGCGTTCCAGCAGCTCCGTTTGCGACTCTAGTGTCAACACGCGTGAAGCATGCGTCAAACTCATGGTGTCATCCTAATGACCAGGAAAAGGAAATACATTGCAGCACTTAGCGCTGGCGACCGGCATCGATGGCTTGTTCAAGAACCGATTCAGCCACCCCTTTGACCACTTCAGCGCTACCGATATCCGTCGGCAGTACCAGGCGCAGTTCGCCTGCCAACACTTTCTTGTCACGCATCATGTGCTTCATGAACGCTTCAAACGTCATTTCGGCTGGGGTGTGGATCGGTAATTTGGCCCTTTGCAGCAGATTGATTATACGCTCCGTTTGCGATTCATCGATCATGCCCTGCAACTGCGCCGTTCGGGCCGCCATCACGGTACCGGAAGCAACCGCTTCGCCATGTAACCAATTACCATACCCGAGTTCCGCTTCGATCGCATGACCAAATGTATGACCCAGGTTCAGTAATGCGCGAATACCTGACTCTTTTTCATCCTGGGCCACCACTTCAGCCTTTATTTGACAGCAGCGGGCGATGGCATAGCTCAGTGCCTGCTCATCCAGTGCGTATAACTTGTCCAGGTTCTGCTCCAGCCAGAGGAAAAACTCACCATCATAGATGATGCCGTATTTGATCACCTCGGCAATCCCGGCGGCAAATTCGCGCGGCGGCAATGTGGACAGACAGTGGGTATCGATAATAACCGCCTTGGGTTGGTAAAACGCACCGATCATGTTTTTACCCAGCGGGTGGTTGACCGCCGTTTTACCGCCGACCGAAGAATCCACCTGAGATAACAAGGTGGTTGGCAACTGGACAAAGTCTACACCACGCTGATAGCAAGCCGCCGCAAAACCAACCAGGTCGCCAATCACTCCGCCACCGAGTGCCAGGATCACCACATCGCGGCTGTAATTGCCTTCCAGCAGGAAGTTCATCACCGTATTGAAGGTATCCAGGGTTTTGTACTGCTCACCATCGGGCAACTCGAGCAGAGCAGCCTGGCAACCATTTTGCTGCAGTAGCGCCAGTATGGAATCGGCGTACAAAGGCGCCACGGTCACATTGCTGATGACCACGACATTTTGTTTACCGGCTAAGAAAGAAAGTTGGGCCGGATCATTAAATAATCCGGCCCCGATTGAGATTGGGTAGCTACGTTCATCTAAACTGACCGTAATCCGCTCCATGGTATGTCTCCGATGCTAGTTTAATTCGTATTAACGATCTTCTAGCATTTTTACGATCTGGTTGGCTACCACTTTTGCACTTTGATCGTCAGTGCGTACGGTGTAATCCGCGATTTCTTCGTAAAGGGGATTGCGCTCTTGCGCTAAAGTTTCCAAAACGTCGCGAGGGTTGTCGGTTTGTAGCAGCGGGCGTTTTTTGTCACGGTTCGTGCGCGCCATCTGCTTCTCGATTGTCGTTTCCAGGTATACAACGATACCCCGCGCAGACAGACGATTGCGGTTTTCTTTGCTCTTGATTGAACCACCACCGGTGGCCAGAACAATGCCTTGCTCTTCAGTCAGGTCGTTGATCACTTTCTCTTCGCGTACGCGAAAACCTTCTTCACCTTCAACATCAAAGACCCATGCGATATCCGCACCAGTGCGCTCTTCGATAACGGTGTCCGAATCGACGAACTCCATATGAAGCTGTTGAGCTAAGTGTCTACCTATTGTGCTTTTGCCGGCACCCATTGGGCCAACCAAGAAAATATTGCGTTTTTCAGCCATGTTAAGCAGTAATTTACAACGTTAATTCAATGACATCGCCACAAGAAATGCGGTTTTAAACCGGCTCTGAACGTGCTTGTGGCACCTATTCCTCACAGATAATTCGTGATAAGACCCGAAATTATCTAGATAAGGTGCCACCATTGCAACTTTATTTTTCTCTGGCGCGAAATTTTAGTCAAACACGACGCTGGGAGTGACAAATATCAGTAGTTCACTACGGCCGGTTTGCTGGAAACGGCGTTTGAATAAATGGCCGAGATAAGGAATGTCCCCCAGCAGTGGTACTTTGTCGACACTGTTGGTCACACTGCGTTGGTAAATGCCGCCCAATACTACCGTCTCACCATCATCCACCAGCACCTGGGTCCCTATCCTCTGGGTATTGATCGCCACCGCTTCTCCCTCGCCCGCTTTCACCACCTCCCCCGGACGGTCCTGGGTGACGTTGAGATCCAGTACCAGACGGTTGTCCGGAGTGATCTGCGGTGTGACCACCAGGCTCAACACGGCTTTTTTGAAGGATACCGAGGTGGCGCCGCTGGAAGACGCCTCCAGATAGGGAATATCGGTGCCCTGCTCGATATAGGCCGGGGTTTTGTTGGTGGTAATCAAGCGTGGACTGGACATAATTTCCGCTTTCGATTCCCGCTGCAGCGCCGACAACTCTAGGTCGAGCAAAACATCCGAGCCGAGTTTGGCCACCTGAAACGCGATCGACGAGGCGTTGGAGGCGGTGGTCGGCAGGTTGACATTGAGGAACTTATCCAGTGGCAACTCCTGCCCCGATTCGCCCTGATAAATGCCCGCTGCGGCCAGGTTACTTTCGATGGAACCGCCCACGGTGACGTCACCTTTACTCGCCGTCAGTCCCCAGCGTACCCCGAGTTCATCCAGTTCCCCTTCGTTAATCGCGACGATCCGCGCTTCGATCTGTACTTGTTTCACCGGTACATCCAAAGACTCAACCAGATGGCGGATCACGGTCAGATTCGGGGCTAACTCACGCACCAACAACGTATTGGTCCGCTCGTCGACACTGATCCCACCGCGGGGTGACAACATACTCACCTCGCTGCTACCGCCGATCATTGCGGCGATATCGGCCGCTTTGGCATACTTCACCTCTATTAGCTGCGATTCCAGTTTGCCGTACTGCTCCTGCAGCCGGGCATTTTCCAGTTGCTGCTGCTGACGCTGATCCAGCTCGGTAACCGGCGCAATCAGTACCACGTTGCCGTCGACGCGTTTATCCAGCCCTTTAACTTGGAGAATAATGTCCAGCACCTGCTGCCAGGGCACGCCATCCAGCCGCAAGGTCAGATTGCCTGACACGGAATCGGACACGACCAGGTTGAAATCATTGTAGTCGGCGATCAACTGCAGCACGCTGCGCACCGGGATATCCTGAAAATTGATCGACATCGGCGTCTTGCGCCCTGCTGGCAATGACTGACTGGGTTCAGATACAGCCGGTGGTTGTTTCACCCGCACGCTCAGACGGCTTTGCTGTAGCTGATAGTCGTAGTCAAACTGGCCGGCGATACGCAGCAACAATACACTGCCCTTGCCACGTCGACGCACTTCAATACCGCTCACCTGGCTGGCAAACTCGGTCACATCCAGCAGGCCGAGCTGGTCATCGCTGACCCCACTGGCGGGCAGTTCGATGCGCAAGCCCTCTCTGACCGTTTTGACGTCGAGGATCACGGCCGGCGAACTGAAATCGACCAGAATACGAGCCTGACGCTGGCTATCCAGTTTAAAATCTATCTGTTGCAATTGGTTAGCGGCGTATGCACTGGGCATCAGGCTGAACAACAAAATGGCGATGCCCCAACTTAGCCACGGACTGTTGAAGATGGCGCTGAGAAAATTTTGTTTTGGTTTATACATACTCACTACTCAATTCGCTGTTAAGGCGATGGTTTGCCTGCGCTTTTGCCAGCAGCCCAAGCCGTCTGGCAGGGTTTCTTCGATGTCGATGTGACTGTGACCAATCTGCACCACCCGGCCATTGTTGTTCCCGATCGGCACGCCCCGCACTGCAGCGGCAATTTGGCCATTGGGCAGTTGGATCAGTGCACGTCGCCCACCCGCCCCCGTCATCACTCCTTTGAGGCGCAATTGGGTTAACGGGAAACCGGTCAGGCTCCCACTGGTTTGCCGCAACTGGGGCTGCCAACAGTCGGCTCGCTGGGTCGGCTGCTGGGCCGAAGCGAGCAACTGGGGCAAAACAAACGGATCCCGCTGCTGCTGCTGAAAGCGGATGGCTTCAAATGGCTGATGGCCGGCCAGCGGTTTGAGGGCTTGCCCGGACTGCTGTCTGGCCTGCTGGACAAACTGAGTCAGGGAGCTCTGATTGGCTTTGCACCCAACCAGCGACAGCAAGGCGATGACCAGCAGGCTAACTTTCATCGGGCTGATACTCCGGATTGAACTGATAGGTATACGCCCGCACCCGAAAGTGCAGCGTGCTGCTTTCCTGGCTGACTCGTTGCCAGTCGATAGAGTCAAACACTATGATCCGCGGCAGGTCGGCAATCGCGGCACAAAAAGCGCCAATACTGGCAAAACTGCCGGTCACTTCCAGGTTCAGTGGTAGCCGATACAAAAATTGCTCAGGTTGCCGCTGCCCCCAGTCAATACGGGTAAAAGTGAGACCGTGCTGCAATCCCAGCTCATTGACCGCGGCCAGCATACTGGCCAGCTCTTTTTGTTCCGGCAGTTGCTCGATCAGCAATTGGTAGCGCTGCTGAAGCTGGTCGAGCTGTTGTTGCCAATCGGGAAGCGTCACTACCCGGCGTGACTTGGCGAGCAGCGTCATTCGCTGCTGCTGCTCATGGTCCAGCAACTGCTGCAAGTCAGCCTGTTGTGGCAGCCAATAGAGCCACCCAGTGACAACCAGCAGCAGGACCGCCACCAGAGCCAGCAATAACCGCTGCGCCCCTTTCGGCCAACTGGCCACTTCATCCAGGTCTAACTGCTGCCAGTCAATGGTCATGGCGGCCTCCCTGGCTATCCGGCTCGTGGTTGGCAACAAACTGATACGCCAGACTGAATGACTGGAACGATTCGCCCAATCGTTTTTGACCGTTAACGATGGAATGCACCGCCAGCTCCTCCACCCTGGGGGAACTTTCTAGCCGGTCAAGCAGGGTGGCAACCCGAGCGGTGCTGTCACTGATGCCGTGGAGTTCCACCCGGGGTTGTTGAAACTTTATCTTGTCCAGATAGACACCTTCAGGGACCAACTGCTGCAGTTGATTCATCAGTTGCACCGGTCGGTTAAGCCGGGTTTGCAATTGCTCCACCAGTTGAAGTCGCTGTGCCAACTGTCGGTGCTCAATTTTCAGCTGACCAAGCTGCTGCATTTGCTGCTGCAACTCCTGATCGTACTGCTGCAGAAAATCAAGCCGCTGTTGCTGAGTAATAATTTGACGCTGGAAATACTGCCCTCCCAGCAGCGCGACTACGCTAATCAGCATAAATAGCCCGACCAGTTGCCACCAGAACTGCCGTTGGTGCCTGACCAATTGCCATTCACGCCAGGGATAGAGATTGACATTAACGTCCATGGGAATGCTCCTGCCAGTTAAGACCGCGTAGCGCAATCCCTGCCGCAATGCTGAAACCTGCCCCCGCTGACGGAACCTGCAGTTTTTTTGCCAGCGGGAAAAGTTCAAAAGGATCGAGCCGCTGGCAAGGCCGGTCACTGCGGTGAATTCGTTGTGCCAACCGGTCTAGCCTGGCGTAATTGCCCGTCAGCCACACACCGCCCGACAGACGGCTATGTACGCTACGGAGCAACTGCAGTTGCTGTTCCAGCCGGCTGGCCACAGGCTCAATATCCTCCAAGGCATCTGCGTTGCTTGGCGGGAGTGACCAGCTTTTGTAGTAACTCTGTCCACCAGGTAAAACCGCACACAAACGGGCTTGATGCTGGTCGATGTCACATAACGCCCAATCAAGGGTTGAATAGGTTCGGCTTGCCTGCACCAGTAACGCCATCAGTCCATGGGAGGCGCAATCGAGTAGCTGCGGCTGCCAGCCGGCCTGACGGAGCCAGTCCAGGCTACTGTCTATCAGCCCTTTGCGAGTAGCATAAACCTGATAGTTAAGCCAGCGTGGCACCGGCTCCTGATCGGGCAGCCGCTGATAATCCAGCGCAAGCTGTTCGACCTCGACCGGTGCCTGACGGCCAAATGCCTGTAAAATGGCAAAATGATGTTCTGACGGATCCAGCTCGCTATCTATCTGTATTACCTTACTAATTACCAGTTTATCCGCGACAGATATGGCGACTTTACGACTAAATGGCGGTAAGGCCTTTCTTAGTTCTTTGAGTTTCTTTACAATTTTCTGATGATTAAGCGTGCAGTTGTCGGAGAAAATATCCGTTTCCATCGATAACTGTTGGTAACCGGCCAGGGTAATCCCTTGTTTGTTCGGTTTAATAACCAGCGCTTTGATACTGTGATGACCAATATCAAGACCAGTGATGAGTGAAAAGCCCATACATCAGCTCCTAAGTGACGGGTTGCTCAGATTGGATAGCGCGGTTGGTTTTAATTTTATCCACTAGGTTTGTCGCCTAGTGTACAAAGGCTGGAATATCTGGCCTTAATTAATCAGGGATTCTCCGGTGAAGTTCATAAAGCGATTGTTTTTATTCACATTGATTTGCATGATTCTTGGGGTCGGGACGATTTTTGGCTTTTACTACTACGTTAAGCCAGAACTGCCAGATGTCGCGACGCTCAAAGACGTCAAGTTGCAAACACCAATGCAGGTATTCAGCCAAGATGGCCGGCTGATTTCTCAGTTCGGCGAAAAGCGTCGTATCCCTGTCGCTTACGATGACATCCCTCAGCATCTGATCGATGCCTTGATTGCGACCGAAGACAGCCGCTTTTATGATCACCCAGGTATCGACCCGATCGGTATTACCCGCGCGGCGCTGGTGGTGGCCATGTCCGGCTCGGCCAAGCAAGGGGCCAGTACCATTACCCAGCAGTTGGCCAGAAACTTCTTCCTGTCGAACGAAAAGAAATTGATGCGGAAAATCAAAGAGATTTTCATTGCAATCCATATTGAACAACTGCTTAGCAAGCAGGAGATCATGGAGCTGTACGTCAACAAAATTTTCCTCGGCTACCGTTCCTACGGCTTTGGTGCGGCGGCGAGAGTCTATTTCGGTAAAGATCTTCAGGAACTTAGCCTGAGTGAACTGGCAACCCTGGCGGGGATGCCAAAAGCCCCTTCAACGTTAAACCCTCTCTACTCTTTGGAGCGGGCGACTAACCGTCGTAATGTGGTGCTGCGCCGTATGCTGGATGAAAAATACATCAGCCAAGATGAATTTGATCAGGCGGTCAGCGAACAGATCGTATCTCGCTATCATGGGGCAGAAATCGAACTCGATGCGCCTTACGTAGCAGAGCTGGCCCGCGCCTGGATGGTGTCCCGCTACGGCGAAGACGCCTATACCTCGGGAATGAACGTTTACACCACCGTTAACGGTAAGCTGCAGGACGCCGCCAACCGCTCAGCGGTGAACAACCTGCTGGCCTACGATGAACGCCACGGCTACCGCGGCGCGGAAACAGTACTGTGGCAACCAGATCAGCCGGTGTGGGACAGTGAACAAATCGACGCCACTCTGGATAAAGTGCCGACCTACGGTGTATTGCAGCCTGCCGTAGTGACGGCCGTCAGCGACAAACAGGCGACCGTTTGGGTCAAAAACCTGGGTGAACAGACACTAAGCTGGGAAGGCATCAAATGGGCAAGACGTTTTCTGACCGATGAGCGTCAAGGCTCAGCCCCGAAACGAGTCCAGGATGTGCTGGCCGTCGGTGAGCAGATCTGGGTGCGTCAGCATTCACCACAAACCGACCAGCAAGAGGCCAGCTGGCAACTTAGCCAGGTACCGAACGCCAATACCGCTTTCGTGGCTATGAATCCGGAAAATGGTGCCATTTTGTCTTTGGTGGGCGGTTTTAACTTCATCCACAACAAATTTAACCGTGCCACCCAGTCGGTGCGTCAGGTCGGTTCAAGTATCAAGCCGTTTATCTACTCTGCGGCCATCGACCACGGCATGACTTTGGCTTCACTGGTCAACGATGCGCCGATCAACCAGTGGGATAAGAGCCAGGGTACTGCATGGCGACCAAAAAACTCACCACCAACCTACATCGGCCCGACCCGCCTGCGTATTGGTCTGGCTCAGTCGAAAAACGTCATGGCGGTGCGGGTGTTGCGCGAAGTCGGCCTGGATCAAACCCGTGAATACCTGACCCGGTTTGGCTTTGAGCTCGACCAGCTGCCCCGCTCAGAAACCATTGCTCTGGGGGCAGGCAGCCTGACACCGGTTAAGATGGCACAAGGCTATTCCGTGTTTGCCAATGGCGGTTACTATGTAGAACCGTACTACATCAGCAAAGTGGAAGGGCCATTCGGTGAGATGGAATTTGAAGCCACGCCGAGCGTGATTTGTCGCAGCGACTGCGAGCAATCACCGGCGCTAAGTAAAGAGTTTTCCGAGCAGGATGTGCAACCGGCATACGCGCCGCAAGTGATCAGCGAGCAAACGGCCTTTTTGATGCGTGAGATGATGTACAGCAACATCTGGGGCGGCGGCGACTGGGGAGAAGGTACCGGCTGGAATGGTACCGGCTGGCGGGCTCAGGCTCTGGATCGGCGTGATATTGGCGGTAAAACCGGTACCACCAATGATTCGAAAGATGCCTGGTACAACGGCTATGCGCCCGGTGTCGTGGCGATTGCCTGGGTCGGTTTTGACGACCACAACCGCAACCTAGGAAAAACCAGCGGTAACCCGAATCTGGGTAAAGAACAGATTTCCGGTGTCGAAGCCGGGGCGAAAACGGCCCAGCCAGCCTGGATTGATTTTATGCAGGTCGCGCTGGAAAACACCCCGGCTCAGCCTCATACCCTGCCGCCGGAAATCGTACGGGTACGCATCGACCGTGATACCGGCCTGCTGACCAACAAGTTTGACGCCAGCTCTATGTTTGAATACTTCCTGGAAGGTACCGAGCCGACTGAGTTCGTCAAAGAGAGTTTCACGGAATCAGTCTACAGTGACGGGACCGACGAACCGTTGTTCTAAGCGGCAGATCCTAAAAGCGGCGCTGATGATTGGCGCTGCCCAGAACCGCAAAAAAGGTTGCAATTAAGCAACCTTTTTTATTTTTCTGCCATCATTCATTGCAGCCGAAGCGAAGGTTATCCCTGCAGTTCGAGGCGCTGCTTAATCGCCTCGGCCAGCTGTTCGAAACGGGCCCGCAGCGGCGATCCCGGCCGGTAAGCCAGAACAATACGACGACTTGGTTCCGGGTTCACCGCTTTGAGATAGCACACCCCGTCTTTTTGCCGTTCACCCGGCAGCGACAGTTTGGGTAGCAAGGTTATCCCGGCCCCGGCCGCCACCATATTGCGCAACGTTTCCAGACTGGTGGCTTTAAAGCGGTCATCATCTTTGGCTCCTGCAGCAAAACAGAAGCCCAGCGCCTGATCCCGCAGGCAGTGGCCATCGCCCAGCGCCAGCACGGTGCGTCCTTTCAACTCGGCCATATCCATCTGCTCCAGCTCCGACCATTCATGTTGACATGGCACCGCCAGGCTCAACGGTTCGTTATACAGCTCGATTTCTTTAAACGGCTCGATTTCACTCACTGATGCCAGCACCAGGCAGTCCAGCTTGCCATCTTCCAGTTGACGCACCAGTTGCTGTGTTTGTGCCTCATACAGAAACAGTTCCAGCTCAGGAAAGCGCTGTTTCAGCTCAGGTACAATCAACGGCAGTATGTATGGTCCCAGCGTGGGAATAAAGCCAATATGAATTGGTCCGGTCATGGTGCCGCTCTGACCGCTGGCCATATCTTTGAAGGTCTTAACTTCGGCTAAGATTCGCTTGGCTTGCTGGACCAGCTGCAGGCCGGAATCGGTAAACAGTACCCGCCGACTGCTGCGCTCCAGCAGCGTCGTGCCCATTTCGTCTTCCAGTTTGCGGATCTGGCCGCTCAGAGTCGGCTGGCTGACAAAACAGGCTTCCGCCGCTTTACGAAAATGGTTGTGCTCCGCCAGAGCCACCAGGTATTCGAAATCTCGTATGTTCATTGTCACTCCAATAGAATGTAACTATTGAAAACATAGCATCGAACGAATCTATCTATCAAATTGTTTTATTGTCCACTTATACAGCAAGCGTAATGTGGCGGCAGAGAAGCGTCGCTTTTACCAATGGTGTTAATCATGGTGTGGTCACTAGTGAGCGGGCCCGGATGCTGTACAATGATGGACATTAAGCGCGCTTATCTGAGGCCCTGTATGAGCTGTCACTACTGCAAGCAAAACTGGTTCTGGAGCAAAATCGGTCGCTGTCGCCGTTGTATGGATCAGTTAACGGTATTGTCGGTGCTGTGCTGGATCATTTGGTGGTTCAATTTTCGTCAAACGCCCGGCAGTATTGAATCTATCGCTTTGATCGTGGCCGGATTTGGCTTCAATTTCCTGCTGTTTCTACACCTGTGGATGAAGTTTATTGTCCTGCCATTGCGGCAACGCAAAAAACACGATCAGTGAGCAAAGTTGTGAGTAAATTAAAGAGGTTAGCGGAGCAAATGGCAGATACAAAAAAGCCCCAAATCCAATTTCGGTTCTGGGGCTCTCTTAGATTCTTCTAAGAAAAAGCAGTGGTATTGTTATAGACACTGCCTTTTACTGTTGGTTCAGAAATAATCGATCTTTTTTTGATCTTTTTGCCTTTATTTTAGAACCTTCTAATTAATCAGCAAGTTAGGCAACATTTACCTTAGTGATTAATTGCTCAATAAGATTCACTTCCAGCGCAACTTCATCGCACGCGTGCTGACGAGGGCACTGGTCACAATCTTTCAGCACTTTTTCCGGCAACAGCGATTTAGACGTCGGAATAAAGTTCTGCTTCATAAAAAACTCTGGCGTGCGGGTCAGCACAAACACTTTCTTGATCGCCATCTGGCGCGCTTTATCAACCAGGTGCTGTACGATCGCCGTCCCCTGCCCCTGACCTTGCCAGCCAGCTTCAATGCCCAGCGAACGGATTTCTGCCAGTCCGGAGTCATACACATACAACGACGCACAACCTGTCACTTCGCCATGATGTTCCGCGACGGCAAACGAGCCGATGTCGCGGATCAGTTCGCTGCGTGAACGCGGCAGGTTCTCACCCATGTTGGCCCAGTAGGCAACCATGCCTTCCAGCGCTTCGATGTCGGTCAGGCGTGCAGGGCGAACCTTAACCGACGACGTATCACGTTGAGCCAGACGTTTGCTGGCCTGATCCACCGCATATGCGACCTGTTTTGGTGATACGCCACCCAAGGCACTGCGTTTTTCCAGACAGGAGTCGATGGTCAGAATGTCGTAAACATCCTGCTCGATCACCGCCGAGAACTGCTGCAGCTCGGCCAGGGATAACTCTTCCAGTGCGCAGCCTTTTTCAATCGCGCCAACCACAGCCACACCGACGATATGGTGCGCTTCGCGGAACGGAATGCCTTTCGCCACCAGATAATCCGCCAGTTCAGTCGCATTGGCGTAACCCTGTTTAGCCGCTTCCAGCGTCCGCTCACCGTTAACTTTGATGCCGTCAAAGCAGAGCGCCGCCATTTCCATGCAGTCGTTCCAGCTATCCAGCGCGTCAAACAAGCCTTCTTTGTCTTCCTGCATATCTTTGTTGTAAGCCAGTGGCAGTGCTTTGACCGTCATCATCATGCCAGCCATGGCACCGTAAACCCGACCCGTTTTACCGCGGATCAGTTCCAGCGCATCCGGGTTTTTCTTCTGTGGCATTAGAGAGGAACCAGAGGTCACGGTATCGGCCAGTTCAATAAAATTCGACTCGCCTGAGTTGTAGAAGATCATATCTTCTGCCAGACGGGACAGATGCAGCATTGAGATAGACGCGATCGACATCAGCTCCATCACGTGGTCGCGGTCCGAAACGGAATCGAGCGAGTTGCGGGTTGCCCGGCGGAAACCGAGGTTATGCGCCAGAATTTCCCGGTCGATTGGGTACGCGGTCCCTGCCAGCGCGCCGGAACCCAGCGGACAAGTGTCGAGACGGTTCAGCGCATCCTGCAGACGTGAATAGTCACGCTCAAACATTTCCACATAGGCCAGACACCAGTGGGCGAATGTTACCGGCTGGGCACGTTGCAAGTGCGTATAACCTGGCAGCACCGTCGCCTGGTGCTGCTGGGCCACAGACACCATCTGTGCCTGCAGGCGGTCCAGTGCCATCAGCAGTTGCTGGCCCTGCTGGCGACACCAGAGTTTCAAATCGGTCGCCACCTGATCATTCCGCGAGCGGCCGGTGTGCAGTTTTTTACCCAGATCGCCCACTTTGCTGATCAGTTGTTGCTCAACCCAGGAGTGGATATCTTCGGCATCGGAGCGCAGGATCTGGTGCGGATCTTCCATCACTTCCAATTTCAGCTCATTCAGCGCCAGTTCCAGTTTTTGCTGCTCTTCTTCCGTCAGCACATTGACCGACAACAGCGCTTTGGACCAGGCCACAGAGCCAACAATGTCTTGCTCAGCCAATCGGTAATCAAAGCGAAGTGAATCGTTAAACTCTTTGAACCTCGTGTCTGCCGCTTGGGTAAATCTGCCGCCCCATAATGCCATTGCCTTTCTCCTAATGCTCACAACTCACTGCATGTGCTACGATACGTTTTGGCTATTATCAGCCTAATTTTTTGTATGGGTCAACGTTACGGCATGTTGAACAAAAAATAAAGTAAAAATTCACTTTTTTAACATAGTTATTCAGCAAAATCGTACTGAACGATTTGCCGGTAATCATACAGAACGACAAAGCCCGCTTGCTGGGCAAACGGGCTTTTTCACCTATCAGTCTGTCTGACTATTTATTTAGCGCCAAATCACTTCTGCTTGGCTTCGTTAAGGGCACGAATCCGGCTCGCCAGTGAGTAGAGACGGATAAAGCCGCCAGCATGGCTTTGGTCATACACTTCGTCTTCACCGAAGGTAGCAAACTCTTCTGAATACAGGCTGTTTGGCGAACGTTTCTGCGTTGCGGTTGCCTGGCCTTTGTACAGTTTCACGACCACTTCGCCGTTAACGTCCTGAGCCAGTTCCTCTGCTGCAGCCATAATGGATTTGCACAGCGGGGTAAACCAACGACCATCGTAGACCAGATGCGAGGCTTTCACGCCCAGTTCTTCACGGAACTCAAAGGCAGTCTTATCCAGTACCAGCTGTTCAACGGCCCGCAGTGCTTCCATCATGATGGTGCCTCCCGGAGTTTCGTAACACCCACGAGACTTCATGCCAACCAGACGGTTTTCAACGATATCGATACGGCCAACACCGTGCTTGGCACCTTTTTCATTTAAGCTGACCAGTGCCTGGTAAGGTGACACTGCTTCACCATTCACTGCCACGACTTCACCTTTCTCGACCTGAATCGTTACGTATTCCGGCTCGTTAGGCGCCTGCTCCGGCGCAACCGTCCATACCCAGCAATCTTCGTTCGGCTCATTCCAGGTGTCTTCCAGCACGCCACCTTCGGTGGAGATATGCCAGGCATTGGCGTCGCGAGAGTAGATCTTGGTCAGCGAGGCGCTGCAAGGGATATTACGTTCTGCCAGGTAATCCAGACACTGTTCACGGCTGACCAGATCCCATTCGCGCCATGGCGCAATCACATGCAGATCCGGGGCCAGCGCCGCAAACGCGCCTTCAAAACGCACCTGGTCATTACCTTTACCGGTACAGCCATGACACAGCGCATCAGCCCCCACCTGGCGGGCCACTTCAACCTGAGCTTTGGCGATGATCGGGCGTGCCATTGAGGTACCCAGCAGATATTTACCTTCGTAGTAAGCGCCGGTTTTCAGCGTCGGGTAAATGTACTCTTTGACCATTTCTTCTTTCAGGTCAACGACGTAACACTCAGAAGCGCCGGATGCTTTGGCTTTCTGTTCAATGCCTTCCAGCTCATCATCACCCTGGCCAACATCGGCCACAAACGCCACCACTTCACAGTCGTAGTTCTCTTTCAGCCATGGAATAATCACGGAGGTATCCAGACCGCCAGAGTATGCCACTACCACTTTATTGACTTGTACTTTACTCATTTTCTCTCTCCCAACATCCGGTACTGCGCATGGCGGTCAGTGGGCCGGTTTTCATTTTTCCAATAATTGATTACAGTTCAGTTTGCGGCAGGAACTGGGTACCGATACTTTGTCCGGCAAACAGTTCCGCCAATTGTTCTGGGTAGCGCCAACTGGCCACCTCGATAGCTCGGCCCAGCTCGTTGGCCGCCTGAAGTGCTGCCTGCACTTTAACTATCATTCCATCAGTGATGACTTTGCCGTCAATCAGTGACTGTGCCTGCTGCTTGTTCAGGCTTTTGATCAGTTTGCCTTTGCCATCCAGCACGCCACTGACATCCGACAGCAACACCAGCTCAGCCTGCAACGCACCCGCTACAGCCACCGCTGCCTGGTCGGCATTGACATTCATCAGCTGACCCTGCGGGGTAATGCCGATCGAGCTGATGATCGGCAGCGTGCCGCTGGCCAGCAGCGCCTTGACGACCTGACTGTCGCCCGGAGTGGCTTTGCCCACCGCGCCCAGCTCTTCATCTAACTGCTCAACCTGGCACAGACCGCCGTCGGCCAGACTCAGGCCAACACTGTTGATACCGTTTTTGATCGCTTCAGCTTGAAGCAGCTTGTTGGCGGTCCCCGCCAGGGCGCCAGTGATCACCGCGATATGTTCGAACGGGGTCACGCGCAGGCCGTCTTTTTTTACCGTGGCAAAGTTAAGCTGTTTCATCAGATCATCCACCAGGTAACCGCCACCATGGACGATCACAATCGGACGCTGCGCCTGGGCCTGATAGTCGGCAATGGCACCAAACAGATGCGCCAGGGTGTCGCTGCTCGATAGCGCGGCACCGCCCAATTTAATCACCAGTGGTTTTTGCTCGCTGACTGTCATAACTGTTCCTTTAAATAAGAGCGGTAAGCTCATCAAACCCGTAGTGGATGTTCAGACATTGCATCGCCTGGCTCGAAGCCCCTTTCAACAGATTGTCGATCGCTGAGACCACAATCAGGTGCTGGCCCTGCATCTTCCAACCAATATCGCAGAATGGCGTGAATTCGACATTCTGGATCCGAGGCAACTCGCTTTGGCACAGGCGGACGGCCGGTTTGCCCTGGTAAGCAGTAGCAAACGCCTGGTTAATTTGTTCTTCTGTCACCCCCGGCGCCAGTTTGAGGGTAATCGTGGCCAGAATGCCGCGTTTGAAATTCCCCAAATGCGGAGTAAAAATGACATCGCAGCCGAGATGGGTCGCGATTTCCGGCTGGTGACGATGGGTAAAGACACCGTAAGGTTGCAAACTGACTTCGCAGAAACTGTTGGTCATCGAAGCTTTACGTCCGGCACCACTGACCCCACTGGTCGCATTGATCACCGGCCACTGCGCGGTATCGACCAGGCCAGACTCCAGGAGCGGTTTCAGCGCCAGTTGAGAGGCGGTCGGGTAACAGCCAGCCACCGCGATTAACGGGCTGTGCTTGATCGCCTCAGCATTCCATTCCGCCAGTCCATAAACCGCCTGCTCCAGCCATTGGCCGTGCTGATGGTCAAAACCGTAGTATTGCGGATAAAAGCCTTCGGCATTGACGCGAAAGGCGCCGGACAGATCGAACACCTGACAGCCCTTGGCCAACAACTGCGGGGCCAAATCGTGGCTGACTTCATGCGCGGTAGCCAGAAACACCACATCAGATGCCTCAGCCACTTGTGCCACATCCAGTAACGGCTCAACGGCAGCGTCAATAATTCCCGCTAACTTGCCGTGCAACGCCGCAATCGGCTTTCCAGCATCTATACTGTTGGCTGAAACGTATAAACCTGATAGCGTCAGCTCAGGGTGTTTTTCCACCATTAGCGCCAGCTCTGCACCTGTGTAACCGCTCGCGCCGATGATCGTGGTTTTAAGCATCTCTAAACATCCAATTTCTAGCAACAAATCGCAGACAGGGAAGTGACTATTAATTTTGCAAAATCACCTTTATTTGCGTTTTTATTCATTTAATATGATTTAATATGTGTTTTACCTGCTAAGATACCCGCTGTCAATACCAGGAGCAAAGATAATATGCGATTACCCAGTTTTACCGAGGTCTACCGCGGCCTGATTTCCACCTCTTCTATCAGTTCTACCGATCCGCATTGGGACCAAGGCAATGCCGAAGTGATTGAAAAACTCGCCGAGTGGCTGAAAGATGTCGGCTTTGAGGTCGACACCAAGCAGGTTGCCCCTGGCAAATACAATTTGCTGGCCAAGCGCGGCCAGGGTGAAGGCGGCTTACTGCTGGCCGGACACAGCGACACAGTGCCGTTTGACGAAGGGCGCTGGAGCTATGACCCGCATGCCCTGACCGAGGCAAATAATCGTTTCTACGGTTTGGGTACCGCCGACATGAAAGGCTTTTTTGCTTTTATTATTGAAGCGGTGAAGAAAATTGACTGGAGCAGCCAGACCAAACCGCTATACATTCTGGCTACCTGTGACGAAGAGACCACCATGCTGGGGGCGCGCGATTTCACCGCCAATGCGCCGGTTAAGCCTGACTACTGCATCATTGGTGAGCCAACCAGTCTGGTGCCAATCCGCGCCCATAAAGGTCACGTCGCCAATGCCATCCGCGTCACCGGCAAATCCGGTCACTCGTCAGACCCGGCACTGGGCGTCAATGCGATAGAGATCATGCATGAAGTGTTGTTTGCCATGATGAAGCTGCGCGACAAACTGGTGAAAGAGTACCATCACCCGGGGTTTGCCATTCCTAACCCAACCCTGAACCTGGGTCATATCCACGGCGGAGACAGCGCGAACCGCATCTGCGGCTGCTGTGAACTGCACTACGATGTGCGACCACTGCCAGGCATCAGTCTTGATGGCCTGGACAATATGCTGCGCGGAGCCCTGGCCGATATCGAAGCCAGGTGGCCCGGCCGGATCACTATCACCCCACTGCATGAAGCCATTCCAGGCTACGAATGCCAACAAGACCATCCCTTTATCCAGGGCGTTGAGGAGATCTGCCAGCATCCGACAGAAACGGTCAACTACTGCACCGAGGCGCCGTTTTTACAGCAGTTGTGCCCAACCCTAGTGCTCGGTCCCGGGTCGATTGACCAGGCGCACCAGCCGGACGAATACCTGGCGTTTGAGTTTATCGAACCGACCATCGATATTCTGGCCAAAGCGATCAAGCGCTACTGTTTTTAACCCGACGATGCGGCCCCCTATCGATACGGGGCCGGATTGGCTGAGAGATCAGTTATGTAATTAATTTTCATCAATTAGTGCTCAGCCTCACATTAGTGCGATCAAGAGCACTCTTTGCACCAAGATGGAAAAACATTTACGGCTTTAATTGACTCCATACGACACTTTTCGCTAGATTGTTTACCTAGCAAGGACATGGAATGTAATTTTTTTACAAGGCAGGACAACAATGAACGAAAAATACGCGGCGCTGAAAAGCAATGTCAGTATGTTAGGTCGACTGTTGGGTAACACCATTAAAGATGCTCATGGCGACGTTATCCTGGAAAAGGTTGAAACCATTCGCAAGCTGTCTAAATCTGCCCGTGCAGGCAAACAGCAAGACCGAGAGGCCTTGATCGAAGAGATCAAGAATCTGCCCAATGAGCAGCTCACACCGGTCGCGCGGGCCTTTAACCAGTTCCTCAACCTTACCAACATGGCTGAGCAGTACCACACTATATCTCGTCATTGCGAAGCCCATGTCTGCGAACCAGACAGCGTCAATGCTCTGTTTGCCAAGCTGAGCCAGAATGGCGTCAGTAAACTCGATACCGCCCAGGCAGTACGTGACCTGAATATCGAACTGGTACTGACCGCCCACCCGACAGAAATCACTCGCCGCACCATGATCAACAAACTGGTCAAAATCAATGAGTGCCTGTCGAAACTGGAATTGAGCGATCTGTCCTTTAAAGAACGGCAGAAAACCGAGCGTCGCCTGGAGCAGCTGATTGCCCAGGGCTGGCATTCAGATGTGATCCGTCAGCAGCGTCCAACCCCGCTCGACGAAGCCAAATGGGGCTTTGCCGTCGTGGAAAATTCGCTCTGGCAGGCCGTGCCTGATTTTCTGCGCGATCTGGATGAAAAGCTGGTTAATCACCTGGGTGAAGGTCTGCCGATCGATGCCCGACCGGTGCACTTCTCTTCCTGGATGGGCGGCGATCGGGACGGTAACCCGTTTGTAACCCACAGCATTACCCGTGAAGTGCTGCTGCTTTCACGCTGGAAAGCGGCTGACCTTTATTTAGCCGACATTAATGAGCTGGTCAGCGAATTGTCGATGACCAAATGCAACGACCAGGTACGTGAACTGGCCGGTGAAGAGCAACATGAACCTTACCGGGCGATTCTGAAACAGTTGCGGTCGCTACTGACCGAAACCAAAGACGTCCTGGATGCCAAAATTCACGGCCAGCAGCTCTCTTACAAAGCACCTCTGCAGCACATTGACCAACTGTGGCAGCCACTGTACGCCTGCTACCAGTCACTGCATGAATGTGGCATGGGCGTGATCGCCGACGGTTCACTGCTCGACACCCTACGCCGGGTGAAAGCTTTCGGTATTCACCTGGTACGACTGGATATCCGCCAGGAGAGCACCCGCCACTCGGATGTCCTGTCTGAACTGACCCGCTACCTGGGAATTGGCGATTACGATCAGTGGAGCGAACAGGACAAAGTGGCATTTTTGACCAACGAACTGGCGTCAAAACGACCGCTGCTGCCGCGCGACTGGCAACCTTCAGAGCCAGTGCAGGAAGTGCTGGATACCTGTCGTATTGTCGCCAATCAGCCGCGCGAGGCTTTTGGTGCTTATGTTATCTCTATGGCCCGTACCGCCTCCGATGTGCTGGCCGTGCACCTGTTGTTGCAGGAATCCGGCTGTCCGTATCGTATGGACGTTTGTCCACTGTTTGAAACCCTGGATGACCTTAACAATGCCGAGTCAGTGATCCGACAGCTGATGGGGATCGACCTGTACCGCGGCTTTATCCAGAATCACCAGATGGTGATGATAGGCTATTCGGACTCTGCCAAAGATGCGGGTGTAATGGCAGCGGGCTGGGCTCAGTACAGCGCGATGGATGCCCTGGTCAAAGTCGCCGACGAAGAAGGCATTGAGCTGACCCTGTTCCACGGTCGTGGCGGTACCATTGGCCGCGGCGGCGCACCAGCGCACGCGGCACTGTTGTCACAGCCACCGAAGAGCCTTAAAGGCGGACTGCGGGTTACCGAACAAGGCGAAATGATCCGCTTTAAACTGGGACTTTCCGACGTCGCGGTCAACAGCTTTAACCTCTACGCCAGTGCGATTCTGGAAGCCAACCTGCTGCCGCCACCTGAGCCAAAACAAGAGTGGCGCGATCTGATGGACGTACTGTCTGAAGTGAGCTGCGAGGCATACCGCAGCGTGGTGCGCGGTGAACCCGACTTTGTGCCATATTTCCGCCAGGCCACTCCGGAGCTGGAACTGGGTAAACTGCCACTGGGCTCACGACCGGCCAAACGTAACCCGAATGGCGGAGTTGAAAGTCTGCGTGCTATCCCGTGGATCTTCTCCTGGAGCCAGAACCGACTGGTACTGCCGGCCTGGTTAGGTGCCGGTGAAGCGATCCAGTATTCGATCGATAAAGGCCATCAGGCGTTGCTGGAAGAAATGTGTCGCGAGTGGCCGTTCTTCTCCACTCGCCTGGGCATGCTGGAAATGGTCTATTCGAAGTGTAATATCGAAATTTCGCGCTACTACGACGAACGACTGGCCGATCCGGCCCTGCTGCCACTGGGCGATAAGCTGCGTGCTCAGCTGCAAAAAGACATCGATGCGGTATTGAACGTGGAAAACAACGAAAACCTGATGCAGAGTGATCCTTGGGGTCAGGAATCGATTCGTCTGCGCAATATCTACGTCGAACCTTTGAATATGCTGCAAGCCGAGTTGCTTTACCGTACCCGTAAAGATGAACAAGCGGCGCCAGAGCTGGAAGAAGCGCTGATGGTCACTATCGCCGGGATCGCAGCCGGGATGCGTAATACCGGTTAATCCTGCCCGAGACACCGTCCAGCGTGGACTTAGATGGCTAGCAACAGATAAAGGACTGAACATGTGTCAGTCCTTTATATTTATCTGACGAATACGTCAAAATACCGCCAGTAACAGACAAAAACTCCAGGCAAGTGGAATTTACCGCACGACAACCAAAACAATATACTAAAGTTGCTCGCTATTGAGATTTTTGTCAGTTTTTTCTGAAAACTTGGCGTTCTATTCTACTTTATGCTTATTATTTAGATATACTACGCCACTTCGCGACAAGACAATAATTTTAACAGCGCGCGAATTATCGACCGCTAACCGGTTCGATCTAGGTGATAACGGCTTTTAAGGTGACATGACCAACTCAGGTTGGTATTGCTTGTTCTGACGGATTTAACCGCGCACCACAAAGAAGTGCAACAGAGATACGAGCAAATTGTTTGTAGTTTATGCCAAGACCGATCGTACCGTCTTTGCTGATCCGCCGTTTAAGCCGCATCAAAAGCGACGCATGGCAATCAGCAATCTCTCCCTCTTTCGGCATTGGCATTATTGATCATTTGGATTAAAGACATGTCATTACCACACGTAATCCTAACAGTCCTCAGCACTCGTGACGCCACTGGATACGACATAACAAAAGAATTTTCTGCCAGCATTGGTTACTTTTGGAAAGCCAGTCACCAGCAGGTGTATCGCGAGCTGAACAAAATGGCTCAAAATCAATTAGTAACCTGTGTACTTGAACCGCAGGAAGGCAAGCCCGATCGTAAAGTCTATTCAATAACCGATGCCGGCCGTAGCGCACTTGGGGAATGGTTTGACCAACCGACCGCACACCCAACAGTTAGGGATGAATTTTCCGCCAAACTGATGGCTTGCGGCGTACAGGACGCTGGCCCATTCAGGGCACAGTTAGCCGAGTTAGTCGAAGAATCTCGCAAACTGGTCGCGCACTACCAGGAAATTGAGCACGCCTACTACTCGACGCCAGCCACAATGGACAAACAACAGCGACTGGAGCGTTTGACACTAAGACGCAATCTGTTGGTACGCCAGGCCTGGGTTGAATGGGCGGAAGAAGTGTTGGCTGAATTAGATGCCATTGGATAAAAAAGGCGGCCTGTGGGCCGCCTTTTGATTTTCTCGAAGTATCGACTAGATGCCGTCACCACCGACAAAGCCTTTAGACTTGCCGTTAAACTGCTGGTCCATATCCAGTGACGGCTTATCTGATTTAGGACGGCCAACCACTTTAGCCGGAACACCAGCCACAGTAGTGTGGGCAGGAACAGGCTGAAGGACCACGGAACAGGAGCCGATTTTCGCCCCTTCACCCACTTCAATATTACCCAGAATTTTAGCGCCAGCACCAATCATCACCCCTTCGCGGATCTTAGGGTGACGATCGCCAGACTCTTTGCCGGTACCGCCCAGCGTCACATCCTGCAAGATGGAGACATCATCGTCCACCACCGCCGTTTCACCGATCACGATCCCCGTTGCATGGTCGAGCATGATGCCGCGCCCGATGCGGGCAGCTGGGTGGATATCGACCTGACAGGCCACGGATATCTGATTTTGCAGGTAGGTCGCCAGCGCTTTACGTCCCTGATTCCACAACCAGTTAGCCACCCGGTAGCCCTGCAGGGCATGATAACCTTTCAGATACAGTAGCGGCATCGAGTAGAGGGCAACTGCAGGATCGCGATGGACAGTAGCACAGATATCACAAGCCGCGGCGGCGGTAATTTCCGGGTCCGCCTTGAACGCCTCTTCCACCACTTCGCGCACCGCCATTGCCGGCATGGACGCGGTATCCAGTTTATTGGCCAGGATATAACTCAATGCGGCCGCCAAGCTGTCATGCTTGATTATGGTCGCATGGTAAAAACTGGCCAGCATCGGCTCTTGTTCTGATAATTCACGAGCTTCGCGGACTATGGTCTGCCATACTTTCTGTTTTTCACACTGTTTCATCGACTGGTTCCTGCTTATATTCCCTTATCACCTTACCTGCCAAGCTGCCTCATTACGCTTCGGCTTTTTTATCCCGAGCCAAAAGATCCTGTGCGGCCAGATGGGCGTCTTTTCCTTGGTACAACACCTGATAGATCTGCTCCACGATCGGCATTTCAACTCCCATACGCTGAGCCAGTAACCAGACTTCTTTGGTATTGCGATACCCTTCCACCACCTGACCGATTTCTTGCTGGGCAGTATCCACGTCTTTACCCTGACCCAACGCCAGACCAAAACGACGGTTACGGGACTGATTGTCGGTACAGGTTAACACCAGATCCCCCAGCCCGGCCATACCCATAAAAGTTTCGGGGTGCGCGCCCAGCGCGGCGCCCAGGCGACACATTTCAGCCAGTCCTCGGGTGATCAATGCCGTTCGGGCGTTGGCACCAAAGCCGATGCCATCGGACATCCCGGCCCCAATCGCTATGACGTTTTTCACCGCACCGCCCAGTTGCATGCCGGTAAAATCACTGTTGGCATAGACACGAAATGTTTTACTGCAGTGAATTTTCTCCTGCAGATCACGAACAAAATCCGCATCCGGAGACGCCACTGAGATAGCGGTAGGCAAGCCTATCGCCAGCTCTTTCGCAAAAGTCGGGCCAGACAACACCGCCAGCGAGTAGTTCTCACCAAGCGTCTCATGAGCGACTTCCTGTAACAGTCTGCCCGTGTTTGGCTCCAGCCCTTTGGTCGCCCAGCAAATGCGTGAATCATTGCGCAGATGCGGCTGCAGACTCTGCAGCACTTGACCAAACACGTGACTCGGCACCACCACCAGCAGATCGCGACTGGCTCGCACCGCCTTGGCCAGATCCGCTTCCACAATCAGACTGGGTGGAAAGTCCACACCGGGCAAAAAGGCCTGATTCGCTCTGTCGGCCTGCAACTTTGCCATATGCTCAGGCTCATGGCCCCAAAGCACTACATTGGCACCGTTACGAGACAATGCGATCGCCAGCGCGGTCCCATAAGAACCCGCGCCAATGACCGTCATTGAGATCGCTTTACCATATCCGTTATCTGAAGGTGACTCGTTCATAGTGAGGCCTAATTTCTCTTATTTCTGATAATTGTAAACAAAAAATGCACAACGCATCGCGTTGAACGGATGCTTTGTGCATTTTGTCGGCAAATAACAGACGGCTTAGCTAACTGCTGCGCCGTCTAAGTTCATCACCTAGGTCAGGCACAATCGAATTATGCTTCTGACTCACCGCCTTGCTGTTCACTTTGTTGCTGCAGATAGTTCATAAACAGCGCGTCAAAGTTAACCGGAGCCAGGTTCAGTTGAGGGAAGGTACCTTTAACAACCAGGCTAGAGATGGTTTCACGTGCATATGGGAACAGGATGTTCGGGCAGAATGCACCCAGGCAATGAGCCAGTTGACCCGCTTCCATTTTTTCTGCGGTAAAGATACCACCTTGCTGCACTTCACACAGAAACGCGGTCTCTTCCGCGTTTTTCACAGTAACGGTCAGGCGCAGCACCACTTCGTATACACCCTCACCCAGTTCACGGCTTTGGGTATCCAGATCCAGTTTCACATCCGGGTTCCACTCTTGCTGGAACATAACCGGTGAGTTTGGCGCTTCGAAAGAGACATCTTTCAGGAAGATACGTTGAATTGCGAAGTTCTGTGCTTCTTGTTGTGGAGCTGCTTCAGCCATTATTGAGATCCTTAAATACGATTAATTTGATTGCCCCGAGACTAACCGAGAGCTACACGCTTGGCTATTACAAGCGGTGATTACGTGCAAAACGTCACACCACTATGCCAATTCGGGCGCTTTTTTGTTCGCGCATGCTCTCAGTAAGCGGATTATTTCTTACCACGAACCAGTGGCAGGTTGGCTTCATTCCAGGCCATTAGACCATTTTTCAGTAGCTTCACCTGCTCAAAGCCCGCTTTGGCTAACAAATTGGCACTTTCTTGCGCCGTTTGTCCGCTCTTACATACCACGATAATGGGGTCAGACTTACGACTTTCAAGGTTACCCAGGTTACCGGACTTAATATCAGACGGTAAAATGTGAACTGCATCGGTAATGTGGCCCTGTTTAAACTCATCTTTCGAGCGAATATCCACCACCACACCGTTTTCGCGGTTGATTAACTGAGTGACTTGTTGGGCAGACACCTCTTTGTAAGCCGCGGTAGACGACTTGACGATATTCATTATTAGCGCCACCAGCAGACCAACCCAGACCAGTGACATAATCATATTCTGTTGAAAAAACTCAATGTATTCCTGCATATTCCCGCTCTTGCACTTGATGGGCGGATCGCGCCACCCAGAGTAAAATTCAGATTCGGAGTATAGCGGAAGCGCCCCGGAGAGGCGAGTCGTTGTTAAGGACTGTTACCAAACCTTGATTTAAATCGCGACCGCTATGGCGGCTGCGGTCACAAGTTCTCCACTCAGCCAGAGTTGCTGGCATCGCCACTTATAACCTGAAGCACGTAAATACCACCCTGAGCAATTAATCAAGTTATCAATAAGCCAGATAATAAAACTTTATTTTTACAATTGGTGAACCTTTTTATAGTATTGATTTTGGAGCCCTAAGCTCTAACATCGATGTTTAATCTATTCGTTACAAGGATTTAATAATGAAAAAACTTGCATTAACTCTGCTGGTCGCACTGGGCGTTTCTTCTCAAGCATTCGCTGCTACTGAAACTGCTGGTGCTGGCGCTGCTGGTGCAACAGGTGCAGTAACAACGTCTGCAGTGGCTCTGGGTGTAACTGTAGTTGCAGTAGGCGTATCTGTTTCAGACAACACAGACGGCACTACAGGTACTGACGGTACTAACTAAGTATTGCCCGCTCTGATGTGGAACACCCTTAGTTGCTGGCTTAGTTTCTAAGGGTGTTTTTTTGCTGTCCATTTCTCAGGGAACCTCATGCGCTGCCTCACTCAGATTTTTGCCAGCCTGCTCCTATTAAGCCTGCTTGGCTGTACTCAACGCTTTCAAGACACCAGTGACACCGTCAAAGAAGGTCTGTTTGGCTTCGATGACGTAGTGATGACCAAACAACAAGTCGACCAACTTCCCTACGCCAGCATGTATGTCCGGGTTAACGATGGCCCAAGAGTTTTTATGGTGCTGGGCTTTGCCGACACAGACCCGACAACTGGCCGGCAACAGTTAAAATGGCTTTCGGCCGACAAAGCGATGATCGTGACGGAAAACGGCCGCATCGTAAAAACCCTGCGGCTGCTAAACGAAAACCTGGCAGGGATCAGCAGCGCCGACCCATGGCCCGACTTTCAACAAACTGCCCCTTTTCAATGGCAACTCAGTTACGACTGGCAACCGAATTACCGCTTTGGCTATGCTGCCCAAATCACCACCGAACCGGTGGGCGAAGAGACTCTGACCTCTCTGTTGTGGCAACAGCCGACTACCATCTGGCGCGAACAGATCCAATTTTCCAGCCTGGATCAGCAAATGCAGAACCAATTTTGGGTCACCCGTTCTGGCCAGGTAGTGAAATCAATTCAATGGTTAAGCCCTCAAGGCACACGGATAGAAACCGAACTGTTGAAACCCTACGACGACTTGGAATAACGGTGACCGATAATGAACATCTCTCACTGGCTTTGGCTTTTATTGACTGCCGTTTCAGCCAACTCACTGGCTAACACGCTCGTTAATGTTAACGACGGACAGAAGCAGCTTCAGTTGCAGTACCAAGAATCGCCGCGACTGGAACAGGTGTTAAGTGACACCCTGACTCACAGCCATAATCACCTATTAACCCGAGCCCCGGCTTATGCCTACCTCTATCAGACCGACAGCAATCAGGCGCAGCAGAACAAGCAGTTACTGCTAAACCGGTTACAGCAGCTTTCCAGCATCTCAGAGTCGCTGCAAGGTTCTGTTGAGGTACTGCACACGCAACTGCTCAGTTGGCAGGTTGGCGACCGTAAACTGCTCCCGCTTGACTATGATCTGGTGCGGATTGAACCGGACTACAACCCTAAACTGACCGGCCAATATCAGTTACTGCTGCCGCAACGTCCAACGACCATCCAGGTGGAAGGACTGGTTTTTGAACCACAAAGCGTACGCTTTGCACCAGGCCACACCGCCCGCGACTATCTTCGCCAGGTAAAACCCCTTTCCAGTGCCGATAACAGTCATGTCTGGGCGATTTATCCTGATGGCAGCGTGACCAAACTGGGTTACGCCTATTGGAATCACCAGCAAGTTGCATTGCCGCCTGGCACCGTGTTGTTCCTTGGCTTTGCCAACCCCTCTGCAGAAATAATGGATTTGGAGCAAGCTCTGCTTGACCTGATCAAAGTACGGAAACCCGCTTTACTATGAAAAACCTGCACTCTTTGATCGTCTGCTCCGGCCTTGTGCCGCTGACAATCTCCCTGGCAGCCCAGGCCAACGATACTACCTGGTCCGTCTCCCAGACCGATTTCGGCGGGGTGGGTCTGCTCCAAGTACCTTCCGGACGTATGGCGGATGAAGGTGAGTTTAGCTTAGGTGTCAATGTCAACCGCGACTATCACCATCTCAGTGCGTCGATTCAGCTGTTCAGTTGGCTGGAAACCACGATTCGCTACACTCAAGTTCCGGATATGTACTTCAGTGGTGACAAGAACTACAGCGGTGATACTCTCTATACCGACAAAGGCATCGATTTTAAGCTGCGGTTACTCAATGAAAGCTACTGGCTGCCGGAAACCTCGATTGGCGTGCGCGATTTTGGCGGCACCGGCCTGTTCGATGGCGAGTACCTCGCGGCGACCAAACGCGTTGGTGCGTTTGACTTCACCCTGGGGCTAGGCTGGGGCTATCTGGGCCAGAGCGGTAATGTCAACAACCCTTTCTGCAGTGCTGACGACTATTTCTGCCAGCGCTACGACGACGTTGCCGGCAAAGGCGGTAGCGTCGACTACAAGCGCTGGTTTACCGGCCCGAGTGCCCTGTTTGGCGGTATTGAGTATCAGACCCCGTATGCTCCTCTGCGGCTAAAGCTGGAGTATGACGGCAATGATTACAGCCAGGACTTCCCGGTGGTACGCGGTAGCAAGAGCATGACCCAGCACACGCCATGGAACTTTGGTGTCAGCTACCGGCTCGGCGACTGGGGGGATGCTAAAGTCAGTTACCAGCGCGGCGATACCCTGACGCTAGGGTTAAATTTCGCCACCAATTTCAACCAGGTCAGCGCAATATGGCGCGATGAGCCAAAACCGGCGCTTAGGCCGAGCAGTCAAACGCCCGATGGCGACTGGCCAAAAGCCACACGCGAGCTGAGTAACAATGCCGGTTACCGGCAAAGCCGCCTGACCGCCGACGCCGGCACTGTAACCCTGACCGGCGAGCAGAAGAAATATCGTGATCGTAGCGAAGCGATTGAGCGTGCCGCGCTCATTCTCGACCAGCACGCCGGTAATGATATTGAAACCTTCCGCATTACCGAAACCCGAGACGGCTTAACCCTGACGCAAACCGATATTGACCGGGCAAGCTTTGTCTCGGCGGCAGGCCGCCACTCCATCGACGAAAAAATAGCAGACAGTTATCAGGTGACCAACCCTGGCCCGACTCCGGAATCAGTGGATGCCAGCACAGAAAAACGCTGGAATTACGGTTTTGAACCGGTACTGAAACAGAGCGTTGGCGGACCAGAATCCTTCTACCTGTACAGCTTTGGTATCAATGGCACCAGCAATGTCTGGCTGACCGACCACATTGAGCTGGGAGGCTCCATCTACCTCAACCTGTTCGACAACTACGACAAGTTTAACTATGTGGAAAACTCCCCCCATGTGCGCAACTACGCCACACCGAGGGTAAGAACCATGTTCCGTGCCTACGTGCATGACAACACGGTACGAATGAACCACCTGCAGCTGACCTGGTTTGAGCAACCAGCGGACAATCTTTACAGTCAGGTCTACGCCGGCTACCTGGAAATGATGTTTGCCGGGGTTGGTGGCGAACTGCTTTACCGGCCGCTGAACCAAAACTGGGCGATCGGTATCGACGCCAACTTAGTCAGCCAACGTGATCCGAACTCCTGGTTCGGTGTATATCAAGACGACTACTTTTTCTATGATGAGAGCAGTTGTAGTGAGCCGATCCCCCGCTGTCAGGCTTATGTGCTGAGCAAAGGGACCACCGGTCATGTCACCGGTTACTACATGCCACAATGGGACTGGTTGCGTGATACGCTGTTTAAAGTCAGTGCCGGTCAGTTCCTTGGTGGCGATAAAGGTGCCCGGGTGGACTTTTCCAAACAGTTTAAGTCTGGTGTAACGGTGGGCGCTTTTGCCACCTTTACCAACCTGACGGCAGAAGAATATGGCGAAGGCAGCTTTAACAAGGGCTTTTATGTCTCTATCCCGATGGATATTGTCACCATCAAGCCCAGCACCAGCCGGGCTACCATTGCCTGGCAACCGATTACCCGGGATGGCGGCCAGATGCTGAGCAAACGCCACAACCTGTTTGAAAAAACCGATGCCCGCTTCCCTTGGTATCAACGGCCTAGCACGGTGGAGACCGCTTCGTCTGATTGACGCAATAGGCATAGAAAACAAAACGGGGCATGGTTTGCCCCGTTTTGTTTTTCGTCCTTCGCCGCTTACGCGATATCAAACGGGAAAGCGGTGACCTGGTCAATGTGGTCGCAGCCTAACGCCAACATGATCAATCGATCAATGCCAAGCGCCACCCCAGCGCAGGCAGGCAGCCCCGCATTCAGTGCGGCGATCAGGTGATGGTCGATTGGTTGTTCCGCCAGCCCCATTTGTCTGCGCTTCGCATTGTCCGCTTCGAAACGCGCCAACTGTTCGTCGCCATCGTCCAGTTCGTGGAAACCGTTCGCCAGCTCAATGCCCTTAAAATAGACTTCAAACCGCTCGGCCACGCGTGGGTCATCCGGGTTAATTTTGGCCAGCGCCGCCTGGCTGGCCGGGAAATCATAGACAAATGCCGGTGCCTGCTGGCCAATTTTGCTCTCCACTCCCACGCTGAACAGCAACTGCAGCAAAGTATCTCGATCCTGCTCCGGCTCAGCAATATCACTTAAACCCAGGGTGGCTGCGGTGTTTTTCAGCGTCGGCATTGAGGCGGTCAGCGGGCAGACACCCAACACCCGGATAAACGCCTGCTGATAGCTCAGTCGCTCGGCCGGCAAACAGTTGAGAATGCCTTGCAGCAGTTGATCCATTTCGTCCATTAACTGGTGATGATCAAAGCCAACCCGATACCACTCCAGTAAGGTAAATTCCGGGTTGTGGTAGCGACCGTTTTCTTCATTGCGAAACGCTTTGGCAATCTGGAAAATCGACCCGCTTCCCGCCGCCAGCAGGCGTTTCATATGAAATTCCGGACTGGTGGCGAAATAGAGTGGCCGCCCGCTCGCGTAACCCGGACCGACAAAATGGGTCATAAAGGTATCCAGATGGATATCGGTCACCGCGGCGTGACTCATCGCTGGCGTCTCCACTTCCATAACCTGGCGATCAACGAAAAACTGGCGGATCTGATGAATTAACTCAGCCCGCTGTTTAAGCTGGGCGATAGTCGCGGTCGGCGACCAGGAAAGACGAGACATAAAAGGATTCCAGAGAGCAACAGTGCGGCTATTCTAGCCAGCCACCGTGTAGATACAACTTAATTTGTTTTCCCTGGCCGACAGCACGGCGTGAGATTAATCACATATGCAATAAATTTCGAATAACACCATGTAAATTGGGGATAAAAGCTTGTTTGAATCAATTTTTCTTCTCAAAAGCTCTTCTACACTAGCAATACCACTTTCTAGCTACTGGTCCATCCCACAAACTCCTCATCGGAAGTCAGCAATTTCCATCTACTTTGTGGGTATGGGACAGCCAGCTACACGACTATAAGCGGATAATCCGCACACATATACTGGAGGATAACTGTGCAAATAATCACCACAGATATCGCGGTCATCGGCGCTGGTGGGGCCGGACTACGAACTGCCATTGCTGCGGCAGAAGCCAACCCTGATCTTAACATCGCGCTTGTTTCCAAAGTTTACCCCATGCGGTCACATACCGTGGCGGCGGAAGGCGGATCTGCCGCCGTAGTTAAAGAAGAAGACAGCCTGGACAACCATTTCAATGACACCGTCGGAGGTGGTGACTGGTTGTGCGAACAGGATGTGGTGGAATATTTCGTGGAAAACGCCACCCGTGAAATGATTCAGATGGAACAGTGGGGCTGCCCATGGAGCCGCAAAGAGAATGGTGAAGTCAACGTTCGCCGCTTCGGGGGGATGAAAGTCGAACGCACCTGGTTTGCCGCCGACAAGACCGGCTTCCACATGCTGCATACCCTGTTCCAGACCTCAATGAAGTACAGCAATATCCAGCGCTTTGATGAATATTTTGTGGTGGATTTACTGGTCGATGACGGTCAGATCCAGGGCCTGATCGCCATTCACATGTCTGAAGGCGAACTGGTGGTGATCAAAGCCAAGTCCGTGGTACTGGCAACCGGCGGTGCAGGTCGAGTCTATCACTGCAACACCAACGGCGGCATCGTCACCGGTGATGGCATGGCGATGGCCTTCCGCCACGGCGTGCCACTGCGGGATATGGAGTTTGTCCAGTATCACCCAACCGGCCTGCCGGGCACCGGTATTCTGATGACCGAAGGCTGTCGCGGTGAAGGCGGTATTATCGTCAACAAAGATGGCTACCGTTACCTGCAGGATTACGGCATGGGGCCGGAAACGCCAGTCGGTCAGCCGAAAAACAAATACATGGAGCTCGGTCCACGGGACAAAGTCTCGCAGGCATTCTGGCACGAACAGCAGAAAGGCAATACCATCAAGCACCCGCTGGGTGATGTGGTTCATCTGGATCTGCGCCACCTGGGTGAAGATTACCTGCAGGAACGACTGCCGTTTATCTGTGAACTGGCCAAAGCCTATGTCAACGTCGATCCGGCCAAAGAGCCGATCCCGATTCGTCCAACCGTCCACTACACCATGGGCGGGATTGAAACCAATAGCCGCTGTGAAACCCGCATTAAGGGCCTGTTTGCGGTCGGTGAATGTGCGTCCGTTGGCCTGCACGGCGCTAACCGGCTTGGCTCCAACTCACTGGCGGAGTTTGTCGTCTTTGGCCGGGTCGCCGGTGAAACCGCCGTCGAGCGCGCAGCGGAATTCCCGGGTTGGAACGATCAGTCCATCGAACAACAAGTCGAAGCCGTTCAGGCGCGTATCGATGCCCTGATGAGCCAGCAGGGCGAGGAAAACTGGGCCGACATCCGCACAGAAATGGGTCACACCATGGAAGCGGGCTGTGGTATCTACCGCCAGCAGGATTTGATGGAGCAGACCATCGAAAAACTGGCCGAGCTGAAACTGCGTTACAAACATATCCAGATCAAAGATCAGGGCAAGGTCTTCAATACCGACCTGCTGTACGCGATTGAAGTCGGTTACGGGCTGGATGTCGCCGAAGCCATGGTCCACTCAGCCATCTTACGCAAAGAGTCCCGCGGCGCCCACCAGCGTCTGGATGAAGACTGCACCGAGCGCGACGACGTCAACTTCCTGAAACACTCACTGGCATTCTACCAGCCGGAACAGGCGCCACAGATCGACTATAGCGACGTGACGATCACTAAATCTCAGCCGAAGGCGCGTCTGTATGGTGAAGCGGCCGAAAAAGCTGCAGCAGAAGAAGCCAAGCAAAACGCAGAGGAGCAAGCCTGATGACAGCAAATCGAGTCAAAAAAGTGGAAATCCTGCGTTACGATCCGGAGAAAGACGCAGAACCGTACTTCCAAACCTTTGAAGTACCCTTTGACGAAACCATGTCGGTACTGGATGCCATCGGCTATGTGAAAGACCATCTCGACAAACAGCTGTCCTATCGCTGGTCGTGCCGGATGGCGATCTGTGGTTCGTGCGGCATCATGGTCAACGGCGTGCCTAAACTGGCGTGTAAAAACTTCCTGCGTGACTACCCGGAAGGCGTCAAAATTGAGCCACTGGCCAACTTCCCGATTGAGAAAGATCTGATCGTCGACATGACACCGTTTATCGAGCGACTGGAAGCGATCAAACCTTACATCATCGGCAACGACCGTAAACCAGAAGACGGAACCAACCTGCAAACGCCGGAACAGATGGCTAAATACAAGCAGTTCGCCGGCTGTATCAACTGCGGTCTCTGTTATGCCGCTTGTCCTCAGTTTGGTCTCAATCCGGAATTTGTCGGCCCGGCGGCAATAACCCTGGCGCACCGCTACAACCTGGACAGCCGTGACAATGGTAAGGCAGAACGTATGCCGCTGGTCAACGGTAAAAATGGCGCCTGGGGTTGTACCTTTGTCGGTTACTGCTCTGAAGTGTGTCCGAAGAGTGTTGACCCTGCCGCGGCGGTAAACCAGAGCAAGATCGAGTCTTCGATGGACTTTGTCATTGCGATGTTCAAGCCTGATGCAACGTCGTCTCAGGAGGCCTAACCATGACTAACCGTAAACCGTATGTTCGTGAAATGAAAAGCAGTTGGTGGAGCAAGCATCCATTTTACCGCTTCTACATGCTGCGCGAAGCCACCGTACTGCCACTGATCCTGTTTACCCTGTTCCTGACCTTTGGGCTGGGAGCGCTGGTAAAAGGCCCACAAGCCTGGCAGAGCTGGCTGGAGTTTATGGCCAACCCGCTGGTGGTCGCCATCAATATCGTGGCGCTGGTGGGCAGCCTGTTCCATGCCCATACCTTCTTTAACATGATGCCTCAGGTGATGCCGATTCGAGTCGGTGGTAAGCCACTGGATAAAAAGGTCATCGTTTTGTCCCAGTGGGCGGCCGTCGCCTTTATCTCACTGGTCGTATTGATTGTGGTGTAAGGAGAGAACTGTGACGAATCCATATCGAGTAGACAAACAGCCAGCCCGTTCTGACGAGCCTATCTGGTGGGGCCTGTTCGGTGCCGGCGGCAGCTGGTTTGCCATGATCACCCCGGTCACTATTCTGGTGCTGGGCATTCTTGCCCCGCTGGGTATTGTGGATGAGCAGGCGCTCAGTTATGAGCGGGTGGCCGATTTTGCCACCAGCTTCATCGGTGCCCTGTTTGTAATTGCTAGCCTGGCGCTGCCAATGTGGCATGCCATGCACCGTCTGCATCACGGCATGCACGATTTGAAACTGCACGTGGGCGTGGCCGGCAAAGTGGCCTGTTACTTTGTCGCCGGGCTGATCACCGCGCTGGCAGTCATCTTTGTGTTTATGATTTAACCGAGCGCGTTACCAACGTCCGACTAAAAAGCTGGCCTAAGCCAGCTTTTTTCTTTTCGCGATGATGAGTGCTCTAGGCTACTGCTGAACCACCTTTTTGGTTTGATCCATTAGCCCCAGCGCGCCAAAACCGGTGATAACATCGAGATTGGTCTTCAAACCGGTTTCGTCACTGCCACCGATATAGTTTTGTGGCATCTGCACCTGGAAGTTTTGCAGATTGCTGTACAGAGCGTTGGCGACATCGCGGTTTAACTCCGCCAGGTAGACTTCCCGGTTAGCCCCCAAAGCGGCATATCGGGCTTTTAATACTTCCGCCTCCGCCCGGCCGGTCTCTAAAATCGCCTTGGCTTCAAACTCGGCAGATAAGGCATTGGCCTTTTGAATGGCCAGGTTCGCTTCGGCGATCGCCAGCTCTTTCTCTTTTTCGACCTCGGCCAACCGCTTGGTTTTCTCCACTTCGACAATTTCCCGTTCGGCAATTTGCCGGGCCACTTCCACCTCTTTTTGCTGGGCAATAATCGCCAGCTCTTTCTGGCGCTGGGCATCCTGTACTTCACGGGTCCGCTGGATCTCTTTGCGCAGCTGTTCCGTCTCCGCCTGGGCTTTTGAGGTCTCCTGCTCCTGAATGGCGCGGATCCGATCCGCCACCAGACGCTTTTTGTCTGCCAGCAGCTGATCGAGCTGCTGCTCCGGTTGCGGGTCGCCTATCGTCACCTGGGTCACATGGATGCCGTACTGCTGCAGCGGGTTGTCCTGGCGTACCGGTTGACCGGCTTTATCCAGTACCGGCACGGTTTTCCACACCAGTTGATTGGTACGTTGCAACTGATTGGCGTTGGCCTGGTTGACCCCGACCGGAGCCAAATCAAGCTCTTCCACTTCGACCTGACGACGCTCGGTGGTGTAGATGCCATTTCTGAGCTGGTCACCGAGTTTGGATTTAAACTGGTTTAGCCCGCCCTGGAAAAATTCTTCACCGGTATATTGGGTTGCGGTGATCACCGTAACGTTTCTGGCATTTTTCACCAGTAACGCGTCGATCAGGTTGCTGTTGTTGCGAAATTCACGGTGCATTTTGATCATCGCCTGAGGGTCGTTGCTCAGTTTGAAGCGGAAAGTGACCGGGATCTGGCCGATGTAGGTATCTGCAAAGCGGACCTGAACCGGATCCAGCCGCTGATAAAAATCCTCACCTTTGCTGTTGCCAAATGACACCGTGATCACCTGGTCGTATTTGGTAATTTTGGACAGAAACGGCATTCGGAAGTGAATGCCAGGCTCGGTAAACACGTCCAGTTCACCGGTCATATTGTTCTGATGGACATAGCTGTAGCCGGCATCTGTCATCAACACTGAGCTGTTGATCGTCAGGCCCAGGGCCAGCAAGGGCCCGCCATACACAGCGGCACGAATGGTCCGGTGGAGAACCTGACGTCGTTTCTCCAATTTTGAGTTTTGTCCTAAGCCAAGGTCGTTCATTGTTATTTCTCCATTTTGGGTTGCATGAATTACATAAACCAAGCAAAAACAAAGTGTTGTGGTAATTCATCAACAGGGAGACGTTAGCAAAAAACGACCAGAATAAATAATCAGATAATTAATAATTCGACCAAAAATCATAGGATATTTAAATAGTTAGAGTGAGCTAACAAAAAAAGCCGCCCTTACGGACGGCTTCATCAATAGCAGTAAACTTACAGGATGAAACGGCTTAAATCTTCATCTTCGACGAACTCACCCAGGCGGGTTTGAACGTAATTAGCGTCGATGGTGTAAGTCTGGCCGGACTGCTCAGTGGCATCAAAGGAGATCTCCTCCATCAAACGCTCCATCACAGTATGCAGTCGACGGGCACCGATATTCTCGGTGGTTTCATTGACCTGCCAGGCCGCATCGGCGATCTGCTGGATGCCGTCTTCACTGAAGTCTATCTTCACCTGCTCGGTGGCCATCAGCGCGATATACTGCTCGGTCAGCGACGCTTTCGGTTCGGTCAGAATCCGCTTGAAGTCGTCGCTGGAGAGCGCTTCCAGTTCAACCCGGATTGGCAGACGCCCCTGCAATTCCGGGATCAGGTCAGACGGTTTTGCCACCTGGAACGCGCCAGAGGCGATAAACAGAATGTGGTCGGTTTTCACCATGCCGTACTTGGTCGTGACCGTGGAGCCTTCCACGAGTGGCAACAGGTCGCGCTGCACCCCTTCACGGGACACATCCGGGCCGGAGCTCTCGCCACGCTTACAGATTTTGTCGATCTCATCGATAAACACAATACCGTTGTTTTCAACGTTGAAAATCGCCTGCTCTTTCAGCTCTTCCTGATTGACCATCTTAGCCGCTTCTTCTTCAGTCAGCGCTTTCAGGGCATCTTTGATTTTCAGTTTACGTTTCTTCTTGGTATCCCCGGCCAGGTTGGCAAACATACCCTGAAGCTGGTTGGTCATCTCTTCCATACCTGGAGGAGCCATGATCTCGACCCCCATCTGCGGTGCGGCGACGTCGATTTCGATCTCTTTATCATCCAGATTCAAAAGATCGGCTAACGTAACCTCACCGCGCAGAAACTTATTCGCGATATGCTCGATCAGTTTGGCGAACGTTTGAACAACACTATCTGTTGCCATGAGTCAGTGGCTATCATGCGGTGTCAAGATATG